>DAYVGO010000072.1:0-50093 GCA_045399315.1 Arsenophonus sp.
AGATTTAGACATAGCGACCGAAGAGGAGAAAAAACGACTGATAGCTTGGAAAAATATCGTGTATTAGTTAATCGTATTGACGCATCTACTGCAGGTAACATAGTTTGGCCTGAAAAACCTATATAGAAATATTTATTATTCTATATCAGAAAAGAGTATAACATCTTCATTTGCCGTTAATACTCTGTCATATTCTTGTTCTTTTGTAAGTATACTTTTATCAATTTCATAACCAAGAAGCCCTGATAAAATATACTTATTCATTAACCCACTTAGATATCCATTTTTGTTACGAAAAGATTCAATAAACTGACAATCATAGTTAGGATTAGTGGATTTATACATAAAGGGTATCAGATATTGTTCTCTACCTTTTTTTATCCATGCCCGACGTTAACAACCTCGCCATGATCGGATGTATAAATTAAATTATAATCAATTTTGTTTTTGTTAATAACATTAAATATGTCATTAACAACACGGTCAGTATGATGAATCGTCAAATCATATTTTTCAGCTTCTGGTAACGATTTTTTATCTATTTCATCATAGTTATTATAAGGCATATGATTACCAAATAGATGAATGACAATAAATCGTTTTTGAATGTTATCTGATAAAACATCGGATAATAGCGCTGCTAACTTATTGTCATTATAATTTGTGAGTTTTATATAATCACTTTTTTGAGCAATGAAACCATATTTATAACCGTGCTCTCCTTTAATTTCTTGAGAGCCTAACCAATAAGTTTTATAGCCATTATATCTAGCCATTTCTACTATGGATTTATTAATAAATAAATTATCTTTTCTTTCTGGCGTGTAGAATGCTAAGGTCATTGATACAGAATCTCGAGTTATCGGTGCGCTCGAATGCGCATTATTTACTATACAAGCATTTTCTGTAGAGAAGATTTTTACCATATGTGGTGTTGTATTTAAATGATAACCGTATGCGCTGTAACGTGAGAATAATGAGGTTTCTTCCATAATCAATATAATATTTTTGTTATTATTGTTTTTCTTTGCAATTATGGAATTGTTTAATTTCTCGATTTCACTTGTATCTGAATATTTGCTATTACCACACGAGGCAATAAGTAAATAAGCTACATCTCCAAACACTAAAGGTATCTTGTGGTGTAAGAAAACGCCAAGTTCTCTTTTATCTTCTCTAATATTAGGAATTAATCTGTATTCATCTTTTATATCAACAATAGTTAAAATAACAGTTAAGCCAGTGAAAAATAGTGTTGTATATAAAAATAGCGAATTATTTTTTAAGTGTTTTTTTACTTTAACTAAAAAGAAAAATAAGACTTTTGTTAAAATCAATGAAGGTAAAATTAACTTTAAAGATAAACCATCTGACATCAATAATGCTTCTTTATATATTGGTTTCAAGCATTGATTGAAGTACAGATATTGTTACATTTCTATTAAAGTATAACGAATAAATAATTTTTAAATTTATTAAAAATAAAAGAAATAGTCCTATAAACTTTTTTAGCTTACTATTGCTAATAATTAATACAAAAGTTATCAGGAGTATAATAAAAGTAGATACATGAGGGACTCTTGAGTCTTCTTCAAACACAAAAATATTCAGGAATATTGATATTAAAAAAATTAATAATAGAATTATGTAGTTAATATTATTTTTTATGTTTTTCATATTCAGCGATCTTTATAAATAACAAATAGCCCCATCATATGGGCCTTATATTAACAGTGTTGAAGCAAGTTGTTAACTTTAGCTTGTTACCATTTTTCAAGTAATTGTGTCATGACGCTATAGTGTTCATAAGTATTTACTTCCAATAATTGCTGTATTTCACGAAGTACAGTTTCCGTATCTTCCTTATGACGGAGTAGACGACGGATAGCTTGTTTTTCAACATCGAAAATAGCTGATTTGAGAGTGTTAGTAATGCCGTAAATCAGTCGGCATTCTTCTGCGATTATTGGTAATTGATTAACCTCGAAATGTTGAGGTGATGCGACTCCTGTTGCATGACGGAGAGCATACCAAATACCTTGCGGCCATGCTTTCTCGAATCTAAATCCCGTTAGCCATACTCCAAACAAGATGAGCGAGATTGCGAGTATCGTTATCGTTTAAGAGTTCTGGTCTGGGTTATGGATGCTCATATTTTCCAGTTTTGCGGATTGATGGGAGTATTTCATTTATTACCCATTTGCGAAAACGATGAGGGGGCATTCCTTGTTTGACTGCATCACGACAACGGAGCACTAAAGTGTGCATGCCTGATTTGGATATTATTAATGTATTTGAGTTTCAACGATTACTGTCAGTTAAAGCGACAGTATTTTTTCGCCATCATCAAGTCACTATACAGTATCACGATTATTCGTAATTTGCAATGCTTAACAAACATCTAATGCAACAAACCAAGGGTTATTATTAATGATGATTGTACGAATTTGAATGTTATCAAAATAAAATGGAATAATCGATAGATTGATCATAATGACCTCCAACGGCATTTTAAAATTTTGTTACCACTGGAGTTGCAAATCTCTTGGGGGTAGCCCAGACAGGGTTTGCAATGCCGGATACCGTGAACCGGTGAACCCTTTGAGTTTCCCCTACCTGAGCCACCATAGAGGTTGCTAAGGTAATAAAAAACACGTTTATGCGTGTCATTTTACGACACGGTATTCCGACGGGTTGCAAATCCCGACATCTGATTCATCAGATGCAAGTAAACTATAGCGCATGATTTCTTCTTGCGTCGATGGTGATTTGGAAACGCAAATGCCAGCTCTAGTGGCTGGCTGAGGTTTCCCTAGTGTTGGAATGCATTTTTATGGTTAGAGGTAGAGTCAAAAGGCACATTGCTCTTTTCATTTCATTTGTGAAAGCATTATTATCTCAATCAACAAATAGTAATAGATCCCTTAAAGGGATCTACAAATCATTAATCATCGGCATCATTTATTGTTTGTTTTCGACAACCGTATAATGCAAAAACCACCAAGTGTACATGAAATATCGTTAACAATCCGGTTAATTAATTTGTTCCGAATTTAGATTTTGCTTCTGCTATTTCTCGTTTAACCAATCGATAGTTTACAGAACGCAAAACAGAAATTTTCTTTTGAGGAATACCAAAAGCAAACAGTAACGATGTCTCAAATTGGACTGGTGTTAACTCTGGGAAAAGATTGCGTAACTCTGGATATTGGGAGGGGTCAAAGATTCTCATGCGATACCTTCCATTGCATACAGGTTAGCATGTTGTTGTATTAACGATTGTGCTTCACAAATGAGCACAGGAAAGCTAGACTTTTTTATTATCCTATTCTATCTAGGTTTAGGGTTAGCTGGCTGTTGGGATTCACACTCCTTTCAGTCAGCGAAAATTTCTCATTGTGTGGTTAAGTTCACAATGAGGATGATTGTGTTATACTTCCATCAAAAGGAGGTATCTTTATGGGTCAGGTTGCGTTTAATACACAAGAATTTGTTGAAACATTAGAAAAAGAAGGTTTGCCGAAAAATCAGGTGAAAGCGATATCTATTGCTGTGCGTAAGTCACATGAGGCGGTTGATGTAGCGACCAAACGAGATCTTGATGATGTTCGTAAAGAAATTGATATCAGATTTGATAAAGTTGATTCTCGTTTCGAAAAAATTGACGCTCAAATTACAGAGGTTCGCAAAGATTTATATGCTGAGATGAATTTACGTTTTGAGAAAGTTGATGCACATATAGCAGAAGTGCACAAGGATTTATCTACTGAGATCACAAATGTCCGTAAGGATATGGAAAATCGTTTCGATACACTTGGTTTACAATTAACAATGAGAATTGGTGGCATGCTAATTTTAGCTATAGGCACGTTTACAACTATTCTCAAACTTGTACACCAAACTCTTTTACTTGTTGCTGCTTTCATCTTGGCAACAAGAATTTCTTCAAATTTTCTAATTGCTTTCTTATTGTATCGAAATGAATCTACCTATTTGTTACATTAGGGTGATTTATCGAGATATATTTCAGCGTACTTTTTCTCTTTTACTGAGTAAATTTCTAAGTGCATTTTAAGTGTACTTTCAAGTCCTATTGTTGTCACATCGATGTCAGCTTAATTTTTATAACTTGCTGTTTTTAAAGTTATTGTCCTCTTGCTGGCCAGGTGAAATTGGTGGAGCTGGCGGGAGTTGAACCCGCGTCCGAAATTCCTACATCTTTGGTACTACATGCTTAGCCTAGTCTTTACATTCGCCAGCTAGCTGTGGACAGACACACTACTAGTAGACTAGCCTGATTAAGTTTAACACTTCAACCCCAGGCAAGGTATCCACGCGATCTCTTTTAGGTTTGACCTCTCTTGATACCCGTCCTAAGAGCGGAGGCTAGGGAGAGAGGAAACTGCGCAGGTTATTAAGCTGCCAGTCTGTAGTTTTCGTCGTTTGCGACTATTGTTTTGCGGCTTTTAACGAGGCCAACCGCCCCTCGGCATGCACCTTAGGTTTCGCAAATCCCGTCGAATCCAGAATCAGCCCCAAGATTATTATTTCTATTATATCAGAACAAAACTCAATAATGCTAGTAGTTAGGCTATTAGCGGCCTGCGTTTTTCATAATTCTCGCTTTATCTAGCTTCCATTCGCGTTCTTTAATGTCAGAACGTTTGTCGTGCTCTTTTTTACCCTTTGCGACACCAATTTTCACTTTACACCAGGCATTTTTCCAATAAAAGGATAATGCAACCGCTGTATGTCCTTCACGGTTAATCTTACCAAACAGCGAATCAAGTTCACGTTGGTTTAATAATAACTTACGGGTGCGCATTGGATCACAAACCACATGAGAGGAGGCTACGTTTAGCGGGCTAATGGTCGCGCCAAAAAGGTAAGCCTCACCATCTTTCATTAAAACATAACTATCACTAATATTGGCTTTGCCGGCACGGAGAGCTTTGACTTCCCAACCCTGTAAGGCTAATCCTGCCTCGATTTCTTCACTGATGAAGTATTCATGCCGCGTTCTTTTATTTAGTGTGATAGTTGCCGAACCAGGTTTATGTGCTTTTTTCTTTGTCATAGTTAGCAATTATACTGTATGTATAACTAAATGGCACGGTAAGGATGTAATATTTGGTGTTAATTGAACATTTATTAGACTAAGTTGTTGCTCGCAATTTTTATTTAAGTGTTTATCGATGTTATTATTATTTTTGATTTATTTGGTGAGAATAGTTATGCCGCAAATTAGTCGATCTGCATTAGTGCCTTATAGTGCAGAAAAAATGTACAATTTAGTTAATGATGTAAATTCATATCCGCAATTTTTACCTGGTTGTGTCGGTAGTCACGTGCTGAATTACGTTAATAATGAAATGACAGCATCGGTTGATGTTGCAAGAGCCGGTATTAGTGAGACTTTTGTTACTCATAATATATTGCAAGATAATAAGAGTATTCAAATACAATTGGTAAAAGGGCCATTTCGTAAGTTAATTGGTAATTGGTTATTTACGCCTTTAAATGAAAATGCCTGTAAGGTTGAGTTATATCTTGATTTTGAATTTACCAATAAGTTAATAGAATTGGCTTTTGGTCGAATTTTTAAAGAGCTTGCAGGCAATATGGTGCAAGCTTTTACTCAGCGTGCTCACGAGGTTTATCGTGGATGAAATAAATGTTGAAGTTGTTTATGCATTGCCTGATAGGCAATTTTTGTTACATGTTAAGCTAGCTGATAGTGCTAGTGTTGAAGAGGCGATTGTGCAATCAGGTATTTTGTCGCTTCGTGACGACATTGATTTAAGTAAGAATAAAGTCGGTATTTATAGTCGATCGGCTAAATTATCAGATATTTTATCTGATGGTGATCGGGTCGAAATTTATCGTCCTTTAATTACAGATCCAAAAGAGATACGCCGTAAGCGAGCAGAAAAGGCTAAACAAAGGTCTTAATAGCTTATTCACAAAGCAATATTAAATAGAATGACCACCAATATAGTCGCCACCTAATAGGCGGTTTATTTAAATGAAAATCAATAGAGTGGCAAATACTACATAAGTATTAATGCCTTTTGGGCTGCCACGCTATCGGTATTTTTGATGTCGACTAAAATACCATTGCGATCAAAAGTAAGTGTTAACGTCTGCTGTTTAACTTTTTCATGACCGGATTGTTGACGAAAAACATAATACCAAACTTGTTGGCCAAACGATTCTTTTAGCATTGGTGTTCCCAATGTATAGGCTACTTGCTGTTGTGTCATGCCTTTTTGTATTTTTGCAACATCATTGGCGGAAAGATAGTTGCCTTGATTAATGTCAGGACGGTAAACAAGCCGTTCTGTCATAGAACAACCCGCTGTTAAAACAACGACAGACATAGCAGCAGTAATTAACAGTTTACAACGCATGGTCATATATTCCTTTGTGAGCCAGAATATCGATAATAATCGACATTGATGAAATTGAAAACCTTGCCTCATTTTCTATGACCCATAATATACAATAAAGTTGAGTAGGTTTTTAGGCCGCGAGTAGATCTTTTGCGCTAGCTAAGATATTTTTTGTCACTTCACTTCCAGCCAGTAAACGAGCAATTTCTTGTAAACGAGTTTTTTTATCTAATAATTGCATTTGGGTTTCTGTTTCGCTGCCATTAGTTTGTTTGCTTACATAAAAATGGTGGTGTCCACATGCTGCAACTTGAGGTAAATGGGTAACACACATCACTTGAGTTGAATTGCCTAACTCACGTAATAATTTTCCAACCACTGCGGCGGTAGGACCACTGATACCTACATCAACTTCATCGAAAATGAGTGCAGGAGTATCCATTTTTTTGGCTGTAATGACCTGTATAGCCAGTGCAATACGGGAAAGTTCTCCACCTGAAGCCACTTTTATCAATGCTTGATGTGGTTGTCCGGGATTGGTTGTAACGTTGAATTCAACCTGGCTGGCACCATCAATTTGTAAATGTTTCGGATCAAAATTTACATCAACTGTAAAATGACCATGAGGCATTGAAAGTTGATGCATACTGTTGGTGATTAATTGACTTAATTCACTGGCATATTGTTGTCGTATTTGATGAAGTTTATCGGCTATTTCTAATGCATGTTGATGTTCAACTTGTACCTGGGTAGTTAAATGGTCACAATCATCCTGTTGCTGATTTAGTTTTTCTTGTTCGGTGAGAAGTTGCTGATGTAGTTCAAATAGTAATTTGGGAGCAACACGATGTTTACGGGCTAGATTGACATATTTAGCAATGCGATGTTCTAATTCGAATAGTTGTCTAGGATCAAGTTCTAGCCGATCACCATAGTGACGTAATTCATTACTCACTTCATTAATTTGGATCGATGCTTCTTCAAGCATATCAAATAAATGACTAAATTGATTACTAATAGAAGTAAGTTCGTTAATTGTTTGTTTTACTTGATTTAACATACTGATAATGTTTTGTTCGTCATGATCATTTAGAATTTGTAATGCATTTTGACTCAAGGAAAGAAATTGTTCACGGTTGGCTAGCTGTTTATACTCTTGCTCTAGTTTTTGATATTCATTAGCTTGTGGTAAAAGCTCATCTAATTCTTTAAGATGATATTCAATAAGTTGTTGACGTGATAGCCGTTCAGTTGCTTGTTGTTGAAATCTAGTCAGTTCTTGGCAACTTTGATGCCACTTTTTCCAGGCAGATTTCATTTCAGCCATGATACCGGTTTGATTAGCATAGGTATCCAGCAGATATTTTTGGTACTGATTATCTAATAATAATTGGTGAGCATGTTGGCCGTGTATTTGAATAAGTAACGTTCCTAGTTCGCGTAATTGTGATAAAGGTATAGCTGTACCGTTAATAAAACCGCGTGAACGTCCATCAGCAGTAATTGTTCTGCGTAGCAGGCATTCATTATGGTTATCTAACTGGTAATTTTTTAACCATTTTTGGGCCGTGGGGGTGTCAGTAAGAGAAAAATAGGCGCAGATATCGGTACGAGAAGCACCAGGGCGAACGATATTGCTATCAGCTCGGTTGCCTAAACATAAACCTAGTGCATCGATTGCAATTGATTTGCCAGCACCTGTTTCGCCGGTAATGGCAGTCATACCAGGATGGAAGTCAATTTCCAGTTGACGTACAATGGCAAAATTATTGATGGTTAATTGAATAAGCATGTGCTTCTCCTGTATGTAAAAACACAACTAACACAACTGTTAATAAATACAGTATAAACTGTTTTTTTATACAGTAAAGTAGTAATTAAAAAAATTAAAAGTTTTTCTTTGACCAGCCTAATTTTAAGCTTAACGTATTGAAATAATTATAATCTTTTGAATGAATGAGATTAAGTTTCTTGTCGCTTCGTTTGATTAATACCTCATCATCATCTTGGATAGGTAGAATAATTTGACTGTCACAACTAATTTCATAATTAATGCTCTTTTGCCTAAATTTTAATTTAATACTACTGTCGCTACTGATGACTAGCGGACGTGATGAAAGGGTATGAGGGAACATAGGAATTAGCGCGATAGCCTCAAGGTTAGGGGTTAATATAGGCCCGCCGGCAGAGAGTGAATAAGCGGTTGAACCAGTCGGTGTAGTAATAATTAATCCATCGGAACGTTGAGAAAAGGCAAACCGGTCATCAATATAAACTTCAAATTCAATCATGTGAGCCACTTTTCCTGGGTGTAAAATGACTTCATTAATTGCTGTACTCATACGCGGTTTATGATTTTTTTTGCTGATCTGAATTTCTAATAAGAAGCGTTGTTCTTCATAGAAATGGCCGGCTAATACTTCTGTTAGTTGTTGTAAGGCATTGTCTGGCACAAGATCAGTTAAAAACCCTAAGTTACCACGATTGATGCCGATAACTTTGTTTTCATAGAGTGATAGAACACGAGCAGCACCAAGCATGTTGCCGTCACCACCAACAACGATAATTAAATTGGCTGTTTTACCAATTTCTGTTAATTCGCCTATGATGGCATTTTTTAAGTTAAGTTGTTGGGCAATTTTTTTTTCAACGATAACTTTATATTTTTGGGCGTGTAGCCAGTTATAAAGTTGTTCATGAGTTGCCAGTGCTTCAGGATGTCGTGGGTGGCCGACAATGCCAATATATTCGAATAATGTTTTTTTTGCTGCTTTTTCGGTCAGCATGGTTTTTTCCTCTTACAAGTTTGCGTGTTCTCTTGAATCCCAAACTTTTATCCCCATAATAAGCTAATAATCTGGATTAATGCTAAAAAGAATGTGGAGATACTCATGAGTAGTAAAGATCATAAAGTGCATGATGAGCAAGCCTCTAAACAAAAAGAATTAAAAAAATCACAAAAAAATGAGGCAAAGGAACAGGCAATTGAGACTGAGCAGCCAGTGAGTTCTACTGAAGAAGTATTAATTGATCCACGTATTACTGAATTAGAGCAGCAATTGCTAGAAGCGCAAAAACGTGAGCGTGAAGCATTGTTGCGCGCTAAAGCTGAAGTGGAAAATATTCGTCGTCGTACTGAGCAAGATATTGAAAAAGCGCATAAGTTTGCCTTAGAACGATTTGCTAATGAATTGTTAACTGTGATTGATAATCTAGAAAGGGCAATTGAACTTGTCGATCGGGAAAAGGCTGAATCGATGTCAATGCTTGAAGGGCTTGAATTAACGCTAAAATCTTTTTTAGCAACCGTTAGTAAATATGGTATTGAGGTGGTGGCGGAGAAGAATATCCCTTTCAATCCTGAGTTGCATCAAGCAATGACCATGGTCCAATCTGAAGAACGTGAACCTAATCAAGTTATTGATGTTATGCAGAAAGGTTATACTCTAAATGGTCGTTTATTGCGCCCGGCTATGGTGATTGTGTCAAAAGCAAAATAAGCTGAAATGATGCCACCCCGGATGGTGGTGGCATTTAGTTTATTGCTATGGAATGATTGGCGTCCAGTCAATCGGGGTTAATCCCTGCTTTATTAGTATCTCATTAGTTTTTGAAAAATGGCGACAACCGAAGAAACCTCTATGCGCAGAAAGGGGTGATGGATGAGGCGCTTTAAGGATAAAATGTTTTTTGTTATCAATAAATTGGCCCTTTTTCTGTGCATGGGAGCCCCACAATAAAAAAACTATACCAGTGCGGTGTTGATTAATTGCCGCAATAACCTTATCTGTAAATGTTTCCCAACCAAGATGCGCGTGAGAATGTGCTTTGCCTTGTTCTACAGTCAAAACCGTGTTTAATAATAATACCCCTTTCTGTGCCCAACTGACGAGATATCCATGATTTGGGTATTTGAAATCCGGAATATCTTTTTCCAGTTCCTTGTACATATTAACCAGTGAAGGCGGTGCAGGAACACCAGGGCGAACAGAAAAAGAGAGTCCATGAGCCTGATTGGGACCATGGTAGGGATCTTGTCCTAGGATCACGACTTTTACTTCACTCAGCTCAGTATAACGGAAAGCATTGAAGACATCTTTTTGCGGAGGGTAGATTGTTATACCTTGTTGGCGTGCTTTAGCCACATAAACCAGGGTGTTACAGAAGTATTCTTGTTCTTTTTCTGGGCCGATGACATCGTGCCAGGTGAGCAAAGAGGACATAAAACATTCCTTTATGTTTTAATTAATATATTTTTTAACTTAATATTTACGTTATGTGAGGTAAACTTTAAAACGGAAATCGCTTGTTTTTCATTAAAATTTTCACTTTAAAAATATTTTCTAAAAAATATAAAATTTTTTTAAATAAGAAATTGATTTAAAATAAGATGTTGGAGATCATATTATTAATAACTCATTGAAATTATCAATTAATATTAATGAATTAATGATATCTAATTGTTATATAGTTTATAGAAATAAAATATCTAATTTGGGAATAATTTCAAATTGCTATTTCAACCTTGTTCGAATTTGGAGGTCGACATGGTTATTGGGATCCAGCTTACTAAGACAGATAATACTGCACTATTAAATTCTTTTTGGCTATTAGATGATGGAAAAAATGAAGCTCGCTGCATTTGTGCTAAACCTGATTTTAATAAAGGTCAAATTGTTGTCAAGCAGATGTTAGGCACGTTTGAATATCAAGAAATCCCCCTTGAAGTTACACCGAAGGTGGTAGTAGAAGGTGGTCAGCATTTAAATGTTAATGTCTTGTCTCGTGAAACTTTAGAAGATGCGATTGAACATCCGGAAAAATATCCTCAACTAACTGTTCGTGTTTCAGGTTATACGGTGCGTTTTAATTCATTAACAGCTGAGCAACAACGTGATGTTATCACACGTACTTTTACCCAAAGCTTATAATGAAATAGTACTCAGTTAATTACAAAATAATAATAAAAAGCCTAAAAATGTTATTAAGCTTTTTATTTCTATCAGTTAATCAATGACATTGATAAATAGCTAAATAAATTTGTTTAAATATTATTTAATTATTATTCGTTTGTTTTGCTGATGGCTTGCGGCGTTTACCAATGTTTTTGCTGTCGCGATGGCGCTGTTTGGTTTTTTTCTTTTTTTGTTCGTCAATTTTTTTCTTTTCTAGCCGCTTTAAGCGAACTTTTTTGGATGGTTTGGCTTTACGTAGTGAGCCTTCAGCAGGTGCTTTAGTAGTTGGACGCAGAGTATCGATTACTCGTATCTTTAATGGTTCTTTAAGATAACGGTTGATTTTGCCTAATAGCGGTTGATCATGGGCTTCTACTAAGCTAATTGCTATCCCTTTTCGCCCAGCGCGTGCGGTTCTGCCAATACGATGCAAATAGACGTCGGCAGTCCAAGGTAAATCGAAATTAAAAACGTGGCTAATATCGTCAATATCGAGACCACGAGAGGCGACATCGGTTGCCACCAGGACGTTAATTTGCCCGCTATTCAAGCGCTTAACCGCTTCAGTCCGTTTGGACTGAACCATTTCCCCTTCAAGTAGCCAGGTTTTTATATTGGCTTGTTGTAACCATTGCCCAAGCTCATGCGCTCTTTCACGTTTACGGACAAAGATAATCGATTTGCTGACTTCAGGTTGTTTTAATAGATGACAAAGTAGCGCGGTTTTATGTTTAAGGTCATCAGCCCGGTAGTAGTATTGTTGGATCTTTTTTCGTTCCCGACGTGAATGATCAGCGTCGATTTCGAGTGGATTATCCAGTAATCGATTAGTAAAATCGTGAATGACTTCCCCTGGCAGGATTGCAGAGAACAGCATGGTTTGTTTACGCCAGCGTGTTTCCCCGGCAATAGTTTCAATATCGTTAGCAAATCCCATATCAAGCATTCGATCTGCTTCATCTAAAATTAAAGTTTCGATCGCACGACAATCAAAATTTTCTTCTTGGATATATTGCAGTAAGCGCCCTGTGGTTGCGACGACAATATCCTGGTTTTTATTGAAAATTTCTGCGTGGTTAATATAGGATACTCCACCAGTAATGGTTGCGATATCAAGATGGGTGTATTTGGCTAATTCTTTTGCTTGTTGGGCCACTTGCATTGCTAGTTCACGGGTGGGAGCTAGAATGAGAATTCGGGGTGGGCCGGATCGTTTACGTGGAAAATCAAGTAAACGTTGGATCACTGGTAGTAAGTAAGCCACGGTTTTTCCGGTTCCGGTAGGCGATGAACCTAATATATCTTGTCCTTCCATAGCGGCAGGAATGGTTGCTAGCTGAATGGCTGTCGGTCGCTCATAGCCTTTGTCATCAAGTGCATTGAGCAGACTTTGGTCTAACTCAAGTTCAGAAAATGTGGTTGCAGTCATTATATACCTCTGGTTAGGCAATGGATTATAAACAGAACACCCAAGTTGTTCATCTATCAAAATATTTTGTTGCTTGTTTTAACGATTAATAATAAATGTTTATTCACAATTAAATTCAAACCAAGTAGCGGTTTTAGCTAGTATATAACTAATTAATATAAGAGGGTTAATTATATTGCTCCTCTATAATAATTAGTGGAACGGCGTCAGAATAGTGGGTTTAGCATCCGCTTGCTGTTGAGGATAATCTAATGTGTAGTGTAATCCACGACTCTCTTTGCGAGTAAGGGCACAGCTGATCATCAATTCAGCCACTTGGACAAGATTACGCAGTTCCAATAAATTATTTGATATACGGAAATTTGAGTAGTATTCATCTATTTCTTGTTGCAGCAAATGGATCCGCCGTAACGCACGCGTCATTCGTTTAGTCGTTCTAACAATCCCCATATAGTCCCACATAAATAGCCTTAGCTCATGCCAGTTATGTTGTATAACAACTTGTTCATCTAAATTATGGCATTGATTTTCATTCCACTTAGCTAGTGATGATGGCATATCTATCTGGTCGATTTGTTGTTTTATGTGTTCGGCAGCAGACCATCCGTAGACTAGGCATTCTAATAATGAATTGGATGCTAGCCGGTTGGCACCATGTAAACCGGTGTAACTTACTTCACCGATAGCATACAGATGTTGAATATCGGTTTGGCCATGTTGATTGACTATAACACCACCGCAAATATAGTGTGCCGCCGGTACAATCGGTACTGGTTGATGAGTTATATCTATACCCAATGTAGCTAATTTCTGATAGATGGTCGGAAAGTGTTTTTTTATATATCTCTCTGACTTATGGCTAATATCAAGAAACATACAGTCTGCACCCAAACGTTTCATTTCATGATCGATGGCACGGGCAACAATATCACGTGGAGCAAGCTCCGCTCTTTTATCAAAATCAGGCATAAAGCGGCTACCATCAGGTCGTTTTAGATAGGCCCCTTCACCCCGTAAAGCTTCTGTTAATAGAAAATTACGAGCTTGTGTGTGATAAAGACAAGTTGGATGAAATTGATTGAATTCAAGATTAGCCACGCGACAGCCGACCCGCCAAGCCATCGCAATCCCATCGCCAGATGAAACATCGGGATTAGTGGTATATTGGTACACTTTAGCTGCTCCACCTGTTGCTAAAACCGTCACTTTTGCATGACAAATAATGATTTGTTGTTGATTATGATCCCAAATGTAAGCACCAGTGATGGTCGGTGAATCTTTATTTGCACAGATTAAATCGATAGCATTATGCTGTTCCTTTATCGTTATATTCGGATGCTTGATGGCTTTGTCAATCAGTGTAGTTTCTACCTGTTTACCTGTGGCATCGGCATGATGCAGAATACGGCGATTGCTATGACCACCTTCTTTAGTCAGATGATATTGTTCTTTACCTGCTTGATTGGTCTCTTTATCAAATAAAACACCTTGATCAATTAGCCACTGAACAGAGTGGCGGGCATTACATGCGACAAATTCAACTGTTTTTTTATCACATAGGCCTGCACCGGCAATTATGGTATCTTTAACATGAGCATCTATGCTATCGGTTTGATCAAAAACCGCTGCAATCCCTCCTTGTGCATAGTAAGATGCCCCTTCTGTTGAAATATTTTTACTAAGTATGGTTACTCGGTATTGCGGGGCTAATCGCAGTGCTAATGATAAGCCGGCAATGCCACTACCAATGATTAAAATATCAGTATAATGTTGTGTTGATGGCATAATGTTGATTACTGAAGTTTAGGAATAGAGTAAATTCTCATGTTAACCTATTCTTTTATTCAGAGTAAAATATGATGACCTTGAAAGAACTTTTCTTATGGGTTAGCTTAAATTAAATATAAAATAATTTAAATTGACTGGAACTTTGTAAGTTTTTGTCACTCAAAAATATGCTTGCTTACAAATGAGATAAAACATGGCGGGTTCAAATAAGGAAAATATGAGGTTTATTTTCGGGAGAAGCAGCCTCGAATGAGCGAGCAGTTAACAGACCAAGTGCTGGTTAAACGCGTACAAAAAGGGGATAAAAAAGCTTTTAATTTACTGGTTGTTAGATACCAGAATAAAGTTGTAAGCCTTGTTTCTCGTTATGTACCGCAAGGAGATGTCCCGGATGTTGCCCAGGAGGCATTTATCAAAGCCTATCGTGCTATTGGTTCGTTTCGTGGTGAAAGCGCATTTTATACTTGGCTTTACCGGATCTCTGTTAATACCGCAAAAAATTATATTATTTCGCAAGGACGTCGACCTCCATCGAATGATTTGGATGTGGTTAATGCAGAAAATTATGAAACTTCTAATGCATTGAAAGAAATTTCGAACCCCGAGAATTTAATGTTATCTGAAGAATTAAGGAAAATAGTTTTCCGAACCATAGAGTCACTCCCTGAAGATTTGCGTCTGGCAATTACATTTAGGGAGTTAGATGGTTTGAGTTATGAGGAGATAGCGCTTATTATGGGTTGTCCTGTTGGTACAGTTCGTTCGCGCATTTTTAGAGCAAGGGAAGCTATTGATAATAAAGTGCAACCGCTAATACAAAATTAAATGTGGTGTAATATTTTACTGAAGGGTACTTTGGCATGCATAGAGAGAGACTTTCCGCTTTAATGGATGGAGAGATCTTTGATTCAGAATTGATCCATACCATTTTACAAGATGTTTCGTTACAGAAACGATGGAAGAGCTACCATCTTATCCGCGACAGTTTGAGAGGAGATATTAACCAAGTTATCCATCTTGATATTACAGATAAAGTAGAGCAGGCGTTAGCAAGTGAGCCTATCCAAATTGTGCCTGATGTAATACCGGAGTCACAACCTGAGCCTTCTACTTGGCGTTCAATGCCTTTTTGGCGTAGGCTACGCCCATGGGCTAATCAAATAACACAAGTTGGTGTAACAGTGAGTGTTGCGGTAGCAGTTATTGCCGGCGTTCAAAATTACAATACTGTTAATATAGAAGCTGATGGTAAATCTGAGTTACCAATGTTTAATACAGTACCTATCATGGGGGCTGCGTCGCCTGTGAGTTTAAATGTTTCTAACGATCAGTTGGTTGCTCATCCACAATCCGAACAGTTAGAGCAACGTAATCGCCGGCTTGGTATGATGTTACAGCAATATGAGCTGGAACGTCGTTCAACGTTAGATCAAACTGTAACATCGTCTTCACCATCAGCAGGAAAATCTCACTTAGGAGCAGAATAGCAATAATGAAGCATTGGTTATTCCCCCTCTTTTTTATGTTGGGCGGTTTATTGTTGCCTGTATATTCATTTGCCAAAGAATTAACGGCTGAGATTTTACTAACTGATATGGTTAATGTGGTAAAGTCTTTACCGTATGAATTATCATTTATTATTGTCAATCCTGAAGAGATAACACCGCTACGATATCGCCATGTCATTATTAACGGTAAACCAATTGCTCAAATGATGCAGATGGATAGCTCTCGCCGTGAAATTATTCAAAAAGGTAATCAAATTAGCTACTTTGAGCCAGGTTTTGATTCTTTTAGTCTAGAGGGCTCTTATATCCTTGATTATTTGCCATCAGTAGTTTTTGCTGATTTTACTAGACTACAATCCTATTATAATTTTATTAAATTAGGCCGAACTCATATTGGTGATATAAGCTGTCAGGTTATTCGTATTATACCAAAAGATAATTTACGTTTTAGCTATGTCTTATTAATTGATGAAAAAACCAAGTTACCATTACGAATTGATCTATTAGATAGTAAAAATGAAATCTTAGAACAATTCAAAGTGGTTTCGGTTGTTTTTAATAGTCAAGAGCTATTGAAATCGATGAAAGGGATCGCATCGTTGAATATGCCTCCTTTATTACTTATTCCCAAATCAATTACTAAGCAATTTAACTGGCAAATAAACCAACTACCGTTGGGGTTTGAAGAAGTTTCTCGTAGTTATAAAGAGATAGCCGCTAACGAAGCTTTAGAGACTATAATATTTAGTGATGGGCTATTTAGTTTTTCTATCAACGTCACTAAAGCAGGCGATCATCAACTTATTGAACAGCCGTTGCGTAAAGGTGGTTTAACCATTTATACCGTAACCAAGGGACAGCACGAAGTGACGGTTATTGGTCAATTACCATTGCTAACCGCTAACCAGATTGCAGCCAATGTTAGTTTTAAAGAGAGAAATTAATGATAAGAGAGTGGGCAACAGTAGTGCGTTGGCATAATGGCCGAGCCGTTTTGCAATATGGTTCTAATTCAGTTTGTCGTAGTTGTGCGGCCCACACAACTTGCGGATCTTATATTCTAAATAAAATAGGACCAAAAACTGAGTATCAATTAGAACTTGAGATTACTCAGCCACTGGCAGTTGGTCAGAAAGTTGAAGTGGGGATCCCTGCAGGAAGTTTATTACGGTCAGCAATGCTTGTTTATCTTACCCCACTAGTTGGATTTTTTATCAGTTGTGGGATTATGCAATTTCTGTTTATAAATCAATTTATCATATTCTTAGGTGCTATCATCGGTGGCATTGCTGGCTTTCTGCTAGCAAAAAAGATTGCACGTTATTGGGAAAAAGAAATTCTATATCAACCAATCATTTTACAGATAGGTTTACCACCTGATGAATTTAAAGAGCCAGTATGAATGATTTAAGTAAGTCTAAGTACTGATAGTTAGTTATAAATATAGTTACTAATTTATGCGTATAAACGGCTTATTCATAAAAACGACTTTTAATTATTAATGATTCTTTGAGTTGTTTGTCGCTTATATGTAAAATGCATGCTCAAAATTGTTATAATAGCTTTTATTAGTTTTAGCTTTGTAGGCTAAACTATCGCTAAAACTGATTTTATAAAGCAATTTAGAAGAAGATATGACCTTGAAAATCAAACAAATAAGAAACTTTTCCATCATCGCTCATATTGATCATGGTAAGTCAACTCTGTCGGATCGTATTATTCAGATTTGTGGTGGCCTTTCTGATCGGGAAATGGCAGCGCAGGTATTAGATTCTATGGATTTGGAGCGGGAACGCGGGATAACAATAAAAGCACAGAGTGTTACCCTTAATTATAAAGCCAGTGATGGTGAAACTTATCAGCTCAATTTCATCGATACCCCCGGCCATGTTGACTTTTCTTATGAAGTATCTCGTTCATTAGCGGCTTGTGAAGGCGCATTACTTGTTGTTGATGCTGCGCAAGGTGTAGAAGCACAAACACTGGCTAATTGTTATACTGCTATTGAGATGGATTTAGAAGTCGTTCCAGTCCTTAATAAGATTGATTTACCTGCAGCAGAGCCAGATCGTGTGGCTGAGGAAATTGAAGATATTGTTGGCATTGATGCTTATGACGCCGTTCGTTGTTCAGCAAAAATAGGAATCGGGGTACAGGATGTAGTTGAACGTTTGGTTAAAGAGATCTCACCTCCAGAAGGTGATCCTGCAGCACCTTTGCAAGCATTGATCATCGATTCATGGTTTGATAATTATTTAGGTGTTGTTTCACTGGTACGTATTAAAAATGGCACGCTTACTAAAGGCGATAAAATTAAAGTGATGAGCTCTGGTCAATTTTATGATGTTGATCGATTAGGCATTTTCACCCCAAAACGAATTGATCGCCAACAACTAAATTGTGGTGAAGTAGGTTGGTTGGTCTGTGCCATTAAAGATATTCATGGGGCTCCGGTCGGAGATACATTAACCGGCGCTCGACAGCCGGCAGAACAGGCGTTACCTGGCTTTAAAAAGGTAAAGCCACAGGTTTATGCTGGTTTATTCCCAGTTAGTTCTAATGATTATGAAGCATTCCGTGACGCTTTAGCTAAATTAAGTTTGAATGATGCTTCGTTATTTTATGAACCAGAGAGTTCAACTGCCTTAGGCTTTGGTTTTCGGTGTGGTTTTCTTGGATTACTTCATATGGAGATTATCCAAGAACGTTTGGAACGTGAATATGACTTGGATCTTATTACAACTGCGCCTACAGTTATTTATGAAGTTGAGTTAATAAATGGTGATATTATTTATGTTGATAGTCCTTCCAAATTACCTGCCCTCAATAATATAAATGAATTACGTGAACCGATTGCTGAATGTAACATGCTAATGCCTAAGGAATATCTTGGTAATGTTATTACCCTGTGTGTAGAAAAACGCGGTGTTCAGACTAATATGGTTTATCATAGTAATCAGGTCACATTAACCTATGAAATTCCTATGGCTGAGGTTGTATTAGATTTTTTTGATCGTTTGAAATCTACTTCACGGGGGTATGCATCATTGGATTATGGTTTTGTCCGCTTTCAAGCAGCTGATATGGTACGGGTCGATGTATTAATTAATGGCGAAAGAGTAGATGCCTTGGCATTGATTACTCATCGTACAAATGCATCGTATCGTGGTCGTGAGCTGGTGGATAAAATGAAAGATCTGATCCCGCGTCAGCAGTTTGATATTGCAATCCAAGCTGCAATTGGTACCCATATTATAGCGCGTTCAACGGTGAAACAATTACGTAAAAATGTATTAGCTAAATGTTATGGTGGTGATGTTAGCCGTAAGAAAAAATTACTACAGAAACAGAAAGAAGGTAAGAAACGAATGAAACAGGTTGGTAATGTTGAGCTACCGCAGGAAGCGTTCCTTGCTATCCTTCATGTAGGTAAAGATAACTAACCGTTATAAGGAGTCGTAATGGCTAACACTTTTTCTTTGATCTTGACGCTGGCAACCTTGATTACAGGGATTATCTGGGTTATTGATAGTTTTAAATTAACACCTGCTCGTAAGAAAAAAATAGCGCGGCAGCAAAAAGTTACTGAGAGAAACGTAAAACAGACACATATAGCTGAAGTTGTGCATAAACCATCATGGGTTGATACTTGCTCGTCTATTTTTCCGATATTAGCAATTGTCTTAGTGATACGCTCATTTATTTATGAGCCATTTCAAATCCCGTCAGGTTCAATGATGCCTACTTTATTGGTCGGTGACTTTATACTAGTAGAAAAATTTGCTTATGGATTAAAAGATCCGGTTATGCAAACAACACTATTAGTAACAGGAAAACCTAAACGCGGTGATATTGCGGTATTTAAGTACCCTAAAGATCCTAGTGTGGATTTTGTTAAACGTGTTATTGGTCTACCTGGTGATAAAATTGTTTATGATCCGGAACAAAAAGAATTACGTATCTACCCGAATTGTTCCACTTCAGACTGTGCACAAGCGTTACCAATTGTCTATTCTTCATTAAAAGAGAGTGAATGGGCATTATTTTTTAATATCGATTCTATGGTGGAAAGTCAAAAAAGCAGTTACCAAATTCCACTGGGTGACCCAATACCGAGTAATGCATTACGCCAAGCGGAAAGAGTTGAAAAATTAGGTGATGCTAGCCATGAGATCATGGTGATCCCACAAGTATATACCCAGTCACGTTATCAACAGCCTGGTTTACCGGACAATGAATGGGTTGTTCCTCCTAAACATTATTTTATGATGGGAGATAATCGGGATAATAGCGCGGATAGCCGTATGTGGGGGTTTGTACCGGAAGAAAATTTGGTTGGACGGGCAGTTATCATCTGGTTTAGCTTAGATAAGCATGAGGGTGAATGGCCAACTGGGGTACGTTTAAGCCGTATTGGCGCAATTAACTAATAAAATAATGAGATAAACTAATCATTGTTGCTAAATTGATTTATATAGTAATCGATATAGAATATACCACGATAATCAAAACGATGGTTTCTTGATTGATATCAGGAAACCTGCAAACGCAACAGCTTTGTAAAATTTAATTTTGCAGATCTGTTGCGTGTGCTTTTTGTAATTTGATAATGAAATGATTGGTAGCACATGAATTCTTCTTTAATTGAATGGTCACAACGGCAAGAAATTAAAGAGCTACAGCGTAAGCTTGGCTATACTTTCACCCAAATTGAATTATTGAAACAAGCATTAACTCATCGTAGTGCCAGTAGTAGTCACAATGAGAGATTGGAGTTTTTAGGTGATTCAATTCTTAGTTTTTTGATTGCTAATGATCTCTATTATCGTTTTCCAAAAGTTGATGAGGGCGATATGAGTCGTATGCGAGCAACCTTGGTCAGAGGTAATACTCTAGCTGAGTTGGCACGAGAATTTGATTTAGGGGAATGTTTGTGTTTAGGGCCCGGTGAATTTAAAAGTGGTGGTTTTCGTCGAGAATCAATTTTGGCAGATACTGTGGAAGCCTTAATTGGCAGTATTTTTTTAGATAGTGATATTCAAACAACTGAACGGATTGTTTTAGCTTGGTATGATACTCGTTTAATCGAGATTAGTCCTGGTGATAAGCAAAAAGATCCTAAAACACGTTTACAAGAGTATTTACAGGGACGTCATTTACCTTTGCCAAGTTATTTGGTTGTTCAAGTTCGTGGTGAAGCGCATGATCAAGAATTTACTATTCATTGTCAGGTTAGTGGTATAAAAGAAGCGGTTGAAGGGATTGGTTCAAGTCGTCGCAAGGCTGAACAAGCAGCAGCAGAGCAAACATTAAAGATATTGGAGCTTGAATGAGCAAACAGAAAACCTATTGTGGATTTGTAGCCGTTGTAGGGCGTCCAAATGTGGGTAAATCAACATTACTGAACCAATTACTAGGGCAAAAGGTTTCTATTACTTCACGTAAACCACAGACAACTCGCCATCGTATTATAGGAATTGAGACGGAAGATAATTATCAAACGATTTATGTCGATACACCAGGATTACATATAGAAGAAAAGCGAGCAATAAATCGTTTAATGAACCGGGCAGCAAGTAGCTCCATTAGAGATGTGGAACTGGTTATTTTTTTGGTTGAAGGCACACACTGGACCAAAGATGATGAGATGGTAATAAATAAACTGTGTCATTTGCATTGTCCGGTATTATTGGTGATCAATAAAATTGATAATGTGACGGATAAGACCAGTTTACTACCCCATATTGAATTTCTTAGTAAGCAAATGAATTTTCTAGATATTATACCGATTAGCACAAAAAAAGGTATAGGTATCGATATTATCACTAAAATTGTCCGTCAGCATATGCCAGAAGCCGCTCACCATTTTCCAGCAGATTATATTACTGATCGCTCGCAACGTTTTATGGCTGCTGAGATTATTCGTGAGAAGTTAATGCGTTTTCTTGGTGATGAACTACCCTATGCAGTCACGGTCGAAATTGAGCAATTTGTGGTAAATGAACGCAATGGTTATAACATTAATGGTCTGATTTTGGTTGAAAGGGATGGCCAGAAAAAAATGGTTATCGGTAATAAAGGTAGCAAAATTAAAAAAATTGGCATCGAAGCGCGTATAGATATGGAAAAACTTTTTGCTACCAAAGTTCATCTTGAACTTTGGGTAAAAGTTAAAGCCGGCTGGGCCGATGATGAACGTGCACTGTGTAGTTTAGGCTATACAGACGATCTGCATTAAGGCTGGTTTTTGTGGACGGTTGGCAACGAGCATTTGTACTACATACTCGCCCTTATAGTGAAACGAGCTTGTTGTTAGATTTTTTCACTGAAAATGAGGGGCACATTCGACTATTAGCCAAAGGCGCTCGTAGCCGTCGATCTAATTTAAAATGTTGTTTACAGCCATTTACTCCTTTGCTGATCCGCTGGGGAGGCAAGGGAGAAATGAAAACGTTACGTGATGCGGAGCCAATTTCTATCGCGTTACCCTTTACTGGCACAGTGCTGTACAGTGGTTTGTATGTTAATGAATTGCTTGCGCGAGTTTTAGCGCCAAATATCCCCTACCAAACTCTATTTTTTGAATATCTTACCTGCTTGCAGATATTGGCTGGCAGTGAATATACTCCTGAACATGCATTACGCCGTTTTGAGTTATCATTGTTATCCCATTTAGGTTATGGTGTTGATTTTTTACACTGCTCAGGTAGTGGTGAACAGGTAATAGATACCATGACTTACCGTTACCGGAAAGAGAAAGGTTTTATTGCCAGTTTGGTTATTGACCACTTAAGTTTTACCGGTAAGCAGCTTAAGGCATTTGCCTGTCGTGAATTTCCAGATGTCGATATATTAAGAGCAGCTAAGCGTTTTACTCGAATTGCGCTAAGGCCTTATTTAGGGAGGAGACCATTAAAAAGCCGTGAGCTTTTTTACCCAGTTATAGTGCCTAAAATTCGTTGAAGCGTGGTTATTAAAATGTATTTGCATATATGATGTTTGCTTGGATAAATGAAATTCAAACCATGAAATGGATAACAGGAGTTAAATATGGCAGAGTTGTTATTAGGCGTTAATATTGATCATGTTGCGACCATACGCAATGCACGGGGAACACAATATCCCGATCCGGTACATGCTGCCTTTGTTGCTGAACAAGCTGGTGCAGATGGGATCACTATCCATTTGCGTGAAGATCACCGTCATATTACTGATCGTGATGTTAAGTTACTGCGCCAGACGTTACAAACCCGTATGAATCTGGAAATGGCAATAACTGATGAAATGGTCAATTTTGCCTGTCAGATCAAACCTCAATTTTGTTGCCTGGTACCAGAGCGACGAGAAGAAGTTACAACTGAAGGTGGGCTTGATGTTGTTGGCCAACGAACGTTAGTTGCAACGGCTGTGAAGCGGTTAGTCGAAGCCGGTATTACGGTTTCTTTATTCATTGATCCGGAAGATAAACAAATTGATGCGGCAGTAGAAATTGGGGCACCTTTTATTGAGATCCACACTGGTGCTTATGCTGATGCTAAGACCGAGTTAGAACAGACAAAAGAGTATGAACGTATCAAGCAAGCGGTAAGTTATGCGACAGCTAAAATGCTTAAGGTGAATGCGGGTCATGGGTTAACTTATCATAACGTTCAGCGTATTGCCCAGTTGCCGGAAATATATGAACTGAATATTGGTCATGCCATTATTGGGCGAGCACTATTTAGTGGTATGGTGGCGGCAGTGAGTGATATGAGGAAAATTCTTCACGAGGTACGTTGCTGATGGCTATTATTGGGTTGGGTACCGATCTTGTTGAAATTGTTCGTATTGAACAGATTATTGAACGTTCCGAGGAGCGTCTAGCAAAGCGTATATTGTCCGATCAAGAATGGCGGCAATATCAGCACCATTGTCAACCAGTTCGTTTTTTAGCTAAGCGCTTTGCCGTCAAGGAAGCAGCGGCCAAGGCTTTAGGAACCGGGATCCGAAATGGTTTAGCACTTAATCAATTTGAAGTTTTTAATGACGAGTTAGGCAAGCCAGGGCTTAATTTGTTAGGACAATCAAAATTTTTTGCTGATTCATTAGGTGTGCAACATATTCATGTTTCTTTGTCCGATGAGCAAAAATATGCTTGTGCTACGGTGATTATGGAAAGTTAAATTTTATCGGCATAATTTAATAAGACAAATTTATCCCATAATTGCTCTTCTGTTTCCGGGTTATTTGGATCTTTAATAATTGTATTGTTGATCGGACAAACGGATTGACAGGTTGGCTTATCATAGTGGCCAATGCATTCAGTGCAAAGATTAGGATTAATTTGGTAAAACTCTTCTCCCATTGAAATTGCTTCATTAGGACATTCTGGTTCACACATATCACAGTTGATACAGCGATGAGTAATTAATAGTGACATTTTAAGGTTTATCTAAAATATTAGTTATATCATTTAATTAGTGAGAAGCTGTATTTATTATAGATTTTGAACAGAAAATAAATACAGCCTATTTTATACCGAAAATAGCAAGTGAGTCACTCTAAGACGAGAGAGTATTTATCTTATTGGCAGGTTTACTCTTTGGCATAATTTTATGGTGCCATATCTGCCGGTAATTTTGTGTAGTCAACTCGCTTATTACTAAAGTTAAGCACGCTATTTTGTTGGTGACAGATATCGTTTGAAATCATATGACATGAGTGATCAATACTGTGATCGTCAATACTTGACCATTCAGAAAATAAACTGAGGAAGTTTAATCCACTTCTTGGTGTGGTGATATATTGCCGTTTGTTAGCATTATAAGTGCTAATAAAAAGCGGTACTTCAAAAACTTGGCGATATTGGTCATCATGGCTAAGTTTAAGGTCGCTCGGGTTATTTTTATTGACAAAACCCAGACAATGATAAGAAAAGTACATCGTTGTCCATTTTGACTGACTGTCAATTAAAGATTGATGAATAGTTACCAGCAGGTGGTCAGTATTTTTTATGCTCTGTATATAGCATGAGATCTCTTCACTTTTATAAAAAATATCATAATAGTTATCAGTTCTTACGCAAGCACGAGGATAACTGCCAATTAAGTGAATAATAATCAATTTCTTGGCCTGGGGGGGCTTTGATTGCTGCTGCGATTTACGGTAGTAATTCATCACCGTAGCTCTCTTTACTATTATTATAGTTTTCTCTTTTAAGGAAAAAAGGATGAGGGGGCCTTTTTCCCTATAGAGGCAATTGGAGTGTCATAGATGCCAACCGTCCCCTGATTTGACAACCAATGGGTAGTAAATCCCCACTTTTTGGCTAGGGGAATAACGCTGTTAGCTAATTTGGGTGGTTGGGCCAGGGAATGGGTTAATGAGGGTACGGTTGTTGATGCGGCAGAAATATAATGGTTGAACAAAATACTATTAACAGTATCCATGAATGGGGTATTACTAATTGGCAAGCCATAAACATGCATAAAGTCGCGGCTGGCACTTTCCCCAATTACCATAACATAGATATCATATGGCGTGGCAGAATTATTTGGCTGGAAGTCACCTTTTGGGCGATCAAACTAAAAAGCTTTTCCGTCCGTTTTTAGCCTCATAGTAATTTTTGATAAATTTAATTTGTGGATAGCCACTATTAAGATATTGAATTCACCTGTGTCTTTATAATCTTTTATTGGGCCATAGAGCAGAAAAACAACAAAAATAATAAAAGCCCAAACCTTTATTTTTTTGTGTTATCAAGCTTAAATTTTGCACACAAACAACCAAATAGTAAAATCAATAATGATCCAAGATAAAGAGATTAGGGAATGTTCGCAATGAATTCTAATGCTTCATGTAAATTGGTATAGGTAACCGATGTTGCTATGGTTAGTGAGGACGCACTATACAGCAACCTGACCGGAAAATATAGTGTTGTGATAATGATGAATATAATAATAAACCCACTATATATTATCCGTAACGGAATAATAACGATTAGTAATGCGACGATATCCGCTGTATAGTTTAGCCTTGGAGTAACCCATAGCGTAATAAATTAGGCTAAATAATATAAGCAATAGCAACATTTTTACTAAAAAAGGCGGATTACTATTTATTAATTTTTTTATTATTTATTATATCCATGTCAGATAGGCTGTTATTCGTCAGACAACAATACACAAATTTAAATTAGTTAAATTTTATTAATGCTATAGGTGTTTTTACAAGTAGATTAGTGCTGTTATCTATTATATTAGTAAGTGTTATTAAATCATAAGGTTATGTTATATTATAATAATTTTTGTGAATTAAGTTAATATTTTGAGGTTCTTATTTGTGGAGCAAGCTCAAAAAGATGTTTATTGGATGCACAAAGCGATTGTGCTTGCAAAAAATGCGCAAGCAAAAGGTGAAATTCCTGTTGGTGCGGTATTAGTCCATGATGATCAATTGATCGCAGAAGGTTGGAATCATCCTATTTTGGATCATGATCCATGTGCACATGCTGAAATTTTAGCTTTGCGAGCCGGTGGTCAACACTTACAAAATTATCGATTACTTAATACAACCCTCTATGTAACCCTGGAGCCTTGTATTATGTGTGCCGGGGCAATGATCCATGCACGCATCAGCCGGTTGGTATATGGTGCTTATGATCATAAAACCGGTGCTGCCGGTTCAGTTATAGATGTTTTTAATTATCCTAATATGAATCATCTTATTCAGGTATCGGGAGGGATTTTGGCCGATGAATGTTCGGTTATGTTAAGTTATTTTTTTCAACGGCGCCGAGCAGAAAAAAAAGCGGCTAAGAAAGTACTTCGCTAATAAATTAAATCTGCCTAAGCAGCTTCTTAAGCGTACTCAGGCAGAAATAGAAATATAGCTTAATACTATTTAGTAACGGTTAAAAAAATCAATTACTACCTTCTTTTTTGCTGCTAGCTCTGGAAAATAAAACTGGATCCCTTGAAACGAGTTGCATGTTTTGATTCATTTGCTGGTTTTGCAGGTAACCCACTAAGCTCTGGTGATAACGGCGAATATTTTCTACGTAGTGATAAGCTTCATAGCCACGTGCATAACCGTAGGGTAATTTAGCAAAATATTTTTTCTTACTAAGTAAGGGAAGTCTAGCTTTTACATCTAACCAACTATCTGGATCGCCGCCTTGCAGGCGTGTTAGTTTTCTGGCGTCTAACATATGTCCTAATCCCATATTATAGGCTGCCAAAGCAAACCAAATGCGATCATCAGACGCAATAGTCGTCGGTAAGCGCGAAATCAGATATTGTAAATAAGCAGCGCCACCTTTTATGCTTTCTTCTGGATCCAGCCTATCGGAAACACCCATAGTTTGTGCGGTGGGTACTGTCAGCATCATTAAACCACGCACACCAGTTGGTGATGTAGCAAATGGGTCCCAGTGTGATTCCTGCCAGGAAATGGCTGCCAGTAAGCGCCAGTCCATATTTTCCGCGTATTTTTTAAACAAATGTTTATAGGTTGGCAAAATTTTATTAATTGCAGAAATAAACGACAGAGTATCAAAATAATCAAAGCTAGCAACATGGCCAAAATATTTTTCATCTAAACGTGTTAAAAGATCTTCTTCTTTACATTTATTGAAGAAGTCTAACATGGCTGTATTTAGACTATTATCTTTTGAGCGCTTCATATACCAATTAAGACTATGATCGTCGCTAACATTAAAAGCGATAGCAATATTGGGATGAATACGTTGCTGCATAGCGACGACAATAGAGTTTTCTATAGTATAGTCAATTTTGCCTTCGGCTAGCAGTTGTAATAATTCAGTCGCATTATAGTGACTAGTTTCTTCCCACTGTAGATTAGGATATTTCTGCTTCAGCCGTTGCAGTGCGTTAGCGTGTACTGAGTCAGTTGCAACAACGAACTTACCTTTTATATCGTTCAAAGAGCGCGGCCGACTCACCCCTTGCCGATAAATTAGTTGTTGTGAAACAGTATAGTAGGCAGGAGCTGGCTGTGCTTTATCGAGGCGCTTTTCATTATAAAGAAGTCCTGCAGTAATAAAGTCACTATTACCATTTTCAAGATCATTAAAAAGTTGATTGATATTTGAACGTACATTAATACGTAGCTTTACATCAAGATAATTGGCAAAGCGTTTAGCCAGTTCGTAATCAAATCCGCTTGCTTCTTGCTTATCGTTAAAGGACATAAGAGGTGAATTAATAGTACTTATACGCAATTCACCACGAGAAATAATTCTCTTCACCTGATCTTGCTGCTGGTTGGGCCACTCAACATTAAGTGCAATAACACCAACAGAAATTATAGAGACAATAACGATAACAAGATAATTAATTCTAATATTAATCAAATGGTTATATCCCGTTAATTAAAATATTATATTAATTTACATGACCAAATTATGGCCAATTTTTTAAGAGCCCGACATTTTGCTTAACAAAAATAGTATTTGCAACTTAATTTAATTTTTTACATATCTTTAACATTATGATGTGAATAATAAATGTTCACGCAAACGGTTTCGTAACAGTTAATGATGCTCTATAATAGCCAACCAGTTTTCCTGATACATCCTTCAGGCCAGCTTTATAAGTAAGAGAATCTATTACTATGGAAATTCTGCGTGGCTCACCCGCTTTATCGACATTTCGCATTACTAAGCTTATTTCCCTATGCCAACAGCAACAACTA
Source organism: Arsenophonus sp. (assembly GCA_045399315.1). GTDB lineage: Bacteria > Pseudomonadota > Gammaproteobacteria > Enterobacterales > Enterobacteriaceae > Arsenophonus. The sequence continues at coordinate 28,766 of DAYVGO010000072.1, forward strand.
CCGGTTACCGACATTTATGCTGAATATGTACACTTTGCTGAACTTGGTGCGCCATTAAATCAGGATGATCGACAAAAACTTAGGCAAGTGCTTCATTATGGCCCTTCATTAACTGAACAACAGCTTACTGGTCAATTATTATTAGTTACACCACGGCCAGGCACTATCTCACCTTGGTCTTCTAAAGCAACAGATATTGCTCATAACTGCGGCTTGCAGCAGGTAATTCGGCTTGAACGTGGAATTGCTTATTATATTACTTATTCCGAGCCGTTGAATATATCACGATTGGAGGATTTATCTGTTATTTTGCATGATCGAATGGTTGAAGCCATTTGGACTTCTTTCGAACAGGTAAAATCACTTTTTGTCCAGCATAAGCCAAAACCGATGATGACGGTTAATATTTTGCAAAATAGTCGACGTGCAATTGAATTGGCTAATACTGAATTAGGGTTAGCGTTAGCGACAGATGAAATCGATTATTTACTGCATGCATTCCAAACATTAGGTAGGGATCCAACGGATGTGGAACTCTATATGTTTGCGCAAGCGAATTCAGAACATTGTCGGCATAAAATATTTAATGCCAGTTGGGTTATTGACGGTCAATTACAACCTAATTCTTTGTTTGATATGATAAAAAATACTTATCAACAAACGCCAGATTATATTTTATCAGCTTATAAAGATAATGCTGCTGTGATGGAAGGATCAAAGATTAGACGCTTTTTCCCCGATCCTGTGACCAGAAAGTATGATTATCATCATGAAAAAGCGCATATTTTGATGAAAGTGGAAACACATAACCATCCGACAGCAATTTCTCCTTGGTCAGGAGCTGCAACAGGCTCCGGTGGTGAAATTCGTGATGAAGGGGCAACAGGACGTGGTGCTAAGCCTAAAGCAGGGTTAACCGGCTTTGCAGTTTCTAACTTACGTATTCCAGGTTTTACACAGCCATGGGAACAAAATTTTGGTAAGCCACAACGTATTGTTAGTGCGATTGACATTATGCTTGATGGACCATTGGGTAGTGCTGCTTTTAATAATGAATTTGGCCGACCAGCTTTATTAGGTTTTTTCCGCACTTATGAAGAACAAGTGATTAGTCATAATGGAGCAGAATTACGTGGTTACCATAAGCCGATTATGTTAGCCGGTGGTATGGGTAATATTCGGCCAGAACATATTCAAAAGGACAATATACCGGTTGGGGCTAAATTAATTGTATTAGGCGGCCCATCGATGAATATTGGGTTAGGTGGCGGTGCAGCTTCTTCTATGACTGCGGGGCAGTCGGATGTTGAACTTGATTTTGCTTCGGTGCAACGTGATAATCCTGAAATGGAGCGACGTTGCCAGGAAGTTATTGATCGGTGTTGGCAGTTAGGTGACGATAATCCAATTCTATTTATCCACGATGTTGGTGCTGGTGGACTTTCTAATGCTATGCCGGAGTTAGTGAATGATGCTGAGCGAGGCGGTTTATTTGAACTACGCCAGATCTTGAATGATGAACCAGGCATGGATCCACGGCAAATTTGGTGTAATGAATCTCAAGAGCGCTATGTATTAGCTGTGTTACCAGAACAACTCGCTTTATTTGAGTCAATCTGTTGTCGTGAGCGTGCTCCTTATGCTGTTATTGGTGAAGCGACGGAAAATCGAGCGCTCATTGTTAATGATAGCTATTTTAATAACCAGCCTATTTGCCTGCCACTTGATTTTCTGCTCAGTAAAATGCCTAAAATGCAACGTGAAGTTAGCTCACAATTTGCTTCTAGTAAGCCAATTAATCGAGAGAAGATAACCTTAACGGCAGCAGTTAAACGTGTATTACATTTGCCTACTGTGGCAGAGAAAACTTTTCTTATTACCATTGGTGATCGAAGTGTTACCGGTATGGTGGCACGCGATCAAATGGTTGGTCCTTGGCAGATCCCGGTCGCTGATTGTGCCGTCACCACCGCCAGCTTAGAGGGTTATTATGGTGAAGCTATGTCTATCGGTGAACGAGCGCCAATAGCACTATTGGATTATGCGGCATCTAGCCGGATGGCTGTTGGTGAAGCGCTAACCAATATAGCTTCAGCTTATGTTCAGGATCTAAAACGGGTAAAACTTTCAGCTAACTGGATGGTAGCAGCTGGACATCCAGGTGAAGATGCTGGCTTATATCAAGCGGTTAAAGCTATAGGGGAAGAGTTATGTCCGGCTTTAGGTTTAACCATCCCGGTTGGTAAAGACTCTATGTCAATGAAAACTACTTGGCATGAAGGCGATCAGGTTTACGAGATGACTGCGCCGCTGTCTGTTGTTATCACGGCTTTTTCACGGGTTGAAGATGTTCGTTTAACCGTTACGCCTGAGCTAAAAAGTGAACAAGATAATGCATTATTATTGATTGATCTTGGGCAAGGTCATAATGCCTTGGGTGGTTCGGCACTGGCACAGGTATATCGGCAATTAGGCGATCATGCACCGGATGTGCGTGATGCTAAATTATTAGTCGGTTTCTTTAATGCTATTCAGCAACTAATAAAAGAACAAAAATTATTAGCTTACCATGATCGTTCAGATGGTGGCCTATTTGTTACCTTAGCAGAAATGGCATTTACCGGCCATTGTGGTTTGAATATTGATATTAGTAGTTATGATAAAGATATCCTTGCTGCTCTATTTAGTGAAGAATTGGGTGCTGTTATCCAGGTCAAACAGCAGGATAGGCAAATGGTAGAAGCTTGTCTAGCCAAGCATGGACTGGTTGAGTGGGTGCATTATATTGGTATGGCAACGAAAGACGATATTATTGCCATCAATAGTCATAATTCAGAAATTTATCGTGAAAAGCGTAGCCAATTGCGATTATGGTGGGCTGAGACCACTTGGCAGATGGAACGTTTACGTGATAATCCTGCCTGTGCTGATCAGGAACATCAGGCTAAACAAGATCTGACAGATCCTGGTTTAAATGTAAAATTAAATTTTGACCCAGCGGATGATATTGCTGCTCCTTATATTATGACTAACCACTCGCCTAAAGTGGCTGTTTTACGTGAGCAGGGGATTAATTCTCATGTTGAAATGGCGGCTGCATTTCAGCACGCAGGCTTTACTGCCGTTGATGTGCATATGAGTGATTTGTTAGCCGGCAGAGTAACATTGACTGATTTTCAGCTATTAGTTTCTTGTGGAGGCTTTTCTTATGGTGATGTATTGGGTGCGGGAGAAGGTTGGGCAAAATCAATTTTATTCAATTCACGGGCGTGTGACGAATTTGCCAGCTTTTTTGCTCGCTCTGATACTCTATCTTTAGGGATATGTAATGGTTGCCAGATGATGTCTAATCTCCATCAGTTAATTCCGGGGGCGGAACATTGGCCACGATTTGTGCGTAATCGTTCAGAACGTTTTGAGGCGCGCTTTAGTTTAGTTAAAGTAACAAAAAGTCCGTCATTGTTCTTGCAAGATATGGCCGGTTGCCAGCTACCAATAGCTGTTTCACATGGTGAAGGACAAGTTGAAATGCGTAACATTGCCCATCTTGACCTGCTGGAAAAAAATCATTTAGTCGTGTTACGCTTTGTTGATAACTATGGTCAGGTTACTCAGCAATATCCGGCAAATCCAAATGGCTCTATCAATGGAATTACTGCAGTGACCAGCCTAGACGGACGAGCGACTATTATGATGCCGCATCCGGAGCGAGTATTTCGTACGGTTACCAATTCATGGCATCCGCCAGAATGGGCAGAAGATAGTCCTTGGATGCGTATTTTCCGTAATGCGCGTAAGCAGTTGGGGTGATATTGCTATAACTATTTTCTCCGATGCGAATTAAATTGATAAAATTAGTTAGCAATAAGTGAGCAAAAGCTAATTTACTGCCTTTGAGGAAAAATAAGCAAAATTATTTTTACAATATGTGTTAAATTTAGCTGAGATTTAATGCTAATTATTATTAAAATTATTTGTTAACTAGTTAAAATTATTCGCTGACCTGTATTACTGTCGCTAATAGTCACAGTAATAAAAATAAATCGTCTCCAAATGGAGACATTTAATTATATGATTTTTAGCTAATATCTAATTTTTACCATGTAATGTCGCTAATTAGCGACATTTTTCTCAAAATAGTGGCCTTAATTTTAATGAAAAAGCATTTTAAAAGCTTAAAAATATTTTTTTCATTAAATTTCAATTAATTAATAATTTAATGAAAAGGTTGGCACATATAATGCTTATTATATTGAGTGGGTGCTCATTCAACTTTTTATGTCGGGCCCAATATAAGGGGAGATGTATACCACATAAGCCAGGAATGATGCCAAATGTAAGGTGCCTACCGTCCAACAGTATGATACTTGCTTTTTTAACAAGCTTTATCAAACATCGGGCGACACGTGGAGTGAGGCACTATCTATAAAAAATTCGCTGTTTTCCTCGCCGCTATAGGCGGAGGGGGTGCAGTAGGTTATTTAATAAAGTATTTATTGCCATCTAGGTGCATGAATATTACATACTTACCCTCGTCTTTATTTCCTTATGAGTTACTTAAATTTTCACTAGCAGTTTTCATGATCACAAGGCTATTCCTAACCTCATAATCAATTAGAAATTTTTATTAAATTGGCAGGCAAATTCACTATCGAATAAAAGTTCTGTTACCATAATAGTATGGATAGGTGATGAGATGATTTCTTTGAATAAGTGGCATTCTTTCCCGCGCTCACTGCGTCAACTAGTGGTAATGGCTTTTTTGTTGGTTCTATTGCCTTTATTAATATTGGCATACCAAGCCTATCAAAGTTTAGATCAGTTGAGTAACCAAGCAGCCGAGATTAATCGTACTACTTTGCTTGATGCCAGGCGAAGCGAGATCATGACCAGTACTGCGCTTGAAATGGAGCGTAGTTATCGTCAATATTGTGTGTTAAATGATCAAACTTTTGCCGTTCTTTATAAGAAAAAGCGCCAAGAATATAGTGAGATGTTGACCCGTCAAATGACTATTTTGCCGGATAAAAATCGGATTGTGATCATCCAAACTTTATTGGAAGATCTGACTGATTTAAAATGCGAAAATAATTCGCCTATTCCAGAAAAGGCAACTGCTCTTGAACGTTTTTCGGTTACTAATAATCAATTAGTTCAGCTAACACGTGATATTATGTTTGGGCGCGGTACACAATTGCAGAATGCAATTGCTGAAAAAGGTCAATATTTTGGTTGGCAAACACTAATGGTATTTTTATTAAGTGTTTTATTAGTCGTGTTATTTACTAGAATGATTATTGGCCCGGTTAAAGCGATTGAGCGTATGATCAATCACTTGGGTGCGGGTGGAACACTTGTTACCAGACTTGAACGTTTTAAAGGCCCTAGTGAATTACGTTCATTAGCTCAGCGTATTGTTTGGTTGAGTGAGCGTCTTAGTTGGCTGGAATCACAGCGTCATGAATTTTTACGCCATATTTCCCATGAATTAAAGACGCCTTTAGCGAGTATACGAGAAGGTGCTGAGCTATTAGCCGATGAGGTAGCCGGATCTTTAACTCTAGATCAACGAGATGTCGTAGCTATTTTGGATAATAGTAGTAAACATTTGCAACAACTGATTGAACAATTGCTAGACTATAATCGTCAGTTAGCAGATGGCCCAGCTCAGACCCAGCAAATTGATTTAACAAAGTTAGTCGCCAATGTTGTTTCTTCACATAATTTAATGGCTAGAGCTAAAAATATTCAAACTGAAATTGAGTTGAATATTACTGATTTTCAGGCCGAGCTTACTTTTTTGGCGAGAGTGATCGATAATCTCTATTCCAACGCAGTGCACTATGGTTCTGAATTGGGTAAGATTTGGATAATTAGCAATAAAGTGGATGATAAATTGCAGATCGATATCGCTAATACTGGAACACCTATCCCAGCGTCTGAACAAAATATGATTTATGAGCCTTTTTTCCAGGGTTCTTTATTACGTAAAGGGGCAGTAAAAGGTAGTGGGTTAGGGTTAAGTATTGCCCAAGATTGTATTAAGCGAATGAACGGTCAATTGTTGCTTATTAATTGTCAGTTTGCTGATGTCTGTTTTCGTATTGAACTAAACTACCACTAACCACAGAGTATGAATAATGCCAAATTGGTCTAATTACAACACCCCAATACCTGCAGGGATAATGCGGAAAACATGCTATATTGCATTTGCGAGGCCAAACTGTGGGGAATATTTTTCCATTAAATGGAAAATAAAATTATCAACACTTTTTTTGCCCTTTTTATTAATAGCTTGTAGTAAATCTCACCATCCATTACCCCTGGATATGATAAATGAATCTGTATCAATAGAAGAACGTATAATGGATTACCGCTATGTAAGTTGTGAAAAAATATGGAATATAGATAGTGCCAATGCTGCAGATAATCCGCTTTACTGGTTGCGAATGATAGATTGTGCTAATCGATTGAATAAAGAACAAGCCCTTATCATGGCTAAAACGATCCAGTTAATTAATTGGGAGAATGTTTTTCGTCATAGTATTTTGCTCGGCGTTGCTGAAACAACAACCGTTGCCCGGCGTAAAATGATTGATGATCTAAATACATATAGTTTGCAGTTTCCTTCTCCTGTTCGGCCATTATTAGAATTATGGCGTGAAAACCAAATACAGGTTATTAATAATGAAGAAGTAAATGCAAAATATTTACGTTTACAGCAAGAAAGCGATAATAAACTTGATCGTTTAGTAGAACAAAATGCTCATCTAACTTATGAATTAAATATTGTCTCACGCAAGTTAGAAAATCTGACCGATATTGAACGGCAACTTTCTTCACGTAAGCAGGAACAAGCTGTTTACAATGCCAAAATGGATAAAAGTAGTGCCAATTCCACCCTAAATAGCGCAGAGTCAAAAACGATAGGTGTAGCTGAAGAGTCTCATCAGGTTGACAAAAGTGGAGAAAATTCCCAATGACAGTGTGTAAATCAGCAAACCTACTTTTAGTGGATGATGATCCCGGTCTGCTGAAACTATTGGGTATGCGCCTAACTAGTGAGGGATTTAAAGTTATTACCGCAGAAAATGGTGTTGATACGCTAAAAATTTTAGCAAAAGATAAGATTGATCTGGTTATTAGCGACTTGCGCATGGATGAAATGGATGGCATGGCGCTTTTCGCTGAGATACAGAAACAACAGCCAGGTATGCCGGTGATTATTTTAACTGCTCATGGCTCAATTCCGGATGCGGTAGCTGCAACACAAAGAGGAGTAGCGAGTTTTCTCACCAAGCCTGTTGATCGTGATGCTCTTTATAAAGCAATTGGTGAAGCTTTGGCTATGTCAATTTCTGTTTCTGACGAGAATTGGAGTGAGGAAATTGTCACCCGCAGCCCAATTATGCTTCGTCTATTAGAACAGGCACTTATGGTCGCACAGTCTGATGTTAGTGTATTGATAAATGGACAAAGTGGTACTGGTAAAGAAGTGTTAGCACGAGCAATTCATCGCGCGAGTCCCAGAGCTAAAAAGCCTTTTATTGTGATTAACTGTGGGGCTTTACCAGAGCAGCTTTTAGAATCTGAGCTTTTTGGTCATGCTAAGGGAGCTTTTACCGGGGCGGTTACTCATCGTGAAGGTTTGTTTTTGGCAGCACAAGGTGGGACATTATTTCTTGATGAAATAGGTGATATGCCGTTGTCACTGCAGGTAAAACTATTACGGGTTTTGCAAGAACGTGAAGTGCGTCCTTTAGGTAGTAACCGTGATTTGGATATTGATGTTCGAATTATTTCAGCAACCCACCGCGATTTACCAAAGGCAATGGAAAAAAATGAATTTCGCGAAGATCTCTATTATCGTTTGAACGTGGTAAATATCAAAATTCCCACTTTGAATGAGCGTTCAGAGGATATTCCTTTATTAGCCAATCATTTGTTAAGGGAATCAATAAAACGTCATAAACCTTTTGTGCGTAGTCTATCAAAGGATGCAATGAAATGTTTAATGGCGGCTAGTTGGCCGGGTAATGTAAGGCAATTAGTAAATGTTATAGAGCAGTGTGTTGCATTAACAACGGCACCGGTTATTAGTGAAGCATTAGTCATTCAAGCACTACAAGGCGAGAATACTGTGCTACCTACTTTTGTTGAAGCGCGCAATCAATTTGAGCTTAATTATTTAGGCAAATTGTTACAAATGACCAAAGGTAATGTTACTCATGCAGCTCGTATGGCCGGTCGCAATCGAACAGAGTTTTATAAGTTATTGGCCAGACATAAACTGGATGCTAATGATTTTAAAGAATAATTTTTATTAGTCTGGAGAATGAAATTCTATGAATCGAACACTAAATATTGCACTGGCTCAATTAAATTGGTTGGTAGGTGATATTGAAGGCAACTGTGAACGCATGTTGCAGCAAGTTAAGGCTCAACAGCAACAGGGTGCTGATCTTATTCTGTTTTCTGAATTGGCTTTAACCGGCTATCCGCCAGAAGATTTACTTTTTCGCCAAGATTTTTACCAACGCTGTACTAAGCAGCTCGATCGCCTGAAAGACGCTAGTCACACTATAGCAATTGTTGTTGGTCATCCATGGCAGCAAAATGGAAAATGTTATAATACATTGTCATTTTTCTGGCAAGGTCAAATAATAGCGCGTTATTTTAAACAACAATTGCCTAATTATGGAGTTTTTGATGAGAAGCGCTATTTTCATTCTGGTCACGAAACCTGTGTATTATCTTTTAAAAGTTATAAACTAGGTTTTTTAATTTGTGAAGATGTTTGGTTTGATGAGCCAGTTGATGCAATTAACGCTAAAGGGGCTGATCTCCTGATTATCATTAATGCTTCACTTTATAATCGTGAAAAACCCCATATCCGTGCAGCATTATTGAAATCTCATAGTCAAAGAACCCACTTGCCAATTGTCTATTTAAATCAGGTTGGTGGGCAAGATGAGCTCATATTTGATGGTGGCTCAAAAGTATTTAATGACAAGGGTGAGGTAACTCATTATTTAGCGCAGTTTGCTGAGCAAGTAGTACAGTGTAAATTTAATGATTGTCAACCGTTGCCAGTGGCTAATTTAGCAAAAACTTTATCATGCACCGCTCAGGTTTATGAAGCTTTAGTCATGGCAACTCGTGACTATATTAATAAGAATGGCTTTTCTGGTGCTGTTTTGGGGCTTTCTGGCGGAATCGATTCTGCATTAACACTGGCAATTGCAGTAGATGCGTTGGGAAAAGATAAAGTTCAGGCAGTAATGATGCCTTTTAAATATACGGCTGAGATGAGCATCCACGATGCCAGAGAACAGGCAACATTGTTAGATATTGAATTTGCGATAGTATCGATTGAAGCTATGTATGATGTCTTTATGACCGGTTTATCGCCATTACCGTTATTTACAGATACGGATAGAGATATAACCGAAGAAAATTTGCAGGCGCGCTGTCGAGCTATTATTTTGATGGCAATATCGAATAAGAGTGGGCGTTTAGTATTAACCACCAGTAACAAGAGTGAATCTGCTGTGGGTTATACCACCCTTTATGGGGATATGGCCGGCGGTTTTGCGGTGCTTAAAGATGTACCGAAGACGTTAGTTTTTGAATTGGCAAAATATCGTAATACGATTTCACCAATGATCCCACAGCGAGTGCTTGAGCGGCCGCCTTCGGCCGAATTAGCGCCAGGGCAGCTCGATAAGGATAGTTTACCTCCTTATAATATACTGGATTCGATCCTTGAAGGTTATGTTGAACAGGATAAATCGGTCAGTGAATTAGTCACAGCAGGCTTTGATGAAGCAACGGTACGTAAGGTGGTCAAACTAGTTGATATTAATGAATATAAACGACGTCAAGCACCGATCGGTCCACGGATTACAGTTCGGAATTTTAATAAAGACAGACGTTACCCAGTTACGTCAGGCTTTGGTCGTAAAAACTGGTGATAATAGGATAATTTGATGAAAAAAATTGATGCAATTATCAAACCTTTCAAGTTAGATGATGTAAGAGAGGCTTTAGCTGATGTTGGTATAACCGGCATGACAGCTACGGAAGAAAGGGTTTGGACGCCAAAAAGGTCATACCGAACTTTATCACGGGGCAGAATATATGGTTGATTTTTTGCCTAAGGTAAAAATCGAAATTGTTGTTCCGGACGATATTGTTGACAGTTGTGTCGAGACAATAACACAGACGGCACAAACGGGAAAAATTGGTGATGGTAAAATCTTTGTTTATGATATTGCTCATGTGATCTGTATTCGAACCGGTGAGCAAGCTGAAGCGGCTATCTGATTTGTGAGGATAACAGATAGTTGAAAATTACAAAGGAGTTGATATAGAATCTGTAACTTTCTGTCCCACCTGTTACCACTTATCTGGTATTAGTAATGGTTTTAGTTGTTGTTATATATTTCCCTCGATAATTTTATGTGGCCCAAAACACTCATAGTGATGTGACTAGTTGTTACACCCAAGGTAAGCAACTGTTTGGCAATAAATTGCATAAAGTTGACAGGACCATATAAGTAATAATGCATATTTTTAATGTCAAGTCACTCTTTTACTTTGGCCAGATCCATTAATCCTTGGTATTGATACTGTTGCGTATCTTGCTCGCGTGGATTGTTGTACCAAACAGCACTGAAAGCATGGCTAAAGTCGGTTAATTTATCTTTTACTTCATCAGCAAAAGCATGATTTCCACTATGTTCTGTTGCATGCAGCCAATTCAGTGGTGCTTGATGTTGCTGCTGATGTAGCTTTTCCAACATGCTTATCATCGGCGTTAAGCCGACACCAGCTGAAATTAAAGTTACTGGTGTATCGGCATTAACGGTAAGAAAAAAATCACCGCAGGGGGCGCCAGTTTGACGATATCACCTTCTTTTATATTATCCTGGAGATAATTGGAAACAATTCCTTTTTCTTCACGTTTTACGGCAATACAATAACTTTTGCCATTTGGCGCATTGGTTAATGAGTATTGCCGAATTTGTTGATTAGTTAGTTTTTCATTATCCTGTAAATAAATGGTTAAATATTGTCCAGGTAAAAAATCTATAACCTCTTTACCATCTTCTGGAATAAATTGAAAACTGGTGATGGTTTCGCTACGAGGAATCTTTTTAGCCACTTTGAAACGACGTAAACCACGCTAACTTCCGGTACGCTGTTCATTATTTTTACAGATCTGTTCTTCGCGGTTAATAAAGATATCGGCCAGCACACAAAAAGCTTTAGTCCAGGCAATTATAATTTCTTTTCCTAGTTGAAACAGTTCATCAATGGTATTTAAAAGATGTTCACCCACAATCAGATAATGTTCAGGTTTTATATTCAAGCTAGCATGTTTTTGAGCGATTTTTTCTACGGCCGCTAGTAAGGCAGAAACATTGTCAATATTGGTTGCATAGGCACAGATGGCATTAAATAAAGCTTCTCTTTGTTCACCGTTAGTCTGGTGACTCATGTTAAAAATATCTTTTAATTCAAGGTCATGCTGAAACATATGTTGATAAAATGAGCAGTTAATTTTGGGCTGGTGGAGACAATGAGAGGAATAGTTGATTTGACGGTCGTGATAGTTTGAGTATCAATCATATAAATTTCAAATTTTAGCCAAGGTCTTTAAGTGACATTTTAAATGCAACTTAAATTGTTTCCTGTTAAAGGTAAACTATTAATTGTAAAAATGAGATTTAGTTAGTGGATTTTTGTTATCGATAAAATTGCTATTGAACAATGTTTTTATTTGATAATAGGTATATAGCAATCGTTTGCGTAAATTTTTATATTGGGGCTATCTCAGTCAGCCAAAAGAGTTTACACTGTGTGGTGTTCATTTAGTTGAATAGCGATTTAAAATGTGGCTGAGTCAGGAGAAGTGAATGTGTTAAAGCGTGAAATGAATATTGCAGATTATGACCAAGAACTATGGCAGATGATGGAAAATGAAGTTAAGCGTCAGGAAGAGCATATTGAATTAATCGCTTCAGAAAATTATACCAGTCCAAGAGTTATGCAAGCTCAAGGTTCCCAGCTTACTAATAAATACGCCGAAGGTTATCCGGGCAAGCGTTATTACGGTGGTTGTGAATATGTTGATATTGTTGAACAACTAGCGATTGAGCGTGCGAAAATATTATTTGGTGCAGATTTTGCTAATGTTCAGCCACATTCAGGTTCACAAGCTAATGCTGCGGTTTACATGGCTTTATTGAAACCGGGTGATACGGTATTAGGGATGAATTTGGCACATGGTGGTCATTTAACCCATGGTTCCCCAGTCAATTTTTCTGGTAAGCTTTATAATATCTTTCCTTATGGTATTGACGAAAATGGTAAAATTGATTACGACGATATTGAGACTCAGACACAAAAACATCAACCTAAAATGATTATTGGTGGTTTTTCTGCTTACTCAGGCGTTGTAGACTGGGCTAAAATGCGTCAAATTGCGGATAGTATTGGTGCTTATTTATTTGTTGATATGGCACATGTTGCAGGTTTGATCGCTGCCGGTGTTTATCCTAATCCTGTGCCTCATGCCCATGTCGTGACCACAACTACTCATAAAACATTAGCCGGCCCTCGCGGTGGTTTAATTTTGGCTAAGGGTGGTGATGAGGAGTTCTATAAAAAACTTAATTCCGCTGTATTCCCAGGCGTACAGGGTGGCCCCTTAATGCATGTTATTGCTGGTAAAGCTGTGGCACTTAAAGAAGCGATGGAGCCTGAATTTAAAATCTATCAACAGCAAGTTGTTAAAAATGCTAAAACGATGATTGAGGTTTTTATTAAACGCGGTTACAAGGTGGTCTCTGGTGGTACCGAGAACCATTTATTTTTATTAGATTTAGTGGATAAATCGATCACTGGTAAAGCGGCAGATGCTGTGCTGGGTCGTGCCAATATTACTGTGAATAAAAATAGTGTGCCGAATGATCCGAAAAGCCCATTTGTCACTTCAGGTATTCGTATTGGTTCTCCTGCTATCACTCGCCGTGGCTTTAAAGAAAAAGATACGGCTGAATTGGCAAATTGGATATGTGATATTTTGGATAGGATTGATGATGAAAGCGTGATCCAAAATGTAAAACAAAAAGTATTGTCGATTTGTCAGAAGTTTCCTGTTTATGCATAAGTTAGTTAAAATTTAGTTATCCGTTTAAGCCCGTTTTAGTCGTTAACTTAAGCGGGCTTTTTACATTGATGAGCAAATAGGCATAAATAATGATTATTCCATCGACGTGTTGGCTGGCGTTAGGTTACTTCAGCTATTTTTTTACTTATGGTATTTTTTTGCCCTTTATTGCAATTTGGTTAAATAGTGAAGGGCTTGAGGCTAATATGATTGGTATCTTATTAGCCGCCGGTCTTATAGCGCGTTTTATGGGTTCTTTAATGATCACCCCAATAGTGAAAGAAGCCGGTTACTTAATTCCCACTTTGCGTTTTTTGGCAATGATAACGCTGATCTTTGCTTTTGGATTTACAGTTAGTTCACAGTGGTTATGGTTATTATTTATCATGTTAGGTTTTAATCTCTTTTTTTCACCAATGATACCTTTAACCGATGCATTAGCTGCTACTTGGCAAAAACAGTTAATATTTGATTATGGTAAAGTGAGAGTTTGGGGCTCTATTGCATTTATTGTTAGCTCTTCTTTAGTCGGTTATTTAGCCTATAGTTGGGGACATAAAATAATTATCTATGCATTACTTATTAGCATAATTATTATGCTACTTACGATGTTATTGCAACCTACTGTTATGCCAAATACCACTGCTCACCAGCTCTCTAATTCCAATATATCTTGGCAGCAGTTATTGGCGGATCACTCGGTCTGGCGTTTTTTATTGTGCATTACTTTATTGCAGGGTTCTCATGCAGCTTATTATGGCTTTTCTTCACTTTATTGGAAAGAAGTGGGTTATTCTGATATTATTATCGGCCTGTTATGGGCTTTAAGTATTGTTGCTGAAGTTATTATGTTTACTTTTAGCTATGCTGTTTTTCGCCATTGGCAGGTGAGTGGATTATTATTGTTATCAACCAGTTGCGCTATCATTCGTTGGGGATTAATGGCTAGTTTTACCACTTTACCGGTACTGATAGTTAGCCAACTTTTGCATAGTGGCACTTTTACTGTTTGTCATCTGGCGGCAATGCGTTTTATTAGTGCACGTAGCGACACTGAAGTCATTCGTCTACAAGCATTTTATTCGGCGTTAGGACTAGGCGGCGGTTTAGCGGTAGTGACAATTATAGTGGGTTTTGTTTATGAACATTTACCTTTTCACCATAACTGGGTTTTTTGGTTAATGGCATTGATTGCCATTCCAGTGCTATTTATTCGACCGAGTGAAAAACTACCTAATTAAAGTTAGATGGGGTAGGCGAACAAGTAAGTTAAATTTGTGCGATTAAATTGGATAACAGATAAATATTAACCGACTAGGTAAATAAAAATTTTTATATTAAAACTTAACCAGCTCGGCAATCATTAAAATACTCTTTGGTTATCTATCAAATAGTAATTTCATATTCTCTTAACATCATAACTACTCATCAGTTTAATAACTAACAGATTATTAATTAAATCATGCCAGCTACGTTGGCATAAAGAGTTTGTTAGCTAAACAGTATATTATACCAAATTACTTTGGCTAGCGGATAAATTATTTTAAACATAAAATTAATTATATTGGCGTCATGGCTTATCAATCACTATCTATTATTGCTACTGGAAAATTAATTTAACAATCCTGTAATTTAATATCATTTTTTTATATGACTATTACAAAATTATATTAAAAATTTTATAGAAGTGATTATCATTTTTTTTGTCATTTACATCATTGCAATTTAAATTATTAAACTAAACGTAATAAATAAGCTCATCTACTAATTAGGTGTTATTCAATCCTGGGAGGTTGAAATAGATTATCCGGTAAAACGTGGTTTAACAGTATTATCAATTATTATATGATTTCAATTTTGTTCCCTTCGATTAGTAATTGCGGCCAATGACAAAAAAGATAAGCACTATATGTGTTACGGTTGGCACAGTTATCAAAATAAACAAATGGATTTATTTGATAAGTCTGTTTGGGCTGAGGATGAAAAGGAAGCTCAGCTAACAGCTATGCAGATGACAGTTGATGCTGTTAAAGTGTCTAGTGATCCTAATCAGAACGTTCATATTAATATAACAATTACCAGATAGATCACCAATTATAAGAGCAACTAGTGAAAAATATTATGACCAGTTATATTAGTTAATCATGGTTTGCTGGTGGGATTTGAGCCTTTAGCAATTTATGGCGGCTGTCAAAATAGCAGATACGCGCCATAATTTTATTGGTTAGAAAAATATTACCAATTGCTATTTAATAGTGATTGTTAGCATTTTAGTAGTTCGGTTAACTCAGTCTGTATTTCTGGCACCATTTTTTTCACTAGACGTGGACTGCCTGCCAACAGATTGCCTGAAGAGATATAGTTATGGCCACCAACAAAGTCAGTGACAATTCCGCCTGCTTCGCGCACTAATAGTTCTCCGGCCATAAAATCCCAAGGTTTTAAGCCAATCTCAAAAAAAGCATCAACGCGACCAGCAGCAACATAAGCTAAGTCCAAAGCAGCTGAACCTGTACGGCGAAAATCGGCGCATTTTTTAAATAGTTTACTGACAATATTAATATAAGTAGCTGAATGTTGTTTAGCTTTAAAAGGAAAACCAGTGGCAATAATTGCCCCATCTAATTCATTAGTATTTTTGAGACGAAGGCGGTAACCGTTTAATTGTGCTCCTTGCCCACGTACAGCATTAAATAGCTCGTTAAGCATAGGATTATAAATTGCGGCGACTTCTGTGCGGCCATTAATACGCACCGTGATAGAGACGGAAAAGTGGGGTAAGCGTTTAGTAAAATTGGTGGTGCCATCCAAGGGATCAATAACCCACTGAATATCATTTTTTTCACCAAGTATATGACCACTTTCTTCAGTAATAATTGTATGAGTAGGATAAGATTTTTGGATGACTTCAATAATAATTTGTTCTGCTTTTTTATCAATATTGGTCACGAAATCATTTTGGCCTTTTGCCCTTATTTTGATAGGATCAGGTTTTTCATAGCTTTTAGCAATAAAATTACCTGCTTGGCGAGCCGCTCGTATAGCAATAGTTAGCATTGGATGCATGGGTTATTTCCACTGAAATGTTAAAGAACAAGGATTAAACAAAGTTGATAGTATAACAGAGATTCGTCAACACGACTATGATTGTGGTAGACTAATGTGATGATTAACGCCAAATAAAGACAATTATGCTGAAAAATATTCGCATTATTTTGGTTGAAACTTCGCATACTGGAAATATGGGATCGACTGCCCGTGCGATGAAAACTATGGAACTGACTAATTTATACTTAGTTAATCCTCTTATTTTGCCGGATTCACAAGCAATTGCATTATCTGCCGGGGCCAGCGATGTTATTGGTCAAGCGACTATTGTTGAGACATTAGATGAAGCTCTGCTTGGATGTAGTTTGGTGATAGGAACAAGTGTAAGAACACGGACTCTATCATGGCCACAGGTAACAGCTAGAGAATGTGGTGAAAAAACCATCCGTCAGGCAAAACATTCCTCTGTTGCGATCATTTTTGGTCGTGAACGTGTTGGTTTAACGAACGAAGAATTACAGAAATGCCAATATCATCTTCATATCCCAACTAACCCTGACTATGGTTCACTCAATCTGGCAATGGCGGTTCAATTGATCAGTTATGAAATTCGTATGGCATACCTGGCAATAAATGAAAAAAACTACTCGGTAGCTAACCAAGATAGAGTAAAATATCCACCAACCGAGGATATAGAGCGTTTTTATATCCATCTTGCAGAGGTGCTCAATAAATCCGGATTTATCAGAAAGCACCATCCTGGTCAAATCATGAATAAATTGCGACGTTTGTTTACTCGAGCGCATCCAGAAGTGCAGGAACTACATATTTTGCGTGGTATTCTCACATCGATTGAAAAATGGCATAAATAATAGTTGAGTGAATTGCTAGGTTAAATAGTTGACTAATATACTCAGGAATGACACAATTTTTGTCACATTTAACTATTGGGATGTATTATGAGACTCACATCTAAAGGACGCTACGCGGTAACAGCCATGCTGGATCTGGTGTTGCATTCAAAGACTGGGCCAGTGCCTTTGGCTGATATATCTGAACGCCAAGGGATTTCTCTTTCTTATCTTGAGCAACTTTTTTCTCGACTTCGTAAAAACGAACTTGTTGCCAGTGTTCGTGGCCCTGGTGGTGGATATTTATTAGGTCGGGAAGCAAAAAATATTTTTATCACTCAAGTCATTTTCGCAGTCGATGAGTCTGTTGATGCAACTCGATGTCAGGGAAGTAGAGAAGGATGTCAAGGCGGAAAGCGTTGTTTGACCCATGTGCTGTGGCGTGATTTAAGTGACCATATTACCAGTTTTCTTAGTAATATTAGCTTAGAAGAATTGGTTAATAATCAAGGAGTACAGCAAGTCACTGATCGTCAAGATAACGATAAACATCATGTGAGATCTACTCAACAATCTCAGCCGATTATTAATATGCGGGCATAAATTGAACAGTTTTGGCAAAAAATAAAAGTTGCAAAGTGATAAAATTTTGAGACGTTTTTCGTCTTAGTCTTATGGAGCTAGTGAGTTAATGAAACTACCGATTTATTTAGACTACTCGGCGACCACACCGGTTGATCCTCGTGTTGCTGAAAAAATGATGCAGTGTATGACTATGGATGGCAATTTTGGTAATCCAGCATCACACTCTCACCGTTTTGGTTGGCAAGCTGAAGAGGCGGTCGATATTGCGCGTAATCAAATTGCTGAGTTAATTAATGCTGATCCACGCGAAATTGTTTTTACTTCAGGTGCGACTGAATCAGATAACCTGGCTGTGAAAGGTATTGCCAATTTCTATCAGAAAAAAGGTAAACATATTATTACCAGTAAAACCGAGCATAAAGCGGTTTTAGATACTTGCCGTCAACTTGAACGTGAGGGTTTTGCAGTGACTTACCTGGTACCGCAAAAAAATGGTTTTATTGATTTACATGAACTTGAAGCGTCTATGCGCGATGATACAATTTTGGTGTCTATCATGCATGTTAATAATGAGATCGGTATTATTCAAGATATTGCAACTATCGGTGAACTCTGCCGCAATCGTGGTATTGTTTTTCATGTTGATGCGACTCAAGCGGTTGGTAAATTACCGATTGATTTGTGTGAACTAAAAGTTGATTTAATGTCTTTCTCAGCGCATAAGCTGTATGGACCGAAGGGAATAGGAGCACTCTATGTGCGGCGTAAACCCCGTATTCGACTTGAGGCCCAACAGCATGGGGGGGGGCATGAACGAGGTATGCGTTCAGGGACGTTAGCTGTACACCAGATTGTAGGAATGGGCGAAGCTTATCGGATTGCTAAAGCAGAAATGGCGGTAGAATCTGATAGATTATGTGCCTTACGCCAACGTTTATGGAACGGTATTAAGAATATTGAAGAAGTTTATCTTAATGGGGATCTTGAAAATGGTGCGCCTCATATTCTTAATGTCAGTTTTAACTATGTTGAAGGTGAATCATTGATGATGGCACTTAAAGATTTAGCTGTCTCATCAGGCTCCGCGTGTACATCGGCAAGTCTTGAACCTTCATACGTATTAAGAGCATTGGGAATGAATGATGAGTTGGCACATAGCTCTATTCGTTTCTCCTTTGGCCGGTTTACCACTGAAGAAGAAATCGATTACACTATCCAGCTGATCCATAATACGATTGGTCGGCTGCGTGATCTTTCTCCACTATGGGAAATGTATAAACAGGGTGTCGATCTTAATAGTATTGAGTGGGCTCATCATTAATAGACGAATAGACGGTTTCAGGAGTTTACAATATGGCATATAGTGAGAAAGTGATTGATCATTATGAAAGTCCACGTAACGTAGGTTCGTTTGATAATGATGATCCAATGGTCGGTAGTGGTATGGTAGGTGCATCTGCTTGTGGTGATTAATGAAACTTCAGATAAAAGTTAATGCTGCAGACATCATTGCAGATGCGCGCTTTAAAACCTATGGCTGTGGTTCGGCAATTGCATCGAGTTCATTAGTAACCGAATGGATGAAAGGCAAGACATTGGATGAAGCAGAGACTATCAAAGATACTGTCATTGCTGAAGAATTAGAGTTGTCACCGGTTAAAATTCATTGTTCTATTTTGGCAGAAGATGCGATTAAAGCCGTCATTGCAGATTACAAAAATAAATAGCAAAACAAGTAACTTAATTAATATAATAAACTCCCTTTAGGTGTGATACTGTTTTACTTTTACAAATATTATCCACCTTTATTGGTTAGCATTGTGAGGTGTTGTATTCAATTTCTCTGACAGAAAATGCTGTTCAGCGTATTCTAACTTTCTTACATAACCGAGGAAAAGGTGAAGGGTTACGTTTTGGTGTTAGGACTTCAGGTTGTTCAGGTATGGCTTATGTGCTGGAATTTGCTGATTTCATCAACGATGATGATATAGTATTTGAAGACAAAGGGGTAAAAGTTATCGTTGATGGTAAAAGTATAGTTTATCTCGATGGTACCGAATTGGATTTTGTCAAAGAAGGTCTTAACGAAGGTTTTAAGTTTAACAATTCCAATAGAAAAAATGAATGTGGTTGTGGTGAAAACTTTAACATATGAAAATTTATTAATTGATAAGCCCCACAGTGAATAGATAACAGCAATGACATAAATTTTCAATTGTCTGTTTAATATTTTCAAGCTAGAGTATTTATGGATTATCTTACGCTTTTCGGTCTGGTATCTTCTTATGTTATTGACTTTGAACAATTAACGCGTCGTTATCAGGAATTGCAGCGTCAGTATCATCCATATCGCTTTTCTAGCCAAGCTGAAAGTGACAAAGTGTATGTACTTCAGCAGGCTACGACAATTAATGCAGCTTATCAAACTTTAAAACATCCTTTGCGACGTGCTGAATATATGCTGACTTTGCATGGTATCAATAATGGGCGATTATCATTACCATGCATGATACGGCTTTTTTAACGGAGCAGCTCGCTCTACGTGAAGAATTGGAGTTTATTGAAACCAGTGTTCAAGCTGAAGAGGCATTAGCCAAATTTTCTTCTCATTTGACTAAAACAATAAAAATGTACTTACAAAAAATGGAAAAACAGCTAAATGATGAACAGTGGCTAAATGCAGCAGATACGTTGGGTAAACTTTGTTTTCTAAATAAGTTGCAGCAAGAAGTTGAAAAATTAGAAGAGCGCTTATTTAATCGTTTGTAGTTAAATTTTATGGCATTATTACAAATTAGTGAACCTGACATGTCGTCAATGCCGCATGAGCGCCGTTTAGCTGCCGGTATTGATTTAGGTACTGCAAATTCGTTGATTGCAACGGTTCGCAGTGGAACGGCAGCAACACTCGCTGATCCAGCAGGATATGAATTGCTACCCTCCTCTATAGTCAGTTACCAACCAACCGGTATTACAGTAGGTTGGCAAGCGAAAGCAAAAGTAGAAAAAGATCCGGTTAATAACATTATTTCTGTCAAGCGTTTATTGGGGCGCTCACTGTTCGAGATCCAGCAAAGTTACCCTAATTTACCTTACCGACTAACAGCAAGTAAAAATGATTTACTATTGATTCACACAGTGATAGGCCAGGTTGATCCTATTCAAGTTTCTTCTGAGATACTAAAATTATTGGCCCAGCGGGCAGAAGAAACATTGAATGGTAGCTTAGAGGGCGCGGTGATCACTGTGCCTGCTTATTTTGATGACGCACAGCGTCAAGGTATTAAAGATACTGCTCGTTTGGCCGGACTAAAGGTATTACGTTTACTAGAGGGCATCATTGCTGTTTATGATTTGGGGGAGGGGGCCTTTTGATATCTCTATCCTTAGGTTACAGCGTGGTGTATTTGAAGTATTAGCAACGGGCGGCGATACAGCGTTAGGTAGAGATGATTTTGATCATCTTCTGATGGATTGGATATATCAACAAGCAGGTATTACCGATCGCCAAGATCATCGTTTACAGCGGCAGATTTTAAATATAACCTGAACCACCCCGGGAACCTTGGAGACTAAATAGTCAGTCAAGAGGATAAAAGAATTGGAGCGTGAAAACCGTGAGTTACGACGAAGTAACGATATTCTACGCAAAGCATCGGCTTATTTT
>DAYVGO010000082.1:0-27846 GCA_045399315.1 Arsenophonus sp.
AGATTTAGACATAGCGACCGAAGAGGAGAAAAAACGACTGATAGCTTGGAAAAATATCGTGTATTAGTTAATCGTATTGACGCATCTACTGCAGGTAACATAGTTTGGCCTGAAAAACCAACCAAATAAAAATATCAATGATTATTTTAGGGGGTTACCGATTTCGTTTATATACTTAATCCCTAATTGATAGGATGCATAATCAGTCAGATGTCCTTCGTCTCGGTATATTGGAACATTGTTTATATCACTTAAGCAAGTGCCACCTGCACATTGTATATCATTAGAATTTATAAAAATAACATTTGGGTGTTTCATTTGTATTTTTTTAAATATCTCTTCCACCCATAAAGTTTTATTTATTGTTTTATTTATATCAAAATTACAGTTATCAGTATTTTTCCTCTGGTTGAATATCCCTTTTTTAAATCTTGCATAAAAACAATCCATAAATCCATCAGGCATATATGCAATTTCTTTCACTAAAACAGCTTTCGCCCCTGATTTTTCTATGATAGATATTGCATTATCTAATGCTTGAAAAATAATATTTTGAGGACTATCAGGTATATTTTTGCCGTTTTTTTTTTGTTTCTATGAAGTCAATGTAAGGTGACCAACGTTCTGCAATAATAACGAGATTAAAAATTTTTGATTTTATTTTTTCGAAATAATACATTGTGTTTTTTCACAATCTTTATTAATAATATTTCGATTTCTCCATTCATATTGTTTTATTGTTGGCAAGGCTAGACAACTTGAACTACTAAGAGATTTTATTGATACACCAGCACTTTTCCCTACGACATCAAAAAAGTTCCAAAAATGGTTAGCATGCGAATCACCAATAAGCAACGCTTTTTGGGTACTATTATTTCCCCAATTTCACATCTTTTATCAGCGATATCGTTCCCTTTATTAAAGCATTTTTTCCTATTCTCTGGAAGATATTGATTTAGAAGATTATCGATACGTGCATATTTTTCACCAAACCTAAAATTAAATCCTTTATATTTATCGCTTATATCATCAATTGTTAGAGATAATATAATAGGTAATATAATCAATATTAATAGTGATTTAAAGAAAGCAATTTTCTGTTTTCTTAGTGGTTTTTCTATCCATTGGTAAGAAATTAAAGAGAAGAATATCGTTAAAATATAACAGATAACCTTTGATTTTACATCATTGAATACCCCAGTATATCTTGCCGTAGCAAATATAGGCCAGTGCCATAAATAAAGTGAGTAGGAAAACCGCCCAATATACACAAAAGGTTGTAACGATAATATTTGGTATATTAATCCACCCTGTGATCCAGTATAGATAAGTATTGCTGTTGAAATACAGACTATCAAGGCATAATAATTTGGGTATCCCGACAATATATTTTTATAACTAGCGATATAGAATAATGTTACTAAGGCTAATAGACTTAATATATTGATAATATAAGTTTTATTGTTTTTAGGTAATGATAATAAGGCTAACGTAGAGCCTATCATAAACTCAAAAATTCTAGATATGAGATAATAATAACTGTTACTTTTATCATAATAGGATGACCACAATGTGATAAAAAATGAAGTTATTGTTATAGTAACCAGTAGAAAGATAATGGCATTTTTGTTTTTAATTTTATATAAAAAATATAGGGTAATGGGAAAAATCAAATACCATTGCCACTCAATAGCTAGAGACCAAGTATGTAGTAATAATAAAAAATTAGCATCTTGAACAGCATAGCCGGTTGTTGCTCTTGAAAGATATTGATTTGACAATAGAAGAGAGGTGTATTTTCCACTTATTGCAAAATTAATGAAATCTTCAGGTAAATAGAAGGTAAACAAGGAGCCGCTTTCGATAATTTGCGCCACAATTGCAATCTGGGTGGTCTCTGCACGTTGTTCGATGTTGATTTTTCCAACCGGATCCTGGGTTCAAAACGTAAAAGCGCGCTAAAGTAGGCCGCCATCAGTTGCAGTTTTAATGCCGGGTTTTCTGGTTTATCCAGCAGGCTAAACAGCAATGACCCATAGTCGCGGCGCATGACCCGACTGCCAACAGGGGTGATTAAAATATCTTGCACTGATTGGGCAATATGCGCATTTTCCGTAATAAATCGGCCGGTTTGGCGGTTCATGCCCATGGCATTCATTGTGGCTCCTTCGTCATGTGGCTGCCGCGTTCAACACCGGCATGGCGATGCTTGTCAACGCGAATACCGTTAGACATCAATGCACCGCTGGAGTGGGTAACGTTACCTGCCATCTGTACGCCTTGGGTGACCGTGAGTGAGACGGTGGTAAGGTTATTCGTACAGATGACATTAGGGGTGTCCAGCACAATATTAACCGCCGCCTTAACGGTTACCCGCTTTGTGCTTACCGACAGGATCTCTTTTGCTTCAATGCAGTCTTGCCCAATGCCGGTCACTTTCAGTAGGCCGGTGGCAGGTTCATATTCAATGACGGCACTATCAGCATAGGTACGATGGTCAGCGGTCAATGAGGTAATCGGTGCAGGCTGTGATCCGAAAAAATGCCCGTCAGCACAAAGGCGGTAGTGAGTTCACCCCCCCCCCTAACGCCAAAATTAACACCTGTTCACCTTTGCTCGGTGCATTTAGCGTGCTGGTTTGTCGTCCCGCGCGTAAAGTCAGCCATTTGAGCCAGTCGGTGATAAGGTCGCCGCTTTTAACCCAGCAGCCTTTTTGGCTATCGACCCCAACAACGACACTGACCCGAATAAGATTTTGTAAGCGGTGCACTAGATTGGCGGTCATCTCTTTTCTCATCATTTACGTAAACATCAACTTATCACCGTATTTTCTTTGCTATCACGGGTTGATGCCTGTCTTTCAGCTTGTCTGAACCTTCAGACAATCAGCAGGGTCAGCACAAAAGTAAATCTGACCCTTCCCGCTAAAGTAAACGTGATCCGTTACTTTAGCGGGTCAGAAAAGCAAGAATGTGATTTTCAATATCAATAATGTCTTCCGGGGTCAGCCCTAATAACTGGCGCACCGGATAATGCACCGTTTTGCCGTGATGGGTCTCCGTCAGCCCAAAATGGTGAACCCGTGCTATTCGCTCGGCAGAAGGCAAAAAGGCTAAGGTTGCGCCTTAGCTATCAGTTTTTAAGCGTAAAAATCGGGCGGTGGCGAGTTTTTTAAACATGCACTGTTGCTGGGTTAATTGTTTGGTGGAAATTCTTGTTTTTTTGCTTTCAAGAAAGGTTTGAACATCGGCCAGTTGCACGCTGTGTTTCTGGCGGTGTTTTATGTCAATGCCAGTTATCTTTTTGTCGCTTTGCTGAACATCCGTTAAATGAACCGTTTCACCATCCATTAACAGTTTTATCTACCGCCGAAGCGCAATAAAGCCTTTTTTGCGAGGTTTAAACGTGCTGCCATCGGGGTTTTGTTGGGCGTGAATACGAGCAAATTGTGACTGGCGTAAACGTTGGCCAATTAATCGTGCCAGTTTTTTACATTCTGCGGGCACCATATGGGATAACAGGGCTTTCAGTTCACCGTCGAAACGGCGTAATGTCTCGTCCATTAATCCCCACCCCCAGGTCACTTATCGAACGGATTATCGGGCTCAGCTATCGCTTCCACCACCTGTTTGTCGCCTTTGGTTTTTACTAACACACGCTCGGTTAGGTCTATTTCAATACTAATATGGGCGGTCTGGTTATCAATTAAGTCCATTTCAAAGCGAAAATCGTGTTGACGTCGTTCGGGATTAGCGAAAAGTTCGGGTTGATATTGCCGTATCCAATCCACCAGAACCGCCATCAGAATATCCTGGTCGCCACCAAATCGCTCAATAATGATGTTCATCGTATAACGACATTCAAAAAAGATCGACAGTGCCATTGTCGCTATCACGTGACCATTTTCGACAAATACCGTCATCAGTTCAGGATTGTTGTTTAAAAAAGGCACATGCTGGGATAAGTGATCACGCAGCTGGTTTAATTTCTTCATCCGTTGTCCTTATCAACGTGGCCTGGATGATGCACTTTTGGGCAAGGGCAAAATAGGCTGCATTGGCTTCGATACCGACAAAGTGGCGTCCGGTGTTGACGCATGCTACCCCCGTTGAGCCACTGCCCATGGTAAAATCGAGCACCGTATCACCGGGATGGCTGAAGGTATCGATTAAATCGGTTAATAACGCCACCGGCTTTTGGGTCGGATACACACTCGGCACGTCTTTCGGGTAGGGGAAAATATTGGATTTGAATTTTTTACCCGCTGGGAGATTAAAGGTGCGTTTAAACGGCCGCCACGCTTGCAATTGTTCATACGATTTCCAATCTGGGAAAGCGAGAAGTGAAAAGCATTCAGTGAGTTGCTGCCAGGCGGCCTGGGTGCAAATCGAAAATTGCAAATTCTGGTGTTTTAAAAAGTGCTCGAATTGCCGACCGTGCTCGTCAATAATCGCTTTTGGCGTTTTGCCGATAAGTTCAAGCAATTTCGCTACATAATCACGCCTCGGGTCACGTTTATTGCTATCAAACTGTTTGTAAGAGACGCAAATGTCTTCAAAAAAATTAACCAATATCCTGCGACAGGAAAGGGGGATGACCAAAATGATTTTTAACCCAAATCAGACGATAAGAAAATGGCAGACTGGCATGTGGGGACTGAATCAACTGGCTAGTCAAGGGTCCTTTTGAAAAGAGTAAAATCATGCCTTTGGGTCTCACTACCCGATTGAGTTCTGCCCAGATTTTTGTTTGGTCGAGTCGCTCATTCCATCGCAGTTTTTCAGCATACCAGCCCTTTTCACACTTACTTTTCATGATGCCGTAGGGGGCGGGTCAGTTAACACCAAATTCACACTATACGGCGGTAGCGTAGTTAATAATTGATGGCAATCGCCGTGAAATAGTTGGATAGTCATTTTTTTCCTAAACACTGTGTTTTGATGTACTGCCGTAGATATTCTGTTTGCTTTTCATTCTCAATCATCATCTCTCGGAGACGAAAATAATCTTGTCGAGTTGACGCGCTAAGTTGTGGGATGGCTTTATCATGTCGGCTCTCGGGGGTAGCGGTTTTGGATGCACGACACAAGGCGTTGAGGTGCAGCCGCTGAGTGTCAGTACGAACGACATCATGTAGCTTATCAATTTCAGCTTTGGCATTATTCAGTTCCTCGGTGTGTTGAATATCGAGTTGGTGCAAAGTATCGATCTTTTGCTGCTGTAATTTCACGGCTTCAATTTGTGCGTGGTATTGCTGCTTTAACATTTGGTAATTTTGCTTGACGTTCTGATAACGTGCGTTAATGAAAATCAGCGAGATAATTAACCCTGCAATAATCACGACGATAAATGTGACAGATCGCCATAACATATTACGCTCTCAATTTCCCGACGGTTCATTAAGCCCTTTGATTTCACTTTGATGTGGCGTTTTTCGTCCTTCACATATACCCACTGCTTTATCGCCTCAAACGCTCCTTGTGGGTCTTCTGCGTTGAGCTTTTTAAGTAAGGTCGATTTAGCAAAATTGCCCACTCCAACGTTATAAGCGAATGAGTAAGGTGCTGCTTGCGTGAGTGTTTTAACGTCCACCTTAATCAACGGGTCGACATAGCGCTTGACCGCGTTTGAATCGTCATCAAGCCACTTGTCGCAGTCTTCTTGCGTGTACGTCCGGTTACGCTCAATATCGTTGCTTGTGTGCCCATAGCAAACGGAAAGCATCCCGCCACCATCGAAATAGGGTTTAAATTTTAAGCCTTCAAAATGTGTTGTCATCGTTGTTGCTAAAAACAACACACTATCGCCCGTTGCCATCAATATTTTTTTCGGTATCTTCATAGTGACGCTCCTTAAGTCTGTACTCCTTCTTGCGGTAGTACCAATTAGTTAAAAAAGTCCCTAATGTACAGATAATGCTAACTACACCAGCCCACTGCTCAAGGGTAAAATAACTTAAAATCGTCCAAACAACGCTCGTCAGACAGGTGGTCGATGTTGAGTATTTTTCAAACATACGCATAACTCCCCCTTTTTCAGGGTGTCCATTTCCTGTTTAGTCCCACAGGACAAGCTGCAAACGATTTGACGAGAGCGAGGCGATTTCAGGCAACTGAATTTCAACGCCCATCGGCAGCCGTGTGGCCTGGTCGCAAAGTCCTGGGTTGACCGCAAGAACTCGCTCAACCGTGCCAATATTGGTGCCGTAGTAACGAAAACAAATCTCATCCAGGCTCTCGTTTTGTTGACTCAATACCTTCATATCAGCGCCACCACGTTATGACTCTGCCATTTAATGCGGGCTATCGCCCATATCGCATCGCACCGATAATCATCAATGGTGGTAGACAGGCTGTCGGCTTTTTTGTGGCCTAATGCTTGCGTGTCGATATCCCTAAAACGTTCGGATAAGTTGGCCTTGGTTAGCCCAAAAACGGTACGTTCATACAGTAGACAAAGCGCACTATCGTCATTAATATGCATGGCAGGAATATCGGCTAATTGGTTAAACCCATCCTGTTTTTTCCTGACTACCCAATCACGCAGTTCGCACGCTACTTCAATCATGGCATGGGTCAGTGCATCCTTTAGGCACGAAACGGTGATGGTGCCATCATTCTCACGCATTACGGCGCGGTAATTTTTCGGTGACACCGCAGGCCAGAAGGGGTCATCAGCAACCAGGTCTTTTTCTTCTTTAGGCGGTTTTTCCGGCGAAATAAAATCCATATTGTCATCTCAATAGGTCGGGCGGTGGACAGTAAAAATAAGGCTTTCTTTCACTGTGCCGCCCGGGTGCGTGGGCACAACTCATGTTTCCGGTACAGCCAGGTTGAGCGATTTTTCCAGCTTTTTAATCTCGCCTTTCACACCAACCCCCTGGAAAAGCATCAGGGCGCGTTTTAATGTTTCGAGCGCGTTGTCTAGCAAGCCATTATCCCGCTGGCAAAAACCAACCCATTTATACAATTCGGCTCTTACCACATCGGGCATATCTTCCTCATCCGTTAAGATGACAGTTTTCTGTAAAAGCGACAAATTAAGCGGCCGGTTCTGCTGGTAAGCGGCTTTTGCGGCCGCCGCAATTTCCTCAGCAATCACGCAACCCGTAGTACGGGTATGACCTGACGGTATTAAAAGTTCATGCGCCAAGGCATATTCCGCGATAGCCAGCGCGCCTTCAATATCTCCGGTATCAATGCGCCAGAGCATCACCATCATCAGCGTGTCATCCTGATGGCCATCGCCTTTTTCCAGTATCCCGCTGACCCAGGGGGCATAACGGGGTAACACGGCTTTTTTGTATTCGGCTTTACGTTCGGTTGACTGAATACGCTTTAACTGACGTTTGTCCTGCTGAAACATCAACTGAACTTGCTGCGCGGCAGCATCTCATAACGGATGCGAAGCTGGCGGGTTTTCACCCACTAAGCGCAGATGATGACATTGCCAGGGGGTTAGCATTAGCCACCGGCCTTGTTAACCTGACCGCTGCACACATTCCCGTTTTGGCCATTGCCACTCTGTGGCGCAGGGTGTTGGGGGTTTCTTCCGGCAGAATGTCAATGTTTTCGACCAGTGCGACACCGCGATAATCTTCCACCACATAAGCTTCATTGACCGACTCGTAATTTTCAATCCGGTCACGCTCCGGTGTATCCTTGATTTGTCGGCGACGGGTGTCTTGCTGATAGTAAATTGATAAATTATCCAAACGGGTAATGAGCAGTGATTTATCGGGGAAAAAAGGGGCGCGAATTGCCGGTAATCCACCCAGGCGTTTTTGACTGATAATTCCATCGGCGGCCAGCATTTCGCTGTTGACCTGTTCTTTGTTAATAATCGGAAAATATTTATCCTCTAACAGCGAACGACCACAAATAATGACCAAATCAGTATCATCCTAATACACTTCATCAATCACCCGTTCAACGGTGTCCGTCACCAGCGCATCTAGATTTTTGTAGTCGCCTTTTTCGCCAATGCGGATGGTGTTTGAGGTGACTTTACCTTGACTATCGGTGATGTTAGCCATCACATGGGTGGGGGCATCATGACGAATTTTTTGCAATCAACCAATATTCACATCCTACAATTTGGCATTTTGGGTACGATCTGAGGTTTTTTCACGCTTGATGCCGTTAAAGCCTATCATAATGCGGTCAAGTGCCTGGCGGCGAACAATCGCATCGCGTTATACGGCGCTGAAAATCGTTAAATTTTGCCCACATATCGAGCTTGGCATAGCTAATCGCGGTATCGAAATTGGTTTGATAGCAATAATAGTCAATCGCGCCCAGTGCAGTCGGGTCAATCGATGCACGACTTTTGCTACTGGTATCTGTAGTACCGGCCACCGTTGAGCCAATCCCGAGTCCAATCACTTGCCCTTGTTGTTCAACCACTGGCACCAGGTTAATTTTTTGCAAAAATCCTGCGCTTTGTTGGATTTGACTCTCCAGTACCTGCGCCTTGGACGGTTCAATATTCACTTTTCCGGCAAAATCTCGCGGCGGGACGTGATAAATCTCTCCCAGGCGGCTTAAATACTGATTGAATTTAAACTTGGTTTCTTTTCTCATAGTCTTCTCGTTAGCAGTTGGTCAGGGTATCGGTATCCCGTATCCGACCCAGTGAGATAGGTCGATTCGGTGTTTCTTCTCGCGCTAGGCTGGCCGTCAATGTCGTCAGTTCAGTCTTCAGTTGCTGGTGCTTTTCCGCACTGGTATTTTTAGCGCGGTTAACTGACCACATAAGTCGGCGATTTGCTGTTTGCTCCTGACCTGTTGGGTCGCACAATACTCAATCGCCTGTTGAATATCGCTAAAGGTCTGTGCTTATGAATAACGCTCACGACCAAATAGGGCCTTGACTTTTTCAAGCAGATTGAGTGATGGGTTGGGGACAGCGGTGGTTTCCTCGATAAATTCGAGCAGGGTTTCCTCCCTCGGCAGCGGTAAAAACGCTATTGGGGGATAATTTACGGTCAGATAGCACACAAACCCCTTGGCCTTGACACAGTTGCAACATACTGGTGCCAAGACTGGCCGGATTATCGGTCACGGCAAGCACCACTAAATAGGCCTCACCGGTATCGGAAAAATCGGTATCAATTTCCACCGAGGTATAGATTTTTTGCCGTTGTTTGTTTAAGGCTATCAACTCGTCGGTCGGTGAAATGACGCTATAAATCCCCAGTTTGCCGGCTAACAGGCCCTCTTTGATTTCTTCCGTATAGACCGAAAGTACATCCCCAAAACAGGGCATCCAAGGGGATTTTAAATGTTCAAGGTTAATCCGTGCGTTGAAAGCGGCAGGGTCATAGTTTTTTCAATATCGGTTAGCCACACCTGCTGGACTTTACGACCATCGGTGTTGGCGCCTTCAACACAGATACGGATCGGTTTCGTTTTTTTCATTACACAGGCTCCCCCATGGCATCGTTCGTTGGCTTAATGGACATAGCATCAAAAACATAAGGGATAGAGACAAGGCGGGGAGATTGTTTGAACCGTCAGACAAATTTTCACCCACGCAGGCCGTGGGCAATCTTCGTTATGCTACCACCATGAAAAACGAAAATCCTTTTTTACGCAACCACGCCCGACAACTGGCTTTAGAAGGCTACAGCCCCAGTCAGATTGCCCATATGTTGGGGCAAAATATCTCTACCGTGCATAGCTGGAAGCGCTGTGACTAATGGGACGTGCAAACCGTGCAGGCTGTAAAACTGAGCCTGGAGGCTCGGCTTTGTCAGTTAATCGGTAAAGAGCACAAAGACGGTAAAGACTTTAAGGAGATTGACCTGCTTTATCGGCAAATTGAGCGTCAGTGTCGGATTGAAAAATACCAACAAAACAGCACGGAAAGCGACCGTAATGCAAGCACTCACCATAAAAAAACAACAGCACCCAATCCGAAAGGAATGCGTTTAGTGACAGCCAGATTGAGGCACTTGGGCAACTTTTTCAGCAACGTCTTTTTGATTACCAAAAACACTGGTATCAAGTGGGATTAAATTATGCAATACGCAACATTTTAAAATCGCGCTAGATAGGCGCAACCTGGTTTTTTGCCCGTGAAGCATTGATGGATGCCTTAACCACCGGACGTAATCAGGTGTTTTTATCCGCCAGTAAAGTGCAGGCGCATGTCTTTAAGGATTGCATTATCAAACTGGCGCAAGAAGTGGATGTCGCCTTAAAAGGCGACCCCATCGTGTTAGCGAATGGCGCTACCCTTTATTTTCTCGGCACCAATGCCCGTACCACCCAAAGTTATCACGGCAATCTTTATCTAGATGAATACTTCTGGATACCGAAATTTCAGGAATTGCGCAAAGTTGCCTCTGGCATGACCATGCAAAAAAATGGCGGCAGACCTACTTTTCAACTCCGTCGAGCCTGACCCACAGTGCTTACCCGTTCTGGTCGGGAAAACTGTTTAACCGAGGTCGGCCGAAAAAAGAACAAATTGATATCGCGGTTAGCCACAAGGCGCTTGCGAATGGTCGCTATTGTGAGGATGGCCACTGGCGACAAATCGTCACGTTAGACGATGCCATTAACGGCGGTTGTAATCTGTTTGACCATGAAGGGTTAAAGAAGCGCTACAGTCCGGATGAATATCAAAATTTGCTGATGTGTGAATTTGTTGACGATATTGCCTCGCTCTTTTCGTTTTCACTGATGCAGGCCTGTCAGGTGGATAGCTGGGAAGTCTAGGAGGATGTCAGTCCCTTGATGCTACGGCCTTATGGCCAGGGAGTTTGGATAGGTTATGACCCTGCCAAAGGCTCACAGCACGGTGACAGTGCCGGTTGTGTCGTCATTGCCCCACCCAAAACACCAGGCGGGAAATTTCGCATCCTGGAGCACTTTCAATGGTGCGAGCTGGATTTTCGCGCCCAGGCGGCGGCTATCCAACAACTCACCACTCGTTATCAGGTCGACTATATCGGGCTGGATGCGACCGGTATCGGCCACGGCGTACTGCAATATGTGCGCGATTTTTTCCCGCAGGTGAAAGAACTTATCTATAACCCGGCGCTGAAAAATGCATTGGTGTTAAAAGCCTATGATGTCATCAGCCATCACCGGCTGGAATACGACGCCGGTGCACAGGATATTACCCGTGCTTTATGGCCATCCGACGCGCAACAATCGCCAGCCACGCCGATTTAGCCTGGGAGACGATGCACGCGCTGTACCATGAACCGTTAATCGGCGATGGCCAGAACACAAAACCATTATCGAGCGATTTTAATATGCGAAAAACGAAAAAGCGCACTCTCAACGCCCCCAAAAACCGGTCGGTAGACGCCTTTATCTTTGGTGACCCGGTGCGGGTACTTGACAGGCACGAAATTTTTGATTATCTGGAATGTTCACTTATCGACAATTACTACGAGCCGCCGATGAGTTTTGAAGGCTTATCGCGTATTTTTCGAGCAGCCGCCCATCATAGCAGCGCCATTTATGTCAAACACAATATTTTAAGCAGCACCTTTGTGCCACACAAATTGCTAAGACGTCAGGACCTTGATCGCTTTGCGCTGGATTTTCTGATTTTTGGCAATGCGTATCTGGAACGGTGAAAAAATGGCTTAAATAAAACGATTGCGCTGAAATCCATCCCCGCTAAACTCACCCGGCGCGGTGAGGATTTAGCCACTTATTGCCTCTTGCACACGGGTTTTGACGCTATTCCTTTTATCTTTCCACGGGGTCACGTTTTTCATCTATTAGAGCCGGATATTAATCAGGAAATCTACGGCTTGCCGGAATATCTGGTCGCCATGACCGTCATTTTACTTAACGAATCGGCAACGCTTTTTCACCGTAAGTATTATCTGAATGGCTCCCATGCCGACTATATCCTCTATATCAGTGATGCAGCGCAAAATTTGCAGGATATTAATAACATCCGCGAACAGCTAAAAAGCAGTAAAGGGTTGGAGAACTTTCGCAATCTGTTTTTGTATGCGCCAAAAGGCAAAAAAGATAGCATCCAAACCATTCCATTATCCGAAGCGGTCGCTAAAGATGAATTTTTGAATATCAAAAATGTCAGTCGCGACGATATGTTAGCCGCCCACCGCGTGCCACCGCAATTAATGGGCATTATGCCGCAAAACGTCGGGGGGATTTGGCGATGTAGAGAAAGCCGCCAATGTGTTTATTTGCAATGAACTGCATCCGTTACAACGTAAAATGCAGCAACTTAATGAATGGCTCGGCGATGAGGTGATTCAATTTTTCCCTTACGCCCTAAACCGCGAAGAAAATTAACGCTTAATCTTTGAGCAAGGTTTTTAGCTGCGCTTCAGAAAGCCCTGTTGATTGCTGAATGATTTTTTCATCCACCCCATTTTTCAGCAGTTGACGGGCGATTTCGTGTTTTTCTTCAAGTATTTTTTGCATTCCTTCTTGAAGGCCTTTAATTTTCCCTTTTTGTAACCCTTTTTGGATTCCGATCTCTTCAATTTGTTGAGCAATAGTCATAAGTGCTCCTTCGTGTTTCTCTGATTGTTTAGCTATCTCAGTGATAAATTCCATTGGCTTTTTAGCGTTACCTTCTTGGATAAGATAGTTGAACAGGGTGATCACCTGATTATCCGTATAATAATTATACGAAAATAAAGTGACAATTTCATTTAGTAACTCTGATATGTCACGCCGACGAATATGCTTTTGTATTAAGGTTAATAAAGCGATCCGCCTATGTTGCATAATTTCACCGTCTTCAAGTGTTGTCACATCGATTAACTTAAACGGTTTGGTATAAATTTTTTCTGCAATATCTCTGCCACTAAAACAATCCAGCCAATCCGTACTGTAGGGATAAGGGCTTTTCTCACCGCAATAAAACAGGATAGGAAAGACCTGAGGCAAGTCTTTGTGGCCAGCCTCTAAGTGTTTTTGCATGGCTGCCATACTATAGCACATCAATCACCATGCCATCAATTTATCCGGTGTAGATTGGTGCTCTATCAACAGATAAATATAGCCTTGCCCTTTTTTTGTATTTACTGAATAGAGAATATCACTCTGGTAATTTTTCATCTCACTATCGACAAATGAGCTAGATTCCACTTTGAGGTTATTTAAATCACACATTGACTTCATTTCATCCGGTAGCCAGATATCGAAGAAGTCTTTAGCCGTCTCTTTTTCACTTAAAAACTGCTTAAAAACCGAATCATGGGGTGTTGGTGTGAATTTTTTAGTCATTTTTTATCGTTCTCACCACTTAAAAGCAACCAAAGGTTCATTAATTTTATTTATGGAGATAACTGCAATTTGTAATAATCATTAGCTCAACGCTTCAAATATCATTTCCATCGTATACCCCTTGTATTGAAGATACCTGATTTGTTTATTTTTTTCCTTTGAGTCGCTCTGTAAAGTTTCGCCAAATTTCCTAACTCTGGCTTCTTTAGCTAACACATACCAGTCAATATTACCTTTCTCAACTTCTTGCTCTGTTAGTGTTTGTGGAAACCTTTTTTGTCGAATTTCTTGTTTTATACGCGTGGGGCCATGTGATTTTTTGATATGTTTGTTAAAAAGATAGGTGATAAATTCTGCATCATTGAGATAATTGTTATCTGTCAGACGATGCAAAACGTGTTCTACATCTCCTATTTTTTCGGCTAGTTTGGCTAACTGTCTCTTCATATTGCCAGATGAGTAATTCTTTTTTACCAGCAGAGATACCGCATAATCATACAATTCCTGTTTGGTCATGGCAGGTTCCTTTGGTAGCAAATCCCTTTTTTCCCCACAGCTAGACCCTTAATTTTTTCTTCCATCAATGGCCAGAGGGAGGTTTTTCGTTTATGTTTTTCGTAGAGAGTCGTAAGGTAGGCCACTGTTCCCGGGAACTACAGACTTTCTTCCAGACCTTTGCTGTAATCGATAGCTTTTTTCATGTCTGATGCGGCATAGCTGTAATATTTACTTTTCGCTTGATCAATAGCGTCCTCGACCAGAAAACAGCGTAATAGCGTAGTAGAAGGGCATAGCCATGTTTATACAGCGTACTGGATAATGTTCGGATGAATGAGTTTGTGAGATGGACAAGGGAATTGGCTAGTTTTTCTTTTGGCGTGGCTGTAATACATTCGTCGATTAAATCAAATCGCTCTATATCTGAGGCAAAAGAGATATACTGCTCAAGCACTTTCTCTTTTGCAATGCTCAGGAAGTGCTGAATATTATCGTTTTCTTCCCTACTGGCCTTTGTATATAATCGATAAAAACGGGTCTCACATCGCAAAAAAAGGCATCAATAGCTTTTCCTTTCGCTTCCTCATTTTTACCATCTTCAATCAGTGCAGTAATTAATAATTCATTCCATGTAGTTTCATCTACGTATCGTTTATCGCTTTGCTTCTCCATGCCTAATAATAATTCAACGGATTCATCAGCTCTTATCTCTTCTATCAATAATCTTACATAATCAAAATAGTGTTCAGAATGACAGAAATCACTTTTTTGAAATGTTATTGTCAGAAAATCGATATCTCTTATTAATATACTGATATCTAATGCTTCCCATGGATGTTTTTTTTGATAATACATATCCCGAATTGTGCGTAAAACATCTGTACTTAAGTAAGGTGCGGTATTTTTTGAAAATCTTAACGCCAAAATAAAGTTCATTCGCAACAAAATCAAAAACCTTATTGGCAATGAAAAATGGGTCACTATTTTTTTGAGCTACCACTGATTTCATCCACACATCCAGCAGAACAGAGTAGTAGTCCATCCAGCTTCAGCTAGATGAGTCTGTATTCTCACTAAATTTATCAAACTCAAGCATGATTTTTGCACTCAAGCTTTCTACCTGTTCTGGGAGTGTGTCCGCTACCTTCTCAAGTGGTTGTGCAATCCTGCGTGTCAGCTCATCATAAAGCGCATCCGCTTCGTAGTAATCATAAAAGTGTTTACTTTTATTTTGTCGGTTATACTCTTTTTCGACGCTTTTGAGTATTTCCTGATCAGATAATAAATACCCGTTTACCAGTGCAGCTTTGGCCTGTTCATTATCCTGTATAATGTAATGGATCACGTTTAATAAATCTTCATGAATCATACCATTTAATAATTCATTTTGTTTTTTATTAAGTTTGGTTGCCATATTCCCTCCATGAACACTTTTTTAAAAGAAAGAACGAATACGTTATTCGCAATAACTAAACTCCAGTATCATAATAAATAGCTTCCACTTTTCGTTCACAACAAAATCGGTTGGCTGCTGTCGAAAACGGCTCTCTCAGTAGCTCTTATGTATAACAAAAAATAAACTAAGTAGCACAAAATGATTTAGAATTTCATCTCCTTTGATAATTTGCTATAAATATTTTATGTTTTTATGAATAGGGGGCCAATTAACACAGAACAAGAAAAATTAGAACCATTTAGTTTCTGATTTCCAGCCCTTCTGATTCATGCAATGATAAAAAAACTGCCGACGGCTATCTTTTTTAACATCAATAACATAACTATCTGTCTCCGGTATTAATACCGTTTGATATTTTTCATTTTTTTGCCAAATTTCATGACGCTTAACATTAGTTCTTTGCGCTACTTCATTTTTTACAGGGAATTTATTCTCCGACTGTTTTTCGCAAAAGCTTTTTGCGAGAGAAAAATCTTCAGCATTGAGGTTCATCCTTAATCCATTGGCTCGAACAACCAGAGATGAGTGTTGCTAAATACTATAGCTGTTAATACGATCTTCATATTAATTCCTTACTTTCAATAGATGATTTTGCAAATTTTGATGAGAGTTTATCAAAAAACATGAAAAACCGCAGTGGTAGCCCCGCCGCACCTGCCCACTCAATGTGTCGTTTTTTTTTTTTTGCACTTGCAAGCCTAGCCTTAAACCACTCCCCGTATAGTCTTTCCCGTGATTTCAAGTGAGCAAAATTTTGTGCAAATTTGTGCAAATCCATGCACTTATTTTTTATAAAAAATAAAGACCTTAAAAACAAAAGAAAAGCCTCGTTAGAATTTAATATTTTAACAAATAATTAACTTAATTTTACCCAAAGAAAGGTGGGTATGCGTCGGAAAACGGTTACAACAGTTACAATGAGGAAAAAAAGCACTTAACTCTTTAATTAAAATACTACTTTTTTGTAACCTTTAAACGGTTACAGGGGGGTTACAAAACAGAATAAAAAAGTTATATTATTATAAATCAATAAGTTATGTTTTCAATTTTAAACGTTTTGTAACCATTTTAAATTTTAAAAATATATAATATTATTAATTGATTATAATAGTTTTTTATTTTTGTAACCATTGTAACCGTTTTCCGACACATACCCAAAAATTTTTAAAATATATAATAGTGATTAAATAATAAACGCTTATGTTAAATAAATGATAATTTTTATGTATGATGAATATCTTGATATTTTGGCTGTGAGTTAATCGCTCGTGATGAGCTCTGGAAAATATCGCTAAACGATATTTTTTAAGTCGCTTAGCGAATTCAAATAGAGATTGATGAGAGGTAATTAAGGAAGAAATTTTTTAAGTTTATTCTCTAGCGATTTGACTTTATTGTATTCTGGGGTAATCAGGTTAAATTTATCTTCAATATTCTTTTTGAAAGATAATCCTAGACTTATCATTGATAGGATAAAGATTATCATGCAGATAAGTATAAACCCTAATAATAAGTTTTTGCGTTTTATATTATTTTTTATTTCCTCAATACCTTTTTGAATATCAACTAATGAAATTTCTTTTTTATCTTCGGTCATGAATTTACCTTATCGATAGTTAATTTTATTTATAGTTAAATAGAATGGGTAAACGACTACTTAATGATTGGTTTGACATTCAGCGTATTACCATCAATGGAAATAATTTCCACTTCAGTACCCTCACTCAGTTCAATGCTACAATAAATACGCCAACTGCCATCTGCAACGCTCACACGACTATAGCCATTATTAGTCGGTTCGATTAGCGTTGCTCGTAAGCCTATCATTTGTTGATCCCGTTGATTTAACATCCCTTGTTGTGGTTTACTCATTTTATTTAACCAATACCACCAAACAAATGCAGCAACAACCGTTAAAACTGAGAAAAGCATGCCTTGAAATGCCCAACAGAAGGGGATGATCCACACTAAAATACCAACGATAACAGCAGCAATACCGCTCCATAACAGATAACCGCCAGCACCTAACATTTCAGCGACCAACAGCAGGCCACCAAGTGACAGCCAAAACCCGTATGGATTGGCCTCAATCTGTTTAAGCATAGCTATTTCCCTTTGGTACTTTTAGTTTCGCTGATAAGTTCGGCAATCCCACCAATAGCTCCTATTAAATTGCTCGCTTCTAGTGGCATCATAATCACTTTATTGTTAGTCGCTGAACCAATTTGCTGCAACACATCCGTATATTTTTGAGCGACAAAATAGTTAATCGCTTGAATATCGCCGGTTGCAATGGCATCGGATACCATTTTAGTCGCCTGGGCCTCAGCCTCAGCTGCTCGTTCACGCGCTTCAGCTTGTAAAAATGCAGATTGACGTTCCCCTTCAGCTTTTAAGATCTGGGATTGTTTTTCACCTTCTGCTCGTAAAATAGCAGCTTGACGTACACCTTCTGCCTCCAGAATATCTGCACGTTTAGTTCGTTCAGCTTTCATTTGTGCATTCATGGCAGAAATAAGCTCAGTCGGCGGGCGAACATCACGGATCTCAATACGCGTGATTTTGACTCCCCAAGGATTAGTGGCTTCATCAACAATATGCAGTAATCGACTGTTGATACTATCACGTTGCGATAACATTTCATCTAATTCCATTGAGCCTAATACGGTACGAAAGTTAGTCATCGTTAAATTGACAATGGCTAGTTGCATATTACTGACTTCATAAGCGGCTTTCACTGGGTCGATAACCTGAATAAAACAGACAGCATCAATAGTAACATTAGCATTATCACGGGAAATCACTTCTTGGGAGGGAATATCGAGTACTTGCTCCATCATATTAATTTTTCGACCAACACGATCCATAAACGGCACAACGATGTTTAGACCTGGCATCAATGTTTTGGTATAACGACCAAAACGTTCTACTGTCCACTGATAACCTTGTGGCACAATTTTAACAGAAGAAAATACAACGATCAGTGCGATAATAATAAGGATTGGAATAACTGTTAACATATTTATGTCCTGTCAGGAGAGAGATGGATTGCTATATTACCTGACAGAAAGTTAAATGTAACCATCCTCGATAGCTAAAAAATTAAGACATAATATCAATCCGCGATAAAACCGTTAATATTAATTTCTGATTCAGGGATAGTAAAAAGTGCGGGAATAACAGGAATAATATGCTGAAAAATATTTAATATTAGAAATCTAAATAATGGTCATATTATAAACAAAAAACAGAGTAAAATAATTTATGTATAAAACTCCACCCTGCGTTAATCCTGACAAAAATAAAGATAAGATGCAGATATTGTTTACTTCCTAGTAATTTGTTTCAAATACCCAACATTTAACTACGTCAGGTTTTTTTAGCGTACTGATGGTCGGTAATGCCTTATTATATTAGCTATTAACGTGACTTCTCACCGTTTTAATCCCAACAAAGCGACGTGTTTTACCCATTTTAAGCAGGGATTTGATTTCTGAGAGATTGGGCATATTTTGGCGATATCCACTGGCCATTTGTGCCAGATGGTTGAAGTTTACCGCATAAATATTCTCTTCATTACTGTGATTAACGCCATGTGGGGCATTTTGATTGAGATAGTCAAACATATCCCAAAATTCAGTGACCAGGGTATTATCAGCTTCTAATGCCTGAACACGCTCTTTTGCCAGTTCAACGATAAAGGCTTCTGTTTCTGCTATCCACTTTTGTTTAATGGGGAGAAAACCAGATAATGTACGTAACAGGACAATGAGTTGTGCATGGTTCTTAGCGATGCGTTCATGACCAATGGCTTCATCATCAAAAAGTTGGTGCTGAATCGCATCAAGAGACTTTTCGTAAGCCGTTACAATCGCATTTTCACTTAATAGTGCTTTGGGCAGAAAGCATGATAATTGTTCAATAGGGTAGTGTTCCAGGCGAATGGCGGCTTGACGGGTCTGTTCGCTTTGGCCTGACTTATCGGTATGTAGATGAATAATCCGCTCTAATACGGCTCTTGAAGCTTCGACACGGTTATTCTGAGCGATAATAATACTGCCCTTGAAGGAGTGGCTCATAGGTTTCGTTTTGGTTGGTTTTTATGCCGGTTGAGCGTGTTGCACGGCCATTGTAAAGGGATTTCATTTCTTACCAATCGAAAGCCCGTTTTATATTGTCCTGCATGCGGTCACTTTCTATCAGACAGACGGGAAGATTACTCACCTGCACGAAATTGCGGGCACGTCCTACCAACGTCGATTTTGAAGGGTCAAAACCTTCGTAATCGGCTCGTCCGGTTAATCGCCAAAAGAACTCTATCAGGGTACTTTTTCCTGAGTCGGGTTCGCCCATAATTTCCAGAAAAGGATAACTTTTGCTTAATTTCCGTATCTGTTCGGCAAAAAGTGATCCCAGCCAGAACGCAAGCACGGTATAACCTTTGACACCAAAAGCAAGCCACAAATTATCCAGCCAACGAACATCAAGGTCACTGAGTTCATGATTAATTTCCAGTCGTGGACTGCTACTTAATGTTTTGATATCGAGATGCTCCAGTGAAAAATAATCCTCTTCATTCAGGGTATATAATTTACCGTTTTGCACGGCAATATCATTGAAAACATATACGCCCAGTACTTTGTTGTAACAGATGAAATTTTGGGTTTTGACTTCCTTGATATGTGGTAATTCGTTTTTGCAAAAGCGGTCAAGCTGATAGGTGTCTCCGGTGTAAAACGTCTCTTTCGCCACATGCAAAAGCCGTTTTTTAAATTCAGACGCACTAGTCAACTGACTGGCGGTAAAGGTGACTTTAACGTTAGGTCGTTGTTGCGGGAAATCCAGTTTTAAATAATACCAGGATTCGTCGGTTTCTTCCGATTTCTGCAAATAAAGCGGGGTTGGGTAACAGTTGGCAATTTCGTTGACAGCACCTGATTCTTTTAGCGCTTTTGTGGTCGCTTCCTCTTTAGTCAACTTTTCGGAGTCTAAAATTCGTTCAACCGCTTTTAAGTGCCTTTCAATATCCAGTTTAAACCAGTAAAAACGGCTATCAAATTGAAAATAGAAGTCATTGCGATGGGTGTAATTGAATATTAACATTGCTTTATCGTTGGAACTTTTTGTCAGTAACAAATCGCCATAATAACGATAACGCATTAAATCATAATGTTCGAGCCTGCCTTTGAGGTGTAAATCGTTCCAGTCCTCATTTTTTAATTGCGAAGGCAAGGCAGCACAGGATTTCCAGCCTTCTTGCTGACTGTGGGTGACGTGTTTTCTTATTGCTTTTTCCCCGCATTGCCATTATCCAGCGCCCAGACTAACAGGGGCTTTTTATCCGCATCTAATGCTGTTTTAAGCGTCG
The DNA here is from genome assembly GCA_045399315.1 of Arsenophonus sp. Lineage (GTDB taxonomy): Bacteria > Pseudomonadota > Gammaproteobacteria > Enterobacterales > Enterobacteriaceae > Arsenophonus. The sequence goes on from DAYVGO010000082.1 coordinate 20,555, forward strand.
CTAAGGCGTGTTCTGAGGTAATTTGACAACTCATCAGTGAAACGGCGTACAGGCCATTTTGAGCAAGGCTAATCGCATCAAAAATCCCTTCTGTTAGCCAAATTTCGTTTGCTTTTGTTAAATCCTGTTGTGGCAGACTCCACCAATACCCCTTGTAACTATCAAAAAAATTAGCCTTTCGGTCAAATCGTTGGGGGTTATCAATAATACGTTCCCAGTAGACACCATTAGGCATTGTAAATTTTATGGTTGCTGAACCCAACCCTTTAGCGTGATAGCTCGATTCAATATCTAACCCTCTAGCCTGTTGCAAATAGGCATTAGTGGCTTTCTCCGTTTTGGGGTAATGTGTTGACCAATCATGAAATAGTTCAGGATAGATTTCTTTAACGATAATTTCGGCCCCACATTTATTTTCACGACCACATTTGAGTACAAAGGGTTTTTCAATTGCCGTAAATAATTCCTTTTTTTGGCAATCGAGGCAAACACCTTGCCGTGTAAATACCCATTTTGTTCTTTAAATTGGAATTCCTGAATTAAGTTTGAGATAATTAAATTCGACCGCATATTATTTATCATTGAGTTAACTCCAAAAGTGTACTTTTATCGTGCACTTTTTTATGTAATTTTTAGGTAAAAGAATTCCCTGACGTTGTCGCCATTAAATCAATAAATTATTATTTAAAGGGGGATGAAAATATTTTTAGGTATTAATGAAGCTAGTACTCGTAATTGAAATATTGCATAAATAATTGCCTGATTTTCTTCTTTACTAAATGCATCAAACTTTAAATGATGTTTTTATTATCACTGTTAGCTAAATAAAAAATTAGCTTAATAAAGCGTTTATTATGTTTTCGTAAATATTCAATAAAACTGGATAAACACTTATTATTAGGGTCGTTATTAAAATAAACTGTTCGTAATCGAGCACATCTAATTAAACCATCAAGCCGTTGGTTTATTGATAAATCCGCATTCCAATAAGTACACATTTCCCTTTTCTTTTTTATTGATATTACTCATATTATTTATTAATTCTTCAAGCGAATGAATTAAGGGAGATGTTAATTGTCCTTTATTTGTTGTCATCATGATTTAATAACAATCGTGATAAAATAAAAACAAATAGCACACCAAATAAAAGGATTAATTTATCAATTAACAATAATTTCTTTTTATTATTATGGTGATATCCCTTAATAGATTCACCCGTTAAACAATATTTATATTACTGATTAAGTTTACTCATATTATATATCCTCATTGGTTTATAAGATTTTTACTCTACATTAACAGAAATAGATGTTGTATATTATTTATTACACAACTTCTTTTGTATTAAAAATTCCCTGGTGTTAAATAAAAAGTAAATACTTATTGTTAATAATTTATTGTTTTAACGTTTTTGTTTTGGGCAAAATGCCAATGTTTAGTTTTTGGTGATAAATCAATTTGTATCAGTAAATGATCATGAGGATATAATCGTAATAATTTACCGTTACAGGAGGGAACAACGGAAAGTTCATCAATGCCTATCACATAAGCCAGTCTTGTCGCTTTGACGCTTAAGGTAGGATTTTCCATTATTTATCTCCTTTGAGAATTTGATGATATTAAAATTACAATAATAAAAACTGTACGTTTTATGCTTAATGATATGTATTGTTTAGCTGTTTCTTATTGTGTCTTTTAACATGGCCATCATGTTGATTTGGATTTTTTCTTTGGCATATTTTTTCGGCCTAATAATAATGTCACCATTGTTCACTATTCTCCGTACAGTATTAACGGGTATATCTGACAACCGTGAATATTCATCAACCGATACATAAGGCGATCCAACACTAAAATTAATTGTGATGTCTTTCATTATTTTTCCTGTTCAGGGAAATATTTAATGCCAGTAAGAAATATCAATCTCGCCATCGCTGATATAGAACGGCTTTCTTTAACTGTAATTGCTTCTAGTTGTCTTCTTTCATCTACAGACAATCGCATTGGTATAGGATTTTTTGATGCAATACCTTTAGGCAAATTCGAGCGAGCAATATGTTTTTCTTGATCCATAATGTTATATTGTGATCCACTAGTTTTTACTTAATTACATTATTTGCAGAAAAACGCAAATATTCAACAGGAAATTGCAGAAATATGCAAATTTGTTCTCGTTTAAGAAAAGAAAGGGAAAGGCTAAAACTTACTCAAAGTCAGCTTGCAAAAGCATGTGGAGTGTCTTTTAGGGCTTATTGTGATTATGAAATAGGGAAAACAGAGCCAAAAGCATCTTTTTTCTCCAATCTGCATGAATTAGGGGCAGATATAATGTTTATTTTAACAGGCAAGAAATTACCAGACATTGGAGGTATCAATAGTGATGAGGCTGAAATCATAAAATATTATCGTTCCGCTCCACTTTCTGTTAAGGCCGCTGCCTATGGTACACTAACATCTACTTCAGTTCCCTCCGGTAGTACGTCAATTATTACTACTGGTTCAAATCAGCGTATAGCTGGTCGAGATTATAATGAAAGAAAATAATAGTTTTGAGTTAGTTTAGTAACATGAAGCTCTTATATAGATATTAGTACTAGAGTAATAGCAAAATTACGAACATCGATTTTACAGGATTTAAACGATCCCTATTCGATAATATTGTAAATTAGAGTGTTAATAAGTGACTAATTTAGCTAAACCCAAGTCCACTTTGCTAAAGTAGTAGGTTGTACATCTGCCACGCAAATTAATTATAAAAAGGAAAAAAGAGTGCCTGATGCTGCATATTTGGAAAAAGCAGCGATTGCGGGTGTTGATGTTCTTTATATTATTACTGGTCAAAGAACGCCTAATCTTAATGGCATAACAAATGATGAAGCTGAAATCATACAGTTTTATCGTTCAGCTCCACTCTCTGTTAAGACAGCTATTTATGGAGCATTAACATCGACTACAACACCCTCGGGTAACCCGTCAATTAACGTTACTGGTTCAGGTCAGCGTATAGCTGGTCGAGATTATAATGAAAGAAAATAATAGTTTTCAGTGAATAAGTAACGTGAGGCTATAGATGAATATTGATGTTAAAGGGCATGATAGCAAAATTGTGGGCAGAGACTTTGAAGAGAATACCATTCATATTGAACAATATGAAGATAGCAAAATAGTAAACATCCTACCGAATGTTGAGCAAAAAGATGTGAGGTTATTAGTTTCAGCTCAGCGAAAAAAGCTTAATGAATTAGTCAAAGAAGTTGCTGAAAACTGTGGAGAAGAAAAATTTATTATATAGCAAAAAGTCCATGCTGAAAGTGGTGTCAACAATATCAATGAAATTACCATTAATCAGTATCATCCGATTATTGACTATCTTGAAAATCTGTTAGATGACTTCAAGGAAGAAAAAGACAAGAAAGCGTTAATTCACTTCCTATTAAAAAATACTGACGATAACAAAGAATTAAGAGACAATCTAATGGCTTATTGCCAATTTAAATTTGCCATGAAATCACTATTTTCTGAATTAAATTGCTCGCAACTTAGGCAAGCTCTTGGGTGGTTATATGAAAAAATCCATGAAGAGAAAAGCCGATCGTATATTAAGAATTTGTTTGACCTATTAGGCAAATATTTAAAAGAATTCACAGTTGTTTTTTTAATAGGCTTTTTTATTGGAATGATTATTTATTCGTTATTTGATAATTAATTCAAACCTTAAGGGTTGACGTAGTTCGATGCTAATCAAAACTTGAATTTGAAAAAATAATTAAGGATTGTGAATTGTGGCGGTTAGTAAACTACAAATGGTAAATGGCTATGTCAGTGTTTTCCTAATGGGCGTAATGGTGTTCGTATAAGAAAGCGTTTTGCGACTAAAGGTGAAACATTAGCCTATGAAAGGCAACAGATGTTTAAATCTGAAGAGGATGATTTTGGGGTCGATGATTCTATGGCACTAAGTTAAGTGATTTGATTAATTGTTGGTATGACATGCACGGAAGAACATTAAATTCAGGAGATGGACAAAAAAGTAAGTTGGATTCTATTTGTTACAGGCTTGGCGATCCTCCGGTTTCTGATTTTGATTGAAATATGTTTGCTCAGTATCGAGAGCACAGATTAAAAGGGAAATGGAATGCAAAAGGGAAAGCAGTCCCAAAACAAGCGACGGTAAATCGTGAACAATCCTATCTTCATGCTGTTTTTGCTGAATTAAAAAGACTTGGCGAATGGAACGGAGACAATCCGCTTGATGGTGTCAGACAATTCAAAGAGGGTGATCAAGAACTCGCATTTTTGTATCAAGATGATATTAAGCGGCTACTTGTTGCTTGCGATAATTCACTTAATAAAGATTTGGGTCATGTTATTAGGGTTTGTCTTGCTACAGGGGCAAGGTGGAGTGAAGCACAAAATTTAACTTAACCACAGTTCATGTCTTATAAAGTCACTTTTATTCAAACAAAATCAAGTAAAAATCGGACGGTACCCATTTCTAAAACACTTTATGATTTATTACCTAAGTGACGAGGTGCTTTATTTTCAAATTGTTATGATGTGTTTGAAGGAGCTTTGAAAAAAGCTAACATTGATTTACCAAAAGGACAACGCACACATGTGTTAAGGCATACCTTTGCTAGTCATTTTATGATGAATGGCGGAAATATTCTTGTTCTACAGCAGATTTTAGGGCATAGCACTATTACGATGACAATGCGATATTCGCATTTTTCGCCAGATCATTTAGACGCCGCTGTTACGCTAAATCCTTTTGATAATTTGTATAAATAAAGTGGCAGCAACAAAACACATTTATTCATTTTTATATATATTTAACAATAAAATGTGATTGTTTATCAATAAGTTGTTGATTATTCAAGTATTGTGAAAATATTTAAAATCCCTCGGCCTTAAGGCTGTGCGGGTTCAAGTCCCGCCCTGTGCACCAGCAAAAAATCCCTTTTTTATCAGTAAGTTAATCAATAAAAAGTTAGCTATTTAACATTGCTTTTTTGTGACTAAAATCACCTTTCAGAACATCTTCAGAAGATAGATTAAGCTAATTTAAATATTTATTCACTTTTTTTGATTACCTACGACTGGAACAACTTCTATTTTTCTATGATAATCTTGCTGTCTGCCCGATATTTTTATGGCCGGAAATTGCTTACTTTTCTTGTAGAGTTCCTTCTAAATCAGATACATCTTTTGCTTTTAAATCATGAGAGGTAAAATTGAAATCTAATTCAGGATATTTTTTAGTGGCCTCTTCTTTAGCTTTTAACCATCTACTATTAAAGCCATCTCTGGTATATAATTTTCCATTTGCCTGATGTAAAATATACAAGCTATTAACACCTTCTTTTAAAGGTAATTGTTTAGCTAATTTTATAGCCTTAGTTAATCTTTCAGACTAACCTTTTATCTGGCTTTTGCCTGTTTTCCCTTGTTTGATGTAAATTCCCGCTTCCATGAGTTGATCTTTGTGTAATGCTAAAATGTCTCCTTGCCGAGCGCAGCAAATATAGGCTAATTCCATGGCGATCTAAACAATCAGAGGTGAAACAGAATATAATGCTTGATACTCTGTATCTGTAACATAACGGTCTTGGGCTATTTCTTTGTATTGTTTAACGTCCTTACATGGATAATTTTTAACTACCTCTCTCTCATATCCCCCAATAAAATACTCTGGACATAAATGATTTTTCTCTGTTGGCTTGTGTTCTATTCTTTAATCCTCTCTTATCCATATATTTTCTAATATGTTCAGGTTTAATGTTATCGGGATTCATTTTGCCAAAAACAGGAATGACTTTTTTGTAATATTTTTGATAATCATTCTGAGTGTCTTTCGATAATTCGATAAAATCTGCTGAACATAGGAACTGATTAATCAGTGATTCATAATTAAAAATATGTTTCTCGTCATTAACGTATTGTGTTCGTAATGACTCCAAGCAACAGATTTATCTACATTTAGAGCACATAAACGAATTATACGGCTATTTGGATGTTTAAACTCATATGTGATCTACCCCGAAATACGCGTGGAGGTATCCAATTATCAGCAGGGTTTTTCAGCAAAGTTAACATCAGTTGTTTTTGAGAGTGGTTTGTTGAAATGTTCTCATATGGTTTTAGGACGACCATCAGCTCGCTTAATAAAAAACATTCCGGTTTCTTTTAATACTTTGCATTGCTTGGATGGTTTTTGGTAGCCTGTTAGCTCTTTCATTTGTTCATCTGTAATGAACACAGCATTATGATTATTCAAATTTATGTCCTCATTCAGAAAATTACACTATTCTCAGGTGCTTCATTGCCCCACAGATCCCAGCCCTACACTTTGTCACGAGCAAAAAGCTCAATACGTTTCACATCACTGTAGAGCTTTTCTAATCGGTAATAGACTTCTTTGGGTTTCTGGCTATGCTCACCGAGACATGAGTAGATAATTTGTTTGATGGAGGCGTCCTTGCGTTATAATCCTTTTCCCCTGATGGTAAGCAAACAATCTTCTGAATTACTACGGGTGTAATTGCCGTCATTCATGTGTGTTTCAGCATTGAGTAATGCCAGAAAGTCGTCAGCATCAGACAGCTTAGCTTTTTTGATTGCTTTAGAGATCCGCTCTTTGGCTAACTTATTGAGCTTTACCCAGATAAATCTTTTCATGGTTTTCACTTTAAATCCCCATGCTTCAGCTAACCAGATAGCTTTAAGCGCAAAATTACCCGTGTACCACATGCAGAGTACCGAGTTTTGATGTGCTATCGTTTCTATGGGGAGGTGGGTGGGTGAGTAAAAGTCAGTGGTGTTGTAGTGATTGTGTGCTGCGCCGTTTGATGCTTTGTTATGGTATTGCCAGGGGGGATCTGCGAGTATCAGGTCATACTTCACTTTATATCCTGTTAAACATACCAGCTTTTATTTTTATGCAAGTCGTTTATTTTTTCCAAGACAGTGATTTTATTACCACCATTTCCTGTTAATGTTCTGCTTCCTCCATCTGTATCAAATTGATATCTAAATCCCTTGTTTGTTAATTTTTTATCTCGTAACCTAATTATTTTCATCATCTCACTATGATAAATAACCTGCATCCCTGCTTTTACATGATGTAACGTTGTTCTGTATTCATGGATGTTATTCATACAAGTTCCTCCGGTTATTGATTAAATACCAGTGTAAATTTGATCAAAAAATGATCATTCATAAATTATTTCTGGTAATATTGTTGCCGTTGTACGTTTGTTAACAACAACATTTTCCCTGGTATTGGCCAGCCA
>DAYVGO010000031.1:0-36194 GCA_045399315.1 Arsenophonus sp.
GAAGTCATTATTACCCAATATTGATAATGTGTTTAAACATCAGAATCAACAAATTGTTGAGCTTACTGAACAGACCGAAATGATCCTACTCCCGCAAACTTTTAATTCGCTCAGCGAAGCAGAACAAATCTTTATGCAACACGCTAATATTCAACTGATGAAGGTCGAATTTAATGCCATCGGTAGTTTGCGCAGTACCCCTATGTCGCGAGGAGCAAGACATGGAATAATGACTGCTGGTTGATTAGTAACCCGTGTGCCGAAATCGATTAATATGCTGAAGTGTACTTTTAACAGCCATGAACGGATGTATGCATTAACCACGGAGCAAGATATCGGCAGTTATAAATTACATCGGGTTGATGATAATAAAGCTGCTATTCTTGAACTATTTCCTAATGATGGTAAAGCGCACGATGATAATGATTATAGATTAAAAACTTATCTCATTTTTGTGTTAAAAGCCGCCAACGAGAAACCCGACAAACTGATAGATAAGCTTGTCAAGCAACGTGGTGAAAGATTATGTGAAAAACTACAACAGGAAGGTTATCAAGAAACCACCCGGCAAAAAGTGGACGCTTTTTTCTTAAGTCTTATTCCATTCTATACCATGATCACAGAAGCGCAAAAGGACAATAAAGGTAAGGCAGTTCTAGCGGGAACATTCGATTTGCTCAGTTTTTTATCGTTTATTAGCAAAGGTACCCAAGTTGGTAGTCGATTCAGTATCGCGCTGGGAGAAGCTGCAATTAATGGGGCACGAACGGCATTAAAGAAGGCTACTATCCGACAAATATTACGTGAAAGCGGCAAACAATTTATCAAGTTTGGTATTCCACATATAACAGACCATTTACCGGCTAAAGCTTATATTGACTTAGGTGTAGTTTTCTTACGTATTGCTGATCCGGGTTTTGAATTACTAACATCAGCAGGAATAAAAGGAGTCAATGCCTTAATGTGGCGTTATAAGTATAACATAAAGTACACGGTTTAACCCCATTAATTAAGGCGCTGGAAAAAAGGCGCAAGAATTACCGCTTGATTCGAATGAACCGTTTAAAGTGGAGACGGCTTATCGACCTTATTTGGTAAAAGAGGTACAGGTCGTTAATATCGGTCAGTAGCAAGGTAAAGACATTTGGTACAGTTCAATCCGGAAACGAATAGCCTGTTTGGCCGCAAATATCTGCGCAATTCAGCGGGTGAATTAGCCTTAGCACCGGTGTCAAGAAGCGCGGCTTTATCAATTAAGAACCCAAGGCATGGGTCTAATGAAGCTGCTAAAAATTGGTCATCACAAGCTGATTTCTCTGCTTTTTACCAATCACACCAGCAAAAATTGCAAGCATTAAGCACACAATTGGCAAAACGGCGGCCTGGGATCACCATTAATTTATCTGCTGAAGACTTAAGTTACATGGATCTTACCCGTATTTTTGGTGGCTACCAAGACCTTGCTCATGCTAATTTACAAGGGGCCAATCTAACCTGACAGAAATTATCCTAGTGGAAGTTAATCTAACAAAGGCTAAAATGCACCAAACGAAACTGGTTAAGGCTAATCTACGCAAAGCTAACCTAAATGAAACTCAATTGACAGGCGCTAACTTAGCTAAGGCTTATTTATGTAACACTAATTTAGTAAACTTTATAATGAATGGAGCTATACTGGAAAGCGTGTTCTTAAACAATAGTAACTTGACTAATAGTAATTTGACTGATGCTAATTTGGCGCAAGCTACGATAGCGCATGCTAACTTGACCACCAATCTGACCATGGTTGACCTAAGTGGCGTAACCTTAGTTCAAAGTAACCTGCATGGTGTAAATTTAACTAACACCAATTTAACGCAAGCATATTTGGATGATCTTACCCTGTGTGAGACTATTTTAGATCAAGCCGACTTAACCGGAGCTAACCTAGTTAATACCGATCTTAGCAATGCCGATCTGAATAACACGATCCTAAAAGAGTTAACAATTAAGAACACTAATTTTGCCGGTGCTTCTTTGAATGACAGTTTCACACTTCATCTTCCTCATGAATGGGATGAGAATAACTTAGATGCGATACTTAATCACTTAAATAACCAAAGCAGTCTGCTAACCAGTCTTAATAGTATTGATAACAGATATAGAGAATTAAAAAACAAGTTAGCTCTACAACTCATTCATTCTCTTGACCAGCCTGACCTTGATCTTACCCATGTGACTGTACCGCTATTAGATATTTTGGCAAAACCACCTCTTATAACCAATTTTCTTTTTCAAAATAGAGAAAATTTAAGCCCGCAACAATTCAGTCTAACTGATTGTTTTAATCAAGATTTCCCACTGTTTTCTAGTCATTTCACTTATAGCCAATATTAAGCAACATTAAATTTAGGAGAACGACTTAACACTTAATTCCTTCATGCGTCAAAAACCAATATTTTTACCACTAAATTAGTTGATGAAACTTCTCAACAGACGCTAAAGGACATTTTTACTCAGGTGCTTGATTTGGAACAAGGCTGTACATTAAAAAATGAAAATTTTCACCAAATCATGAATCTGTATAATTTGACAGCCAGTACCAAACGAGACAAAGCAGAACACTTGCTTGCTCTATCTGTCGTTTTTACCCGTTATTCCTCCAGTGCTATCTTTGGTACCGAATTGGATTCTCCGCTAATGCCTAGATATTATGCTTACACCTTAATGGAAAAAGCCCACAGAATGGATCCCACGCTGATTGCACAAAATACATTTGATGATTGGAAGGAGTGTTTATTTGGCACCAGAAACGCTTTTACTTGTAGCGCCGTTTTATATAACCAAGTGATTGATTATGAGACAGAACATTGTCATAGTGTGTTGAAAAAATTCAGCCGCCAGCCTGGTGATAAATAGCAAAAAGAACTTTATAATAGCCTAAAAAACATTATTAACGGTATCAGAAGAGATTAAATATAATGAAAAATTTAAAATTTTTATACGATCTGTTAACGATCATCTATAGTTAGGATCATATCAATGTAAGATAGAAGCTGAAATAATATTGTCATCTAATCTAATTAGGAGGTTATATGAAAAAATGCCCATCGCTGATTGTGTCATACTTATTGCTGATAATAGCTTTCCTGTTAATATCATCAATCTCATTCTATTGCGTGTTGTTATATGACTGGCATGAAAACGTAACCGGCTATTTATACCTTATTGGTGCTGTTGTGTTATCAATAATTTTGCTGTATCTGTCCGATAAAATTAAATGCATTGCATGTCATCATAAACATGATCATATATAGCTTTATTACAGCTACTATTTTTTCTACTTCTTTTGTCTAAGCTAAAAATTTTCCATATTATCGCATTAGCAAAAGAGGCCAGAAAAAATGGCAGAACTATTTTTCCAATTCAAGGCAGTGAAATGCCATCTCGCTTCGAGTAGTGAGTAGTTCTCCCCAGGCAATCGTTTGTTCATTACATAATAAACAGACTCGGCTATCTAACGTCACTTTACCAGTCAAATTTTCTGCTTTAATAAGCGTATAAAGTCGAGCTAATGGCAAATCAACGGTAGCAACCTGTGCCAAATAGGGTATTTGGTTAAATGTGATCGGCGGTCGTATCTCTTTTACCCATAATTGATTAACATCGGTTAATGTGACAACAGCCAATGGCGCATGCCACCATAATAATGCTTCTCCGTTCCGAATATCCACGTCACCTGATAACCAATAACCATATTTATGACGAATATTTTCGCAATCAGCGATAAAACCGGCTAACAATTTAACCGTAACTTGTGGTGACGGAACGTCAAAACGTGTCCAATCGGAGAAAGCATTCTGCCATTTTTCCAATCCGATATTGACCACCACAAACTGACATTCATCTACCGTAATAACGGGATAAATTTCCTTAGGCAACTGATAAACCGTTGGTTGTTGGCTTAATCTAGCATTAACCGTTTCTCCCAGTAATGAAAACCAGGCAGCACTAATACAAGGATACAAATCTTCGCTAACAAGTGTCGGATCAAGGCTACCACTATAGGTTTGCAGAGCATGCTGCCAATTGGTGTTATCACACCAAATACCAACCAAATCATTAGCCATCCATGACCACCACTGTCCATCACCTTCAACATAAGCCAGCTGAATACGACAATTATCTTTTACTAAACCGGTAGTTAACCACTGATAAAGCATTCGCCGCTCATTGTGCTCCATCTTCTATCTCCAAAGACAGTAAAAAACCCCGCCCAGCTAATGTCGCTTTTAGTTTATTCTCGACTCGTGCTAATACTTGACGTTGAACAGAATTAGCCGGTTTTAACTGCAAATGGACCACACCATATTTTTCCCAACGAGCAATGATCATCATACCCATCATCGGCCCATTAAGTAGTCGATAAGTTAAACTGTTGCCCTGACGTAACAGATAAACATTATTTACTGTCGCTGAGCTATTGGTATAAGCCAGTGTCTCTAATACAGAAGGCAAACCAGATGCTAACGATATATTATTAGGCTTTTGGGCTTGCAGATAACGGTCAAAACGACGTTTTAGTTCCGGATCAGCCTCCTGTCGGCGTTGAATATTGGGCACCAAATTACCGATGGCAACATTACAATGGATCATATTAGTCATTCACCACCTCTTTCAGTTTTTCTTGATTTTTAATCATTACCAGATGTTCTTTAGCCAGTTGCTGTTTTTGGCACTCGAGTTCATCAATCGACTGACGTAATTGATCGATATTAGCCTTCAGTTTGCGCTCTTCAAGATAAATTTCTCGCATAGATTGTTTAAATAGCGCTAGCTGGTGGCGGGAAATGGTTTCATTTGGTAATGAAGGCGTTGCTAAATCGTGCCAAAGTTTCAGCCGTTGCTGTTGTAGCTCTGCCAGGGTTACTTGCATAGCTTCCTGCTCACGCTGAATTTGTTGCCGTTGAGATTGCAAGCAGATTTCTCGCTGCTGACGTATTCGCAATAGTCGTTTAATAATAATGCGCTCATGGTTAGAAAATTCATTTTTCATATATGCTAAACTAGTTGGGTTAGATTTTCTATCGTCTGGTCAAATGAAACTAATTCATCACAATCTTGGCAAAGAAATTGATTAATTTTTGGATTTTTTTCAATCGCTTCATCGGTATCTTTATCTTGCCCGGATTGATATTCACCAACCCGAATTAATAGCTGAACATCCTGAAAAAGCGCTCGCAATTGCCTTAAGCGACGGGCATGCAAGCTATGCTCTTTACTGACGATATTATCCATAATGCGGCTAACACTGGCGTTCACATCAATAGCTGGAAAATGCCCTGCTGCAGCTAATTGACGGGATAAAATAATATGGCCATCTAAAATAGAACGAACCTCATCTGCAACAGGTTCATTCATATTGTCGCCTTCCACTAACACGGTATAAATAGCACTAATACTACCCACCTTAGCCGGACCCGCCCGCTCTAATAAAGCAGCCATATGAACAAAGACGCTTGGCGGAAAACCATTGGCAACAGGCGGTTCCCCTGCTGCTAAACCAATTTCGCGTGCGGCGCGCGCAAAGCGGGTCAATGAATCCACCATCAATAATACCCGTTTACCTTGATCACGAAAATATTCAGCAATGGTGGTTGCCGTCAGAGAAGCTTTCATTCGCTCTAAAGGAGGGCGATCTGAGGTGGTGACAACCAATATGGTTTTTCTTCTTGCCGAAGCAGGCAAATGCTTATCGAGAAACTCACGCACTTCACGCCCCCGCTCGCCAACTAACGCCAATACCACCACATCGGCTTCACAGCCCCTAGCTAACATACCGAGTAGCGTACTTTTGCCGCCACCAGCCGCGGCAAAAATACCGATCCTTTGACCAATACCAAGCGTTAATATACCATCTATCGCTTTGATGCCAGTTGGCAAAACTTCACTAATTAACTGGCGCGTTAATGGATCGGGTGCGACATTATGATTACTCCGCCATTCACCAGCAATTGACATTTTTTCTAGCGGCCGTCCTAAACCATCAACAATACCACCTAATAGATGTTCACCTACTCGCACTCGGTGTCCATGCCCCAAACGCTCAACATAAGCGCCAGCAACTAACCCTATGGTCGCGTCGAATGGTGATAGCCAAGCTTCTTGCTCTTTGATGGTAATTACCTCTGCCGCTAATCGATTATCAATCAGACATAACTCACCTTGCTTAGCACCGGGTAGTTTCACTTTAACTAAATTAGTAAATACTTCCTGCACCTTACCTAGACATCGATAAGGTAGAATATCGGTCAATGGCTGAAATAGTGGGCTAACCATAGCTCGAACGATTTTTATTTTATCCAGCGAGCGCATCCAGTCTCTCCCCTGTAATATCAACTTGAGCAAGGACTTTAATATCGGCACCTTCACCAATTTCTTGGAATGAAAGTACAGCGGTTGTTGTCAATACTGGTTCGATAATTTTGCGTAGATAACGACGTACATCAAGTGAAGTCAACACAACACAATCGGCTTGAGTTGGTAATTTTTGTTTTATGGCGGCAATGATCTGCTGCTCTTGCGCAGGTTCAAGTGCGCAGTAAGAACCAATAGCAGATTGGCGAATAGATTCACGAATACTGTTTTCAATCCCATCACCGACTAATACCATAGGGATCCAACCCTCTTCGCTAGTAAAACGGCGACGAATATGACGGCGAAGAGAAACCCTAACATACTCAGTCAACATCACGGTATCTTTTTCTTTCGCTCCCCATTCAACAAGCGTTTCGAAAATGGTTCTTAGATCACGAATAGAAATCTGTTCTTCAACTAAACGCTGTAAAATATCAGTCACTTTACTGATTGGTAGTAAGCGCTGTAATTCCTTGACTAATTCGGCATAACGCATCTCCATTGCATCCATCAGATACCGTGTTTCTTGGACCCCTAAAAACTCTTTACCATAGTGATAAACGACCTTTTCTACCAAATAGGTGACAATTTCTACGCCCTTATAGCCTGTGTCCAGTGGCAATGATTGATGTTCGCCCTCTAGCCAATAAACTGGCTGATGATTAAAGATTAGCTGCTCTTTACGTACTTGAGGTAAATCAATTGGTTGAGTTAATAAAGTTGCGGTAGGATCTACTGCTGTCTTGAAGACCGGTTCTTGATATAAAAGTATTTGTAACTTGTTTGGCTCTTTTATGTCAACTTGCAACTGTATTTCTGGTAAAGGCAAGCCTAATTTTTCAAATAATTGCCAACGTAAATTTTGCAATTTGTCAGCCATAGTCTCTGTCATTATTTGTTGCCCAACGATGACTAGCAGCGGTATTGTGCCTGGTGTCATCTCACGTGATGCCTGTTCCGTTCCATTTTTTGCTGACGGGTAAACTTGACCTGAACCTTTTTTTACTTTTGCATTACGTTTCATCCAATAAGCACAGACAAAAAGCATTAATGCTAATGCACTAAATACAAACCAAGGAAAACCAGGTATAATAGAAAAGACTAATAAAATACCAGCGGTCATTTGCAGTGATGAGGGTTGACTGAGTACTTGCTGTACCAAATCATTAGCCAAATTATTCTTTTTCTCTCCGGGTACTCGAGTAACGATTAAGCCTGCCGTAATTGAAATAAGCAACGACGGGATCTGAGCAATTAATCCATCACCAACCGACAAAATAGCATAGGTATTTAATGCTTCCGTTGCCGACATATTATGTTGGATAACACCAATGGCAATCCCACCAAAGATATTCGCTAAAATGACAATCACGCTAGCAATGGCATCACCCTTAACAAATTTCATCGCACCATCCATTGCACCATAAAGCTGACTCTCTTTTTGTACTAATGCCCTTTGTCGTTTGGCTTCACTCGCATCAATGATACCTGCCCGCATATCACCATCAATACTCATCTGTCTACCAGGCATACCATCGAGAGAAAATCGAGCACTCACTTCAGCCACACGTTCAGAACCTTTAGTAATAACAATGAACTGTACAATGGTGATAATGGCAAAAATAATGATACCAACCCCAAGATTACCGCCAACCACAAAACTACCAAATGTATACACAATCTCGCCGGCATCATGTTGTAATAAAATTAGGCGACTAGTACTGATAGTCAGAGCTAAACGATATAATGTAGTAATCAACAACATAGACGGAAAGACTGAGAAATCAAGCGGATCACGAATGTAGATAGCCATCATAAATAAAATGATCGATAACCCTAAATTGATCGCTATTAATACATCAATTAAGGTAGTCGGCAGGGGCAAAATCATCATGAATACTGACAGCATTAACATGGCGCTAAGGATAATATCTTGACGTCCTGCAATTTGTGCTAACCAACGAGCTATTGACATTATCAGGAGGCTCCTTTAGGTAACTTAGAAAGAAATTGACGTTGTCTTTGACATAGACGAAATAAAAAAAGACCATCACTCTCTTTTGGGCACCATGCACTCAAATAGGGGCGTTGGCGAATAATAAATACTCGCTGAGGGATCCCCCAAAACCGCTCTGGTTGATTAAGCTCTAATGCTTGTAGCAGATCATAATCACCCTCTTTCAACAACCAACTAGTAATAAGAAAACGCTCTTCAATGATTTCAATACGTAGACCAAAAGGTAGCCAGTGGCACTCAATTGCTGTTGAAATTTCGACTATTCTGTGATTGAACAAAGAAAAAAAATGTTCAAGATTACGAACCAGTTGCAATTTCATGTTGTTCCTCTTAGCTATTAATTAAGCATGCTAGAGGAAGCCCTGTGTTCGTATCCGGTAAATACCTGAAATAACCTAATGGCAAGCAAAATAAACTTTGCGTCAACCAGGTTAAAATTAAAGAAAATATTAGTGGGCGTGTTGCCATAGTTAACATCCCCAGATAGTTTGATTAAATTAATAAGTTATTTAAATCAAGCTAATATAATTCGGCTGCTAACCGATACCTTTGCCCTATTGCTGATAAAACCAGGCAACAACTGTAGACTGAACAAGTACCGCATCAATATCATCTAAACACTTTGTCAATTGCTGGCTATCAACCTCTTGCCAACCATTTAATTGTTGTGAAACCTTATCCAGTAATTTAGTGCGTTCTGCTTGCTGATGTTTGTTTAATTGCTGCTGTTGTATTCGTCCCCAATTCTCCAGTTGTAGCATAAAAGATTGAGCTTGCGCCTGCTTCGTTACCTGCTTAAATGAAATATGTTTTTCAATATCGGCTAACTGAATATCTAAATGTTCAGCCACTGTTTTACTCTGATATTTCTTGTTGACAAATCGCTGTAACGCTTTCTGAATACACTGTTCGGTCATTTTATCTTGTGCATATTCATATGCCTGACGAAAACCAAGCAATTCGCTATGTTTAAGTAAACTTAATCCACTATAACCAAAGCAACCTCCTATGGTGGCAGCTAACAATGCGCCAACACCTAAAACACCTAATGCTGCTAAATCCACTCCTGCTGTTCCTATTATGAACATGACCGCTAACACGGCAACGGTAGCTGAAATGGCTGCGGTACCAGTAATTGTGGCAACACTAAATAATTTTGCTTTAACATCCATTTGCTGCCAAAAATTAATAGTACCTTGCCACCTGCGCCGAAGAGTTCCTGCTTTGCTGGTTTCAAAACAATCACGACCTAAGGTACTAATATCTTGCAATAACTGGCGTTTCATCATATAACTCACTACCGAGCTAGCACGATCTTTAAAACTACCCTGTTCACTGATTCCTAACATGAGTGCATTAACTATCACTTCAGTATTATGATGGGCTGATACCGTTGAGGCAACTTTCTGTTCCGCCCAAGTTTGTATAAAGCCACCTATCATATTATTGGCCCAACCGGCACCAAAAAACGATGCAATTGAACTAGCCAACCCACTTTGAACACTGCCTTTGATACTGCCTGCCGCGTAAGGTAATAAATGCGTAAAATGTAATAGTGCGACCACTTCAGGTGTCATTGAGTACGATGGCTGTAAGGGCAAAACCTCTCGTGTACCCTGCACAATATCTTTAACTTGATTTTCTATCGTCGCACTTTGCCAAATCGAACTAACAGCGGCAGCAAGATTGGCACCAAACAAACCACTATTAGTGCTGATAATTTTATAAGCATGGGTAATATCCTTCGCCAGCGCTTGTGATTCCATTGGATGTGCCATTACCCAACGATGTAAACCACTAAATGCTACTGAGATGCCTTGAGATTTATCACTATCCACTGTATCGTTTAGGTAAGAAGGCTTTAGAACCAGCCATAGCGCTTGATAAGCTTCCATCAACGTTTGCATACCATTTTTTGCTAGCTGGTGCTGTAAAATCAAGGTTCGCAGATCAGGTCTAAATTTACCTAACCAACCTCCCCATTGGCCGGTAATATTTTGCACCACCCAATGCCGCCATGCTTGTACGCTGTAATAATCACCCTGCTCTGGATATCCCTCGCCTTTATTTACCTGCCGATCATAGCGAACCAACATCAGTAAAGAAGCTTGATATTCTTCATCCTGCTCTATAATCCTTTGCTCAATTTCTTGTAGCTCATTTTTCTTCGCTAAATACTCTTTAACCTGTGGCTCACTTTGTAATCTATCACTTTGCTGCCAGTTTTTGCCTTGAAAAAGAGTGTCTAAATGCAATGCCAGAGTTGGCAGTTCTCTATTTAACTCTTTCTGTCGCAAGCTGAGGTCATACATCGCTAAATCAAGTTGCCGTAACTGTGGTAAGAAAGCCAGATAGCCTTGTTTATTAAGCTCTCTTATTTCTTGAATAGTAATATCTTGCAATTTGTGCAACTGATTAATATATTGGTCTTGTTGCTGACATTGCTGTTTAACACTGTGCCAAACCGTCGTTGCTTCCTGCAACAAACGTAAATGCTGTGTTTGTTCGCTGATTTGTTTAAGCTCTGTTTTAAAACGGCAACGCACTTTTTCTGCATCTAACATCTGCGTCAGAGATTGCAATGAGGTATAATAATCTGTCAGCGTCGCCATTTTGCCAGTTAAAAAAGGCAAATACCTCTCAGGCGATGCCATTACTCGTGATGACAACACACGTTGTTTTACGTCATAATGGAAATTTATGGCAGGTTGATTGCTTTCACCATCATATAATTCTTCAAACCGATAGACTTGATCTTGTGCAGTTAGCACTTGTCTCACCAAGGCAACCAGTTTTTTATCTTCGGCTAAGTGCTGAATATCAGCTTCACAACCAGGCTCTATTTCTAAATCTGCAATATTAACCGCCCCATCAGCAATAAGAGTTTTACCTTGTGATATCCAACGTTCACCACTAATGCCAATCAGCATCGCTGCGACATATTGTTCATGTAAAAGGTTTTTTTGGTCGGATTGATTTAACCAGTTAGTTAAAAATGCTGATCGACTACGAACATTACTCTGTTTGTCATCAAATCCCAAACGCTCTTCAAACACCTTTTTGCTATCTTTAGCCTGAATCTGACTCTGTTTTAGCACCTGGTTTAATTGTTGATATATACCATACTGAATTTTATCTTTTTCTTCTTTAAAAGGAATAACAACTTGACCCGCTAATTCAGGGCGCTCAATAGCCATAATGGCAACTAAAGTTGCCAGTTCAGCGGGTGAAGGTAATGGTAACTCGACCTTCACCCAGAATTCAGTTAACTGTACTTGCCACTCCTCTATTGATAGTGCCTGATCAAACATTTCTACAAGTTGATGACTGAGTAATAATACCGATTCGGAGGCCAAATTTTTAAGTTCTGCCGGCAAATTCTCAAAACGGGTATGAATGATCTGCCGCTCGATGACTGTCTGCTGCCAAAACTCAGATAAAATTGCCAATTGCATAGCAATAGTGGCTATGTGCTTTTTTTGCTCTAAAACATGTTGTAAAAATGAAGTCAAATGAACGTGTTGTGCGGAAGGAACTGTAAGACAACATTGTTCAATATCAATAAGTGCTTGCTGATAAGACTCAAGATAACTTTTTAATTTGCTATAGAGATCAGAAAATTCATCACCCTGGTTACGTACATCGGTTAAAGCTAACAAGCGTGATGATGCACTTTGATACTCTTCTTTTTCAACTAGCTGATGATAACCAGCAATAACCTGCTGTACTTTTTGAATATCCGCATCTTCCGTATAAAACCAATTGCCGAACTTCGGTATTGCAGTCGGAATAGGTAAATGGCCGGGTCCACCTTGACCTACTAGTCGCTTTATCGCATTGCTACACTGGATGAGTAAAAATAATTTATTATTAATATCTTGAGTATGTGGAGCATATATTTCAGGTGGTTGACTCATGGCCAATAATAACGATTGTGGAATAAACTCAATTTTATGGGCAGCCAATGGAGTCTTTTGCGATAAATCTAATCTAGGCAGCGTCTGTTTAACCGTAGCTAAACCATATCTTTCCGCTAACGAGCGTAAAAACAGTGTTAATTTCTGTTGAACCGTTATATTAAGACGTGCCACATAAGTGCGAATCGCATTTTCATTTTTTAGAAAAGGTAATTTGGCTAATGTACTTAACACATGATCATTAAAACTCATCTTAGCATGAGCCAAGCCCGAACTACCTTTATCCTGTTGCCGCGATATCAAACAAGGATCAGCCCACAAATTTTTTGAAAATCCCTCTAATTTAATAATCATATAACAACCTATATTGTTAGCTCCGGACATTGACTAAATTCACGGTAAAGTGCTTCATAGCAAATTGTTGCGCGTTCAAACCATACTAATAATTCTTCTCCACTAGCCGGAATTGGCCAATTAACTGCATATAGTAAAGTTTGCTGCACTGAATCATAGCCTACAGCCCCATCATTATTTTCAACCAATTGCATATTGTGGTGCATACAAGTAGTGAATAGTAAATGTGCTTTTTGCACATCAACCTGGCCTAAAAAACCGTATAATTGCCAATAAGTTCCTTTAGCATGTATGGACATCATTAATTGATTATCAAGTAATAAAGTACACTGATCACTACCATCCCATACCAAAGGTAAACCTAGTAATTGGCCAAATCGAGCAAGTACACTATCTTCTTTGCGCATTTTTCTCTCCATTAAACAGCATACTCATCATCCCACTGTTCAAGTAGTTGTAGCATGACCTCTATAATGTGCTCTTTCTGCTCTGGATCGCGATAACAAGCTTCACTCATGACCACCATAATTTCGCGCCATTTACGTAAAAAGATTAAACACTGCATAATTGTCAATGGTAAAGCTATTATCAACTGTGCTAATGCTTCAGGATAGATCCAACCTTGCTCTAATAATTCAATACTGATTTCTGCAACCTTATCGTTTGCTAAATTCATGGTACGAGACAAGCAAGCACAGTGCTCATCAAAAGCTAAAAACAGCCATAAGCGACGTAAATCGTCAATCGTAGTTACCAATTTAGTCATGTCTAACTGGTCATGACTTACCAGTGGCTCAGATACTGCACGTATTAATACTTGGATAGTGCGCCGTCGATCTTTATATTGTTGTAATAACTTAAACCAATGGCTCAACCCTTTTTCTCCGCGCGCTGCATGCTGATAGAGTTGACGCAAAGCTTGCAAGCGTGAAGTGTTAATAACCATTCCTTGTGTAGCTGCAATTAACGCTAACTCAATATCTTCTTCTGCTAACAACGACATTAAAAATTTTTTAATTTTCAATCGTTCAGATAAAGCTAAGCTTGTCATACCAACTAAAGTTGCTAACAAAAAAATAAGCTGTCCTTTATCCAAAGCAAGTTGAGGAAGTTGCTGTAAAATTTTTTCGCCATCTTTAAGGGAAAGTAATTGCTTTGCAATTTGCTCAATAGACCCGTGTTGCTTTTCATCCAATTGCTGCAATAGTTTTTCTACACCATTAAATAATGCACTTTGTTTCTTACTTGAATCGGCTATTTTTTTCATCATTTGGCTTAATCCTAAGCTCAAACCTTCTAAAGTTTCTTCAAGCGCTTCAGCTCGTACTTCCGCTAATGCAACACTGGCTTGCATTGCTGTACTTTCTGTAGGTAAAAAACTTTCTGACTTCTTGTTATTTTGCAGAGATTGAAAATCGAGATAATCAATTTGCTCAATTCGCATCACAAGTTCCTCTCAAGTATTTTTTTTCATGGCAGGGAACACAGGCTTCAATCAACCGATCAAGATGTTCGTATAAATCAAAGCGTAATGTCATACAACTTGAACTAAGTTCTGCCTGCCATGGCGCAAAATCAGAACGGATATTAATTTGCATATTCTCTGTAAATACCTTACGTACCTCATCAGCCTCTTCCGGTGCAACACTTAAGGTTAAACTTTGTTTAGTGGCTGCTTTACTGATCTGTTCGGTGATCTGGGTAATAAGATTTTGACTAATATTTTGTTTTTGGCTCCAAGCTTTGATGATTAATTTTACTTGTTGACAGATACGTTCCTGTAAGACGATGACTAACTGTTTTTCTAGTTGGGCCTGCTCAACAAGCCAATCGATACTTTCTGCAACCACTTCCTTCCGCAATTGTGTTCGCCACGCTTCTTGTTGCTGTTTAGCAGTTCTCTCTGCTTTGGCAACAATTTCTTCGGCTTCAAGACGAAGAGCATTACACTCTTGCCGCACTTTATCTACATATCGTTTAATACGCTGCCGGGCTTTCTGTTCCCGTCTGCATTCAGCTAAACCTTGCTGAATTTCATGAGGGGTGATTTCCAATGTTTGCTTTGAGAGCTCAAACTCTTTGACTAACACTAAAAATCGATTCATAAGAAACGCTCCAAACGAAATAACCATCGAACTGCCTGCTCAATCTGCTGCTGTGAACAGTCTATCTGCTCCTCTAGTGGAGCAAAATACCAGCTAAGTAGCTTCACAAAATCCTGACCTTGCCAATAATGAGAAAAAATATTCAAAGCATAAAGTTGTGCCTGTTCAAGGAACTCTTCAACTAGCCAAGGCGTCATAACAGTGTGGTGCTCGGTTGGCCATAAAGCGATTACTTGTTTTATCTGTTTCTGGCTTAATAAGGTCGTCAAACGTGACCTATAAACACTATCCCACAAATAGTCAGGATAAGGATTACAAACTAGCCCAACGACAGTGAATAAAAACGGTATTTTTGTTATTAACGAAAGCCAAGGCTGTATATTCTCAGGTAGTTGACGATATAAAGTAGGTTGAAACCCTAATCGATTGAGTATTAATTTATCTAAGCGTCGTTTTAATTCATTACTAATATGGTAGCGAGACTGCCACTCATTAAGTCCAATTCTTTGCCACCATTTAGCATGTATTACTTCGCCTGGATGGGATAACAAATAATTAAATCTTACCACAAGTTCAGTCATCAAGATTTATCCTTACGACGTCCAAATATTAACGCTGCCGTCCCTACAATAAATACACCAGCAAAACTTAACAAAATTAACTTTTTATTCTCCACAATATAATTTTGTATATGTTGCCATTCGTCATCGGTTTTAATTAGTTGTGGTTGGTAACGGAATTCTGCTGGTTGTAAAAACAAACTAATTTTATCGTATTGCAATCCTGATATCGCATTCTTAATTAAGTTGCGAATTTGTGCTTCAACCCCACTCATATTAACTTCGGGTGAATATTTAATGTAAACCGCTACTGATTTTTCTGGTGTGGTATTATTAATATTACCGTCACTATTATCCGCCTGAGCAATCGAGACTCGTGCACTAATAACACCATCCATACTCGATAACGTACGCTCTAGCTGTTGTTCTTTGAGATAACGCATTTTGGCTTCTTCTTGCGCAGGAGAAGAAACTAATTGACCAGCTGGAAAAAGATCCTCAATACCGACATATTGGGCTTTGGGATAACCATTTTGCCGCAATATTTCCACTGCATCGATGAACTTATCTTTTTCGATTTGCAAGGTCACTTTGCCTGTTTTGCTATCGATTTCAGAATTAACATCAATATGATTTAGCATTAATAATGCAACCATCTGATTAGCTTCATCTTGCGGCAAATTGTGATATAACTCGACCTTACAACCGGTCAAGAACAACACTAATAATAAACATAAATACTTTAAGTATTTCATTGCATTGTCACTAATTTATTAATCGATTGTGCAAGACTTCCCGCGGTTTTGGCTACCATATCCACTTCAAGCACCGCTTTCACTACCATTGCTTGTCCTTGAACGGCTTGCGTAGGTGACAGTGCCTGAGCTGTCGCATCAACGCTTGATGGCAGCACTACCCCCAATGTTTCAGTTTGTCCGTGCTCGTTTTGCATTAATTGATTGAATTTTTCCACTAACTTAGTGTCTGGATTAATCGTTTCCGCCGCTTGTGTCTTCATCAAATTGATGGGTACTACCGCTTTAATATCCATTTTCATCTCCCGCTAATAAAGTACAAATTTGCGAATGATTGAGCATGTCAGCTGGTAAGGAAAATAAACAACGTAATCCTTCCGCTTGATTACTCCGCAAGCCCGTCAATGCACGTATCGCGGAACTTTTTTCGCCTAATGCAAAGTAGACCAAACTACTACATAACCCACGTGACTCTTCATCAGCAATCAATTCAGGAAACGCCGCCAAAATGGCATAAGCCTGTTTGATTAATCCATGGTTAGCAGCCGCAAGGGCAATTTCTACCAATAATTGTTTATCTTCTCTTTTCATATTTTGGCAATAATTCCTTGTATCATGTCTTTAACCACTTTGATCAAAGCGCTTTCGTAACCGATAAAATTGGAATATTGCTGTATTGCAAACTGCATCTGCAACATCTGATCAGGATTATTAGGATTAGCGTTGGCGATTTCACTTTTAATATCGTCAGCAGCATTAGCAGATAGTTGCGATAATTGGTTGATGATAGCGTTGAAATCCATAATTTTTCTCTAACGTCAAATTAAGCATCGTTTGCCAAACTTTATACATCATACATCTCATTTTAAAAATATTAAGCAAATAAAATGGCTGTAAATAGGTATTACCAAACGACATAAACGATGTTATTTCAATTGATCAAAATACTTAACGATGTATCCGTATACAAACCTTTTTAATAAAACTAAAAAACCCATGCAACTCTTTTCTATTAATATTTCTATGTTAGTGTTTACTTGTTGTTGAATGACTTACCTATGTTTTATTGTTTTACTTCTTAAACACAGTTTGGTCGTTAATATTCAATTTCTATATCCGGTATTCACCTGAAATAACAATAAAAAATACATAATTTGTTATCAGACTTTAAACTACTATGGCAAGGTACTTAATAAATAGATAGAACTGGATGGAATAAAACAATTAAAGACGATCTCTCTAATAAGTTTTATTATTAAATGAAAAGAAATAAATTGAGGTTTAAACATTAAAAAAAATTAATATATTTATCAAATTAAAGAATAAGTATATTTTTTGAAGAAATTAACAGGCTACAACAAAGCCCGTTAATTTTTTATTTTCTTTAGATTATCTGCTTAATATCCAACATAAAATCTAAATATTGCCAGATGATATTGCAACTTTTAGCCATTATTTTCCAAACAATGATAACATTTATCGCTATCTTTATGTATCAGATGGTGTGCTACTCTTCAGCCTATCAAATTGATGCCTCAATTGCAGATTTTCTTTCTTTAAGCCGGCATTTTCCTTCAAAAGTTGCAAATCATGTTTAAAGCTAGCTTGACGTTCTGTTTGCTCTAATTCTGCCTGTATCTGCAAATTGAGTTGATCTTGTTGTTCTCGTTGTTGCTCAGAAAGCCTATGACGTATCTTCTCTAATTTATTTAGCGCTTGTTTTTGCTGCAATTGCTTCTCCTGAAGCAAAATTTTTTGTTCAGTTGCATTGTCCACAGTTACAGCCGCCGTTCTTGAAGCAAACATATCGACGCAACTACTTGCAAATTTAGTCGTTGCAAAGAGACTACTCCACTTGCCAAGTGTCGCTGCCGTGACTGGCCCGGAAGTACATAAGGTACTCACAGCTAAACCAGCACGTAACAAAGCAGAGGTATATTTAGCCCAATTTTCAGCGCTACCACTTGCCATGCCGACCTTATTGAAGAACAGACAAATACCGTTAACGATGCTATCAGCACCTAATTTCAAGCCTTCCCCCCCCTTTGCTTTACTATGCCAATCAACATAAGCACATCCAGCATCGGCAACGGCCAGCCCAAATGTAACACTGGAAACAATCAGCAATGGAATTGTCGCTCCGCCAGTCAACAAAGTAGCAGCAAGCGAAAGACCTAAGCCACCGCCAGCGATCCCGACATTTAATAATTCTTTAAAAAAAGAGCGTTTAACAATTTCAATACCTTGCTGCTTAGCTTGATCATAGTATTGTTTAGACTGATTAATTCGCTGTTCAATTACTGGTCCTAGATCCAGCGGTTTGCTTACCTCAAGATCACCTTTCTTAACCTCAAGATCTAACCATTGAGTCACATTAGTGGCTGGTGCCAGTGGTATCTGGCTAATATTAAATTGTCGTGTTGCAGTTGACAGTTTCATTTCTGATGAATCAAGATCAAGGTAAGCTAAGGCTGATCTGTGAGCATTGATAGTATTATCATATGACATAAAATACCCTCTTATTAAGCATGAAAGTCACTGCATAACTTCATCTAATAATGTCTGTGCAAGTCTACATATATCAGGCTGTATCGGTGCAATAAAACTCTGCTCTATTGATGTCTGTAATGCATCAATAGCCTCACTGGTTTGCTCTATTGCCAGATAGCATTGAGCGATACGAAAAGTCACGCCCGCATCTCTAGCATCAAGTAAATTGGCATAACCATAAAACACTAATGCATGCTGATATTGTTCAAGTCCATGTAATGTAGAAGCCAATCCGAAAAGATAGTCAAATTCGTAAGGCTGATACATTACCAAATAAGTAAAAGCAGTTAATGCTGATGACATTTGCTGTTGTTGATAGGCATCTAAAGCTTGCTGATAAGTCGCATTTAATATCTCGGTTGAGATGTTTTGTTGTTGTGCAAGTGTTTGTGGTTGTGCAAATACCTGTTCAATCATGGTTGTTAATTGCTCTAGAGTAACCTCCTTGTTGATATTTATTATTGCCATCTTGGGTAAAACCTCACTTAATTAAAACCGCCCAATAGATTATTTTGAACGGCTTATGCTAACCTAAACTACTCGCTATCTTGTTGATTAACTAAAATTTACTTATTGACTAACGCTGAACTAATACGGGCGTATAAGTCAACAAAATCTTTATTGATGGATCGTATTTGTTCGGATAATTGGCAAGCTTTATCCCATGTATCCTTAATGTTTTTTGCGTAGTTCTGAGAATTCATCGCTTGAAAATCACCTTCGACTTTGTAGAATTCTGCCATTTTTGTCGTTTCAGCAGAAGTTAGTTGCCCAGCCCCTTCAAAACCTTTACTCGTGGCTTGCCCCAAATATGTGGCCATCTCACCAAATGGTTCCGACAAACCAGTACTTATCACGCCAATTGTCCCCGAAAAAATTTGAAATCCGCCTGTTAACAGAGCTGTTTTACAGGCATATTCAATACCTTCACGTTTTTTATCGAGCGATTCCACTTGTAAATTCCAGCCTAGCTGTTGTTGCTTTTGATTAAATTCCTGCAAAATATTGCGCAGTTTTTTATACATCTCAGTCAGCTTAATTAACAATTCATCGAACTGAGCGATAACATCCATATCACCACCATAAAGCCCATTGTTATCAAAACCGTCATATTTATTGACTGAAGCTGAATTCGCTGACATTAATTGAATATTACTCATAACTGCCTCCTACTAAAATTAACTGAATAACGAGTAAAAATAGCCGTAAAATACCCATTTTTACTGCGCCTTATGGCTATCTTTTTACTCACACTGCTTGCTAGGATGCTTTTATGTCGTTGCGTTATTAATCATTAATTTCTGCTATTGGTGATATTGGAGCAACACCGATTGCTATTTTGTGATCAACCACCAATTAGCGGCTGAATGTTACTTTCTCACAATTGTTGTCAAACTAATCATGTTCCAATCTGAACTAGAGTAGCATTAGCAAGCAATTACGATTATCAAAATTCAGCTATTTAATTGCCAACTTATGAATAACAATGGCTAATCGAAACAACAACATAAAAATTTGCTGGTACTAAACAGTTGAACTGGCTATACGTGCTTGCAACATACCTGTTTCACTAATAGTCTTAGTTACACCCTCTAAGGTATCACTCTGCTTACTTAATAGATCTTTGATCGTCTTACCTTGCTGTTCTTTGGCTTTGTCATACCAATCAAAGCAGAATTCCATAAAATTCTGTTCTAGAATCAATGTTTCAATCTGTTTTTGTAACTTGGCTTTTTCTATGCTAATAATACCGCTAGTAACAGTTTTACCTGCATTTGCTGAAATATATGCCACATTTAGAGAAACAAAAGTACAGGCTTTAATGGCTTGTTTAATTACTTCATTACGTATTAACTTGGTAACCTGCTTAGTGAGTTCTTCAGCTGTGATTTGCACCCCTTTTTCTATTGCCTGGGTAGCGATCTTCTCAACGGATTGAGTCACCAGAGTTTGGATTGCCTTTTGACTGAAGGCCTCACTTAATGCTTTGGCTATCTGTCCGCCGCGTTTAGCAACTTCTTCTAAGCCTTTTTCCACGCCACTAATTACTTGTTTACTAATTTGTTCAGCGATCTGTTCAGAGACTTGCTGGCCAACTTTCTGAGCAATACTTGATATTTCTTGAGGTGAATTTTTAACCACCGCTTCAACTAATTTAGGCGCCGCTTCTTTCATGGTTTCGCCTGCTGTTTTGGCTATCGCTTTGGTCGCCGATATCGCACGTCCGGCTTGGAAAATATCTAACGTCATGCCAACAAGTTCAGCACCTAACTGAATATTACCAGCGATATCTGCAACTTCCTGGCATTTGTTCTTATCTGCGCCTAAAAATATCGCCGTTTCAGCCGCTGCTTTTACAATTCCTGCGATGCCAGCAAACAGATAAGATGAGCCACTGGCAATAGCTAATGAACCACCAACAACATCACCAACAGCAATCCGAGCAGCACCTTCAATCAGCTTGAACGCACCATAAACTGCCTCTACTGCGCCGATAATCCAATCAAAAATAGCTGCGAAAATACCCCATCTTTGCGCTCTTTCCGATTGCTCAATCTGTTTAGCCAGCTGTTTTTGAAACTCTTTTACCCGTTGATCACGTAAAAACACTTGGGTATCAGTCATCAATTTGCTGGCTTTAGCTGCCGCATTAGCCGTATCCCCAAATACCTTCAAACTCAGATTGGCAGCCAGCATTATCATATCGTTAATTGATACCTTTTCTATTTGATTTAATGTGGTACCATCATCAGCTTTAAAGGCTTGCAATATTCGGGCAAAAGCCTCATTAGCTTTCTGATAGCTAACGACGTCATTTTTTTCATCACGTTCCACATTCAATAAAACAATACTTGGCTTCGACCATTCAGGTAAACTCGCTTTTTCAACAGGATAACTATCATTCACATTAGGATGTTGTATATCCGCTGAATTAATGGATGAGGAAACACTCAAATTACTCATGGCACGTTTCTCCCATTAAATAAGCTAACTTTTGGTTGGCATTTTCCCTTACTTCAGGCCATTGCTCAGCCGGCAAGCAGTTACATATCCGTAGTGCGGCACGAAAAGACTTTGTTGCATATTCGTGATTGCCAACTGCCATATAACTGATGCCAGCGAAGTAAGGACTACGAGGATCATGCAAACGATTCATTCCCGTCCGACCAAAACAAAAAATAGCCTCTTCATGTTCATTTAGTTGTTGGCAGCAGATTCCTAAGGCATAAACATAATCAAAACTACCTTGATTCAATCGCATAAGTAAGAAAAAGATCCGCTTGGCACCTTGATAATCACCATAATTCATAAGTTGCATACCGTAGTGGTAAAGCAAATCAAGATCATTTTGATCAACATTTGCCAAACAACTCAACGCCCCACCCTGTTGTACAAAGTTAAGTAAAGTTGTAAAATCTTTATTATCCATGGATTCCTCCTTAACGAATGTTTTGGGCAATCGATTTATTCATTTCCTCCAACATCGTCTGCATACTATTGATTAAACTGACTGTCACATTGTAGCTTTGCATCACTTTTTGTAATTGCAGCTGAGATTGAGAAACGAAATCTGACGCGCGGTTTGATACGGTTTCTAGTGCTGCCTTAACCGCTTGTAATTTACCTTGATCAAGATCTTCACCATATTTTTTCAAAAACTCATCGATTGTCATGCCATCAACGGTAATACCATTATCACGCATATATTTGATAACATCTTCGGGAAGTTTGCCGGTTGCTTTATCGCCTTTTTTAGAGACTTCAGCAATGATTTCGTCAACCTTATTAGCCATCTCCTGGGCGCTACGTGATATATCAGCTTTATGCTGCATTTGCGCATATTTTGAATTGGCAACATCAGATAACAAACTCATAAACATATAGAGTACAGCAATACCCCCGGATAATACTGAATCTCCATACATTGTAGAGGTATCGTTAACTCCATTGCCAAATGCTGCATTGACAAAATTATTTCCTGATGAATTTACTATTGGATTAGTCATAATTTAAACCTCTTAACTAAGTATAAGATTTGAAAGTTTTCTTTTTTGTCTTCGTTTCAGCTTTTGATCCCAATAATGTATTATTTTCATCAGAGGGATAATGGCCACTTGATTTAAAAATTTTCTCTATAGCTTTAAAATTTTTTTCAAGGGAATTAATCTTAGCAAGAATATCCTTTTGGTATTTTTCTAAACCTTCAGGAAATGCTTGTTCTAATTTCTTTAACTTATTTTGTGCAGTAACATTATGGCTAGCGTCTTCAATCAATTGCTTAATTTCTAGTTGCAATGATTCAAACTCTTTCATTTGTTCAAATAACAATGAACGACGAGAATCTAAATCTGATATTAATGCTTGAATATCATTAAACATAATTATTTCCTCTGGTTAAAAACTCTGATGATAAAAATAAATTTATAAAAACTGAAAAATAGAAAACAAGAAATAGAAAAATAAACGTTTATTTAATTTTGCTTTTATATCGCTGTGCTAAAATATTAATAACTTGTTTTGCTGCTATGACTGCATCTAATAATACCAATGAAGATTTAGTATTATTTTGTCTTAGGCTTTTTTGACAGTCATCTAACTGCTGTAAATAAGTTGCTTGATATTCTGGTTGTTGCTTTAAATTTTCTTCCAATTTTGTAATACATGTCATACGCCCCCCCTAAAAAGAAAATGGAATATGTACGGAATTACCATCTCTGTTTAAATCTAATCCGTTAAAATCAATGTGACTAACAACATAACCATTATTTAACTGGCTATTATATTTAAGTCGTACACCATTACTTAACTCAACAAAAGGTGCTTCTCTGTTACCTCCATAGC
The DNA here is from genome assembly GCA_045399315.1 of Arsenophonus sp. Taxonomy (GTDB): domain Bacteria; phylum Pseudomonadota; class Gammaproteobacteria; order Enterobacterales; family Enterobacteriaceae; genus Arsenophonus. The sequence goes on from DAYVGO010000031.1 coordinate 23,497, forward strand.
TGACAACCTGACCAGGAAGATAATCACTTAAATTTTCGCGAACAGGGATATTTTCAATTCGTACATTCATATGCTGCTCAGATGAAGTAGAAAGTGAAGCTACTACCTGATTTATTTTCTGTTCCTTATCCGCGTCGCTCAAACCGGTGATAATGATGCAGTCTTGGCGAACCTCAACCATCAATCCATTTAATAACCCTTTACTCCGTAATGCATCGATTAATTGCTGACTAAAACCACCAACAGCATTGCTTACTTGCCAATGACGTAAACCATTTAATTGGGCTAATTGTTGGGTAACCTTATCCCATTGTTTGCCGGACTGAATTGCGCCTGAAATAATAATATCTCCTGCCTCTTTACCGTTTGTTACCTTCGCCTGTAGATAACCGTTAGCGACCAGAACTGACCGCACATTTGCCACGAGTTGATCAATACAAATTGTCTTGTCACGAAAACGAATGCCATGAAAATTCAATTCGCTTTCCAGTCGCGACAATGCGATAAAATTGTTACAATAACCACTCAATGTTAAGACACCATTACTATCCCATTGCGTCTGTATCTGTGTTAATTCAGGTGCCAATAGCTGCAGTTCTAACCAAATATGTGGCTCAAACTGGTTGGTTGATACTGGTGGTAATAACAGTAGAAATAAACTTACCAACCCGATGGATAGCGAAAATCCCAACCACAGTAATAAACGCCATTTAGTTTTGCCGGCCAGTTTGGCCTTCGGTAATGGACGCCATTGTAATGTTTCATCTGCTCGCCCAATCATAAAACCGATACCTGCCAGAACAATGACTTGATTTAGCGGAATTATCATCGGGCCAATATGTATGCCACCTTCAACTAATACCGTCATCGGCTGATTAAGCGTAATCCCCTGTGACAGCACCGTCAGTGATAAGGAAGTGTGACCCGCTAATGGTGCTATAATGTCACCATCTATTCCCATGGTCAGATCACCCTCAGGCAAAAATAATTCTCGTCCTTGCATCGGACCATTTAACCATAGCAATTTATAATTGCTTGCCATGATTAACCTCCTTGATTGACAGGCTCTGCTTTAATCAAAAACAAACGTATAACACTCTGTTTGCTGTGATCCTGACTTCTGAACAAACCTCCAATCAATGGCAAATCGCCTAATAATGGAATTTTATTTTGCACTGTCTGGTTTTTATCTTGCACAAAACCACCAAGTAATAAACTTTCACCAGTATTCAATGTTGCTTGTGTCGCTATCTCTGAATTCTGTACTTGCGGTAATGGCTCACTATCATTGATAGCCTTCGCTTGCTGACCATCTTCGATATTGAGTGATAACATGACTTTTTTCCGACCATTGCTATCAATCAATCTTGGGGTAACACGCAGTAATGAGCCAGCTGTTACCGATTCCAGTTTTGCTACCTTATCGCCCTGTAATTTAGTATAAAAAGTGATATTCTTATCTAACACAGCTTGGACATTATTAAGTGTCACCACCGACGGACGAGAAAGTATTTTTGCTTTAGAAGTTTTCTCTAATGCATTCAAGCGCACCATAAAATTGCCTGTATTACCAATGACCGTTGAAAAATTGTCACTGCCTGATGTGCCTTGGTTAAAAGAGATAGTTCCCCCACCAATTTTGGCATTTGCCGACCAATCAATACCTAACTGGTTAAAATCTGAAGCATCTACATCAATAATCGTCACAGAGACTTCAATCATCGTTGGTGCAATATCCAGCTGTTTAATCAGCGTGCTATAAAGCCCCATATCGTGTTTATTACTACTAACCACTACCGCATTCTGCCTTGGATCGGCAGCAAATGCGGTTGTATCTAATTGAGCATTTGCGCCACTTACATTACTTTGATTCATCTGTTTCAAGACACTGACAATACCCGGCACTGTTACATTTTGTTTACGATATTGATAAACAGTATCCGTTGCTGAAGCATATTTAAGCGGAAAAATGCGTATTGAACGTTGCGTCTGAATGCTTTGTTTCGTCTCTTGATCGATCTGGCTAATAAATTTGGTTACTTTATTGATACAATCTGGCACGCCGTAAACTTGGAGCGCATTCAAGCCATTGATCGAATTAACTTGACAACTATTTTTATCTAAAAAACCCGCTTTTCCCATATAGCTCAACGCACGTTCACTTGATAAAGCACTAAGTGAAACAATTTGATTATTCATCTCTTGTGCTTTATAAACATGTAATACATCACCATCGTAATACCACACTAAACCATACTGTTGCGCCAAAAATGCCAGGATCTCCTTCGGTGTTTTATTCTCAATTCGGCCACTGAAATTATCTTGTATCTGGCCACTAATATCCATAGGAATACCATAGGAATTACCAATATCTCTTATTACCAATGCGAGTGGTGTTCCACGGCTCACATAAACAAAGGGCTCATTATCGTTCCAATGGATGGAAGAAATTGGTGCTGCCTGCGCAACAGTGGTTGTTAATAAAAATAAGCCATAGAGTTTTTTTTTCATCTTTTTATACTCCGATAGCGTGCTGGTGGCGATGTCACAGGTTGACACAAACCTTCTTCCAAAAATTTAGCTAATGCTAGGTGACTACAAATAGATTGAATAAGTAGCTCGTCATCAATATCTTTATCGTATGCTTGCCAGAGCACCCAATTAGAACGTCGATAATCTAAGCCCATATTTCTTCCTTCTGGACAGCAAACAAGTAATAAACTTGCTTGTTGATACCACATTTTGCTTTTGGCTGGCATTATCTGAACACCAACTGTTGTACCGAAAGAAGATGGTAGCCAATGAGCATTTCTGCCAGCACAAATTGCGTTCCAATCGCTTTCTATTTTTTCAACAATTTCAAACAATCCCGTTGCTGCAAACCTTTCTATCATTGTCTGGTCACCTTTTTTATCTGTTAACAAGTATGAGTAATACAATATCTTTGTCGTATCAGGTAAATACCTTAATCTCATCGATATATAAACAGATTAAAAATAAATAAAGAAATTAGAGTGGATTCTCAACCGCAACTTGCGTTATTGTTAATAAATTGTATGCATGACTTGTTGGCACATACGTTCTAGGAATAAGAGAGTAATTATGAATACATATTGGTGTTCGTCCTTAGTGACTAAACTCACCTTTGCTTTTATTTCGGTACTCATTAGTTTATGGATACTTATCGAAATAAATTTTTATAACAATATATATAATGGAGCCATACAACATATTCTTATGACCTATCACCAAACGAGTGAAATTCGGGCTCATTTGAATCGTAACCTATTTAAAAAGGCAATTACTGACATTCAGCAATTAGAGCACCGTATTACTGAATCTCAGTTTGAATGCCAGCACATTCCTAATCAACATGAACTGGTTGCTCAACAAATTAATATTGGCTCTCATCCCATGAAAACAAATGTGACTAATCTATGGGCACTACAAACATTTGGCACTTCAGGTCAACAAAGATATATTGACACGTTTATCATTGAACCAGGTAAGAATATAGCTATTTATGCACTATCCACTATCGAGCGTAATAATTTAACTAAACGGATAGCTGAAATTTCAGCATTGGCAAAGCAACCAACCACAGATGGTTTTCGTTGGAGTGAGCCACTATATGATGCCAAGAGCAAACGTTCTTACATACTAATGAGTTATAGTCCTCCATCGCAAAAATCTAATCAACAAGTCGGTTTTGTCATTGATATCAATGACATGTTTGATGTTTCTAATATTTATCATGCCAGTGATATCAATTTTTTCCTTACCCCCAAAGGCGTTCTATCCTTCAATCATCAGCTAGATATTTCTAAAAATGAGATGGCTGATATTAGAATGCTAATCCCGACTTATACTCATCTTTTAGGATCGCTTTATGGCATCAATATTGGCAATTATTATGCAATATCAGAACAAATCGATGGACCAAATTGGCAACAAATTACATTAATACCTAAGGCACGGATTAAACAGATAGCATATAATCCTTTTGTCCATGAATTGAAATGGTCCTTATTGTCTTTTGCTATTATGACCATTGTCATGTTGTGGATCTTATGGCAATACTTGGCAAAACCTATTCGTCATTTTGTTAATATTATTAAACAGGATGTCCAACCAACCTTTAGTCGCCGTTTACCGGAATCACGTAAAGATGAGCTTGGTGATATTGCCCGTGCATACAATGCATTACTTGACACTATCAAACATAGTTACGATGAATTGGAAAACAAAGTAGCAATGCGTACCATTGAACTAACTGAAGCCAAGCAATTAGCTGAGCGGGCTACCGCTCGTAAAAGTGAGCATCTTACCACTATCAGTCATGAACTACGTACTCCACTTAATGGCATCACTGGATCACTAGAATTATTGCAAAACACACCGCTTTCCGAAAAACAAGCTAATTTACGTAATACTGCTTATACCTGCGCTAAATCGTTGCTCAGTATTATTAACAATATATTAGATTTTTCTCGTATTGAAGCTGATCAAGTTGAATTAAATCTTCGCCACTATCCGATCCTAAAAATTGTTGACGATGCTATGGTGACGATTCAACCTCACTTAGTAGATAAACCGGTTAAATTATACTGTATAGTCAATAATGATGTGCCAGAATCTTCAAATTTAGATTCATTAAGAGTACAACAGATTTTAGTAAATCTTTTGGGCAATGCGGCAAAATTCACTGAACAAGGGCATATCATCCTAACGATTAAAGTAGAAAAAAAACAGCTCTGTTTTTATATAAAAGATACAGGCCCGGGGATAAAAAAAGAGGATCAAGCATGTATATTCCAACCTTTTGTTCAATCATCACACTATAAAGTTGGAACGGGGCTTGGTCTCTCCATTTCTGAGAAAATCGCGATTATTATGGGTGGAAATATTACCCTCAAGAGTGATTATGGCTATGGCTCAACATTCATATTTCGCATGCCCTTACTCGAACCCAGTTCACCCATGTGTCTACAGCCAGAACCTATCGTTGCACCTCATAGACTACACGCACAAATCGCTTTGTGGGGTGGTCAGGCTAAGGATGGCAATAATCCCTTACTTGAAAGCGAAGAATTAACCTATTTGCCATGGCGATTGTGGAAACAGCTGTATGAAATCCAACACGGTATTTCGCTACCCTCTTCGTCAATATTATTCAAAACGATAATACCCTGGAAGCTGAAAATACTTCTAGTCGATGATGTTGCCACTAACCGTGACATTATTAGTCAAATGTTAATTGAGCTTGGTCAAATGGTTTATACTGCTGACAGTGGTAGAGCGGCGCTCAGTCTGGGTAAAAAACATATTTTTGATTTAGTATTGATGGACATACGGATACCCGATATTGACGGTTATCAAACTACTCGGTTATGGCGTAAAAGTAATGTAATCTTAGATACTGAGTGTCCAATCGTTGCACTTACTGCAAACGCTAACCCAAGCGAACATGAAAAAACAATATCGTTAATGAATGGTTATTTGACTAAACCGGTATCACTCGAGCAATTAGCACAATGTATTGAGATGGCCGCCAAAATTCAAATCGATCGCGATATGCAACCTGAAGTCAACTGTGATAATGCTGAACCCATCATGAAACTTTCTGAAAACGAGTTTAACCAACGACTCGCTCAGCACTTTTCTGATATGATCAAACGTACTCAACAATGCTTGGATACACATAATTGGGAAGATCTACGTAACATTTTACATAATATAAAAGGTAGCGCAGCACTTACCGGTTTTGAAAATATATCAAAAACCGCCGCCCAGTTAGAAAAACGTCTGGAAACACAAGAATATCTTTTTAGTGATGAACTTGAGGTCTTATTAACCGCACTAGAATATAATCAATCATTAATACATCACGGCCCGTAACAGGGCCAAACTGTTAGAATCCCATTCTGTGCGCCCATTTCATCAAATCAGCTACATTATGCGCATCTAGTTTCCTCATAATATTCATGCGATGTGTTTCAACTGTTTTTAAGCCGATCACTAATGCTTCAGCAATATCACGATTACGCTTGCCTTCAAAAATAAGCTTAAGTACCTGTTTTTCTCGATGGGTTAATACTGGAATATCCCCATTTTCAACCCCTTTCAAGGCAACAATTTTTGCTACATCCAAATTAGGATCGATGAAAAACTTACCTCTACCCACGCTTTTAATTGCCGCTATCAGCGTACTTTTCGAGCCATGCTTTAATACATACCCATTAGCACCAGCATCAAGAGCATCACGTGCTTTTCGCTCTTCTTCAGAAGCAGTCAATACAATTACCATTAATTTTGGCCAACGTTTTCTTAGTTGGCGAATCGCTTCAACACCACTCATGCCAGGTAAACTTAGATCCATTATCACCAGGTCTGGTTGTAATTTTAAACATGCATCATATACACCAAGACCATCAGTAACAAATCCGACTAACTCCAGATCGGAGTAGGGGGCAAGACAGCTTTTTAAACCATCAAAGATCAAGTCATGATCATCCACCACAACGATCTTGATTCGTTTCAAATCCCCAGTAATCATTTAACTTCCCCATCTTGGTTTTTGTCACACTTGATACTATATATTCATAACCTCAAGCGATGGAGGAAACTACTTTCATAAGTAAAAACAATGCAACTTATTATTAATTATAATGCTTATCATTCATACAACTAAAAGAGTGATGAGTTTCAAATTTTTATAAACAAATAATCAATCATCACTATCGTAACGAAGATCCATAACAAATCGCAATAATTCAGCAACCGGTTCAAACAAACTCTCTGGGATCATTTGCCCGCTTTCTACTTGTTGAAATAGTGCACGCGCTAGTGGAATATTTTCAACCATTGGAATACCTGCTTTTTCTGCTAGTTTCACAATATGTAGTGCCATATTATCCTGAAATTTTTCAAGTACTTGAGGTAATGGAGTAATTCCAGCTTGGTAATAAAGACAAACGACTATATGGGTTGGGTTGCGAACAATCACTGTTGATTTTCTAACATTAGCAACCACTGAACTACTCGTTACTTCTCGTTGTATTTCACGACGCTTTTGCTTAATTTGAGGATTACCTTCTGTTTCTTTAAACTCTCGCTTTGTATCCTCCTTCGACATTTTTAACTCTTTCATCACATGATAATATTGAAATCCATAATCTGCTATGGCAAACACAATATAACAAACTAAAAATCCCCCCCATAACCATTGAATTAGAGTAAAAGTTACCGTTACACCACAGTCAATACCACAAGTTGGCAAATATTGAAATAGGTTTACATAATAATCTAGCAAATAATAAAAAACTAAAGTTAGTACAATTACCTTTAAGATGTTCTTACTAAATTCAAAAAGATTTTTCATCGAAAAAATCTGTTTAGCATTTTTAATAATATTCATTTTATTAAAACTAAATGCCAAACTTTTATATGCCCAAATTGGTCCAGTTTGAACAAGACAACTTAAACCAATTGTGACAATTAATATAACCACCAAACCAACCATAAAACGTAACAGCAACATTATAAATGAGCCGACAATTGTTTTAGCCGCTACATCAATTGGTAAATACAGAGAGCGAACGGTCAATATAACCAATTCACCAATCGCATTAAATAAAGCATGCCCTTCAACGATAAAATAACCGAGAATTACGGCCATTTTTAATACTGTTACTATTTCATTGCTTTTAATAACTTGTCCTTTTTGACGCGCCTCATTTATCCTCTTTTGTGTCGGCTTTTCCGTTTTTTCAGCCATTAATATCATCCTCGCCAAAGTTGGAATAAAGTTGAAACTTGTTTTTCAAATTGTTGGATCTTTATAAAATAGTGATCAAATGCAAAATAGATACTCACTAAAAGAAGAAACACAACTAATACGCTTTTTATTGGCATGGACAGAAAAAAAACATTAAGCTGCTCTACCGAACGATTAATCAGTCCTAATGCTACATCTACTAAAATCATTACCATCACGGCAGGTAGAGCAAAACTTATACAAAGTTCTAACATCATTCGCCACTGCTGCTCAATAAATAACAACATTGATGAATTAAATGATAACGGCGCATTTGGGGGTAACACATTGTAGGAATGATAAAGCGCAGTGAGTAAGACATTAAAACCACCGGAAACCAAAAACAAGACACTTAATATTTGGGTAAATAGCATTCCAAAAATAGAAGATTGCAATCCCATTAAAGGATTTAAGATGTTTGACATAGAAGCACCGCGCAGAGTATCAATGATAAATCCCGCCATATCAATAGCCCAAAAAGGAATGGCCGCGCAAAAACCAAGCACTAATCCAATAAGCAACTCTTCGCTGTATAGAAACACTATTTCTAACAGGCTTTGATGAGTGAAATCAATTGGCATGGTCTTGATTATCGGCACGATGGGCAAAGCAAACACTAATACCAAGCTATTGCGAATTAAACTACTACCCATTGCTCCCCCTTTAAATAGCGGCAATAATAGTAACATTCCTAGAGGTCGCATCATGCTTAATGCCAACCATGGCACCATTTGCATTAGGCTATTCATCTAATCCTCTTATTTACCTATTTGATCAAAAGATAAAATAGCGTAGTTAAGTAGCGCACTCCCCATCCAGTGATAACTAACCGCCAAGGTGATACAGACAGCTATTAATTTAATAAGAAATTGCAATGTCTGGTCTTGTATTTGTGTGAGAGCTTGTAATATGCTCACCAATAATCCAGTAAGTGATGCTACAATCACTATCGGTAACGAGAGTAGCAGCACAATCCATAACAGCTCCGAAGTAAAATGAATAATGATGGACTCATTCATGAAAAAGACACCATCAATTGACCTATAAGTTTGTCCCAACCGCCCATTAAAATAAAAATTAATAATTTAAAGGGAAGCGCTATTGTCATTGGAGAAACCATCATCATCCCCATGGCCAATAACACATTAGAAACGATAAGATCGATTGCAACAAAAGGAAGATAAATTAAAAAACCTATTTTAAATGCTTCAATAAGTTGACTCATGGTAAATGCCGGTACCATGACTAATAAAGAGTTAGGAGATAATGAAGTTTGATATTGTTTAGGCCAAATTTTATAACCTATTTGGGAAAAAAACTTAATTTGTTCTTCACTAGTATTTTTTTTCAAAAAATCTTGATATGGAACAACAACTGAAGAATTAATTTGTTCCACAGAATTAACAGAATTCCAGTCAATCGGCTGAGCTTTAATATTATCACGAATTGCAAAACCAACTGGTGCCATAATAAATAAAGTCAATATTAATGCCAAACCATAAATAGCCATATTAGGCGGGATTTGCTGTATGCCTAACGCATTGCGTAGCATGGATAAAACAATAGAAATTTTTAAAAACGAAGTTCCCATTACAGCAAACAAAGGCATTATGGATAAGCAAAAAAGCACAACAATTAATTGCATCGGATTATTAAATAACGACATAATACCTCCACTAACTCTATTGAAATAGAGTATCTCTGGTATGATGAAGCGAAAATATCCGGTAAATACCTGAGAACAGTTAAAAAAAATAACTGTTTGATAAAGTTTATGAAAAATATTTACCTCAATGTATGACCAGCAAAGTCCAAATATATTTTTACCTAATAACAAAAAAAACATATTTTAAATATAAAAATAAAATTTATTTTCCTTAAATAAAACCATAACTTATTTTAAAATAAATTTTCTTATAAGCTTATAATCAATTTTTATTGTTGCATCATTTTTTAACACAAACCATTTAGTTCTTGCTGACCACACCGATATTTTATATTGCAGACTGTTATAAATATTTACGTTATTTTACTGAAAAGATCGGATAATAATAACCATGATGTAGAGAATATTGAGACCTTATGCAACCACTTAATTAATCTAGTTCACAGTATTTTTCTTTACTTTTATCTTTGAAAGAAAATTTCATAAAATCTCAGTAGCTTACTGGATAAATCTCGATAAATACAGATGTTAACTTCGCCTTGCTATATCATGGAGTAAAGTTGTTTTATCAAGAAAAAATGAATTATATCTAGGGAAATTATAATGACATTTATTCTTTCAACACCAAATAATTCCTTAACAATCAATGACTCCAGACTTTATGCAATTAAAGCAACTAAAGAAAAGTTATTAAAATACAAAGGAAAATTTAATGTTAATAAAAAATGTAATAAATCTACCAATAAAAATACCACAACAACTGATCATATAGATAATGTATTTAAGGAACTTTTAAAATTAGAACAACCGGTTTTAAAAAAATAAATTAAAATTATCTGCACAAATAGAAACGTCAATTGTCAATAAAACACTTATTAATCAAATAATAAGCTCAAGAAATAAACCAATAGAAGAAATAACAAAACTCGATGCTGAAATCACTCTACAATATACTAACTTTCAAAGCTTAACTAACTTAGCTTCTTTATCTCAAGAACTTGCAAATATGTATCATCAGATATATTCACAGAATAATCCACCAATAAAAAAACAGAAGACATTAAATTAGAGACTGTAAAAGAAAAGCAAAATCTTAATGAACTAAAAAACTATTTACACAAATTACATAGTTATAATAGGAAATTACAAGGAATAATTATTCATAATCTTGAGTTACTACCGACACCATTAGAAAAAACATTACCACTTTTAACGAATAAAAATGCAACTGCTATTATTAATGCAACTGCTATTATTAAAGATGCCATTATAGAAGTAGGTCGCCCACCTAAGAATATATTCACTAAATTAACTAAATTCATTTTTCCTAAGTGGTATGAGCAAAAGCAAAAAGAGATATTAAGCTTTGAAGTGAAACTTGGTAAATTACATAGTTTAGTTTTACGTTTGCAAAAAATAAAAGGTTTCGAAGATGTTGATAGAGCCGCTTGGTTGTACGCAATGGCGCGGCAACTATTTCTGTAAGCAACACCAAAACCTTATTCATTCGATCCTTTAAAATTGCTTTCTCCTGAACATCGACTGTGGTGCCAAAAATTAAAAATATAGGGGTTATCTCTTAATTGTTACAGTTGCTAGTGAATTTGTAAAAAAGTAAGGATACAACTGTTCTGTTTTAATACAAAACTTATAGGAGATTTTTAAATTGAGCAATATCGCAACTTAATTCTGGATGAAACAGCTGTTCGGCAATAATAAACCAAGCCAAAACAGAACGCTGTCCAAGATTAAATTATTAGACAAACACGATGCTAAACCCGGCAACTTTATCTGCTGAGCTAAAACCAACAATACAAATAAACTACTAACTAAAATGAATCAAGTTCGCTCAAAGATTGAAAACAAACCAGCATGTAAGTTGAAAATGGTGCAAACTAATCACACGGCATGAGTTGGTAGTGGTAATGGTCGTTGTAAGCCTGTATTAAATTGGGATAATAACGTCGTTAAGCCTAATAATATTATCGATTGCGTGCGTTTTCTAGCAACCACCATCCAAAGTGGATCTAATGCCAAAATAAAATCGGTAGCAAACACCTAACTGTTGTCATAAGCTAGCTTAATATTGGCGCTAACTGAGAACCAAATAAAGTTATTGCCGATATCGTCAATCTAAACAATACGAATATATTGGCAAAAGTTCAGCAAAATCAATCTATCAGCAAATGACTTTGTTTTAGTGAAAACCTAACATTGGGCCTGTCTAGTCCACTAAGTAACAACATTCAATATGGCATTAATAGAACTGCTGTTGAGCAAAACAACCTAGCATTCAACCGGATAGAATGGATAATAATGCTAATTGAAGCCGTTAAAAAAGCATAATAACATGGGGAAAGTAATATTTCCCCTTTTATTATTAACTAAACAGATAGCAACCTGAATAAATTGTAGTAGCTCAGACTAGAGCTGACAGTTACCGGTTATTTATACCTTATCTGTCAGGCTAAATTTGGCTTAAATCTTTTTCTCTTCAAATTTATTTCCCTTCTAGTAAAGTTGCCATTGGTGTACGCCCACAACATATTTTGTCTTGATGAGTCCGTTGATTATTGTATTCCACTAACCATTTGTCTAAATCAAATTGTAATTCCGCTAAATTACCGTAGATTTTCTTACGAAAAGCCATCTGATAGAACTCTTGTAATATGGTTTTATGAAAGCGTTCACAAATCCCATTCGTTTAAGGTGAACAGGCTTTCGTTTTTGTGTGATCAATATCGTTGATAGCCAGATAAAGTTGATAATCGTGATGTTCAACTTTACCACAATACTCACTCCCTCGTTTGCCAATATACGTAATACAGGTAACCCATGTTGGGTGTAAAAAGGGAGTACCTTGTCATTTAATAAATCCGCTGCCGTTATAGACATGTCCAACACCTTTTAAATGTCCCACATAAAAAGTACCTTGTGAACCCGGATAACCCGTTTCAATCTCACCACTGCTCTCATCATCCTGCGCTTTCTTTTCGAGTGTGCTGATTTGTGATTCTGACAGAATAATCCCTTCTGTCACTATCTTATCTTAAAGGGCTTTTAAACGTTTTTTAAAATTTTCCAGATTATGGCGTAGCCAAATAGAGCGAACGCCACTCCCAGAAACAAAAATGCTTTTTTTCTTAGTTCATTACTACTGCTGTGTTGTCCGTGTGCAGGGTATTCAATGACATAATCAACCACAGCCCGTTCAAT
>DAYVGO010000074.1:0-3387 GCA_045399315.1 Arsenophonus sp.
ACTGGCAACGTTACTGGATGCGTAGGGGCTGGCATACATGGCTAAGATTAGAATCCACATGGGGGTTCTCCTGTTATGGGAAAGGGTTGAATTCAGGTTTTGTTGCTGAATTTTTTGTGATGTGCTTGCTGGCTTACGTTCGTCTTTATCTTTCAAACTACTTAATAGGTTTTTAACTGCCTGAGCAGGTTTATTTTCAACTTTTTCCAATAGTGTTTGTTCTGTGCCGAGCAAATGGCATGCGGATATCAAAACCGTAACTTTCGTCGCCATTTTTCTTGGTTCTCAGGACTTCTGTAAAACAAGTCCCACTTTTTTACCTTTACCATGAAATTCAGGTGCAACCAGATTGTTATTGTGTTTCACAGACGTAACTTGACGGATACCAATATATCCCATGATGGCATTAACCATGTTCTGACCAAAGTTATTGACTGTGCCGTCATTTTTTTTACAGCAAATGCTCAGATAGTTAACCTTTTTGCCTTCTTCTGATTCACCAGAGAATTCAATAAATTCAGCCCTATTATCACTGTAGGTCAATTTAGCTTCAGTAATCGTGATTACATATGCACTTATCTTACTAATAAATCCTCCCTGATAAGCGGCAAGGGCGGATCTTCTGTGTAGGTAAAGATAACGTTGTGGTTCATGTGTTGTTTTCCTTTTGTAATTGGGATAAGTACCTTTTGCTAGATTATACGGATGCCGTTAATGCTTTTTTTCTTGAGTTATAAACTTGAGCTAACTTTTGATAATAAGAAGGATAATTAACTAATGCGTTGGTAGACCATTCGAACACTTCTTGTAATTCTTTTGAACTCATGTGATTGACTTTCTCATTGAATCTTGATAGCACTTCATCTGGATTTATTTGTTTATTAATCTCTATTTTTTTACGCTATGCTCCGATCTCCTTACTCTTGATACTGAAAGCATCATTGAGAAGTCAGAATCGATATCACTCATGGCATAAACTTTGATACCGCCAACAGCAACACCACCAAATTTAACACCAGGGTCACCGATAAGCGTTAGTGTCCTTCCTGCCCATAAATCTCCATCTGAACCCCCAACCACCAATTAGTACACGACGCATTGATTTTGAAGGTTTGTAGGGTCTGCCATCAAACCCAATAAGATCAATGAAAACAGGCTGCTCTTTTGTTCCTACCCGAACTGACTTAATAACAGCAGTTATGCTTTGTGTCTGTACATCCTCGAAATTTATCTGGTCAGATTTTGGAATAACTGTTCTTAATAGATCTATTAGAGATATACCTCATCAACATATTCATTATCAAAAAGATAATTGGGCACGTTAATTTCATTGGAGGGAAGAACCATCCCCTCTGTTCTGAGAGATTCATTCTTTATACATTTTTTTAACTTATACAGAGACTCAAACAGGGTTTTATAACCAAGTTCCAGTGAATCTTTGCCAATGTAGTACATGCAATTTTTATAAGGCGGGGTATTTTCAAGCACAAAAAAATTGATTTAACTCTCTTCCGGTTACGAGCTTTAATACATATAAATAAAATGCCGCATGAATATGATAATAATATTTTCCAAATGCCTGACTAAGCTTGTGCTCTGTTGCATCACAACAACTCTTGACATCAAGAGGGTAAGAGTAATTATCTGATAACCTGTCAAACCAACACTTTAAGTTAAGACCGGTTTCAGGACAGCTTGCGGACATCGAAGCTTCTGAGTGGCCAGGACTTTTTATATACTCAATAAAATTAGTATTCATCTTTGTGGACTTAATCATCCGTGTTATTGTCTCAACTTCTCCATTAATAAAAAATTTTTTAGCATCGGTATGCTGTAATAATTCCTTGTATTCTCTTAATGCTTTTGTCTTAATATCCACCCTTAAAATAAAATCTTCTTCAAAAATATCAGGCTCAAGTGGGGTTGCATGAATAGCATACCCAATCTATGCTGATTTGCTACCTTTAAATGGATTGAAATATAAATTTGCAGGACTAACACTAATCGCCTTTACCGTTGTTGAGCCAATCGCTTCACTTGCACAATAAACCTCGCTTATTATTTATAATGATCTCTATTGCTATTTTAGTGATTGATAAATATGTTGATTTTCACTTTTGAAATGGTCAAACAGCGCCTTCCAAACATCGTCCAATCCTCATTATTGAGTTTCCTCATGACTGATGAAGGAAGGCAGTCATAGACAGGTTGGACAAGTTCGCTGATTTCTTCATCCAGTCTGTCTTCCCAATAAGCAATTTCTTACTGTTGTTCATACCCGTAATCTTGCGTTATGTAGGGATTCATATGACCTCCTTGTGCTGTAATAGCATCCTATTTTTTCTTGTTTTAATCTCTATCAGTAATGATTCGATTTCATTTTTTGAAAAGCACGAATCCAGTAGCAGGGTGATGATTTTTTCTTTAAGATGGCGTTTCTTCACCATTTCTGATTAAGGGGCATGATGATTTTTCCCGTAAGCTTTAAGTTGCAGTGATAAAGCGATTTGCTATATATCTTGTCGATGGGTATCAATCACTAACTTTGCCGTTTGTCTTGCCAGTGCAAGCAGTATGTTATATTTATTCATGGTTAATCCTTATGCCACCTGACTATGTTTGTCGAGGGTGAATTGACCGTTCTAGTCTTTCTTCATCGGTAGCTTGCTTTTTAGGTATTTTCGATATAGCCATGAATCCCCATTTTTTAACAGGACGATTTTGTAACATTGATGTTGGCCGAATTCTGTTGTCATGATGTAGGGCGATTCGGTTAAATATTTATCTCGGGCATAAGCATTTACACACCAGATATGAGGCTTGTAGATTGAACCACCCCGGGAATCTTGGAGACTAAATAGTCAGTCAAAAGGAGACCCAAATGTCTTCTAATTGTTATTCCCCTGAATTTCGGGAACAAGCAGTAAGAATGGTGCTAGAGCAGCCTAATGAATACAAATCTGAATGGGAGAGCCTTCGTGCTATCGCTTCCAAAATAGACTGTAACCCTGATACCTTGTGTACCTGGATACGTCAGTATGAACGTAATAAGGTGTTATCTGACAACTCGCTGGCAATGAATGAGAGCCAGAGGATAAAAAAATTAGAGCGTGAAAACCGTGAGTTGCGAAGAAGCGACAAATGAATCGTGAAGGATTTGCTGTGGCAAGATGTACAGTAGAGTGCCTAATGAAAAAACTGAAGATTGCCAGTGTTGTTAGAGGTAAAAGGATTAAAACTACCCGTAGAAACAATAATGAAACGCCTAATGACCGGGTAAATCGCCAATTCGTTGCAGGGCGCCCAAACCAGTTATGGGTAGCAGATTTTAGCTATGTTAGCACCTAGCAGGGCTTTATCTATGTGACTTTTATCATAGATGTCTTC
>DAYVGO010000035.1:0-11984 GCA_045399315.1 Arsenophonus sp.
CCAAATAGAGCGAACGCCACTCCCAGAAACAAAAATGCTTTTTTTCTTAGTTCATTACTACTGCTGTGTTGTCCGTGTGCAGGGTATTCAATGACATAATCAACCACAGCCCGTTCAATCTGTTCATATATCCTGTTTTTTAAATTAGGTACCCGTCAAATGACAAGCTACAGCAATGGCGTTGTTGTCATCCAAAGATGAGATGGGATCGTCAATATAGATAAATTTCACCCAGCTGTATGCCTCTTGCTCATCGATAGCCAACTGAGCTACTGCAAGGAAGAAGCACTAGACAAATATATTTTCTTCACCTCGGGAAATCTTAATTGGAGCTGGGGTACCATCCTTATCCCTTTCGCGAAAAAAGTTGTTTCCCACTTGGCATAGTTGATATAAAAATTAAAATCAACATAACGGACAAGTAATGGGCCGATCTGATTTTCCATTTCAAGTTCTTGCAAACCACCAAAGAAGCGCGAGTCCCGATTTAGGCGAAGAACACGTTTAGCATCATTTTCTAGATCTATCCCAAGAAAAAAGATCCTCGGTAAAAGCATTGAAATAGAGCGTATCTTGCTCATTATTATTTTTACCTAGTTCTTTGAATGCCATCGACAGGCGGGTTTTCCCTATCCCATTGTATGCAAACAAAAGAATATATTTCTTAACATCGAGTTTTTGCCGAAGATGTCCAGCAACCTGATTCAAATTCTGAAAGGTAGCTAATCTGCTTGTCATTAAATCACCTCATCCATGACTGGGCAAAGCTGTTGTATTAAGCCTTTTTATAAGTCTTTAATGCATTGATTTTCTTAGTTTGATTTTCAATAATATCATCAATAGAAGAGAGGGTATTTGCAATTTTTCTTTGATCTTCTCTTCCTGGTAAAACTAAATTTGTACCATCAAAGAAATCTTTGATGCCAATATTTAACAGGCCATGGTTCTTTGCACCTTCTTGAGCATATTGCTCAATTTCCAAATTATGAATTCCAGACTCAAAATAATATTCAAGAAAGTCGGTTTTATAATTTTCATGCACTTTAAAGCAAATATAGAGGGTTGAGACAACACCTTTACTATAGCGCTTGAGTGGTTTTACCGCACCCATTAGGTAAACTTGCGAATAGCTCTTATTGTATGCAAAATCACCCCTTTCCAGAAGATAATAGCCAGTGACATCTTTCGCAGATACGGATTTATTAAAATAATCCAATTGACTGACTAAATCCATTTGAGCAGATATAGTTAGAACATTTTTATTATTTTCTTTGTTCTTGGTAGATATTCTTTTGAATACTCAATTAAAAGCTTTTTTCTCCCAACCTGTAGCATTTTTGAATTTAGGAAATCGCAATAATGGCTCAATTCTACCAATAGGAAAAAGTTGTTGAAGCAGACCTTTTTTGTGAGCTTTGAGTGCGTCAAGTTTTTGGCTGTTGTGAGCTGTGATCAGTTCGTTAATAGAATTTAGGAAATTTCAGATTTTCTTCTGTTCCTTTAGTTTGAGAACAAAAATAATTCCTTTAAGAACATCAGAATTTTTGACCTTCATTTCGTTCTTTGCCCCTTTATTTATAAGGGGTTGTAAGTAACTATTTAGATTGTAAGCTCTAGAGAAGTAATAATCTAAAAATTCTGCGGGGCATATATTTGTTGTTCTATACACTGCATAAAGCGTTGAGACTATACCGGCTTTTCCCTTATTTTATTTAATTATTCCATACGGATTATTCTTTAGAGGGCTTTTTGTATAGACAATGTCGTGGGTTTCAACAATGTGGTAATCCTTAACAGTACAACCAGCATATGAACGACCTAAAAATTCAATCTGATTTACACAGCCTTGATCATCTGACACAGATAAAACATCATTTTTATGGTACCTTAGAGCTCTATTTCTCTGTTTTGTTTTGAATAATAAGTTGCTAAGTTTGGTTTCCTCAAACGGAGGCCCTTTCGCAAACTCAGGAAACCTTAACTCAGAAACCAACCCTGTCTTCTGCTTACTCATACGCATTCAATCCCGAAATCTCACGCCCTTCTGCTTGCTTTTACAGGTAGGGTACCAAATCTTCCATTAAGGCCAATTCAGCCTACCGACGCGCCTTCCAGCTTAGTTACAACGGTGCCAGCAGGTCGATCAAATGTTCACCATCGAAGATCATTCGAGCGAGAATGCTATCGACAAACTGTTGTAGTGCCAGGATTTGCAACCCATGTTTTTGGGCGATGTCTGTTAGGGTTTGTACCGCTTTTGGGGCTTTAAGGGCTTGATTGTCCGTACGGATTTCTTCTTTATTTAACACTTCACCGGCTTTCAAACTATTAATATAAACTTTGATATCGTCACGTTCTTCCATTAGGTTGGCATTAGCGCTTATCATGTAGATCAGCTGCTGGCACGTCATCTTTTGTTTATCCGTTTTCTGGGTAGATTTGGCAATTAGCTCCATGATGTAGTCGTAGTCGATAATGCTGGAGGTAAACAGCACCAAATCAAACTCTAGCTGCTCAACTATTTCTGCATTCTCATCGCTTTTACCCTGTTTACGTTTTATTTCCATGGCGGTGTCAAGGTAAGTGGCTTTAAAGCCACGTAAAATATCGGTTGATAGCTTTTGCTCAATCGTTGCTTTACTTTGTTCATCCAAATCAGTGTATTGATCCAACTGGGTTTTTAGCTTCTACACCTCTTTAAAGTGGTTGATAAATTCAGCTTTAGCCATGTCGTCTTTGAGGTTAGGTACCTGAAATAGCTCGCACGCCACATAAAGGCCTGCAACTGTTCTACCACTTTCGCTGTAGAATCGACCAGTCGGATTTCTCTCGCTTTATCTTTAGCACTACTGGAGAATAATTCTATTGCCGCGTTAACTTCGTTTTCCTGATAAGGGAAATCGAGAATATTGCTTCAGGGCTTGGTGTCATTGCGCACGCGATTAGTGCATGAGAAGGCTTGAATCAAGCTGTGGTGCTTAAGGTTTTTATCCACATAGAGCGTGTTCAGGTATTTGGAGTCAAACCCTGTAAGCAGCATATCTATCACGATAGTGATGTCGATTTTGTTTTGGCGTGGGTAATCGGTATGACTGTATTTCTGATCTTTGATCCGTTGCTGTACATCCTGGTAGTAAAGGTCGAATTCATTAATGCTATGATTGGTGTCGTACTTCTTATTATAGTTGGCGATAATGTCTACAAGAGCGGCTTTTTTCTTTTCAGGCTCAATCTGGCTATCTACACTTTCTTGCAGTAAGTCTTCCTGCAGTTATTTGATACCTGCTGTATTCTCACTATTGGCTCTTCATTCCTTGCAGCTACTTGCACCGGCGGTGAGAGTACACAAGCAATGTTCAGTGGTGCAACGTTTTCCTCTTATGCTTGTTTTTGCTTTTGCATCTTTTTGAATAATTCAAAGTATCCAATAGCATCATTGATAGAAGCGGTAGCCAGCACCAGCAGCGCATAAAACGGCATTAGTTAGTGTGCTGTCATGCTTATCCAAAATGGCTTTGTCTACCGCTTCGGGCGGTGGAGTCTGTCATTTTTTTGGTTTGTTATCACCGTCTTTACCATAGTAATCAATATGAAAACTTAGTACATTTTTATCTTCAATGGCATGAGCGATGGTGTAGGCATGCAGTTCTTTCTCAAGGATGTCTTTGGTGGTTTTAAAAGAGGCCAAGTTACCATCAACCTGTTGATAAATTGAGTTTTGATCGAAAATAGGTGTGTCGGTAAAACCAAACAACTGGACTCGTGGGAAAAATGCTTTGATCGCTTTATGGTTTTCGCCAAACTGTGAGCAATGGCATTCGTTGAAAATCAATACGATGCGCTTATTGTGTAGCGGCTCTAGGCGTTCTTTGATTGGCCTGATTGCGCTTGCTGTTTTCATCTAGCGCCAAACCCAGTTTTTGGATGGTAGTCATAATCACTTTGTCAGCGTAGTCTTCTGATAGCATACGATGCAAAAGTGTTTCGGTATTTGTATTTTGCTCAATGCAACCTGGCTGAAATTTGTTGAACTCTTCACGTGTCTAGCGATCCAGATCTTTGCGATCGACCACAAATAAACATTTTTCAATATCGGGATTAATCCTTCAATAGCGTGGAAGCCTTGAAAGAGATGAGGGTTTTACCCGAACCAGTGGTATGCCAGATATAGCCATTGCCACGATTCTGGTGAATGGCTTCGGCGATGGCTTTGACGACATAGATTTGATAAGGACGCATAATGAGCAATTTTTGCTCGCTCTGTACCAATACCATATAGCCGCTGATTAATTGTCCAAGGGTACATTTAGCGAGTAAGTCATCAGCAAGATCATGTAAGTGGGCAATTTTTTGTTGTCTTTATCAGCATGCTGGTAGATGGGTAAAAAGCGCTCATCGGTATTAAAGCTAAAGTGTTGATTGCGGTTATTGGTGAAGTAACGTGTGTCGTTACCGTTGCTGACGATAAACAGCTGCATAAAACAAAGCAGGCTATTGCTATAGCTATTACCACTATCGTTTTTGTACTCGACAATTTGTTCCATAGCCCTATGTGGGCTGATCTGGAGGGTTTTCAGTTCGATTTGTATAGTGGCAGACCGTTGATTAATAATATCACGTCGTAGCGATAATGGCTGTTGTCGGTATTGATAGGTAATTGGTTAACAACCTCAAAGTCGTTTTTACACCAATCTTTGATATTTACCAGCATATATTCAAATGATGTACCATCTTCACGAATAAATTTACCTTTTTCACTCAGGCTTTGCGCTGCGGCGAATACATCTGCCGTGATAATTTTATCTAGTAAGCAGTCGAATTCTGCATCAGTTAAATTGATTCGATTCAATGCCTCAAATTTCTGGCGAAAGTTTTTTTCCAGTGTTACCTTATCGCAAATATCGCGGCGATAAGTATATTTAAGATCTTCAAGTTTTTCAATTAGCTCTTGTTCGATTTGTTGTTCTTTTTTCATCTATATCATTCGCTTCGATGTTAGGCGCGATTTTTTATACCTCTGTCCATAAAAGTTGTCTTTACATAAAGAGCTAAGGAGTGCTGTCTTTAGGTGGCGAAAGCTTGTGATTGCTTGCTACGGTTTAAAATAAGTTGTTATCTAGTTTAAATTACATCTTTCACTAATACTTTTTGCTAAAGATGGCAGATAATTAGCATATGAAAAAAGTAAGCAGATTACAATCTTAGCAAGTAAAAAGTGGTAATAGACATAACATAATAAACTCTATACTTTCTTTCATGGCAATTGGTGTTGCTGATGCTGGGCTTTCTAATAGTATGAGGAAATAGGGTATTTTTATAGCATGGAAGTGGATTTATTGATTGTTGTCGGCATGTTTTTAACAGGTTTTGATGCGCCGACTTTGAATACATTATTTGTATATAAAAATCTGCGCTGTCACGGCTTAATACCAGCCTATTTCACGTACTAATAGTATTTATGATGCTACCAAGATTTTTACTAATATTGTCACCTTTCGCGACTTAGAACAGGCTACAGTTGATGCTATTAATCAATGGTATCTCTTGATTAATTCAGGTCAGTTAGGAGAAGCATACTGCTGCTTATCTAAATCAGTTAGGAAGAAAAATAATGGTTACATTTGATCAACTCATGCTACCGCTAATAAAAGCGCTGGTGAATCTTGGTGACTCAGGGGGGGAGCATCGATGAAATTTACTAAGAAGTGGTCGAACTAGAAAAATTTGATGAAGAAATATTTGCTGTTTTACATAACCCCGACAAAAGTAGCCAGACAGAGATTGGTTATCACTTAGCTTGGGCGCGAACATATCTTAAGAAAGCAGGTTACCTTGAGAATTCATCGTGTAACGTATGGGCATTAACAGGTAAAGTGAAACAAACACCGAAAATTAATAGCCGTGAAATTGCAAATTTTGTTCGTTTAGTGGACCGAAAAAATATCCAAAGCAATATTGGCTCTAGTGATCCGGTATTATCTGTTGATGCCTCACCAGAGGAAACATTTGCTTGGCGAGAAAATCGCATCATATTTTGATTGAAGAGATGAGCCCAGATGCATTTGAAAGGCTCACACAAAGGCTACTACGCGCGAGTAAGGGTTCATCCATGTTGAGGGTTACGGTGTGAACTTGGTGGATGGCATGGATGGTAAAGGCATCACTCGTATCAATGAGCTGATGAGCTTTCATGTTGTCTTTCAGTATAAAAAATACAAGGGATCGGTTGGTGTACCAGAAATACGAAATTTCCGAGGTGCAACCGTTGGATCTGCCGATAGGAGCATGTTCATTATAACGGAGAGTTTCACCAAAGCTGCAATTGAAGAAGCAAATCGCGATGGTGTGGCTCCAATAGACTTGGTTGATGGGTGACCAGCTGACAGACAAATTAAAGGAGCTGTGTTTAGGAGTTAAAACTGAACTTGTTGAGAAAGTGACCATCTATCCAGACTGGTTTTTAAACCTCTAGAGCTAGCTAGTTAAGTTGTCATATTAACATTAACAAAGCGGTTAACGCTTATCTTTCGGGTGAATGAACCAAACATCACCAACCGCTTCACATAAAATTAATTCAGTGGAGCAGTATTGCCATCGGTAATCCCTTATCGGGCTTTTATCATCACATCTCGAAAGCGTGTAATGTAATCGCTTGGTGATAGCATTACTACCATAACATTTCCCATGACGTTTAGTGAGTAACATTCATTAGTGAGACCATTTCTAAGTGTATTAAAGAACCATTAACGATTACCGCAACGCTATGCGTTATAAGGTTCAAACGCTATGTTTTGTGTTTTATAGAGATAGCCTTCGTTTTAAATTATCATTTAATAATAGTTATTTTTTTACTGCTTGCACCCATTAGTATTCCGTTGCCACCATCTACATCAAATCGATAAATCAATCCATTTTCTGTTATTTTTATATCTTTCAATTTTATTATTTTTAATATTTTTTCATCCCAAAAAACAGACATCCCTGGTTTTAGTCTTTGAAATGTCGTTTTACGTTGAGAAATAATATTAGACATAGCATGTTATGTTAGTTATTCTTGAACGCAAACAGCTGATGCGTCGATTTTGTTTAAATTTGGCAAATCAATACATTCAATAAATTTTTTTAATCGCTATTTCATTCACCTATTTTTTCTGTATCTAACTCTATAGTATGTAAACTGGCAAACTGATTTGATGTATAAGTTGCTGTGAATAGTAAAATTTAATATACATATATATATTTGCTTTCTCCATTTTTATAATAATAAAAGAACCCTGGTATTGGCGAAATTTTTCAAATTAATAGTAAAATTTATTGATATTTATGATTAAAAAATAATTAACTTTTAGTTAAAACAAATTATTTACACTTCCTTTTTAATTAACATAAACAATATTCAAGTTATAAAAAAGATTAATCATTAATCTTTACTATTTGACTTTTTTATGATAAACGATGCAATCAGTAGATGTTTTGGATAGTATTGATAGTAAATTTAAATAGTCAAAAACAATCGATATGCGTTTAGCTATTAATTTATCGTGGTGTTTTATTCTTTATATATGACTAGATTAAAAATAAAATAGTATTTATATTTTTTGATTATTATAAATAGGTTGTATAGTTTATTTTTCTATCAATTAAGTATTTCAAGTTTTTTCTTGTCTCATTTTGCATATTTAGATCAATTTCATAACAGATCATATCCTCTGATTTTTCTACGGCTTTAGCGATAACTTTTCCTCTTGGATCCAGTATTCGACTACCACCGAATAGATGTATATCACCTTCTTTTCCCCATCTATTTACTGCGACTAAATGAATGGTATTTTCTAAAGCACGACTAGGTGTATTGATACACCAAAGATCTTTATCTTGCTCTGACCAAGCAGATGGCATAAATAAAATATCGATGTTTTTAGTTGCCAAAATTCTGGCAACTTCGGGAAATCCTGCATCGTAACAAATCATTATTCCTATATGGCATATACCGATATCAAAAACAGGTAAGCTATCACCAGGGGTAAACCATAATTTTTCATCATGTATGAGATGTATTTTTCGGTATACACCCAGCCAATTTTTTCTATTGGGTATCCAAATACCTGCAGAATTATAAATTTTATTTGTTGTATTATCTCGTTCTATGAAACCGCAGATAATAACTAAATTAAGTTTGGTGGATAATTGGGTAAATAGAATATCGGTCTTTTCACTTTTTGTCTCACTAAGTGAATAATATTGTTTACCTAATAATGATGGGGAATATCCAGTAGTGGCTAATTCGGGAAAACAAATAATTTGAGCATTGTTTTCCTTGGCTTTGTAACAATAATTTTTTAGAGATTGTAAATTTTTATCTTTATCACCTAACACTGCGTCTGTTTGAGCTATTGAAACCTTGATCATTTTTTATCTCTTGAGGTATTTTATTAAAAAATTTCTTTAAAATAGATAAACAGAAATATACCACAGAAGAGATAAATATCGAGTTGACAGATGCAATACCCATAGTTATGGTCATTCCAGCAACAGAGCCTAAAGTCCAGGCAGTTAGAGAAACATAGTTTATAAATGGTGTGGCAGCATTATCTGGAAGTTTGCTTTCTTTACGTGTTGAATCAAGCAATTTCCTATTAGTGCGAAGGATGTAATAGTCGGTGAGCATAATTCCAGCTATTGGCGGAAAGATAACCCCAGCTATGGTTAAAAATTCAATAAAATTGTCTAAGATACCAATCACTGTAAATAAAGTTCCTACGCTACCAGCAACTAGGGTTAATACAACGTAATTGATTTTCTTACCTGTTATACATTCAACAACATTGCTCATGCCGAGAGAGACGCTGTAAAGATTAATATCATTTATTTTAATGACTGCAAGGACCGTACAAATTACGCCAATCCAGCCTGCATTTTGAATAAGTATATTGACCACATCATCTGTACCCATCGCATGGGCGATCAATATAGAAACTCCATTGACAATAAACTCACCAATAATTATTGAAATTGTTAACATCCAAAAAACATGCTTTGAATTCTTGCAATATCGACTAATGTCAGGTGTTGTTAACATGGCAACAATACATCCGCCAGCTACCATGGTTGCTCCGGCGCTTAAGGTCATATTGCCATAATTTTCTGGAATGATATTGAATAAATCTTTAATGTCGATCCCAGTTAATGAATTAAATGCAACCCATGTAATAACGGAAAAAAATAAAGGCACAGCTATCTTTGCTGTTAAACTTAATCCTTTGAATCCAAAAGCGACTAATACGGTAATAAATATTCCTGAAATAGTTGCACACCAATCGAAATCAAGTTTTCCATTTAATGCATATTCTAAGCTTTTGGCACAAACTCCATTTTGTACGCCAAACCATCCCAATGAGCTTATAGCTATAGCAAATCCAGTCATTGCAGAACCTACCCGCCCAAAACCACACCATCTAGATAGAACGCTGGTAGGTAATCCTTCCCGACATCCTATCAGGCCTAATCCCAGCCCAATAAATTCAAGAACTAAACTACCCAATAGCGTTGCTAACATTGCCTGCCAAAATGTCATTGAATGGCCTAATGTTGCACCCAGAATAAATTGTGATAGAGAAGTATTGGCACCAATGCGAATTAATGCAACAGAAAATAGATTAGAGCGTTCTGAAAGTGGGATCCTTTCAAGAGAGTGTTCTTTATCCATGTTATTTATTTCACTTTTTTATTTAGTTGAACAAATAGCTTCGTGGTTTGAGGAAGCGCATTGGTATTTTATTATGAATATTTTTATTAATACAGTATTCAATAAGTTGTTCACGAAAATTGATCCCCAATTTTTGATAGATAGACTGTAATTTATTGTTAACAGTATGATAACTAAGGCAAAGTATTTTGGAAATTTCTTTTGTAGTAAATAAATGTGTTATAAGAAACATTACTTCAAATTCTTTTTCAGTAAATTCAGTGTCAATGTAGCCATCTGATGTTTTAATATTTTTACCCAAATTTTTAAATTTTCTAAAAGGTAATAATTCCATTTTTCTTGAATGAAACACAACTCCAATACATTTTCCTTTGATAATAAAAGGAAATTTTTCACAAATGTAAGGTTGTAATAATGAATCTTTACCGTAAGGATAAATATCGATGGAGGTGATGTTTCTTTTCTGTTTTAGGATTTCAAAATCGTGTGCTTGAAAGTTTTCTGAAAATTCAGAAATGGGGTGGGGTATTTCACTATCTGTTTTGCCTAATAAGTTAAAAGTTAATGGTAAATTAAATAATTTATAGTTTTGAGGATTGCTATAAAAATGAAAAGATTGATTACCGTCAAATATTTTAATTCCCCACGGATCACTATTATTTTCAAACATAGCAATAAGCTGAGGTGATATTTTCACGTCCATTATTTCCTCCTGTCATAGGACTCAATAATTAGTTGCAAATAATCTACTTTATTCTTAGAACGATAGATTATTTATGAATAAAATATTTTTCCTTGAAAACTCAGGTTTATTCTAAGGTGAATTAGATTCTTAATAGAAATAAATTCTAGGTATGATAGAAATTTTTCTATAAAATAACCTCTTTATTTATTTTAATTAAATGTTCATAACAGTTTGCTATTGTGGATTTAATTATTTTATTTTTGATTAAGTTATATAATTTATCGTCAAATCCATTGACGAGCTTATCTTCACCATCAAAATAACGACTTGGCGAGATTTCAAGAGGATAGCAACTTATATCATAAGCAAAAAACCAATCACCGACTAAAAATAGGTGAATCAAGGTATATCACTATCTTGCAATGCAGTAATAATATTAACGGAATGCCACTCATGTCTAAAGTCAAACATTCATTAAGCCTTTTTACTTAATGGTGGTAACCTAAACAAAGTTTGTAAGCCAGGTAAGATAACCTGCGAGCCATTCGACTCCTCTGCCTAAAACCACCATTGAGTGATGCCTTAGACCGCTGACAGGATAATCCTACTAGCATTTATCTTACGCAAGTCGGCGAACCCTTGGCTATCGGTTATCCCGATGACAATATTACTTTATCTTATCATATTTCATGACTCAAGAATTAATTTGAGTAATTTATAATTTTATTTATATTTGCAGAATTATCTTAATTTGCTTATTTATTCCATTAATAGCTGAAATGTTGACACAATAATTTGGCAGTACAAGCAGTACAAGCAGTACAAGCAGTACAATAAAATAGGCATAAAAAATTTATATTACATATAATCATAGCCTTTCTTTCCTTTGCATGGCCCGTAAAAATAACGGGTATTAGCTGTTGTTCATGTGATTAGCCAAGAAAAGGTTAATTTTTCCCAGCAAGGGGTAATAACCGTATCCCCCAGCCACAACCGGTGAGCACAGCTCATCGGTTGGCCATTAAGCTAAAATAAATCCTTTTGTCTGGCGTATCCCAAAATGTGCAGCGGAAACTCTTAGTGAATATCGGTAGACCGAGTTGATGAAGGAAGCATTCGTAAGTTTTTTTGGCTCGAGCCGTTAAAAACATGGTTCAGGAACTATGGTGGATTCGATAAGGGATTTTAAGTCTGTTCAGGAAGATAATTTCTCTGTTGGCCATGCTTCGTTCACCTAAAATGAACAAGCGGACTCATATATGAAACGCTTCCTCTATGAGTATTATTTGGCTTCATGCTACAGGTGTCGATATCGGTTCTTTTCAATCCGGGTTTATGCTAAGTAACCGCTGTGATCAGCCTGTATTTCACCAGTTACTGGCACAAGCTCACTCTATTTCATGTGTTAGCAGCTAGCTAACACAAAAACAAGATATAATGTCAAGATGTGTCGTTTGTATCGATTTGATTTTTTAGTATTTTTTAATAATCTTTGCTTAAAATCCCTTATCGAATCCACCATAGTTCCTGAACCATGTTTTTAACGGCTCGAGCCAAAAAAACTTACGAATGCTTCCTTCATCAACTCGGTCT
>DAYVGO010000080.1:0-3742 GCA_045399315.1 Arsenophonus sp.
AATAACGCTCTTTAACAATCTGGAACAAGCTGAAAATTGAAACACATATTATTGAATAAATAATATGGAGAACTCTCAATACTCCAATTTGAAGTGTTTTTCAAATTTAATAGAAGACACCTTCGGGTTGTGAGGTTAAGCGAAGTAAGCGTACACGGTGGATGCCTAGGCAGTCAGAGGCGATGAAGGACGTGCTAATCTGCGAAAAGCGTCGGTAAGCTGATATGAAGCACTATAACCGGCGATGTCCGAATGGGGAAACCCAGTGCATCAATGCACTATCGTTTGATGAATCCATAGTCAAACGAGGCAAACCGGGGGAACTGAAACATCTCAGTACCTCGAGGAAAAGAAATCAACCGAGATTCCCCTAGTAGCGGCGAGCGAACGGGGAGCAGCCCAGAGTCAGCATCGATATTAACATCAGGAGAAGGGTCTGGAAAGGCCAGCAATAAAGGGTGATAGCCCCGTATCTGAAGATGTTATTATTGTGAGCTCGAAGAGTAGGGCGGGACACGTGTTATCCTGTCTGAAGAAGGGGGGACCATCCTCCAAGGCTAAATACTCCTGACTGACCGATAGTGAACCAGTACCGTGAGGGAAAGGCGAAAAGAACCCCGGCGAGGGGAGTGAAAGAGAACCTGAAACCGTGTACGTACAAGCAGTGGGAGCCCCATCACTCAAATGCCTCGGTAAATAGAGTGATGGCATACCATCACAATAGCAGCACAGGTTTTGCCAACAAGGTTATCCGGTTTTTTCAAACCACAGCGCACTGTACTGGTAGTACACACACTGTGGAAGTTAAAAAGCGGATAAGATTGGTAGCAAAGACAAGTGGGACATTTGAGGATGGGGTGACTGCGTACCTTTTGTATAATGGGTCAGCGACTTATATTCTGTAGCAAGGTTAACCGAATAGGGGAGCCGTAGGGAAACCGAGTCTTAACTGGGCGAGTAGT
Source organism: Arsenophonus sp. (assembly GCA_045399315.1). GTDB lineage: Bacteria > Pseudomonadota > Gammaproteobacteria > Enterobacterales > Enterobacteriaceae > Arsenophonus. Next base: position 963 of record DAYVGO010000080.1, read on the forward strand.
TGCAGGGTATAGACCCGAAACCCGGTGATTTAGCCATGGGCAGGTTGAAGGTTGGGTAACACTAACTGGAGGACCGAACCGACTAATGTTGAAAAATTAGCGGATGACTTGTGGCTGGGGGTGAAAGGCCAATCAAACCGGGAGATAGCTGGTTCTCCCCGAAAGCTATTTAGGTAGCGCCTCGTGGGTTCATCTTCGGGGGTAGAGCACTGTTTCGGCTAGGGGGTCATCCCGACTTACCAACCCGATGCAAACTGCGAATACCGAAGAATGTGACCACGGGAGACACACGGCGGGTGCTAACGTCCGTCGTGAAGAGGGAAACAACCCAGACCGCCAGCTAAGGTCCCCAAGTCATGATTAAGTGGGAAACGAAGTGGGAAGGCTTAGACAGCCAGGATGTTGGCTTAGAAGCAGCCACCATTTAAAGAAAGCGTAATAGCTCACTGGTCGAGTCGGCCTGCGCGGAAGATGTAACGGGGCTAAACCATGCACCGAAGCTGCGGCAGCGAACGTATCACTTAAACTGATTAAGTGATAGATAACAGTATCATACGATTGACGACGCGAAGCGATGTCAATGCGTTCAACAAAGTCGAGGTGGAAGCCTGGCAAGTCAGTTTAAGGATACGTTCGTTGGGTAGGGGAGCGTTCTGTAAGCCGTTGAAGGTGGACTGAGAAGTCTGCTGGAGGTATCAGAAGTGCGAATGCTGACATAAGTAACGATAAAGCGGGTGAAAAACCCGCTCGCCGAAAAACCAAGGGTTTCTGTCCAACGTTAATCGGGGCAGGGTAAGTCGACCCCTAAGGCGAGGCTGAAAAGCGTAGTCGATGGGAAACGGGTTAATATTCCCGTACTAAGATTTATTGCGAAGGGGGGACGGAGCAGGCTAGGCTATCCGGGCGACGGTTGTCCCGGTTTAAGCGTGTAGGTGAGTGATGTAGGCAAATCCGCATGACTATAACACTGAGGCGTGATGACGAGCCACTAAGGTGGTGAAGTAGTTGATGCCCAACTTCCAGGAAAAGCCTCTAAGCGACAGGTAAATGTTAATCGTACCCCAAACCGACACAGGTGGTTAGGTAGAGAATACTCAGGCGCTTGAGAGAACTCGGGTGAAGGAACTAGGCAAAATGGTGCCGTAACTTCGGGAGAAGGCACGCTGGCATTAGGTGAAAGGTCTTGCACCCGGAGCTGAAGCCAGTCGCAGGTACCAGCTGGCTGCAACTGTTTATTAAAAACACAGCACTGTGCAAACACGAAAGTGGACGTATACGGTGTGACGCCTGCCCGGTGCTGGAAGGTTAATTGATGGGGTAAGCCGTAAGGCGAAGCTCTTGATCGAAGCCCCAGTAAACGGCGGCCGTAACTATAACGGTCCTAAGGTAGCGAAATTCCTTGTCGGGTAAGTTCCGACCTGCACGAATGGTGTAATGATGGCTAGGCTGTCTCCACCCGAGACTCAGTGAAATTGAACTCGCTGTGAAGATGCAGTGTACCCGCGGCAAGACGGAAAGACCCCGTGAACCTTTACTATAGCTTGACACTGAACATTGAGCCTTGGCGTGTAGGATAGGTGGGAGGCTTTGAAGTGTGGACGCCAGTCTGCATGGAGCCGACGTTGAAATACCACCCTTTAATGTTTGATGTTCTAACTTAAGCCCGTAAGCCGGGCTGAGGACAGTGTCTGGTGGGTAGTTTGACTGGGGCGGTCTCCTCCCAAAGCGTAACGGAGGAGCACGAAGGTTGGCTAATCACGGTCGGACATCGTGAGATTAGTGCAAAGGCATAAGCCAGCTTGACTGCGAGCGTGACGGCGCGAGCAGGTACGAAAGTAGGTCTTAGTGATCCGGTGGTTCTGCATGGAAGGGCCATCGCTCAACGGATAAAAGGTACTCCGGGGATAACAGGCTGATACCGCCCAAGAGTTCATATCGACGGCGGTGTTTGGCACCTCGATGTCGGCTCATCACATCCTGGGGCTGAAGTAGGTCCCAAGGGTATGGCTGTTCGCCATTTAAAGTGGTACGCGAGCTGGGTTTAGAACGTCGTGAGACAGTTCGGTCCCTATCTGTCGTGGGCGAAGGAAGATTGAGGGGGGCTGCTCCTAGTACGAGAGGACCGGAGTGGACGCACCACTGGTGTACAGGTTGTCATGCCAATGGCATAGCCTGGTAGCTAAGTGCGGGAGAGATAACCGCTGAAAGCATCTAAGCGGGAAACTTGCCTCAAGATGAGTCTTCCCTGACTGAAAGGTCCTATAAGGGGTGTTCGAGACGAGGACATAGATAGGCTGGGTGTGTAAGCGTAGTGATACGTTGAGCTAACCAGTACTAATGACCCGAGAGGCTTAACCTGACAACACCGAAGGTGTTTTGAGAGTAGGGAGAGAATGATAGGCTTGTTCTGAGATTGAGTTCTGTAGGATGTTGAGCTGTTGGCGGGTTGGCAAAGCGATGTAGGTGTATAGCAGTATGTAGCGGAAACCAACACGGTTAGCTAGGGCAGCAGTGACAGGATGAGTGAATAAGAATTTGTCTGGCGGCAATAGCGCGGTGGTCCCACCTGACCCCATGCCGAACTCAGAAGTGAAATGCCGTAGCGCCGATGGTAGTGTGGGGTCTCCCCATGTGAGAGTAGGGAGCTGCCAGACTTTGATTTAATACTAATGGCATAAACCACTTAGCGAAGTAAATTGGGTGGTGCGGTAGTTCAGTTGGTTAGAATACCGGCCTGTCACGCCGGGGGTCGCGGGTTCGAACCCCGTCCGCACCGCCAC
>DAYVGO010000061.1:0-19313 GCA_045399315.1 Arsenophonus sp.
TAATACTAATGGCATAAACCACTTAGCGAAGTAAATTGGGTGGTGCGGTAGTTCAGTTGGTTAGAATACCGGCCTGTCACGCCGGGGGTCGCGGGTTCGAACCCCGTCCGCACCGCCACTATCATAGAACTAAGTCCTGTGGAAATATCACAGGGCTTTTTGTTGTTTATTAAAAACTAGTAGTTAAATATATAAGTCTTTTTTATAAAATATTTTGTTTATATTTTTCTTGAACTTTAAGACGTAATTATGCTTCTAAATGATTGAGTTTTATCTATGATCTATATATTGGTTAGGCTAATAAATATTCGATCTTTAAGGGCAATAATTTGAGGTGGCAAAAAAAAATTATTCTTATTCTGTGCGTTATATTGCCGGACAACCGGCAAAACGTATCTTACCAGTATCTGAATGTACGCTTAATGATGATTTACCTATTGGCATGCCCCTATTCTCAGGAAGTGATGAGTTCGGTATTGTTTCATGGAATATTTATAAGCAGCAACGGCCTAACTGGTATTCAGTTTTAAATCAATTAGTTACTAATAAGCACTTGATTCTATTGCAAGAGGCTCAAACTTCACCTCAACTTATTAATTTTGTGGTATCACAACGTTTAGTAGCTGATCAGGTACCTGCTATTATTTTTCCTCAACATGCTTCAGGGGTAATGACGTTAGCAACATCTAATCCAATTTATTGTTGTCCATTACGTGAAAAAGAGCCGTTACTTCGTTTACCAAAATCTGCGTTAATTACCGTTTACCCACTCTATGATGGTCGAAACTTGATGATTATTAATATTCATGCTATTAATTTTAGCTTTGGTGTGGATATTTATTGTCGGCAATTACATAATATAGGAGAGCATATTAGAAGACATCAAGGTCCAGTGATTTTTGCTGGCGACTTTAATACCTGGAGCCGACAACGTATAAATACACTTAAACATTTCACACGTAGTTTGCGGATGAAAGAAGTCAATTTTGACACTGATGATCGCACCCTAATTTTTGGTTATCCATTAGATTATGTTTTTTATCGCGGTTTAACTCTTCTCGATGCAGAGGTTGTTAAAACTGAATCTTCAGACCATAATCCAATTTGTGCCAAGTTTAGTATCAGGTATTTTTAATAAGAAAATAAAATGCTGATCAATACTTCTATTTTGATGGTTATGTTAGTAATACTATTGTGACAATGTTAACTGTGAAGGCTATTTTATTGTTATTTTCTCTTTTTAAGAAATAAGTAATAAGTAAGTGATAAGCATGCAATCCAAATCATTCCCACGATCAGCACAACACGTGTATCTTTGAAAAAGCCTAACAGCACAATGACAAATAACATAAACAAGATGGTGATGATTGGACCAATTGGCCAGAATGGAACTTTAAATTTCAGTTGGTTTGCTGTTTCAGCACTCATTTTACGGCGCATTACAACTTGAGAAAGTAAGATCATTAACCAGACCCAAACGGTCGCGAACGTTGCTAACGAGGCAATTATTACAAAAATGTCTTTTGGAATGATATAGTTAAGATAAACGCCAATTAACATAATAATCGACATAACCACCACTGTCATCCAGGGAACGCCATTACGACTAAGTTTCATGAATGAACGAGGTGCCTGTCCTTTCTGAGCCATACCATACATCATACGTCCTGCCCCGAAGATATCACTGTTAATGGCCGATATAGCAGCGGTAATGACGACAATATTTAAGATATTAGCGGCGGAAGTAATATTTAAATTGGCAAAAATTTGCACAAATGGACTCCCATTTTTGCCAATTTGGTTCCATGGAAAAATACACATTAATATGAATAGTGTTAAGCCATAAAATAGCAATATCCGTACTGGAACAGCATTAATGGCTTTGGGGATGCTTTTTTCTGGCTCTTTAGCTTCACTTGCAGTAATTCCAATCACTTCAATACCACCAAAGGCGAACATAACAATGGCGAGTGAAGCAATAATTCCTTCTATACCATTAGGCATAAAACCGCCATGTTGCCAAAGGTTAAATAAACCTGTTGCATGATGCTCTGTACCTTGGGCAAAACCAAATAGCATGATTGCCGCCCCACCAATAATCATCGCAATAATGGCAATAACTTTAATAATTGATAACCAGAATTCCATTTCACCAAAGATTTTCACATGACACAGGTTTAATGCTCCAATAAATAAGACAATACTTAATACCCATATCCATTGATCAATATGAGGAAACCAAAAACACATATATGTGCCAAAAGCGGTTACGTCGGCCAGGCAGACAATTAACATCTCAAAGATATAATTCCAACCAGTGAGAAAACCAGCCAATGGTCCCATATAGTGACTGGCATATTGAGAAAAAGAGCCTGGAACTGGATGGTGGACAGCCATCTCACCAAGTGCCCGCATGACCATAAAAACTGCAGCTCCACCGATCATATAGGCGAGCAGTACTGCTGGACCGGCAGCTTGGATTGCTGAGGCAGAACCATAAAAAAGTCCTGTACCAATTGCAGAGCCTAGTGCCATAAAGCGAATGTGCCTGCCAGTTAATCCTCGTTTAAGTTGATTTGTATTGTTCATCTTGTTGTCTTTCCATCTTTATTTTTAATGTGCTGGATATGTTCCCAGTTCACAACCTAATTAGTTTTGATAACTACAAAGCACAAGTTATTTACCATATCATAAAGAAAGGTGTTCTAGGGATAGATATCTGTAATAATAGGCAAATTATTAAGTTATTTTAGAGAATGTCATGGATTATCCAATCAACCATATATTTCAAACGATACAGGGAGAGGGTTATTTTACCGGTGTAGCTGCAATTTTTATTCGTTTACAAGGTTGCCCGGTCGGATGCAGTTGGTGTGATACTAAGCATACTTGGGGTAAAAGCAAACAGTTACAACGGCCATTGTCGGTAATTTTAACTAAAAAGATTGAAAACGAGGAATGGGCAACTTGTAGCGCAGAACAACTTATTAGTTTATTTGAACAAAAAAATTATACCGCTCGGCATATAGTAATTACTGGCGGGGAACCTTGTTTGTATGATCTAAATGAATTAACGTATAGCTTGGAAAAAAAGGGTTATCAATGTCAAATCGAGACGAGTGGAACACATAATATTTATTGTTCTGATAAAACTTGGGTAACTGTATCACCAAAAATAGCAATGCGTGGAGGTTTTAGTATATTACCTGTGGTGTTAAATAGGGCGAATGAAATTAAACATCCTGTTGGGCGGCAAAAAGATATTGATGCATTGGATTGTTTGATTAATCAGCTTGAAGCTAATCATCCTTTACCACAAATCTGTTTACAACCGATTAGTCAAAAGGCTAAGGCAACCCAACTTTGTATTGACACCTGTATTAAGCGTAATTGGCGGCTGTCAGTTCAAATGCATAAATATTTAGATATAGCGTGATAATATTCAGCACCAGAGGTGCTGAAAATAAAAGGATTGTATTATTCACCGTGATAAATACAACCAGCATTACAAGTTTCTTTAATCATTATCGAGCTTAATTGCGGCAAAATTGGCTTCATTTTATACCAAATCCACCGTGCAATAACTTCACTGGTAGGATTTTCTAATCCTTCTATGTCATTAAGATAATGATGATCTAATTGTTCCCATAAGGGTTTAAATGCTTTAGAAATATCGCTAAAGTCAATAATCCAACCTGTTTGTGGATCAATTTCACCGGTTAATTCTAATCTGACCATAAATGAGTGCCCATGTAAACGTCCGCATTTATGCCCTGCGGGAACATGTGGTAGACGATGGGCAGCCTCAAATTGAAAGTCTTTAAAAATTGTTGCGCTCATTGCGGCACCTATCGATTGTATTAATGCAGACATTTTTTTATATGAGTGCATTTTTTATATTTTAAAAGCTTTTGTTAATTAATCTCTCATTATGTGAGATAAAGATAATTTAATCATTTTTAATGATGAGATATGCCTATAATATCTTATAATATTAAAGTTGTGTTATAACTCCATGAATATAAAATAGAAGAAATAAATTTTTCAGTATAATTTTGGCTTTAAAGTATAAAATATATTTTATCAACAAAATATTTTAAATTGAGCAACTTATTAAGCAGTAAAAACAAACTTTTTTTTGACATATAGCTAAGCTATACTCTATCAATAAAAGGTCCGTTTGACTCTATTTCATGTTTTTTGCTGAAATTTTTTTATTAATAACTTATCTGTGATAGATAGTGTCATTGGGTAAGTTATGGGATGATGAGTGAGTTTTGCAGGGGAGGGGGGGCTTTGATGCGTAAGTTAGCGCTGATATTATTGGTGGTGCTTTGTTGGTTACAGTATTCGCTGTGGTTTGGTAAAAATGGCGTCCATGGTTATATGCGTGTAAAAAATGAAGTTGCAGCGCTTGAAACGTTGAACATGACATTTAAAGCACGTAATGAGCGTTTGTTTGCTGAAATAGATGATTTGAATGAGGGACGGGAAGCGATTGAGGAGCGAGCCCGTACTGAGCTTGGTATGATTAAACCTGGCGAGTTTTTCTATAGAATAATTGAATGAGAATTGTTTTACTAAAAATAAAGAAAATTTTAATTAATAATGTCTTGTTTAGTCATGAAATTATTAAAAAACGCATGGCAAAAAAGTAGTTAATTCTAACAAAATAGTCCAGAATAATGAATAAGTTTAAATCTAATCATAAAGTACAGGTTGTTGCTTTAATACCTGCTGCTGGTATTGGTAGTCGTATGAAAGCTGATTGTCCTAAGCAATATCTAACCGTAGCGGGAAAAACTATTATTGAACATACCTTATCTGCCCTACTTAAGCAGCCAAGAATTTCCCAAGTTATTGTTTCATTGAATAAAAATGATAACTTTTTTCATCAATTAGCGATTGCCAAAAATCCAATAATTAAAACAGTAATTGGTGGTTGTCAAAGAGCTGATTCCGTTTTGGCTGGGCTGAATTATTTATCAGACAACTTACAGTTAGATTCTTGCTGGGTTTTAGTTCATGATGCAGCACGACCTTGTTTACATCAAGCTGATTTAGATAATATTATTCATTTTATTGATAGTAAGCAATCTTCTTATGGTGGTATTTTGGCTGTGCCGGTAAGAGATACAATGAAACGCTCAGCGCAAGGAAAAATAGATATTAGTCATACTGTTGAACGAAGTGAACTTTGGCATGCACTAACACCACAATTTTTTCCTTTAGCATTAATAAAGAACTGTTTGACCCAAGCGTTGGCGCAAAAAGCGTTAATTACCGATGAAGCTTCGGCGCTTGAATATTATGGTTACTATCCTCAATTGCTGGAAGGTAGAGTTGATAATTTAAAGGTTACTCAGCCAGAAGATTTGATGTTGGCTGAATTCTATCTTTCTCGCACTTAATTAAGATTATCGTTAGGAGTATCGTTCATGCGAATTGGACATGGATTTGATGTACATAAATTTGGTGGCGATAGCCCAATTACAATTTGTGGAGTGAAAATTCCCTATCAACAAGGATTAATTGCTCATTCCGATGGTGATGTCGCTTTACATGCGTTGACTGATGCTATTCTTGGTGCCGCCGCATTAGGTGATATTGGTAAACTCTTTTCTGATACTGATCCTGCATATAAAGATGCCGATAGCCGCCATTTATTACGCGAAGCGTATTCCCAGGTACTTAAAAAAGGATATTGTATTAGTAATCTTGATATCACAATTATTGCTCAAGCGCCCAAAATGTTGCCGTATATTGCCGCTATGCGTAAAAATATAGCAGATAATCTTGGTTGCCATATTGATGATGTAAATGTTAAGGCCACCACCACTGAAAAGCTCGGGTTTGTTGGTAGAAAAGAAGGTATTGCTTGCGAAGCAGTGGTTTTATTAGTAAAGGATAATGGTCATGATGGTGACAGCACTTCAGTGGCTGCATGGTAAACCGATAGCAAGTGGAACAATAAAATTAATAGCTGAAGATTTTATTGTGCGTGAAAATCTATGATTTTTGCTTGAAGGAGAAGGCGAACACTTGATGGTTTATGTCAGAAAAAAGGGTTGTAATACTCAATTTGTAGCAGAAGATCAGCTTGTTCTTTTTGTTCATATTTCTCCACGTAATGTCAGTTATGTCGGTTTAAAAGATTGGCAAGCAGTAACTGAACAGTGGTTTTATCTCCATATGCCAGGTAAGGAAGAGCATGATTTTAGTCAGTTTTTACTGGTAGGATGTGAAATTTTGCTAGTGAAACGTCAAAGACGTAAATTACGTATTGGTTCATTAAAAGGCAATGATTTTGAGCTAACTATTCGACAAATTAGTGATCAGCAAATTGTGGAAACACGTTTGCAACAAATTAGATCTTTAGGTGTGGCTAATTATTTTGGTGAGCAGCGTTTTGGTCGCAACGGTAATAATCTGGTACCAGCTGAGTGTTGGACAAAAGGAGAAATCGCAGTTAAACAGCGTAATAAACGTGGTTTTTATCTATCTGCTGTTCGTAGTGTTATCTTTAATTTTATCGTCATTAGACTTATTCAGAATAATAAAGTATATCAAATAATGGACGGTGATGTTATGCAATTAACCGGCAGTGGCAGTTGGTTTGTTGCTAAGTAAGAAGATTTATCTCAATTACACCAGCGATTGCAGGCTGGTGAAATACAGATCACAGCGCCATTATATGGAGAAAAAGAATTAGGAACACAGTCAGAAGCGAGACAGTTTGAGCAACAATGTTTACGCATTTTTCGGTGTTATTGCCTCTGTTGCAAGCTGAACGAACAAATTTGGTGCGACGAGCAATCGTTGTTATTCCGCAAAATATGTGTTGGTAATGGTTAGATCAGCAAACACTAAGACTATCTTTTTATTACCTAAAGGCAGCTTTGCAACTAGTGTAATACGAGAATTAATCAACATACTGAAAATATTATTGATATTGAAGAATAGTATTCGTTTGAAAATATAATGTTGAAGATGATAAATATTATTATCTTTATTTAATTAAGATTTAAAAGTAATAATTAAGTAGGATTGTATTAACAGTTGTTTTTTAAACATATTAAGCCTTCTTTTGAATTCATCAGTCGTAGAGTAATAAATTTCATTTCAATATTATCGGTCAGATGGTAATGGTAGCTTATATCTCGTAATTGGTATTTGTTTAGCATTAGCTAATGTAATGTGTTGGTTGTATTTGATTATGGTCATGTTGTTATTAACTGAAGTAAAACCATAAAATATTGGAAATAGATAATCAAATCCGCAAAATAGGCTTTGAGATAAAGTGAACATATTAAAATTTAAAATTCAAAAAGTTTAATAAAAAATTAACTGTTGACACATTTAATGATGTCATATATGTCTCTAAATAAGATGGTAATTTGTTTATTTTGTTAGTCTTAACACATATTATTGCTAGCTATTTAGTCTATCTTGTATTCTTTTTTAGGATTTACTATAAATTTGTTTTTATTGATTTATGTTTTGCTAGAGAGATATTTGGTTAAGATAAACGCTTTAGCTCTATATAGCTGTTGCTTATCTGTTGATGTTGTTTAAAAATGCTAGTTGTAATTAGATATTTTCTTATTTTTCAGTTGGTTGTTAAAAGCAACAAAATTATATTGTAATTTTATTACATTCCCTTACGATAATATTAGACCTGCATTTTTCTATAGTAATTTGATGTGTTTTATTGTTACTTAATGATATTCTTGCTGTAATCTATTTATTGACGCTATTTTCAACCCATAATCATTTTTTTATCATAGATGATAATAGTTGGATAAAATAGCTTAGTTCTTATATATTGTCCAATATAAATCAACGAGATACTACAATGCTAAGGATATTGCTAAGTAATGATGATGGTGTAACAGCGCCTGGCATTCAAACGCTAGCTACTGAGTTACGTAAATATTATTCTGTTCAGGTTGTTGCACCTGATAGAAATCGAAGTGGGGCATCAAATGCATTAACTCTTGATAAACCATTGCGGATAGCCAGGTTAGTAAATGGGGATATTTCGGTACAAGGAACGCCCACGGATTGTGTTTATTTAAGTGTTAATCAGCTTATTCGTCCATATCCTGAAATCGTCGTTTCGGGTATTAATTGTGGTCCTAATTTAGGCGATGATGTTATTTATTCTGGTACAGTTGCAGCGGCGACCGAAGGCCGGCATCTTGGTTTACCTGCATTAGCCGTTTCATTAAATGGCAAAACTCACTACCAAACAGCAGCAGAAGTAACTTGTCATTTATTAAAACTATTACAAAAAACGCCATTGCGGGCAGGAAATATTCTTAATATTAATGTTCCTGATCTTCCTATGTCAGAAATTAAGGGCTACAAAATAACGCGATGTGGTAGTCGTCATGCTGCTCAAAACGTTTATTCATTAGAAGATCCAAGTGGAGATATAGTGTATTGGTTAGGCCCGGTTGGAGAAATACGAGATGCGGGGCCAGACACAGATTTTGCCGCAGTGGAAGCAGGATATGTTTCTATTACACCTTTACAAGTGGATTTAACTGCTTATAAGGCTCAGCAACTTGTTGAAGATTGGTTAATAAAAGCAGAGGCAAGTGAGGAATGCTAAAACGGTCAATGAGAGATTTATTGACACAACTACGCCATCAAGGGATTGAGGATGAAGGACTATTGGCAGCTATTGCGAAAGTTCCTCGAGAGCGTTTTGTTGATGAAGCACTTTCACATAAAGCTTATGAAAATATTCCTTTACCTATAGGTTTTTCTCAAACTATTTCGCAACCTTATATTGTTGCTCGTATGACAGAATTACTTGTGCTTTCTACCGCAGATCATGTTTTAGAGATTGGCACCGGATCGGGTTATCAAACAGCAATTTTAGCTCATCTTGTTGCCCGGGTTTTTTCGGTAGAACGTATCAAAGGATTACAATGGAATGCTAAACGTAGATTGAAACAACTTGATCTGCATAATATTTCAACACGTCATGGTGATGGATGGTTGGGATGGGCCTCTAAGGGGCCTTTTGATTGCATTATTGTTACAGCGGCACCGGTAGAACTCCCAGTTGTGTTACTTGAACAATTGAAAGATGGCGGTCGAATGGTATTACCTGTCGGCGAGAAAAAACAAATGTTAAAAGTAATTAAACGCCAAGGTAATGATTTTCATGCTACAACTGTTGAGCCAGTGCGATTTGTTCCTTTAATCCCTGGAAGTTTGGCATGAAATAAGTAATATTTTAGCGATAGATAATTTAAGGTTTTATTAATCTCTGCTTTAATAGAAACAATAACTTATTATTTAGGTACTGCAATAAATTGTTGAGCATGACTTGTATTATCGATTTTTATTCAAGATTTGTCTTCATGGGAGAAGAAGTATGAATTTTAACAGCCCAAAATGTGCGATTCGCTGGGCAACTATCTGCATAATAATAGGCACAATATTAATAGGGTGCTCGACACCATATCATCCAGCCGCACCTATTAATAGTGTCCATGATAGTCGCCACACGATTAATACTCATCCTGCTGTAAATAGTGCATCAAATAGTACTCCAATAGCTACTTCTCCTAAAAATATTTCTGTTAGTAATCAAAAAAAAAGTAGAATAAATAACTCGATATATCAACCAACGATGCCAACACCAAAAACTGATACCGATGGGCGAATAATTTATAACCGAAATTATGATAATATCCAAAAAGGGAGCTATAGTGGTAACACTTACACTGTTAAACGAGGTGATACTCTGTTTTATATTGCTTGGATAACAGGTAATGATTATCGTGATCTAGCGCAACGTAATAAAATTACAGAACCTTATAGTTTAAATGTTGGGCAAGTACTTAATATTGGTAGTGGTTCTACCGATTCAGGGATGATAGTTACTAATCGTACTCTGAATACAAACAATACAAATGTTGATTCTCAGCCAACTAATGCGTATGCTTCATCTGTTGGTGATAAAAATTCAGGAAAAATGTTACCGAGAGCATCCAAGACATTAACGCCTTCTACGCCGCCTGCAGTAACAACATCTACCGGCTTAAATAGTAATAGTGTAGTCAATACATTAGGTAAATGGCGCTGGCCGGCCGAAGGGAAAGTGATTGAAGTTTTCTCTAATGTGCAAGGTGGAAATAAAGGTGTTGATATTGCTGGCTCACGTGGTCAACCTGTTTTTGCCACTGCAGCAGGAAAAGTGGTTTATTCTGGAAATGCATTACGTGGATATGGAAATCTTATAATAATAAAACATAACGATGACTATCTGAGTGCCTATGCTCACAATGATACTATATTAGTTCGTGATCAACAGGAGGTTCAGGCGGGGCAAAAGATTGCCACTATGGGTAGCACCGGTACAAGTTCGGTAAGATTACATTTTGAAATTCGTTACAAGGGAAAATCAGTAAACCCGTTGCGTTATATTTCGCAGCGATAACTTGGACAGATTGCTTGTCAATGCTGTCTGCATTATCAAGGGTAGGAGTGACTGATGAGCCAAAATTCGCTAAAAGTTAACGAGTTATATGACGATTTAGACGAAACTAGTATGGATGCGGAAGCTTTCGATGAAAGCTTGCTAAAAGAAGAGGACTTAAATCTAGACCAAGATGATGATTTAGATCTATTTCAGAATCTTAATCAGCGTGTTCTGGATGCAACTCAGCTCTATCTTGGTGAGATTGGATATTCGCCTCTTCTGACAGCGGAAGAAGAAGTATTTTATGCAAGGCGTGCTTTACGTGGTGATGCAGCATCACGTCAGTGTATGATTGAGAGTAATTTACGTTTGGTTGTAAACATTTCTCGTCGTTATAGTAATCGTGGTCTTGCCTTACTGGATTTGATCGAGGAAGGAAATCTTGGATTAATTCGGGCGGTTGAAAAATTTGATCCTGAAAAAGGTTTCCGTTTTTCAACCTATGCAACATGGTGGATTCGCCAGACTATCGAACGAGCTATTATGAATCAGACACGTACTATCCGCTTACCGATTCATATTGTTAAAGAGTTAAATGTTTATTTGCGTATTGCCCGCGAATTGGCTCAGAAACTTGATCATGAGCCTAGTGCTGAAGAAATTGCAGAGCGCTTAGATAAGCCGGTGGATGATGTTAGCCGGATGCTACGGTTAAATGAGCGCATTTCTTCAGTTGATACACCAATCGGCGGTGATTCAGATAAAGCGTTACTGGATGTATTGTCTGATGATAACGATTCAGGGCCAGAAGGAACTATTCAGGCCAACAATATGAAAGAAAGTATTGTTAAATGGCTGTTTGAACTTAATACAAAACAGCGTGAAGTATTAGCGCGACGTTTTGGTTTATTAGGCTATGAATCGGAAACATTGGAAGAAGTAGGGCAAGAGATTGGCCTTACCAGAGAACGAGTTCGTCAGATACAAGTTGAAGGCTTGCGCCGATTAAAAGATATTTTACATAATCAAGGTCTTAGTATGGAATCTTTATTTAAGACCTAATATCTTTTTAATATTCGTTAGTATTAAATAAGGTGGGAAAACCCCACCTTTTTGTTTGTCCATATCAGGCGGGCACGCCGCTATGAAATTTAAAATCGCTGTCAGGTGATTGGATCAATTTAGCCTCGATGCTAGCAAAATATTGGATCCGTGGCTGGATATTTTCGCCAGCAATAGTCTGCGCTAATATCAAATAATCTTGATAGTGGTGAAATTCTGATCTGAGTAGTGAAACATAGAATTTAGCTAATGGTTTATCGAGATAGGGCGTAAGTTTAGCAAACCGCTCGCACGAGCGTGCTTCAATATAAGCGCCGATAATCAGTTTATCAATTAATATATTTGGTTCATGATGAGTAATATGGCTAAATAGCCCTGTAGCATACTGACCAGCACTGATACTTTGATATTTGATACCTCTAGCGGTCATGATTTCCAGCACTTGATAAAAATGGTGCAGCTCTTCTTTAATTAATAACACCATTTTATCAATCAAAAAGATTGACTGTAACTTGAGTTTTTCTTTCCTGTGATCGATTTAGATAGCTGGTTTTTTCCTTTTAGGCTTCGATATTACCTATTTTTTTATAAGCAAAATTTTCAAACGGTTGTAGCCATTGTAATAGAGTATCACTGCTCTGTTCATCAATTGCATATTTACGCAATAGCAACATGGCACTTTGTGCGGCTTTTAATTCACATAGCAGGTGATCACATAAAATAGTAGCTAAGTTTGCTGGCTGGCTCGCTTTATCTATCCACGCTTGCGGTGTTTCACAGGCTAAAAAGTGGTGAATAGGGTCAAGTAATGTTGCCTCATATAACATGATTATTTCACCATTTCTTTTAACCGATAAATTAACTCAAGTGCCTGACGCGGGGTTAATGTATCAGGATTTAACTTTGCCAATGCTTCAATGGCTGGTGAAACGGTTTTTTGCACTACTTGTGTTAATGGTGAACTGTCAATCGGTTTATTCACTGGCAGAGTGGACAATGTTTCCAGTTCAATTAACTTCTGTTTGGCACGTTGAATAACTTTAGCAGGCACACCGGCCAGGGAAGCCACTGCTAAACCATAGCTTTTACTAGCAGCGCCTTCTTGCACGTTATGCATAAAGGCGATAGTGTCGTCATGCTCTATTGCATCCAGATGGATATTAACGGTCCCTTGCTGTTGTTCAGCCAAATTAGTTAACTCAAAATAATGGGTAGCAAACAGTGTCATGGCTTTGATGTGACTCACTAGATTTTCCGCGCATGCCCAGGCAAGTGAAAGACCATCATAGGTTGAGGTACCTCGACCAATTTCATCCATTAAAACCAAACTGTGTTCAGTGGCATTATGCAGGATATTGGCAGTTTCGATCATTTCCACCATAAAAGTTGACCGGCCAGCAGCAAGATCATCAGATGCACCAACTCGCGTGAAGATCCGATCAATCGGACCGATAATCGTTTTTTCGGCCGGCACAAAACTACCTATATAAGCGAGCAATGTAATTAACGCTGTTTGACGCATGTAAGTACTTTTACCGCCCATATTCGGGCCGGTAATAATCAATAAGCGTCGTTGTGGTGATAGATCGAGTGGATTAGAGATAAATGGCTCACGCAATACCTGCTCAACCACCGGATGGCGTCCAGCAACAATTGTGATGCCTGGTGTTTCACTTAATGTTGGGCAGTGATAGTCTAAAGTTTCGGCGCGCTCAGCCAAATTATTGAGGACATCTAATTCAGCTAATGCTTCGGCGCTGGTTTGCAAAGCCGCTAGATGGGGCAACAGCAGATCAAATAATTGTTCATAAAGTTTTTTCTCAATTGCTAATGCTTTACTTTTAGAGGTTAAGACCTTGTCTTCATACTCTTTCAACTCAGGAATGATATAGCGTTCAGTATTTTTTAACGTTTGCCGACGAACATAATGGATAGGTACCAGATGACTTTGTCCGCGACTAACTTGCAGATAATAGCCATGCACGGCGTTGAAACCGACTTTAAGGGTATCGATGCCTAATTTTTCTCTTTCCTGTAGCTCCAGTTTTTCTAAATAATCACTGGCACCGTCGGCCAGAGCACGCCATTCATCAAGTTCACTATTATATCTTGCTGCGATCACACCGCCATCACGTACTAGCACTGGAGGCGACACAACAATAGCTTGCTCTAACAGTGTTTGTAGCTCTGTAAAATAGTTAACACGGGACTGTAAGGTTTTTAAATAGGGTGATTCAATTTTATCTAATATGGCATGAATATCAGCAAATTGTTGGAAAGCGTGCCGCATTCGAACCAGATCACGAGGCCGGGCAGAGCGCAATGCTAAGCGAGCAAGTATCCGCTCTAAGTCGCCGATTTGGCGTAGGAAAGGCTGCAATTCAAAATGATAAGCTTGCAGCTCTGCTATCACTTGTTGGCGATTTAATAATGTATTTAGATTGCGCAGTGGACTGTGTAGCCAACGTTTTAGCATACGGCTACCCATCGGCGTAACACACTGATCTAGAATGGCAGCCACAGTATTATCGCTCCCACCTGATAAATTTTGCGTTAATTCAAGATTACGCCGGGTAGCGGCATCAAGGATAATGGTATCTTTTTGCTGTTCCATGATGATACTACGGATATGCGGTAATGCCGTACGTTGAGTATCTTTAACATATTGCAGCAGACAACCAGCTGCTCTCAATGCTAATGTCGCCTTTTCGACACCAAAACCCATCAGATCCTGGGTGCCAAATTGAAGATTCAATTGTTGTTTAGCCGTCTCTAATTCGAACTCCCATAACGGACGACGGCGTAGCCCTTTATTATTTTCAAATAGTGCCACATTGGCAAAATTCTCAGGATAAAGTAGTTCTGCAGGTCGGGTACGATGTAATTCAGCGCTAACGGTGTTGATATCGGCCATTTCACTAATAATAAAACGGCCGGAAGTGATATCTAAAGTGGCATAACCATAACGTTGCTCTTCTTGCCAAATCGCAGCTAATAAATTGTCCCGTCGTTCTTGCAACAAGGCTTCATCAGTAACGGTTCCAGGCGTCACAATCCTAACCACTTTACGCTCGACGGGGCCTTTGCTGGTGGAGGGATCACCTATTTGCTCACAAATGGCAACCGATTCGCCTAACTGCACTAATTTGGCTAAATAACTTTCTACAGCGTGATGAGGTACGCCTGCCATCGGAATCGGTTGCCCGGCGAACTGGCCACGTTTAGTTAATGAAATATCGAGTAATTGCGCCGCTTTTTTCGCATCATCAAAGAATAATTCATAAAAATCGCCCATGCGATAAAATAGCAAAATATCGGCATGTTGTGCCTTGAGCCTCAAATACTGCTGCATCATTGGGGTATGGGCTCCAAAGTTTTGGGTATCAGTCATGGTTTTGTATTGTTAACAGTTTGAGTTTTAATATAGAAGTAGTGCTTACTTCATGCGGTTTTAATTAAATACCATAAAAATCGGTATATAAACGATGGGTCTTACAGTGTATTGGCAGCCCGATCGCAAGATCTAGCCAATTATAAAAAATTTCTTTTACTATACTATGGATAAGCAATAATCAGAAGTGACCGCTATGAAAAAATGCTGCTCGCCAAACTAGCCCAGTAAAGGTTTTATCACAGATTTATTGCTTAAACTGGCTATTTCAGTATGCTCGCAGCAGCAAAAACGATACAGTTATTATTTAATGATACCAGTCATCTGGAGGTATAGTTGGCCTGAAAACAGTAGCAGCAACTAACAGGCGCAATGAAAATATACAATTGAGCATACCTCCAATTTTCATGCGCTTGTTGTGACGGTTTATTGTTGATATCAGTATCTGAACAGAGTTCATCAAATCCGGTTAAGATCAGATCGGTTGTTATTTGATTGATCAACACCCGACCAAAACCTTGTTGACGATATTCAGGGTTAACCCAGATACCCTCCAAAAATGGAACTGGTTGTTTGCGGCAACCATTCGCATAGTTGCGTAGGCAAATTTTAGCAAAACCTGCAGATTGCTGGTTGGCCAGCAAAGCAATATATGCTGTATTCTGCTATTTATTCAATACCTTATCTATCTCGCTAACACCACCCGGTCGGTTTTCTCCATCTTGCGAATAATTATTGTCATGCTGTTTTCTGTTCTCTTAACAACAGCAAAATTATCTTGTTGCCAGCTAACAAATAAAAATAAACCAACAGCGACAGCAAGTTTCGCACTGTTATTAGATCTTTATTTTATAGCAACATCATTTAGTTGTGGCATTTATGGCTGAGTAAATTAGTTTATAAGATATATAGAATATTTGCTAAATTAAAACGATGTTCCTCTATTTTATTAAAATTTGTTGGTTTATCGTATCAATAAATTTCACCTTTTTATCATTACCAACACAAGGTTTAATTTGGCCTTAAGTGGATTTAATATTTCTTAATACGACAAAATCTGTTAGTTTTTAAGCGAGTTTCGCATGTTTTGTAAAAAAAGTTCGCGCTTCTGTAGCATTAGCGCCGGCTAAATCACCATCATTGATAATTTTATAGGCATAATAAGCCGCATAACGTCCACAATCGTTACCATTAAGCATGACTTGATGGCCAAGATGTTCGCTTGTGACAATAAAATTTTTGTCTAAAGCTAAATTTTCATCGGCCAGTAGCTGTTTAGTTAAATGTTGTGCACCATCATAAAAATAATTAAGCAGAGGATTTTTTGAGTCATGGATTTTGACTGATTGAATCTTACCTGTATTAATATCGACTTCAAGTAAGACAAAATGACCTCGGGTGCTAAAACCAAATTCATTGCTTTGGGCAATAGGAATTAAAGTTTTGACTTCACCATTGGGATAGGTGTTTTTGATTTCATTCAGGGTTTGTGCCACAGTACGGCCACCGGATAAGTCATTCTTTGTTGGAGTAGGGTTAGTCAAATCATGGCATGCCGAAGAGACGATATAAGTCTTACCGCCCAATTGCTGGCTTCTCAAGCCAACTTGATTTACCCCGCCATTTTCAAAATGATGTTCATGTTTCCATCCTTTTTCTTGGCAAAAAACATCATCCAACGCAAAATTTAATTTTACAGGAGATAATTTTTCACCGTGAGTGCCGGTTAAATAATTAAAAAAGTTACGTACCCATGAACAAAAACCGGACTTTTCTGGTGTAGGTGAATTGCTAAACTCAGTTGGCAGGTTGTCAGCCGTATCTAAAGAAATCTGCCAATCGTCAATTGAAGGCAGATTTGGGGTTGTATTTAAAATATTTACTGTCATAACTGTAAGTCCTTAATTAATAATAGGATAATTATTTCATTTTAACACATTTGAAAACATCAGTGACTTTCTATTAACTGACAGAAGTGTAATATTCAGATACGATTTTCTCAGTAAAAGTTATCTATTGTTATCAGGATAAAACCTTATTTATTACTAATATCGTTTATCGCTATAGTTACTTTTGCCATTAAATCTAATAATAAAACTATGTTGCCATTTTGTAGCTAAAGTAGCATGATTAAGTTTTGCCGCTAATATTAACCAAGGTAACCGACAGCTAATTTAGAATAATAAAAAATAATTGAATTAAACTTTATTGGCTATCATAGAATAATTTGTTAGCCGTTAAAATCAGTTTTACAAAATAAGAAGAATAATGCTCAATTTAACTAGTCATTTAAATAAAATTGTCATCTTAGCAATAGAGTGTCAGTTTTTGTCTGTCTGCATCAAGATCATTGGTCTGACACATTCTCATAGTAAAGGGTTCTCATCTTAAAAAGCGGCAGAGTGATAATTATTATCATGATGCTAACAACCAATATCAAAGTGCGTTATGAAGGCAAAGCAGAATTTAAACCCATAAAGATTGGCGGCTATAGGCATCTATAAACGGTATTGGACTTAGGCTTTATTGCCTAGCAACTATAAAATAGCAACCTTATTATCAATCAGGCAGTGTTTTTTGGCACTTTAGCCATCATATCCACTAGCCTAGCGATTTAAAAATACAGCTTATCCCGCCGCAGATAATAGCCCGTTAGAAAGGGGATAAAAACAGCTAAACAAAAAACTATCAAATCGACTAGTTACCAAGTGCGCTACCATAGACAGAGCCTGATCAGACTATTGTGCTGACAAATAATCCAGCAGTCGAAAGCCACCTAAATTACTTATCATAATAGCGGTGATCCTTTTCATTAATATTTATAAAGAGTTAAATCTTGACATACATCAATCAGTGTTTAAAGATGAATATAGTTAACAGGCTAATAATATAGCCGATGGTGAAGTAAATATTTTGCCCTATACACGATAGAGAAAAAAATTAAAGACAACGAATATGGCTATTAAAACCTGTGTGTACAATATTATTGCATCTGTTGTTCTGTTCTCTTATGAATTGAACACTAAAAGATATTGTTCAGAAAATAGTAATGAGCAGTTTTTCATAAAAGTGATTTAGTTAAAAAGGTTAATTACTCAAATAAATACCTACTGCCAGATAATAGAATTGTTGCTTATTATGGCAATTTTGACTCAAGAAAAATGGGGGGTATTAGGTGAGTATTCACCTAAAGAGATTTGGAACAAATTAAAAAATGAAGCGGCAAAATGCAATGCAGCAGATCCATCAAAAACAGTAATAATGGCTTTACACTATATAACAATGGTAGCTAGCAATAATCCTGGTAACAATGGTGAATACATAAACAGATATCAAATAGAAAAAGCTATTTCAATCTCAGAAATGGAGAAAGATTCCATTCTATTTTTAGATATCCAGCCTGGGATTGAGTGATTTAAGAAGAAGTTCTTCGGCTTCGTCCTTATTTAAAAATACCAAAAATTTATTTAGAAATAGATCTTGAATATATGATGCATAATGGCAATATACCTTGCAGAATAATAGGTTCCATATCTGCTGTAGATATCAATTATGTTATTGATTATTTATCGGATATGGTTGAAGAATTTAATCTACCACCAAAAGTTTTAGTTATTCATCGATTCACAAAAAGAATAGTTATTGATTTTTATGAAGTTAAGAAATCGAAAAATGTGTGAGTTGTTTTAAATATGGATGGTTTTAGCCCTCCTTTGGTCAAAAAAATTAAGTATAACCAAGTTATATTTTCAGAACCCAACGCTATTTATACTGGGATAAAAATCTTTTATAAAAATGATTTGATCTCGCCTCCCTATAGGCTGCTTATCAAGCGAGAAATTCTTAATTTAGAACCAAAACTTTTATATATACAATATCAATAATGCCTGTGTGGCAGTTTCAATATTTTAAAATTATTATATATCAAATAGATATTTTTGCATTGTCACCATTACTCACTATTCATTCACTATAAACGTATCTCATTCCAGCCTTTATTCCTTTCGTCTTAATATGTTGCAGTGTCATATTAGCAGATTTGTGTCCGAGTAATTTCTGTGCAAAGTCACTGCTCATCTTGTCAGTATACAGCCTCGCTGATAAACTACGTATTTCGTGAAACGAAATAAGATGATCCCTCCCATGTTGAATTTGTTTTATCTCTTGTTTTTGCAAATTGTATTGAAGTTTTTGCAGGTGTAATTTTCTTGTTTTTTGTTGAAATAACAAATTCAGAATATTGATTTGTATTTTTTATATCAAATGGTATAGCTATTTTATTTTCTATCTTTTGTTGAATAATCCATAAGTTATCATCATAAATATCTTTCCACTTCATTTTTGATATATCTGATATTCTTTGGCCAGTTATTCAAGCTATTTTCATTGCATTTGCTAGCCAATAATTTTCATCATTAA
>DAYVGO010000012.1:0-152859 GCA_045399315.1 Arsenophonus sp.
AATAAGCCGATGCTTTGCGTAGAATATCGTTACTTCGTCGTAACTCACGGTTTTCACGCTCCAATTCTTTTATCCTCTTGACTGACTATTTAGTCTCCAAGGTTCCCGGGGTGGTTCAACATTGCTAAAATCTTCCGCCAAGAGAAAAACATCACGACTTACAACCTGGCATCTATAAACATGCTGTTGCATGGAGTGAAAGATACTGAATTTGAAATCCATCATGGCGACACACTGAAAAATGACTAGACCCTCCTTTAATGAGATGAACCCAGCCAAAAAGCAACTGTTCGATGCGTGGTCGCCAACCCACCGTTCAGCTATTGTTGGGAGCCAACTGAATCACTGGACGAAGATTTCCGTTTTAAAAACTATGGGCTGGCACCCAAATCAGTAGCAGATTTTGCTTTTCTGCTACACGGATTTCATTTCCTCAGTAACGATGGGGTAATGGCCATTATTCTGCCCCATGGTGTGCTTTTCCACGGTGGTGCAGAAGCACGCATTCTCACCAAATTGTTAAAAGATGTCAATATCGATACTATTATAGGCTTACCGGCAAACCTATTTTTCTCTACCGATATTCCGGTATGTATTCTAGTGCTCAAGCGCTGAAAAAAATTTGATGACGCACTATTTATTAATGCAACTGAACATTTCGCCAAAGGCAAATGGCAAAATCAGTTGTTACCAGAGCACATCGATAAAATCATCGATACCTATCAATTCCGCAAGGAAGAAAAACGCTATTCGTGTAAGGTATCAATGGCAGAAATAAATGAAGAATGATTATAACCTCAACATCTCTCGTTATGTCAGCACTGCAAAGGCGGAAGAAAAAGTAGATTTACTGAAAATAAATAATGAGTTGGTATCCTTAGAAGAGAACATCCAAAAAACAACACTGCGTCATAATGAGTTTCTGGCAGAGTTAGGTCTTCCCCTATTGCCGTTAACAGGTAAAAGCCATCTTAAGAAATATGACTTTATTCGTATAAAAGAACATAGCCCAAACATTCACTAAATTAACGTTCGGGCTATATCTGCTTTGCCATGTTTTTACAAACAATATCAAACCGAAGGTACAATCAATCACACCAACCTTTGTTGCTAAATACGTCTTAATAGCGGTTGATTGAAAAAGAGTCAATATACTAAAACGATAGCCAACGGCTAGATATTATGCAGATAAAATAGCTCGATTGATGTTGAATGATTTACTTATGGTGCCGAAGGCCGGACTCGAACCGGCACACCCGAAGGCGGTTGATTTTGAATCAACTGCGTCTACCAATTTCACCACTTCGGCATTGCGGGAGAATTGTGGAAAACGGCGCTATTATACTTGTCATCACGTAAGGCGCAACTGTTATTATTCAACGATGGCGTTAAGTGCTTAAAAAGCAATCATCTATTTGCTTTAGGCAAGTTTTGCTGGCTGGCTGTTAGATAGTGCGCAAACTGCTGTTACAGGGTTTTGATTAAGTCTGCTTGCAATTGCGTAATGCCATCTATCTGTTGCTGATGGCGATCTGTTTATCAGCGATGATGCAAAGCATCATCGCAGTGACACTTTTTTTCAGCGAGAAGTAGAGAATTTCATTACCTATTGTCAATATAATGCTGTTTTCGTTATGAGTTGTCAGTTTCAGGTTGCTAACTTTGTCTTGCCAGTGATGACTTAATGTGGTGGCCAGTTTTTGCGGTAAGTAAATTTTGCATTGCTGCTGTAGGTCAGTTTTGGTGACTAAATTAACCAGCAATTGTTCAATTACCTGCTCTAATAATAGAAATTGGTGCAGAGCTTGCTCTATCTGTTTAATAATAGCGTGATAAAGGGTGTGATTTTTTGGTATGCCTGAACAAATAAGGCTAGCGTTGTTAATGTCTGGCTGATCCCTTGATAATAACCATGAATTTTGGCCTGGCTAACGATTTTCTCTTTTGCAGTTTCCGCTTGAGCAATTATTTTCTTAGCCTGTTTTTTGACCTGACTGATAAGTCGGTCATGATAATCATGGCTCTGTTTGTACTTAGCACGGATCAAGGCATTATCAATGGTTTGAATCAATAATTCTCTGTCGTGTAGCTAACATAGTTAAGGGTTGCTTTTAATAATGAATAATTAATCGGTAAAACGGTACCTGGTTGCCACTGTGGATAATTTTTATTAAACAGTAGCCTAAAAGGGCTGCCAAGGCGGCAGAGCATTGTTCAATAAATGGTAACATCACCCACATATCAATTTTGGTTAGTTCATTTGGTGAATAAGATGGAGCGATCAGCGGCTTAATTGACTGTTGTTGTCGCGGTATCAATAACTTAGCCCAAGGTAAAAATTGTCGGCAATGGTCTGGCAATTGTTTGAGTTGATTGGCAATCATCAGTTGCGGTGATTGGTATAAACCACTTCAGTATAAAGCGGCTGTCGTTAGCCGTGACCAATCATTAATACATAACTGGGTGGGTAAATTATCATCAAGTTCAAAATCCACAGCTGCTGGCAACTGGAAGCGCGCCATCAGCTGTTGAATAGATGCGTTTTGCCGCTATAGTTAGCTTATTATATTGGGTGTAACCAAATGAGTGGTGAATATAACTAGCTGGTTGATACATTATGGTTTTGATTAAACTAAAAGTTTGTTGTTTCATGGTTGTTGAGCTGTTGTTATTGATTGAGCTGATTTTTTACGTTTAATCCCCCAATACACCACTCCGCCACCTACTATTGCAATAAAAAGCGCTAGCAGATATAAATAGTATCCCTTATCAGCAGGGTCTTTTTTCGGCTGCTAAGCAATTACTGGCGATATTTTATGAATTAAGAAGATAATAATGTATTGCGGTTCCAATTCACTGATGGCATTTTTAATAAACGCTTTTATTCCTAATCTTAATTCATCAATATCTTGGTTTTCATCACTATAAAATACGATAACCGCCGCTTTCATCGGCGTTTAACTACAGCTATTACCAATAATAGGGTAACTAAAGTGGACACGCACATCTGCAATTTTATCTGTGCCATTAATGATTGTTCCAGTCGTTGTTCAATACCGGATATTAGCCTGGCTTTTTCAATTTGTGGTGAGTTAACTAAGGCATTAGCAGGAAATAATTGCGCGATTTCGAGCCGTTCTTGTGAGGGTAATTGATATTCTTGTAATAGCTGTACCGCAGCAGACAAGTCCTCTTTCGCCACATTAATTTTATATAGCCCTTTTCCTTGAGCACTTTTACCCATGGTAAGTTGATGTTTTTGTAAAACTACCAGTACCTCACTTGCCGCTGATTTAGTGCATTAAGTAACGCTTCATCATGGCAACCGGACAACAACCCGGCGAGAAGAAATAGCGTGCTACAAAAGTGAATATGTCGAAAGAGTGGTGCCACTGTTATTATACCTTTATAACTGTTTCAACAGTAGTTAATGCCTTGCATGTTAGTGTACTTAACAATAACATTTCAACTAGATAATCGGTTGTCACTTGCTGTATAGCAAAAAATGAAGCGAGATCCGTGGTTGGTAACCTGCTGGTCTATTTGTTCATGCCGCCGGTAGGCCTGACTTATTATTTGTTGCCAAGTCATGGTAGTCCCTTCTTACGCTGGCTACATAGCAGAAAAATTGTTTGCCACTAATATCCATAACTTATCCTTAACGCATATTACCTAAGATAGTCATTGCATTATCTTTGAATATCTCAATGGTAGTTGATTGAAAATTAAGCATAATGCTATGTGCTGCCATTGCTGCTTGAAATTATGCCAGATCAGCTGAATTAGAGAGATCAATTTTCAATTTTTCAATAGCATCTTTAATGTTTTTTTGATACTCATCAGATGTCGCTTTAGTCTCTCCAAGTATGTGACCAACAGAACTGGCATCAATTGACATAATGAATCTCCTTTTCAATAACTTTAATAATTAACCAGCAGGAAAATAGCGGTGCTCCGGTTGCACAAAAATATATTCTTTAGTGTTTTTAAGTTGCGTTTTTTCTAATTCTGTTTCGTAGTGTTCGGGTAATAGAAATTGAAAAAACGTTTTTCCCAATTGACTCTGATAAGGTTTTAATTGCAATTTCAATTGATAAATTTCATCTTCTGTTAGAACTTTACTCAACTGAATTATTAATCCTTTTTCTGATAGCCACAATTTATAACTTTTCACTTTATTTAAAATTTTATTATTTACATAATTAAATCAGATAATAAAATAGCATTTACATTAAATTGACAAGATTAATAGCGACTAAATAATTCTTCAATTACTCTTTTAGTTTGTTTGTTATTGATAAATAAAGGAAACACTATTATGATTTAATATATGAAAATAAAAATTTTCATTATTAGAGATTGACCTATTAATTTCAGCAACAATTTTTGCTATATTATTTGTTTTCCTCAAAAGTTGCTTACAGTAAAATTGTGGAGAGTCATTAATGACATCACTAGAAAATAAAGTTTTTTATTGATCTTGAGTTTATAAGAGAACATATAATAACAGGATAAAATAACATAAGCAATAAAAAATTTAACCCTATTTTTATTTGTTTTACTGGTTTTTTCAATTATAACCAGGCAATTTTCACACTCATCACTCCATTTTTCATTAGCTCTTTTAATCGCAAATAACAGCACTTTTTGCCAGAATGTCGGGGGAATTAAATTTAGCTTCCAATAACTTAGCTGGTTGATTTTGTTCGCTTAAGGTATAAAAGAAGAGAGCCGGTTGGTTATATACATCAAGCAAAACAGTGTCTAATGATCAGCTTATTTTACTGGCTAATTGGTACATACATTTGTATATAGTTATCATCGTTTTTATTATTAGGTTGTTCTGACCAATGTTGAATATTTTGCTCGTTACCAACAATAATTTGATAGTGACAGGGTATGAGCGAAATACCATATCACGAAGTGTCCCCGTAAAAAAACGAATCACATAGTTATTATTTGCATTCATGTCATTTATCTATATTAAAATACTTAATATATCTTTATCATTATTTAGTTTGATATTCTATAAATAAAGAAAATACTTTAAAGACTAAATTTTTTCATTTATATATTTATCTTTTTTTCTTATGCTGAATAGTATATCATTTTAACAAAAAATTTAAAGCTAACAAGTTAAACATCATATTATAAATTAAATTTATCAGGGAATGAATACATGAACTATTTTATACGGAAAATAAAATAGACATTAATAATATAAATATTATCATTTAACTGATAAACAAATATTTTTATCAATGGAGCAGCATTCACCGATAAAACCACAGCCTAATGACTGGACAATTGAAAAAGTAAATATTCTTTCTTGTTTAAAATTGGTTGTTTACATCGATTATGCTTTAGCAAAAAACCATCTTGCTCCCTATTCCAATAAATCGGTAATAACTAAAAACAACCCTTTCATTCTCGATAGCAGTGCGGAAAAAGATATTCAAACTTTACTCATCCATTCACTGCTAACAACTTATCAGCTGCCATTGATTGACACGATGAAAAATCATGAATGCTACTGGATAACCCGTTACCTACTTAATCAACTGAAACAAAATGTTAATAATATCATGGCAATTAGACTAAAATATGGTGTTTTAGAAACACATTTTCGGCGACTTTGTCATTAATATTTAGGCTTATGTGGCAAAAAATAGTTACGTATATGGCGAGCTACAGCAGCAATTTTATCCATTATTCTAAAAAATAAACCGCTTACTAATATAGCGTTGGATTATGGTCTTAGTTCCGCTTCTCACCTTTCAAAAGAGATAAAAGCCATTTTTGGTACCACACCTAAGTCGTTTAGATTGATAAGGAAGTCATTCTATGAAAGTTAGCCGGTTGTTGCAAGCCATCGTTTTAGGTTGTTTTCTATTGATTACGTTTGCCAATCAAGCACCAACGTTCACCAATTTAAAAGAACAAGTTTTACTAACAGATCATATTGAACAGGACAATGATCTGTTTATCGCCGTTGATAGTCGAGTTGAGCAATTCTTTGCTGTATTAGCCGATAAATTGAATAAACCTTTTATTCTTAGTCCAGCGGTAAAAAAGAAGTGGATTTCAGGCAGATTTGGTATTTCTGCACCTAAAACCGCTTTTGATACCTTGGTACGTAGAATGGCATTTATCTATTTTAATGATGGTAACGTCATTTATCTTTACGATGGTAGTGAAATGAAACAACAGGTGCTCAATTTAAAAAAGAGCAATTTCAACCGCGTAAAAAAGTACTTACATGCCATTGGCCTTTACGATCCCCGTTATCCATTACGTGGCGGCAGCAATAACAAAACCTTTTATGTCTCTGACCCACCAATTTATGTCAAACTTGTTCAAGCGGCGGCAAATTATCTAGATCAAGAAGCATTACAATTAAAACAGGATATTATTGAAGAAAAACACTTTGGTAATGATTATGTCCACATTTTTGCCTTAAAAAATACCTTTGTCACTGATAGACACTATTCAATCCGTGGAGAAAAATTAATCTTACCTGGCATCACCACTGTTCTGCAACAACTTTTTCAATCCAATGGGCAAGACGCTAATAAATCGGCTGAAAAAGTCGCTAGCTTTGACAAACCATATAAACCAGAAGCCTCCTTTATTACCTGGATTGGCAAACAATCAATCGGATTAGTACCGTTGCCTGGCTCTAACAGTCTGTTAGCCAAGGGCAGCATCCAGGGTATTACTACTCAATGACAAGCTGAGCTGTCATTGTGGATCATTGATATCGCCAAACATGAGGCTGATCGATTGGGTATTGATTGGCAAAACAGTTATCACACTAAAAATGGTAATTTTTTACTTAATACCAGCGATATTAGTGCGGCGGCCGGACTACACTTTCTGGCTAAAATACGTGCAATGAGTCTGGCAGGAAATGGTTTCCCGCCCGATTATCCTAACCCAAGAAAATACGGTGGCCATCTTTTATAATAGTACCACCTTCTATGCTCAAGTACGTGGTGAGCGTATTGCAACGCTGGAGTCGGCTACCTTTAGTACCATGATCAGTGTTATCCCTTGCCTTTCACCTGCTGGCGATGAAATTGAGATGGTTATAAATCTGGAAGACGGCGTTGAAAAAAAAGCCAAAGGTAGTGAAACCGAAAAAATCGATGCGCTGCCGGTAATTAATCGTACCCATATCAGTACCGTAGCCCGAGTAGCCGGGGGATATCCATGGTTAGGTGGACTATTCGCTATAACAGTACGACCAATAAAAAAATGGTGCGTATTTTTATGCTGCAACCCCGTTTGGTTAAGGGCAAAACTCTGTTGAATGATTCGCTGGGACACAATCCTTTTAAACCGGTTGATCCACAAACGTAGGCAACTATTGACCTACTTTATACTTATATCAATGGAGAGAATAGGTAATAAAAATGGTAGATATCAATAAAATAAACTCAGCCACGGTACGACGTGAACCGCCAAACACTGGTCACACATCTGACATTGAAACCAGCAAAGCAACGGTAATTGCTGTAAATCCCACCACCAGCTACTTGACATGATGGATGATATGTCAATAGCCATGATTCACTTTAATCGCCGGCAAGATCTACAAAACAAACAACAGGATAGTAGCAAAATAAATAGCCGTATTTTGGATAAAAGTGCAGATAGAAAACTGACGGCGGTGATTAAGTTATTGCAGCACAAAAAAATAATTTAGCCGATATCTTAGCCTTGCTACGCCAGTTCTTTCCTGATGATAGTGACTTGGTGTTAGTGCTAAGAGAACTTTTACATCGGCGCTATTTTTCTGCCTCATTGGCCAGTGAGATTGAAACTGAAATCAATTCCCTATGCTCAGGCACCAGTCACAGAGCAAAAACTACCCGAGCCGGCATCAATATTGCTTTAAAAGCCAAACAATTTAGTTATCAGATGGAATTGAGAGCCATGGAGCTGCGCCAGCTATACATGTTAGATATTGCCGGTCAACCCATTTTACGCTTGCACCGTCAACAACGGCTACTATTGATAGCTGTCGACACGCGGTTAATGCCACAGCACCCGACTTTTTAAGCCGAAAACCGATTCAGTAACTATTTTACAACTGGTATCCGCGCTATTGATGGGCTATTAACTTGTGGTGTCGGACAAAGATTAGGCATCTTTGCCGCAGCGGGTTGCAGGTAAGACTGTTAATGAATATGCTCATTAACTATGCTGAAGCTGATATCTTCGTTGTCACTTTGATTGGTGAAAGAGGTCGAGAAGTTACTGAGTTTGTTGATGAGTTAACACGGTCACCACACAGTAGCCAAACCATTCTGATCAGTTCAACGTTCAACCTCCGATCAGCCGGCTGTGAATCGCTGTAATGTGGCTTTAGTTGCCACCACGGTGGCTGAATATTTTCGCGATCAAAATAAACATGTTGTCCTTTTTATTGACTCAATTACCCGCTATTGTAGCGCCTTGCGAGATGTTGCTCTAGCTTCTGGTGAACTGCCCACTCGTAAAAGTTTTCCGGTTTCGGTTTTTGAGCAACGGCCGTTATTATTTGAACGACCAGGCAATACACAAAAAGAGTTATTAACCGCCTTTTATACCGTGTTACTGGAAAATGAAGAAGAACCGGATGCTATCGGCGATGAAATCTGCTCTATTCTAGATGGTCACATTTACCTTTCTCAACAGTTAGCCGCCCAAGGACATTACTCTGCCATCGATATCCTACGCAGTACCAGTCGATTGTTTCAACAGATCACGGATCAAAAGCAACAACAGGTAGCCAGACACTTTGGTCATTATCTACCACAGTTAGAGTTATTAAAACTATTACCACAATTGGGCGAATATCGTACTGGAGAAAATCGTGATCACGACCAAGTCATCAAGTAAGAAAACCACCATTGAGCAGTTTCTTAAACAATCCTGGCAACAAGTTAGTTCTTTTTCTCATTCGATTAAGGAGCCTTATGACATCGTGGCGTAAATTTAACACTCCAATCATATTACTACAATGGAGACAAACCCGATTAACGTCTGCCATTGGCCAAGGAACAGCATCAACTTCAACAAGCTAATTTTTTATTTGCTCAACTACTCGCACAAGCGAAGACATTAGAGCCTAATGGACAATTACGCTATAACGCTTTATTTGAGGGTAAAAGGAAACAAGCCATAGTAAAGACGCAAACCAATCAAATACAGGCCGAAATTAGTTTAATTGAGCAGAAAATAGCCCAACGTAATGAACAAAAAAACTTACTCCAACAACAGCAATTGAAATTGATAAAAAAAGAGAAAAAATTAATACATTGCTATCAGCAGGCAAAAAAAACTCCATCGTTTAAAAACCGCTGCGCTGGAACAGATACAATTACAGGAATTAGCAATCTATGGTTAATATTTTTGCTTATCGAGACCAACACGTTAATAGCCGTGCATGTTATTTAGCAAATAAGCCGCAAACCGCCTTTTTTTAGCCAATATTGCTGCTAAGTAACAAAACAACGCCGATTTTCCAATCGCAATCAATGAAAAATTGACGTTATTACAATCCCTAGTTAGCACCGCGCGACCCGCTGAGATAATGATTTATAACTAGCAGCAACTAGAAAAGCAGGAAGAGTGGGTTACTACTGATATTGTCGTATCCACCAATCTCCCTTGTTGCATAACTGAAATAACTTCTTATCCCCGGCAGTCAGGCTATCAATACCATGCGAGTATAAACGATGCCAATAAAAAACACTTTCCGACTAACTGGCTATCGTTGGAAAAATATAAGCATAGTCATCGATCCGGCGAAAAACCAGCAAATGGGCGCAGAAACTGGACGGTTGGTCATAGCTAAGACACTAAATAGCGACTCACACCACGGAACAGAGCCAAAAACCACGCCTAAACCCTTGTTAGCCGACGATGGTAGTGCTTGCAAAAGCGTTAGCCGTGAAATAGTTAAACCAGCCAACTTATCGCTAATCGCTCAAGCAACACTAGCCAGAGAACTAAATAGCACATCACTAGCAAAGCAAGACAACCACTTAGCTATTGCCAGTAACAATCACTTAGCTAGTAACCATATTGTATATACTGGTGCTATCTGGCCAACCCAGCCAACGCTGTCACATTCACCAATATATCACCTGAAGCTGAACTACATTATACCTTCACCCAATGGCAAGGTACTCATTACGTTGATATTTATAGGATTGCTGATCATCATATTCAACTTATGGCATCAAACAGCCAGGGTAATGATGATACTTCAGCGTCATTCTAACGAGAGGCCATTGCCACTCTTACTATCCTGGTCTGGCAAATCCTGTATCACACGAATGACATACTCGATAGTAATGACCAACCGAATGATGAATCATCATGAAGGGTAAATTAGCACTTAGAACCAGCAGCTATGCAGATAAAAGCACTGCTTTTATCACATTGTCTACACATTACGCCAGCAAAGAAATTATTACCACCACTCACTGCTTTGTATTAATTTTACAACAAAAGCAATTTACAGCTAACCGCTTATTTGCCCATTGAGACCGCCATCAGCCGACATTTAACCATGTTAGCACCACTGCCTTGGCTTTCTATCCCTGCTTGCTATCTGATTGCATTATTAGAAGAACAACTTTCCACTATTTCAATTGCACAATTAGGGGAATTTCAAATACAAGTTAGCCAATTTCTTCACCAGCAACAGCCGATTGAGGCGATTAGAATAGCTAGCTCGTTAGGCGATATATTGATCGTTGATGCTAATGGAACTGCCCCACTAAATGATAATGGCTATCGCAACTTACCATTACAAGTGAGATTTTCGCTGGGTTATAGCCGATTAAAACCGCAACTTTTCCCACTTTATAAGCTGGTGATATTTTACTTACTGCAACAACCACAAACATACCTTAGCGTAGAAACATTACCGCTATTTCACTACACCTGGCAACCTCAAGGAAATGTTATGTTAGAACAAGCTATTATCTCTGATCAGGATGATCACACTGCTGCCAGCGCCAAATCCACTACTAGCATTTTTGATTTAAATCAGCTACCACTAACTGTTGATTTTATCTTACAGCAGCAAACTCTTACCTTAGACGTCATCAAAACCTGGCAAGCAATTGAGACTTAATCGTGATGCCCATTACACAATAGTGCTAAAAATTAATGGCCAAACTTTTGCCAGAGGTGAATTGATCCAGATCGGTGAACAGCTTGCCGTTGAATCACACACGCTGTTATCTGTCGAGAAGGTTAACCAGCATTATAGATAATCCTGTTGCTATGATCATCCTGCTGTCCATTGCCACTTTATTCCCCTTTTTAATTGTAGCAGGCACCTGTTATTTAAAGTTTTCCATTGTTTTTTCATGGTAAGGAATGCCCCAAATGTATAGCAAGTGTCTTCCAATATGCTATTAAATGCGACTGTGCTAATTTTGCGCCCTGTTTATCATGACTCTATTAGCCAAAAATTTTTATTTTTAAAAATCGACGATCGTTATTATAGATCCGAATACCGCACTGACGGTTCGCACCATATAACCAGTCCTGCTTATACCAAAAAACAGATGATAACAATGTGGCAAGGCTACATTGAATTTGTCAAACAACAAAAGACAACCGGTCTGGAATTGGATATACAAGACCAACAAATAATACCGGGCACAGCGATTGAAAATTCCGTGTCTGAGTTGATTATTAAAATTAAAAGTGATATCAAACCATTAGAGTGGGTTATTGAGGTAGTGAAAAATCTGCAACCATCAGTCGAAGATAGCTTGAAATTTCTCAAGCACGTTTTAATTTGCTCAACATCGCCATTGATACCTCTAAAAAATATCAAGTCATGCTCTAGATGAGATGTCTTAACACTATAACACCGCTAATGCTAATTATGATAACTTTGTTAAAATTTTAAGCAGTACCACCAATGCCATGCAAGATAGCGCCAAAAGTTTTTACATTAACCCACTCTTTGTGCTGCTAATAATATATTTGATAATACTTTTTTCGATTATATTTATATATCTTTCTATAATTAGTGTGGAATGTTACCTAAAACTTTCAATATCAATAACATAAAATATTTTTATTCAGGTGCTTGATCAAAGCTTTAATGCAGAATTGAATAATTATCAGGTTATTGGTTATAAAAATTTATTCATACTAGTCTATTAAGAATACAACTAATTTGCCTAAAATTCTTTTCAACCGTTACATTATTTTTATCACTCACCGGTTATTCATCATCGATAGTAGTAACCAAATCCCCGCTTTCCAATACCTTAGTCACCTTACCAACACCGCTGGAAATTCTTAGTCGTCATTAACTTGCCACCGAAAAAACTACCGATCTAGTCGATCGTTTTGCCGCCTAAATTTTTGCTGAAACCGATCCACAAGGGATGGCGATCATTGTCATCGATAATAATCAGATTATAACCCGTTACTATGGTGAAACTGCACAAGGTAGCCGGAAAAAACCAGGTCCTAATTCACTGATCCGCATTGCTTCATTAACAAAATTGATAACCAGTGAAGTGATGATCAAATTAGAAGAGGATAAAAAATTAAGTATTACCGATCCATTACAAAATTACAGTTACTACGGTAGCCAAATCCCTGTGCATAATAGCAAGCAGCCCATTCGATTATATCACCTGGCCAGTCATACCAGCGGTTTACCGCGAGAACAGCCTGGCGGCAAAATTGATCGACCGGTATTTGTTTGGCCGACCCAATCAAACCGTTGGACATGGCTAAAGAAGGCAAAAATTAAATGTTTACCAGACACCTAAGCCACTTACTCTAATCTCGCTTATGATCTACTCACCAATACTTAGCAAAAGCGGCAGATAAATCTTATAAGCAGCTGTTTGCCGAGAAAATTACTTTACCAAGCGCAATGTATGATACCATCTTTACCCCGACAACTAATCAATGTGCGCGACTAATGGTCGGATATAAATCCAGCCCGTGTATTAGTACCTTAGCTGCCGCAGGTAGTAGCAGAGCCTACTCAACTCCGGAAGATATGCAAAAGTGAACGCGGCAATTTCTGTCAAGCTATCAGCAACCTAGTACACAAACGGCTCAACGTGAACAAGCTATCTATTTTTCCCACGACATGCTTACTGATATTAAAGGCATAGATGTGGCAGGGCTGGCTGATGGTATTGGTTAGGTCTATATGAATCCAAGAGATGGCATTCCCGGCATCTATCAAAAAACTGGCACTGGCGGTAGCGATTTTAATACCTATATTACCAGATCCCACAACAAAACACTAGTATTTTTACTGTAATCTCACGCAAAAAAGGGAGTAAATTTAGTCGCTTAACTCAAGGAGTCAATGATTTAACGACGGCACTTACTATCAATCACAATAATGATATTTTTCAACCAACTAGACAAGACCTTGCGGCAAATCTATTTAAAAAGCTGCTAAAAACCCCAATCACGGTTCACCTAAATGGCAGGCAATAAATTTCTGTTAAGCAACAAACGCATTAATAACATGCGTAACCATGCTGTAAAATTGATTATTGGCGCCGCATCAACAATAAAATGCTAAATCCAAGAAAGAGTACACTAGGTAACATTGCCGCTATCAATGGTGGAACACCATAGACTAAACTCAAGTTACCAAAACCCTCATTGAGCAGATAAAAAATAAAGCCGCCCGAAATACCAATTAATACTCTTACCCCCATCGCGACACTACGCAGTGGCCCAAAAATAAATGACAGCGCCATTAACATCATTACAGCGACAGAAAGCGGTGATAAGATTTTTTTCCACATACTTAATTGATAAACAGAAGCTTCTTGTCCACTCTCCTTAAGGTACTTAACGTATTTGTACAGACGCCTTATAGCTAATGAATCAGGTTCAAGCGACACTACGCCTAATTTTTCTGGATTTAAATTGGTTTTCCAATCCATCAATAAACGCTGGGAGCCAGTGATTTCTTTTTTTATCAATGAGTTATCAACTTGTGATAATTGCCATTGGTGGGTATCAGTATTATAGCGACCTGAAGCAGCAAAAATGATGGCTTGCAGTTTCTTCTCGGCATCAAATTGGTAGATAGAAATTTCTTTTATTTCATTTTTATCGATCACACGCTGAATATGAATAAAATTATTCCCATCTTTAGCCCATAAACCACGGTCTGTCACCATTAACGATCTGCCGACAATTTTTTCAGCCCGATAGTTACGTGCCCACTGCTCTGCGGCAGGTGCAACCCATTCACCAATAATCATCGTTAGGATCACTAACGGAATCGCTGTATTCATCACTGACATAGCAACCTGTAGGCGAGAAAAACCTGCCGCCTGCATCACGGCCAGTTCACTACGTGTGGCTAGTGTTCCCAAGCCTAGTAATGCGCCTAACAGCACCGCCATTGGAAAAAATACTTCAATATCTCTCGGGACGGTTAATAAAGTAAAAATGCCTGCACTCCAGATGGTATAGTCGCCATCACCAACTTTTCTAAGTTGCTCAACAAACTTAATAATTCCTGATAATGAAACCAACATAAAAAGTGTCATTAGAATCGAGGAGAGAATAGTACGCCCGATATATTTATCTAATACGCCAAACATCAGGCTACTCCTCTGTAGAACTTAGCACATATCCGTCGCAGCGGAACGGTATCCCAAATATTCAATATGATCGCTAATATCAGAAAAGCGGCATTAACTAACCACATCGTTATCCTGGGATCAATTTCACCTTTTTCTGCATTAGAGTGCAAAGTACTTTGCAATAAAAAGAAAACCAAATAAAGTAACATGGCGGGTAACATGCTTAACACTTGCCCCTGCCTGGGATTAACCTCACTTAATGGCACGACCAGCAAAGCTATAATCAGAACCGCAACCACCAAGGTTAAACGCCAGTGAAATTCCGCTTTTGATTCAACATCTGTGGCATGCCACAATTGCAACATATCCTTTTGCTCGATCTTATCACCCGTCACTTTAGTTTCTTTATGATCAATTACCGCCTGATAATCTTTAAAATCTGTTATCCGAAAATCACGCAATATCGCTGTACCCTCATAGCGTGTTCCTTTATCCAATACCACGATTTGATTACCATTTTCATCCTCTCGAATACGACCACTTTTCGCAATTACCACAGAAGGACGCTGGTTATTGGCTGGTCGCAATTGTGCCATAAAGACGTCAGTAAAATTTTTGCCTTTTACATTACCAATATATAAAACAATATTTTGATCTTTAGTCGTTTTAAATTGCCCCTCAACCATACTCGCTAAACCAAGATTAGCTTTAGCATCCGCCAGAGCTTGTTCTTGATATTTAGCCGACCAAGGCAATATCCAAGCCACATTTACTGCTGCAATTAGGGCAGTGAATAATGCCAGAATTAAAGCCGCAATGACTAATACCTGTTTACCTAAACCACAGGCATGCATGACAGTAATTTCACTATCGATATAGAGTTTGCTATAGGTCATTAAAAGTCCAAGAAACAGACTTAATGGCAAAATTAATTGCGCCATTTCAGGGATACCGAGCCCCAAAAGAGGAAAAACTAAATCAGAAGGAATATTTCCCTGAACCGCCAAACTTAATATATTGATTGTTTTTTGACTAAAAAAAATTAAAATCAATATAAAAAGTATTGCAAACTGACTTTTCAACGTTTCCCTAACTAAGTATCGAATTATAATCACACTAATTACACCTGTGAAAACTTGTTTTTTACAGCAAAATAGCTAAATTCGTCGCATAGTTACTAGCTACATATATTATTTTGGTTTCCTTAATGGATACAATATATAATGATGATAAAATGCAACATTAATTAATTGGATTATCAATCACAACACGCTTAATCATTAGCTATTACTATCCGTAAACCATTTGATTAGTTTAACATAAAGCTGCTATTTCATAAGGTAAATTTATACTGTTTGTTAATTTTAGCGATAGTATTGATCTTTGTCTTTAAAATTCAGGAGAATACATGGAGTTTAGTGTAAAAAGCGGTAGTCCGGAAAAACAACGTAGCGCCTGTATTATTGTTGGGGTATTTGAACCTCGCCGCTTATCACCAATAGCCGAACAACTCGATACTATCAGTGACGGCTATATCAGTGCCTTACTACGCCGTGGAGAACTGGAAGGTAAAGTTGGCCAAATGCTACTACTTCATCATGTTCCTAATATATTATCTGAACGTATTCTATTAGTTGGCTGCGGTAAAGAGCGTGAACTCGATGAGCGTCAATATAAACAGATCATCCAAAAAACAATTAATACCTTAAATGAGACCGGCTCAATGGAAGCCGTCTGTTTTCTTACTGAGTTACATGTAAGAAGTCGCAATAATTATTGGAAAGTGCGCCAAGCAGTGGAAACTGCAAAAGAAACATTGTATGTATTTAACCAACTTAAAAGCA
The DNA here is from genome assembly GCA_045399315.1 of Arsenophonus sp. Taxonomy (GTDB): domain Bacteria; phylum Pseudomonadota; class Gammaproteobacteria; order Enterobacterales; family Enterobacteriaceae; genus Arsenophonus. The sequence goes on from DAYVGO010000012.1 coordinate 16,445, forward strand.
ATAAGAACGAATTACGGCGTCCATTGCGAAAAATCGTCTTTAATGTCCCAACACGCCGTAATTTAGCAAACGGCGAGCGCGCTATTCAACATGGCCTTGCCGTCGCTATAGGAATAAAAGCAGCTAAAGATCTGGCTAATATGCCACCTAATATTTGCAATGCTGCCTATTTAGCTTCCCAGGCACGTCAACTGGCCGATGATTATGAAAATTTTACCACTAAAGTGATTGGCAAAGAACAAATGAAAAATCTGGCCATGAACGCCTATTTAGCTGTTGGCCAAGGCTCACAAAACGAATCGCTAATGTCGATCATGGAATATAAAGGAAATAAAGATCCAACCGCTAAACCCGTGGTGTTAGTTGGCAAAGGATTAACCTTCGACTCTGGCGGAATTTCAATTAAGCCTGCTGATGGCATGGACGAAATGAAATATGATATGTGTGGAGCCGCCGCTGTTTATGGAGTTATGCGCTTTATTGCCGAACTAAAGCTACCTATTAACGTCATAGCTGTGTTAGCCGGTTGTGAAAATATGCCGGGTGGCAAAGCCTATCGCCCTGGTGATATTCTAACCACCATGTCAGGACAAACGGTTGAAGTCCTTAATACCGATGCGGAAGGAAGATTAGTCCTTTGCGACACACTGACTTATATCGAACGTTTTGATCCCGATGTAGTAATTGATGTTGCAACTTTGACCGGAGCCTGTATTATTGCACTTGGTAATCATTATAATGGATTAATCTCAAATCATAATTCATTAGCACATGAGCTACTCAATGCCGCTAAGCAAACAGGCGATAAAGCATGGCGTCTACCTCTGGATGAAGAATTCTATGAGCAGCTAGAATCAAACTTTGCTGATCTTGCCAATACCGGAGGCCGTGCCGGTGGCGCAATTACCGCGGGCTGTTTCCTGGAACGTTTTGCCACTAAATATCACTGGGCACATTTAGACATTGCAGGAACCGCCTGGCGGTCAGGAAAAACCAAAGGAGCAACAGGCCGTCCTGTGGCATTACTTGCTCAATTTCTGTTAAATCGAGCTGGCATAACCTGTGACGAATAATCGCACTAGTGAATTTATAATAATTATGTCAAAGGGTATGCTAAGCAATGTCCTTTTTCCATAATAGTAATGTGATGAAAAAAGCAACTTTCTATTTAATAGAGCAGCTATCTTCACCAGCAGAACATGTAAGTCATGAATGGTTAGCCTGCCAGCTTGCAGCAGAAAACTGGCGATTGGGCAAACGTGTTTTAATTGCTTGTGAGGATCAAATACAAGCCGAAAAATTGGATGAAATGCTTTGGCAAAGAGAACCCCATCAATTTGTGCCGCACAATTTAGCTGGTGAAGGTCCTCGCTATGGTGCACCAGTTGAACTTTGTTGGCCAACAAAACGTGGTAGTTCAACAAGAGATATACTTATAAATTTACAATCGTCTTTTGCAGACTGTGCCACAGCATTCCATGAAGTGATAGACTTTGTACCTATTAATGAACAATTAAAACAGTTGGCACGTAAACGATACAAAACTTATCGTAGTATGGGTTTTAATTTGATCATGGCAGCACCACCAACAACTAAATAAAATAACGAAGCAAGATGGAAAAGAAACCCACAAACCAAACTCAGTCTGAGCCATCGCTCGACAAAACTTATCAGCCAGCAGCAATTGAACAACCTCTATATGCACAGTGGGAAAAAAATGACTACTTTAAACCACACGGTGATAATAGCAAAGAAAGTTTTTGTATTGTGATCCCGCCCCCGAATGTCACAGGTAACCTGCATATGGGGCATGCTTTTCAGCAAACGATCATGGATACCTTAATTCGCTACCAGCGCATGCAAGGGAAAAACACACTATGGCAAAGTGGCACGGATCATGCGGGTATCGCCACTCAAATGGTTGTGGAACGCAAAATTGCCACTGAAGAGAATAAAACACGGCATGACTATGGCAGAGAAAAATTTATTGAAAAAATTTGGCAATGGAAAGCAGAGTCAGGTGGTAACATTTCTCAGCAAATGCGCCGTTTGGGTGATTCTGTTGATTGGCAACGCGAACGCTTTACCATGGATCAAGGCCTGTCTAAAGCAGTAAAAGAAGCATTTATTCGTCTCTATCAAGATGATCTTATCTATCGTGGGAAACGATTAGTCAACTGGGATCCTAAACTGCATACCGCTATTTCCGATTTAGAAGTTGAAAACCACGAAGTTAACGGTTTTATGTGGCATCTTCGTTATCCTCTTGCTAACGGGGTAAAAACTGCAGCTGGCCAAGATTATCTAGTTGTGGCTACCACTCGACCAGAAACCATGCTCGGCGATACAGGTGTTGCTGTTAATCCAGCAGATCCTCGCTATAAGGATTTAATTGGCAAACAAATTTTACTACCTTTAGTTAATCGTCGTATTCCTATCGTCGGTGATGAACATGCCGATATGGAAAAAGGCACAGGGTGTGTGAAGATCACACCAGCGCACGATTTTAACGACTACGAAGTGGGCAAACGTCACCAGCTGCCAATGATCAATATTTTCGATTTCAATGGCCATATCCGCCAACAAGCTGAGGTATTTGACAGTACGGGTAAGCATAGTAAGATTTATCCAACCACCATCCCAACTGCCTACCAAGGAATGGAACGTTTTGCTGCCCGTAAAGCGATTGTCAACGAATTAGAACGATTGGAATTATTAGTCACAGTAAAACCACACCAACTTACCATTCCCTATGGTGATCGTGGTGGTGGTGTTATTGAACCGATGCTGACTGATCAATGGTATGTTCGTACTCTACCTTTAGCAGAACAAGCTATCGCGGCAGTAAAAGAAGGCCGTATTCAATTTGTTCCTAAACAATATGAGAACATGTATTTTTCCTGGATGCAGGATATCCAAGATTGGTGTATTTCACGCCAACTATGGTGGGGACATAGGATCCCGGCTTGGTATGATGAAAAGGGTAACGTCTATGTCGGCCATGATAAAGATGAAATTCGTCGCGACAACAATCTCAGTGCTGATATTAGCCTACAGCAAGACGAAGATGTATTAGATACCTGGTTCTCTTCTGGTCTGTGGACCTTTTCAACATTAGGCTGGCCAGAAAATAGCGAAGCGTTAAAAACTTTCCATCCAACGGATGTTTTGGTAAGTGGCTTTGATATTATCTTTTTCTGGATAGCCCGCATGATCATGCTGACTATGTATTTCATCAAAGATGAAAATGGCCAAGGGCAAATTCCTTTTAAAACAGTCTATATGACAGGCCTGATCCGGGATGAAGAAGGGCAAAAAATGTCAAAATCCAAAGGCAATGTCATCGATCCGCTAGATATGATCGATGGCATCTCGCTGGAAGATTTACTGGCAAAGCGTACTGGCAATATGATGCAACCTCAATTAGCAGAAAAAATTGCTAAGCGTACCCGCAAAGAATATCCACAAGGAATTGAAGCGCATGGTACAGATGCGCTACGCTTCACGTTAGCGGCATTAGCCTCGACCGGACGAGACATCAATTGGGATATGAAACGCCTGACCGGTTATCGCAATTTTTGTAATAAACTTTGGAATGCCAATCGTTATGTGCTGATGAATACTGAAGGACAAGATTGTGGTCAGCATGGTGGGGAAATGTCTTTTTCACTGGCTGATCGTTGGATCATGGCGGAATTTAACCAAACAGTAAAACTGTACCGTGAAGCGCTAGATAGTTATCGCTTTGATATTGCAGCCAATATTTTATATGAATTTACTTGGAATCAATTTTGCGATTGGTACCTAGAACTGTCTAAACCCGCTATTCATAAAGGAAACGATGCAGAAATTCGTGCCACACGTTATACCTTGGTTGAAATATTAGAAAGCTTATTACGGCTGGCACATCCTATTATTCCATTTATTACCGAAACCATTTGGCAACGCGTAAAAGTGCTTAAGGGCATTCAACAAGATACTATCATGTTACAGCCTTTTCCAATCTTTGAACCTAGCAAGGTTGATGAAGAAGCACACTACGATTTGGAATGGATTAAAGAAATCATTATTGCCATACGTAACATTCGGGCAGAGATGAATATCTCACCAGGCAAGCCATTAGATATGCTACTAAAGGGAGCTAATAATGCCACAAAACGGCGGGTTACAGAAAATCAGAATCTTATTCAAGCGATGGCTCGGCTTAACTCTATTACTCTGTTGGATGAACAACAACCAATACCACCTTCTATCACTAAACTGATCGATGGTGCTGAAGTGTTGATCCCAATGGCAGATTTAGTCGATAAAGACGCCGAATTAGTACGTCTGGATAAAGAACTCGATAAATTGACTAAAGAAATTTCAGCTATTGAAAGTAAATTATCTAATGATAGCTTTGTCAACCGAGCCCCTGCCGCAGTCGTCGAAAAAGAGCGTGAACGTCTGGCAGTACATTTAGCCACAAAACAAAAACTCGCTAATCAAAAAGCCACGATTAGCTCTCTTTGATAAGATAACACTGCTACATAATGTAGCAGTGTTGTTAACTAGCTAAGCTTATCTTTAGTCATCGCTACTAAGCTTAATATTTATCATCAGATAGTATTTAACCAATGTTGTTTCCATTGTAACCGTTCATTCTAGTGTAACGCCTTTGGTTCAACTTTCTTTTCTTTCGCATCATCATAATTAGGATCTTCAAAGAAAGTACCCCAACCATCATAGTTAATGCCAATTTTTTCAGTCAACATCATTAATTGTACGACTTGTTTATCAATTAATTCTGCATTAAGGGCACTATCTCTATAGACATCACAACACATCAATACTGTACCATCTTCAATTTCCAATTCTTCGGCATCATGCACTTCATAACCCAATTTGAAAGCAACTATCGCCGCTTTTTCCAATAATTTAAAGTCTTTTGCTGAAAAGTGATGTTCTATTTCATATAGAGCATCAGGATCACTGCCATCTTCCAATAACTCTTCAATAATTGCGCGCGTTTCTGTTCTCTGTTCAGCTAAGGCTTGTTTATCTAACAACAAATTTTCCGGTAAAATTTGCTGCTCTGATAATGCTTTTTTAAACGACTTCAACTCTTCAGCTGAAAGGTAATGCTCTATTTCATAAAACACATTAGGCTCATTGCTATCGGTCACTACATTTTCAATATCCAAATGGGTTTCTTTCTGCTGCTCTCCTAATACTTTTTTATTAACCATGTCGAGCTCCCTTAGTATTAATATGACAATAACTTTTGCATTCTCCCATAGCCAACGAAGGAGAGCTACTATGACAACAAAGAAATTTATGTTTAGTTTGATTTCGATTTTTTATGATCATGGTTTGAATATAAATTCAATATCAAAAAATATAAAGAATGAAAGTATTCTGTTTGAAAAAAGTGATTTGTTTTAACATCAATAGTAATTGATTAATTAATAAAATTGATTATTTATTGACATATAACAAAATAGCCTAGCAATCAAGCTAATTACTAACGGTTAATATGGTATTAATTCTACTAAGATACGCTTCCATCCTATTTTTAACAAAAACTATTTTGCTTAAGCTGCTATAAAAATTTTTTTAACTGAATGCAATCCATTTAGTTTTTAATAAATTTTATCGATTATTTTTAGCTAATCACTTGCTATACTGATAAAATGGTGTATAATGCGCCAGAATTTTGCGGGAGAGAAAATGCTTGTTCAATGTTTAAAAGAATCAAAAGATGCATTACTGCCAATAGGCTGTTTAGTTATTGCTTTTCCTCCTCTACTAAACCTATTTATTCAAGCCCCTCATAGAGGGGCTTTTTTTGTCACACTAATGTTCAGATATGGCACAAAGAAAGGAGAGACAACACGATGGTTAATCCGTTGTATCTTCGAGACATAATCTCGATTAATGATTTAAAGCGTGAAGATCTGCTAGTGGTACTTACAGTTGCTTCATCACTTAAACAACATCCGCAACCTAATTTACTAAAACACAAAGTGATTGCCAGTTGTTTTTTTGAAGCTTCTACCCGTACGCGTCTTTCTTTCGAAACTGCTATTCAACGTTTAGGTGCTTCTGTTGTTGGTTTTTCCGATAGCAGTAATACTTCGTTAGGTAAAAAAGGCGAAACGCTAGCAGATACCATATCTGTTATCAGTCAATATGTCGATGCCATTGTTGTACGCCATCCACAAGAAGGCGCATCCCGTTTAGCGGCCGAGTTTGCCGGAAAAATCCCAGTGATCAATGCAGGTGATGGCGCAAATCAACATCCTACCCAGACACTGCTCGATCTGTTCACTATTCAGGAAAGCCAAGGCAGCTTGGATAATTTACATATCGCGATGGTCGGTGACTTGAAATATGGTCGAACCGTTCATTCATTAACCCAAGCTTTATCGAAATTTGACAATAACCATTTCTATTTTATTGCGCCTGAAACCTTAGCCATGCCTGCCCACATTCTACATTTATTAAAAGAAAAAGGGATAACCTATAGTTTACATGACAGTATGGAAGCGATTTTGCCAAAACTTGATATTCTCTATATAACTCGAGTACAAAAAGAGCGCTTAGATCCTCCGGAATATGCCAATGTTAAAGCCCAATTCATTTTAAGCAGCAACGAACTAACCGCCGCTAAACCTAGCATGAAGGTTTTACATCCGCTGCCTCGGATCGACGAAATCACCACTAATGTTGATAAAACCTCACATGCTTACTATTTTCAGCAAGCCGGTAATGGGATTTATGCCAGACAAGCACTTTTAGCTCTGATCCTAAACAAAACTATTAATTTATAAGGCAACTAATTATGACAAATGACCACAAATTACAGGTGGAAGCAATTAGCTGCGGCACTGTTATCGACCATATTCCTGCCCAAATGGGTTTTAAATTGCTTTCTCTCTTTAAATTAACGCAAACTGATCAACGTATTACAATAGGTTTAAATCTACCTTCTAATCACCTAGGTAAGAAAGATCTGATTAAAATTGAAAATACCTTTCTCACCCCTGAGCAAGCAAACAAACTCGCTATGTATGCTCCCCATGCCACAGTTAACTGTATTAAAGACTATAAAATAGAAAAAAAACTGTCAATTACTCTGCCTGAACAAATTGATGGGGTATTGATCTGCCCTAACAGTAATTGCATTAGTCATAATGAACCGGTAAGTAGTGGTTTTAGTGTTAAACAGCGACAGAATGAAGTCATTCTGACATGCAAATACTGTGAAAAAACCTTTGATCGACATGTGGTAATTAATAATATGTAATGCAGTATTATATAAATCAGCTACTAATGTTTGCCATTAGCATAGTGGTAAAAAATTAATTATTAACTTTAAGACTCAAGGTAAAGAACAACTTATGTCATACGAAATTAACACTGAAGATGCCCCAACAGCTATCGGCCCTTATGTGCAAGGTGTTGACCTTGGCAATATGGTTATTACATCAGGTCAAATTCCGGTCAATCCTAAAACCGGTGCAATAGCCGAAGACATTATTACGCAAACGACACAATCACTAGAAAATATTCAAGCTATTGTGGAGAAAGCTGGCCTCAATGTGGCTAATATTGTTAAAACTACCGTTTTTGTTAAAGATCTAAATGATTTTGCTAGCGTAAATGCCACCTATGAAACTTTTTTTAACAAACATAATGCACCTTATCCTGCTCGTTCCTGTGTCGAGGTTACTCGCTTACCAAAAGATGTTCGCATTGAAATTGAAGCAATTGCTATCCGTAAATAGATGTCATTAGCTGGCATCTCATAACTTAATCAACCCTAGTTAGTATCAATGAATTAACTAAATCTTTATAAAAAATATTTCTATAAAGATTTTTAACCAATTAGTTACTAATGTTTGACTATTGTTAGCCACTCTTAGCTAAAAAGTAGACAACATTCCATTTCTTTGTTTTAGATCAATAAAAATTCTGCTAAATAGACACCAAATACTGCATATTGTGCTTTAATATATATAATAGCACTACATATAGAATTTATAGGTAAGATTATCGACAAATAAAGGCTTTCACTATTAATTGGGATTAATTTGTCGATAACAGTTAGAGGAGCCTATTGTGAAAACAGTAGTTATTAAGCACGATGGTTGTCAGGTGATTTTTGATAAAAATCGGATCAAAGAAGCCGTCGTGCGCGCAGCCACTGGGATTTGCGATGAGCAATATTATACTGTTGTCGCCTCAGTTGTCGAACAACAATTAGACAACTGCCAAGCCGTTGAAAATCAACTGATGGCAAGTCAATACAAAGATCTGGCTCGAAATTACATTGAATATCGCCATGAGCGTGATATTACTAGGAGCAACATATTCGTCTAACCACGAAATTCGTGGCTTGATTGAACAGAGTAATGTTTCGTTACTGAATGAAAATGCAAATAAAGACAGTAAAGTTATTTCAACCCAACACGATTTATTAGCCGGAATAGTCGCTAAACATTATGCTAAACAAAATATTTTACTGCGTGATGTGGTCATAGCACATGAACGCTGTGAAATTCACTATTATGATCTCGATTATTCGCCATTTTTCCCGATGCTTAACTGCATGCTGATCGATTTATAAAGGATGTTAACTAAAGGTTTTAAAATGGGTAATGCTGAAATTGAGCTACCGAAATCGATTTCAACAGTCACCGCTGTTACGGCACAAATTATTGCATAAGTTGCCAGCCATATTTATGGTGGTACAACCATTAATCGTATTGATGAAGTACTTGTTCCTTTTGTTCAACCTAGCTATAAAAAACACTTAAAAATTACGCAGCAACGGCACATTGCCGATCAACTGGCCTATGCCGAAAGCAGAACAGAAAAAGAGTGTCATGACGCTTTTCAATCACTAGAATATGAAGTTAATACGCTGCATACCGCGAATGGACAAACGCCTTTTGTTACCTTTGGCTTAGGAACATCAAAAGAAGCGCGTTTAATCCAAAAATCTATCTTACAAAATCACTTAGCTGGACTGGAAAAAATCGTAAGACCGTGATATTTCCAAAATTAGTTTTTGCTATTCGTAAAGGCATTAATCGACAGTACGGCGATCCAAACTACAACATTAAACAACTGGCACTGGAATGCGCCAGCAAACGAATGTATCCAGATATTTTTAACTACGAAGTTGCCGCAGTTTTCTCGGCGTCTATGAAGAACAAGTCCAAGCTATCCATGAAGGACGTAATAATCTCGGCGTGATCAATATTAATTTGCCACGTATCGTGATTGAGGCTAAAGGGCACCAACAAATATTTTGGCAATTACTTGATGAAAGGCTAGCTATTTCTAAAAAAGCACTGATGACTCAAATTGCCAGGCTGGAAAATGTTAAAGTGCGTTTTGCTCCAATTCTCTATATGGAAAGTGCTTGTGGAATTCGTTTTACAAGCGGAAGACAATATTGCTGAAATATTCAAACGTGGTCGCACATCGATCTCGTTAGGTTATATTGGTCTACATGAAACAATTAATGCCCTTTATGGCACGCAAAAACATATTTTTGATGATAAAACCCTACGGCAAAAAGCTTATCAGATCATTCAACATCTGCGCACCGCGACTGATCGCTGGAAAGCGGAAACTGGCTATGGATTTAGTTTATATAGTACACCTAGTGAGAGTTTATGTGACCGATTTTGTCGCTTAGATGTCGCTGAATTTGGCTTAATCGAAGGAGTTACTGACAAAGGGTATTATACCAATAGTTTTCATCTGGATGTCGAAAAACAGGTCAATCCTTATGATAAAATTGACTTTGAAGCACCTTATCCGGCATTAGCCAATGGCGGCTTCATCTGTTACGGTGAATATCCAAACTTACAAAATAACTTAAAAGCATTAGAAGATGTCTGGAATTATAGTTATCACCATATTCCCTATTATGGCATTAATACCCCGATTGACGAATGTTATGAATGTGGATTTACTGGTGAATTTGCCTGTACCAGTAAAGGATTTGTCTGCCCATCTTGCAACAATTATGATCCAACCCACGTTTCTGTTATTCGCCGCGTTTGTGGTTATCTTGGCAGCGATGCTAGGCCATTTAATGGCGGTAAACAAGAAGAAGTTAAGCGACGAGTTAAGCATTTGAAAAACGGACAACTTGGTTAACACTATGAATTATCATCAATATTACCCTGTTGATGTTGTTAACGGCCCAGGAACACGTTACACGCTATTTGTTGCAGGTTGCCTCCATCAATGCAAAAGCTGCTATAACAAAAGCACCTGGAAAATTGACTCTGGTAAACCGTTTACTCAAGCAATGAAAAATCAAATTATCTCTGATTTACAAGACCAACGAATCGTACGTCAGGGACTGTCCCTCTCTATGGGGGTGATCCATTACATCCACAAAATGTGCCGGTGGTTTTTACAACTGATTAAGCGCGTTAAGTTGGAATGCCCAGATAAAGATATTTGGCTATGGACGGGTTATACCCTTGACGAATTAACTGATCAACAATGTGAAGTCGTTAACTATCTTAATGTATTAGTGGATGGTAAATTTATTAAAGCGCTTTATGAACCCAATTCATTATAGCGAGGTAGTCATAATCAAGTGATCCATAAACTAGATTAAATTTCACGATGCCAAACAAGTTTTGTGCCAAATCCTAGCCTATTATTGACCATTTTGATCTGTTGCAAAGACAATTGCCAGATAGGTATATTCGCCGCCATGGCGAATGGAAATCGCCGACTATACTCTTGCCTGGCTTGCTTTTCTTTTTGGCCGGTTAGCGAACTTACTTTACCAATAAACTGTATCCCTTGTATTTTGGCAACTGTTTTGCTTTGGCTACAAACAGTCCCGGCCACAATCGGGTTGTTAAGTATCAATTCTGCATGCCGAGTACTCGTTTCGGTTAGAAAATATAACGACATCTTTTGAGCTTTAAAGGTATAAAAACAGATGGCAGACCAAGTATCTGACTGAAAAGAGGTAAATAGCGAAAAAACATGCTGACGAGAAAAATATTGTTGAATCATAGCCAATGATGGTTGCTCAGCAAACATAGTAAATCACATATCTCCTTATGTTAAAAGCACGCTGAAAAATTATTTTCAGCGTGCTTTTAACAAAAATCTAAGCTGCAATCATCCAATAATTTATATTACCAATTATCTATAAACTGGAGCAGTCGCTGGACTATTACCACAGATTCTGGCATTAGCTTGTACTTTATTTTGCGTATAGGCTAAAAAGGTAACATAATAGCTAGTTGCCCCTCTTTTAGTCACCTCTTCAGCTAACTGCTGAACAACGCTAGTAGGTGTTTCCCCCGTAACTATCAAGACAATTCCGGTTGGCTGTTGAGCAGGAAATTCTATTATTTCTTTAGCCTGATCTGCCATTGCACGAATGATAATGCACCTAAAACGAAAATTAAAGCAGCTGGTAGTTTTTTCATCATAAACTCCTTAATTGATTATTGTCATTCAGAAATATTATTGTTTATTCCTGTGATATAGACCATAATATAGGCACTATTTTAAATTTTGGATTAGTTTTTGTTGCTGTCTTTCAAAAAATGAATAACATTATAAAATAATGCATTGAACTTTGTTAGAATATAGTTTAAACGCCTGATAGAACTCATTATCACGACAAAAATGGCTAGAAAATGACTTATTTTTTCTATCAAATTAACCAAAAAATTAATTTAATCAAACCAATTATGACTAAAAACCATTGGCTAATTTATCTGATAAGAGATAAACAAAATGCGCTATATACTGGCATCACAACAGATATATCCCGCCGCTTGCAACAACATCACTCAGGCAAAGGCGCAAAAGCTTTAAAGGGAAAACAGCCTCTTTCAGTAGTATATCAATGCCAACTAACCAGTCATTCCGATACTTTATCGTTCGAATATCAAATAAAACAATTAACCAAAGCACAAAAAAACAATTAGTCGCAGACCAACCTTTAGATCTAGTGGATTACCTTACTAAATTAACTGTTATCAAAATGAGACGAAAAATTAACTCGTCCTGAATAATCGGCTAAGTTACCATTATCTAACGCATAAACTTGAAAATACACCTCCATTCCAGTCCATGCGGCTTAGCGAGCATAAAGCCAAAACGGTTATAATAATTTGTATCACCAAGAACCACCACCGCTTTATAACCAAATTCATTTAAACTATCTAACCCATCATACACCAATTTGGTGCCAATTCCCTGTCGTTGGTAAGCACTATCAACGGCCATTAGAGCTAACCCTACCCATTGACATTCCTTATCACCATTAACATCTACTAGGGTAAAGCCGATATAATCAATAATGTTTCCTTTATCATCGGTAGCTACCATTCCTAATACCAATAAACCATCCTCATGCAATTTTCATACCAGATTAGCCTCTGCACTGGTGGAAAAAGTTTGACGCAACAATTGATCAATTCCTAGCGCATCGACAGGAATTTCAATTCGAATTAGCATGATAATGCACGTTCTTTATAATCATTACTTTCACTTTGTACTAGTTTAATCAAATCAGCCAAGTGCAATAAACCAAAGCGTAAAACTGCTAGCATGCTCTCTAATTCAAATGCAGTCAACAGGTTCTTTACATACAAACCAAGCTCTGTATCCCCTTCGATACGTAACCGATGCTGAAAAAATAAGGTATCAGGATCTTCTTTGCACGCTGCAATTAAAATTAAATTATTCGCCCCACTACAAAAACTGACATCTGCTGGTTGATATTTACTGACTATAATTTTACCTGCCTGTAGACTAATATACCAAACAAGTTGTATATCGTGCACTTCAACTTTCAGCCATTTATTCTGCAAAAAATCGAGTTCTCCATCAGTTAATACTTGCTGAAATTGTCAGCTTAATAACTGCTCCAAAATTTGACGTTGTAAAATAAAAGGCGTTGCTTTTAATAGAAAACGTATCAATTTAGGTCCATGTTGTATAATTTGCTGGTGAATTTTCTTTAACACAATCCAAATTCCTCTTATATTTTTAAAATATATTTTCTAAGCATTAATGATAATTACTCATTCTGCTAAATTATTAGTTGCTATCTTTGAATCCATGTCAAAATTTAACAAACAATCGATTAATCTATTCAATTTTATGTCCCATCTAGCAAAATTAATTCATAAAAGAAAGTAATCTAGCTTAAGTCAAAACAACAATATTACACCTTTACTACAATCGCTAGACATCTAACTTTACACTAGGATCAATCATGGAATTATTATGTCCAGCAGGCAATCTACCTGCCTTAAAAATAGCTGTCGATAACGGAGCTGATGCTGTTTATATTGGCTTTAAAGACGACACTAATGCACGTCATTTTGCTGGTTTAAATTTTAACGAAAAAAATTAGCTGAAGCCGTCAAATATGCTCATGATCGTCATTGTAAATTACATGTCGCTATCAAAACTTTTGCTCAGCCAAATGGTTTTAATCACTGGCTAGCCACTGTTGATATGGCTCCCGAGATTGGCGTTGATGCATTGATCCTAGTTGATCTTGCTATATGGATTATGTAGCCGAAAAATATCCACATATTGAACGTCATGCCTCGGTTCAAGCTTCTGCAAAAAATATTGAAGCAATTCGATTTTATCAGCGTAATTTCGCCGTCCAACAAATAGTTTTACCGCTTGTTCTGTCATTACATCAAGTCAAACAGTTAGCCAAAAGCAGTCCAGTAGCATTAGAAAGTTTTACATTTGGAAGTCTTTGTATCATGGCGGAAAGACCCTGTTATCTTTATTCTTATCTTACAGGAGAATGGCCAAATACCGTAGGAGCTTGTTCACCGGCCCGATTTGTACACGTTGGTAACAAACTGACAAAGGTATGGAATCGTGCTTAAATAATATTTTAATTGACTGCTAATCAAATAATAAAAATGCCAGTTATCCAACCACTTGCAAAGGAAGGTATTGTATCGATGGAAAAAATATCACGTGTTAGAAGAACCCACCAGTCTAAATAGACTGGAATTGTTATCAGAACTTATGATGGCAAATATTACCGCTGTCAAAATTGAAGGCCGCCAAAGAAGTCCTACTTACGTTGGCAATGTTACTCATATTTGGCGACAAGCCATCGATTATTGCAGAAACGATCCTAAGAAATTCACAACCAAGCAAAAATGGATGGCTATATTGGAAAATCTATCTGAAAGTAAACAGACAACCTTAGGTGCATATCATCGGCAATGACAGTAGGATAAGGCAAAAACATGAAATATTCCTTAGGTTCAGTACCTTATTATTGGTCAAAAGAAACCTTAACCCAGCTTTATCAACAAGCGATTAACAGTAACGCAGATATTATTTATCTCGGTGAAACTGTATGTAATAAACGTCTGCAAACGCAACCAGCCGACTGGATTGAACTGGCAAAAGAAATAACTTTGCACGGTAAACAAGTTGTTATCTCTACTCTATCTTTGACTGCATAGTGCTGCTGAACTTAAACAGATCGCTCAATTGGTCGACAATAGTGAGTTTTTAGTTGAAGCACACAATTTTGGTGTTGTAAATTTGCTGGTTGAGCGAAAAATACCCTTTATCGCCGGATATGGCCTTAATTGCTATAATGCTTATACTTACGCCTACTCTATCGCCAAGGCATGTTACGCTGGTGCCTTCCGATTGAACTTTCTCGTGATTAGTTACAAAATCTGCTTGAACAATGTGAACAACTTGGATTTCGTCACAATTTTGAAGTCGAAGTATTTGGCTATGGACATTTACCATTAGCCTGTCGGCTCACTGTTTTACTGCCCGCTCAGAAAATCGCAGCAAAGATAACTGTGAAACTTGTTGTATAAAATATCCGCAAGGCAGAAAAGTCTTTTTCCAAGAAAATCAATTACTCTTAATGGTGTTCAAGCGCAAAGTGGCTACTGCTATAACTTAGGCAATGAACAAACTTCAATGAGCGGCTTAGTTGATATTGTCCGAATTTCGGCTGAAAGTCTAGATTCACTCACCATTCTGGAGTATTTAGAGCCAATCAGCAAGGTGAGTATCCATTAAGGTTAGCTAATGATATAAACTGCAACGGTTATTGGCGGCGTTCAGCCGGTTTATCTCTTATACCTTAAACATTAAGAACGCTTTTTGTTTGCCAATACACAACGTAGATGGTGACTAAGTTGGCGCAATTCACAACTACGTAGCATATTGACCAAAATACCTAGTAACGCATAAATTGTGCCTAACATTAGCATCATCATGATATCAATACCAACATCAGCTAACCTTAAATCAAGTTGGTTAATACCCGCGATGGCTTTTATTACCGAGGTTGAAGGCAAAGAATAAGCAACCATTCTTACCCAATCGGGCATCGCCTATAATGGTCAAATTGCGCCTGAAATACAAAATACCGGTGTGGTAAGAAAAGACAAGGTCAGATAAATCATTTCTACACTACGTAAAAATTCGGTGACAAACTTACCTAACCCTAAAACTGCTAATAAAAACGGTAAAGTAATGATCACAAGCTGATAAAGTGGGCACTTCCTGCCGGTAACCTAATACCCAAGGCCAGAGCGTAAAAAAGATGGCCGACAAAAATAACCAAATCGGCAGCAAAGCTGACCATGCACCGAGATAAACAACAGCCGATACTTTGCCGTTTGCCGTTTTTTGAATATCAATATAGGCTTTGCCACAAGCGACTAATAACGAGTGTTGTAATAACATGACTAATAGTCCTGGAAAAACAATGACAGCAAAATTCGGTCCCGGATTGAACAGAGGCTCGGTTATTCCTTTAATGGGTGTTAATAATGTACTGGCTTGTTGATCAGTAAAGCCGGCATTTCTTAGCCGTTAAGTATTATATTCGTTTAATAGCTGGATATAAGCGGAGGAAATTTCTTGCTGAATTTGGCCACTGGCAAGCTGATTAGTACCATCACCATAAATCGATACTGCAATATTCTTACTATTTAGTAAACTTTTTTCAAAATCGATAGGAATAAGAATAATGGCAAACAATTTTCGTTCACGCATATCTACCATTGCTGTAGCCAAGTTATCATAACTATGTAATTTTATTTTCGGTATCGAATCTAATCGATTCATCAGTAAGCAGCTAGCTGAACTATGATCTTGATTAACAATGGCTACCGGCAAATACCATAATATAGGTCGAATATAAACCAAACTCATAATGGATAATGAAACCAGCAATAATAACCAGATTGGCTTTGCCAACATGCCAGGTAATACCCGATAAAAAATCGTTTTAAATATAGCTTTATCAAACTACCTCTTGCATTTTTAGCCTGGTTAACAGACGATTACGGATCAGCAAGGCACAAATAGCAGGATAAACCAGCAATATTAAATACACTTGTATGACTCGCAGCAAAGAAACCTCTCGCAGAAAAATATCAAACATCACATTTAATGCATGGGTAAGCGGTTGGATATTGGCAATGATCTGCGCAGGCCAAGCCATTGCCATTATTGGCATGGCAAAACCGGAAAAAGCCAAGGCAATACTAACTAACATTGCAATCAGACTATAGGCTGTAAAAATACTTTTGGTAAAAACAAATAGCAACGTACCAATACCTTGTGCGGCAGTTACATAAAAAAAGCCACTAAAAAAGATAAAATGGGTTGCCGGCAACCCGGGCAGATCAGCAATTTCAATTAATAACAAGGTAGTAAAAAACAGGCTATAGGGTATCAGCTTGCCTAATAAAGCACTAGTAAAAGTTTTGTTGGTTACTAATGCCATTCCATACAACATAATATAGATAGTACAAGTGATAACAAACAGCTGTAACATATGAATGGTAATGGCAAGTTGTTGATAATAAATATAGTTTCTACCAGGGTTAAAGAGACTATCATAAGAAAGGGTAACTCTTGCTAAGGAAGGGATATTACGTCCCATTACTAAAGCTAATATTGGACGATATTGTGTATTTAATTCGGCTATTAATCCTCTAAAATCTTGAATGGCATAACTACCGAGGCATAAAATAAGGCATTATAATACATCCTAACCGTCGGTTGCCGACCAGTTAGTACATCCTTTTCAAAATGATAAGGAATATAGAGTAAAGCATAATCTTTATACGCTACCTAGAAATAATAATGAAGTATTAAGTGTGCTATCAATCGCTTTAATATTTGCATGCGGCGCTGCATTTAAATTACGAATTAACTTATTCGACAGTAGACTATGGTTATGATCAACCACTGAAACAGGAAGATTTAATAGGCTTCCTTCGGAAAAGTTGGCGCTTACTAATATAAATAAAAGTAGTGGGAATATCCAACTTAGCCAATGTAGGATCGGACTACAAACAGCAATCTGCATCTCTTGATTAAAAGCAAAACTACAGTCACCCCAAATTGCTTTTACGGTTATAAAAAAACACCTATTTATCCCATGTCCATAATGCACTCATGCCAAGACACAGACCTTCGACAGGCTCTAACGGATAAAGACGTACTTCAAACGTTCTTAAATCAAAGTCTCCAGTTGCACGGGTTGCCTGTTTAGTTGCATAGTCTACCATTGGGGCAAGTATAACGTATTTTGGCTTCAATAATTTTGTCATGCAAAGCGGGAACGCGTATTGCTATCTTATCGCCTTTACGAACATAAGCCATGATATCTTCGCGTAAATTATAGATAAAGTAAGCCTGTGGTATACGAACGAGTGTCAACAGGGGACTATTGTATTAAATAACTCGCCAACTTCAGCTGGCATCGGACCAACTTC
This sequence comes from Arsenophonus sp., assembly GCA_045399315.1. Taxonomy (GTDB): domain Bacteria; phylum Pseudomonadota; class Gammaproteobacteria; order Enterobacterales; family Enterobacteriaceae; genus Arsenophonus. The sequence goes on from DAYVGO010000012.1 coordinate 34,237, forward strand.
GCCGTCAACTGATGCTTTGACAAGTAAATCATCAACTTGCACTTGTAGCTCGATCAATTGTTGCTCAGTTTGTCGTAATGCAGCCGCATATTTATGTCGTAACTCAATACGGTCACTATTTTTAGCTTCATCTAATTGCACCTGGGCACTATGTACCTGCTGAAAAGCGACATCTTTAGCCCGGCGTACCTTGTCTAGCTCATTAGACGAAACATAGCCTTTAGCAGCTAACTTATTCAATTTAATATATTAGTTATTTGCATTAGTATACTGAGATTGCGCCTGTTTCAATGCGGCTAGCTGCGCCTGCAATTTGAGGCTTTCCAATGTAATTGATAATTGCCCTTTTTTACCATGTCACCTTGTTCAATATGACGTTATGCGTCTTTGCCGCGTAAGTGGTTAGTAAATTCGTGCGCTAAATCGCATAAAATAGACGATATACCTTTACTACAGTCCAATCTCATCTTTATCCTAAGCACATTTTGACTAGTAACCATTAAATTTTAGTCATGCTCATTCAGTTATGTGAAACCATGAAATACGTTTTTTACTAGATTAACTATGTATATTTTTGATTTTATTGTTATTATTGCAAAAAATGTGTGTCTATTTAGTTATTGCCTGGATACTCAGTAAAACCCCCTCATTATTCCATTATTAAAAGTTACCGTTCTGATCCCACATAAGCTAATGTGTTATGTCATTTTTTCTGTTTTTTCCATTATGGGAAGCTATTTGGGGTTGTATATTGATGATACCATTGCTAATACTCGTGCCATTGGTACCGTATTAAGTGGTTTCCTCGGTGGCCCCAGTGTAGGAATATTGGTTGACTTTACCGGCGGAATACATCGTTATTTACTAGGCGGCACAACAGCCACTAGCTGCATGCTGTCAACTATTATAGGAGGTTTAATTGGTGGACTGGTGCATCGCTATTACACAAACCGATCGCAAATCAATAAGTTGTTTAATCCCCGCACTGCTGCAGGTGTAACTTTTTTAGCAGAAATTAGTCAAATGTTAATCATTCTATTACTAACAAAACCGTTTGCTAACGCAATTGTGCTAGTTAAAAATATCGCTCTACCTATGATCATTACTAACAGCATTGGCGCAGCTATGTTTATTCGTATCTTATTGGATAGACGAGCAATTATTGAAAAATATACCACTGCCTTTTCTGCCCAAGCGTTAAAAATTGCTGCCCATACTGAGGGAATATTATGTAAAGGATTTAATACTAATAATAGTATGCATATTGCTAATATTATTTATCAAGAGTTAAAAATTGGTGCAGTTGCTATTACTGACACAGAAAAAATTTTCGCTTTTGTTGGAATCGGCTCTGATCATCATATCCCGGGCTCAAAACTTGCTTCGCTACAAACAATGCGAGCTATTAAAAATAATGACGTGGTGTATGCTGACGGTAATGAAGCGCCCTATCAATGCTCACTGAGCACCAATTGTAAACTTGGTTCGGTTTTAGTGATCCCGTTACGAGGAGAAAATCAACAAGTCATTGGCACAATTAAACTTTACGAAGAGAAAAATCGGTTATTCAGTTCAATTAATCTTACTTTAGGAGAGGGGATTGCGAGCCTAATTTCCGCCCAAATTCTAACCGGTCAATATGAGCGTAATAAACAATCTTTATTAAAATCAGAAATCAAATTGCTGCATGCGCAAGTGAATCCTCACTTCTTATTTAATGCTCTCAATACACTGCAAGCAGTAATACGCAAAGACAGCAAACAGGCTACTGAACTAATAAACTACCTATCGACTTTCTTCCGTAAAAATTTAAAACGTCCTGAAACGATAACAACCTTGTATGACGAAATTGAACATGTAAACGCTTACTTACAAATTGAAAAGGCGCGTTTTCGTGAACATCTGCAAATTAACATCGATATTCCACAAAAATTACAAGCCACAGAATTACCTGCATTTTCACTACAACCTCTGGTTGAAAATGCTATCAAACATGGAACCGCCCATTTACTCAATACCGGCCGAATTAGCTTGTGTGCCTTTCAGCAACAAGCCGTTATTTATATTGACATTAAAGATAATGCCGGCCTATATCAACCTGCTGCAATGAATAATGGATTAGGAATTAGCCTAGTAGATAAGCGCCTGAAACTCCATTATGGTATCAATATCAGCTGCCAGCCAGAACAATTTACCTGTGTTAAACTTTGTATTCCTGTTAGTAAAGTAGCAAATTAGGCAGCATAACAATGAAGATCGTGATAGTTGATGACGAACCATTAGCACGCGAGAACTTACGTTACCTTTTAGAGCAGGAAACCAATGTTGATATCATTAGCGAATGTGCTAATGCGCTTGAAGCGATCGGTGTTATTCATAATAAAAAACCGGATGTTGTCTTCCTTGATATTCAAATGCCTCGCATTACCGGACTTGAAATGGTACAAATGCTCGATCCGAAACATCGACCCTATATTATATTTGTTACCGCTTTTGACGAATACGCCATTCAGGCTTTTGCGGAACACGCTTTTGACTATTTACTAAAACCAGTAGAAAAAACTCGGTTATCAAAAACCCTTCAGCGGTTACACCACCATCAACAAAAACAAAATATTGATCAATTATCGAATCATATCGCACTCAAATACATTCCTTGTATAGGCCATAATCGCATTTGGTTAATACCACTTGAGCAAGTGCTTTATATTACATCTCGCATGAATGGCGTATATGTTATGGATAACAAAAATCAGCAGGGGTTTACCGAACTTACCTTACGTACTATTGAAATGCGTACTACGTTAGTTCGTTGTCATCGACAATATTTGGTTAATATGACTCAACTAAAAGAAATTACTTTTGGTGAAAATAGTCAGGCAAAATTGATACTAAGCAATGGTCAATATATTCCAATCAGCCGTCGCTATTTGAAACCCTTTAAAGAGGTGTTAGGATTATGTTGATTCTATTGATCACTCTTTAATAAATAAAAAGCTGAATTCCATTAAATTCAGCTTTTGCATTTAAATAAGATATTAATCTATTACATCAGATATTGTGATTACTACGACGACGTAATCCAGTGTTATTATGTCTTTCATTATGACCACGGAACTGCTCACGCTCACTACGTCGCTCGTTACCAAATCGGCGTCCTCGCTCACGTAATTCGCTACCATTACGGTGACCATTTCCACGACGCTTAAACGGCTGTGCATCGCCTAATAACTGCATTTGCATTGGTTTATTCAAAATACGAGTACGTGTCAAATGATTAAGTAATTCATTTGGCATACCTTTCGGTAACTCTATGGTTGAATGCGAGGCAAAAAGCTTAATGTTACCAATATAACGGCTACTAATATCGACCTCGTTAGCAATGGCACCGACAATATGACGAACTTCAACACCATCATCACGGCCAACTTCAATCCGATACAATTCCATATCACCGACATCACGACGCTCACGACGCGGACTACGCTCAGAAGCATCATTACCCCGACGACGCTCATCACGGGAATTAAATTCACGTCGTGCACGACGGACAGGATCCGGTGGCAGTATTAACGGCCGATCACCTTGTGCCATTTTTAATAGAGCTGAAGCCAAAGTTTCCATATCCAGCTCATCATCGGCAACTAATTTGGACAGTAGTGCACGATATTTCTCTAAATCACCACTTTCCAATTGCTTTTGAATATTTTCAGCAAATTTAGCTTGGCGGCGCTCACTTAAAAAAGCCGAGCTTGGTAACTCAACTTCAGTAATTGGCTGCTTCATGGTACGTTCAATATTACGTAATAATCGCCGTTCACGATTATCAACAAATAAAATAGCGCGCCCAGCTCGGCCTGCCCGTCCTGTACGACCAATTCGATGCACATAAGACTCAGCATCCATCGGTATGTCATAATTTACCACCAAACTAATACGTTCAACATCTAAACCACGTGCTGCGACATCAGTGGCAATTAATATATCAAGACGACCATCTTTCAAACGCTCCAATGTTTGCTCACGTAGTGCTTGATTCATGTCACCATTTAGAGCTGAACTATTATAGCCACTATGCTCAAGCGCTTCAGCAACCTCTAATGTGGCATTTTTGGTGCGCACAAAAATAATTGCCGCATCAAAATCTTCCGCTTCCAAAAAACGAACCAATGCTTCATTTTTACGCATACCATAAACAGACCAATAACTTTGCGTAATATCCGGCCGGGTTGTCACGCTGGATTGAATGCTAATTTCTTGCGGTGATTTCATAAAGCGGCACGTAATACGGCGGATCGCTTCCGGCATTGTGGCGGAAAATAAGGCGGTCTGATGTTCGGTTGGGATCTGGCTCATGATATTTTCAACGTCTTCAATGAAACCCATTCGTAACATTTCATCCGCTTCATCAAGCACCAAACCACGCAAATGGGATAAATTTAATGTACCCCGCTTCAAATGATCTAATAAACGACCGGGTGTTCCCACTACAATTTGGGGACCTTGTCTTAATGCACGCAACTGCGCATCATAACGCTGTCCACCATAGAGGGCGACAACATTCACTATACACATATGTTTAGAAAATTCGCCCATCGCTTCGGCAACTTGTACGGCTAACTCACGCGTTGGTGCCAATACTAAGATTTGAGGGGCTTTCAATGACATATCTATATTATGTAGTAGTGGTAAACTAAAGGCGGCTGTCTTACCACTACCAGTTTGTGCCATACCTAATACGTCACGCCCGTCTAATAAATAGGGAATACATTGCTGCTGGATTGGCGATGGTTTTTCATAACCAAGGTCATTGAGTGCAGAGAGAATTGGTGCTGATAAACCTAAATCAGCAAAAGAGATTTCAGTCTCATTAGTCATGCAAAAGTGCCTCATTCATTATGGCGGCCAGTTTACATAACTCTGCGAAAAAAATTTCGGTCATTTTCATTTAAAATGTGAACTGGCTCAAATTATGTTATTAAACGAACAACAAGCCCTCATCACAGTCAATGAAGACTTAAAAAAGCAGTGATGATATGTTTGTCGCTACTGTTAGCCTGATTCTGAACGGTCGTCTTGTGCCCGACTTAACAAAGCCAGTTCCAACAGTGCATAGCGGTACTCAACAAAGCTATGTGCATTGTTAGCTACCGTAAGCTTGAATAACGCTATAGCGCTATCATTATCCCCTAGACTTAAGTAATCTTTACCTAAATAGAAGTTAGTTTCACTAAGATGCTCAGCGAGCGAAGTGTTATCAGTTGAATTCTCTTTCAAACGAACCATCAGTATTTTTACTAGATTTTACCTAAATAGAATTCAACTACATTCCAGCCCCATTGCCCTTTTTCCGCTTGCTTATAACGAGATAACAAATTGGCTTGTGCCCTTTTTGGATCTATCTCTTTTTCCACTAAATAAAGCCATAAGCTGCGGAAAGGATCATGTGGATCTTGTTGATAATACGCCAGCAGATCACCCTGCGCCAACCACTGTTTTCCACCATAATACAGTGCAATCCCTCGATTCATGCGCGTGAAATTGTAAGTTGGATCAAGCTCTAAAGCAGAATCAAACGCTTCATAGACAGCATCAAAATTGCCTGCCTGTGTAAAATATATTCCAAGGAAATTAAAAACTTCTGGAATATCAGGGCGTATAGCTAGCACCATAGTAAAATCATTGCGCGCTAACTCCCCCTCAATCCGAGACTATCATACAACACTCCGCGTTCATATAAAAGCTGTGCATATTCATCATCGGATAATGAGCGACTCGCAAGGATCTGTTCCATACGAGCCAATATTACTTCCTGTTGCAATGTAGGTTGCAATGGGATAGTGAAGACTGCAACTTTTACGCCAATTTTCACTACTGCAACCGACAATAAAAACAATAGCAGTAGTATAAATATAAAACCAGCGCAGAAAAGAATTCATTTCTTTCTCCCAAAGACAGAAACTAATCAATAATCCCGTCAATCCCCACAATTACGGAGACTCAGTGATTAAACTGAGTAGGTGCTCTTTTTATAGGACATCGAACCTTACGTCAAATTATTCTGCAGAAATCTGCATTTCGGTTTCAACCGGCTTTTCGACAGATACCGCTTCTTTGATACTAAGACGAATACGTCCTTGACGATCAATTTCCAGTACCTTAACCAGCACTTCCTGACCTAACTGTAAGTAATCAGTAACTTTTTCAACGCGTTTTTCTGCTATCTGTGAGATATGCACCAAGCCTTCTTTGCCACCACCGATGGCAACAAAAGCACCAAAGTCAACAATACGTGTGACTTTGCCTTGATAAACACGGCCACCTTCAACTTCTGCTGTAATATCTTCAATACGACGAATCGCGGCTTCTGCTTTAGAGCTATCGGTTGCCGCAATTTTTACGGTACCATCATCATCAATTTCAATCGTAGTACCGGTCTCTTCAGTCAAGGCTCTAATGACAGAACCACCTTTACCAATAACATCTTTGATTTTGTCAGGATTAATGTGGATAGTGTGAATACGTGGCGCAAACTCAGAAATCTCTTCACGGGGGCGATTAATAGCCTCTTCCATCACCCGCAAAAGGTGTAGACGTGCCCCTTTTGCCTGGTTTAACGCAACTTGCATAATTTCACGCGTAATGCCCTCAATCTTAATATCCATTTGCAGAGCACTAATACCTTCACGACTACCCGCCACTTTAAAATCCATATCGCCTAAATGATCTTCATCACCCAAGATATCGGAAAGTACCACAAAATTATCGTCTTCTTTCACTAACCCCATGGCAATACCTGCTACCGCTGCCTTAATTGGAACACCGGCATCCATTAATGCAAGTGATGCCCCACAGACAGAAGCCATAGAAGAAGATCCATTAGATTCGGTAATTTCAGACACCACACGTACAGTATAAGGAAACTCAGATTGGTTCGGCATAACCGCCAATACACCACGCTTAGCCAAACGTCCATGACCAATTTCACGACGTTTTGGCGAACCGACCATGCCTGTTTCGCCCACTGAATAAGGCGGAAAATTATAATGGAATAGGAAACGATCGGTATATTCACCCATAAGTTCATCAATAACTTGTGCATCACGCTCGGTGCCAAGCGTTGCTGTGACCAACGCCTGAGTTTCTCCGCGAGTAAATAACGCTGAACCATGAGTACGGGGTAATACTCCAGTACGTACATCGAGTGCACGTATCATGTCTTTTTCTCGTCCATCAATGCGCGGTTCACCTTTTAATACACGAGTACGAACCACTTTTTTCTCTAAACCGACCAGAATTTCGTTGATTTCAGCAACATCTAAAGATTCATCTTCTGCTAAAAGCGCATTAGTCACATCTTCTTTGATTACATCAACGTTAGCGTAACGCTCTTGTTTTTCAGTAATACGGTAAGCATCACCCAATCGCTGTTCAGCTAATTCGGCAATGTGTTTATGTAATTCTTCATCAATCTCTTCTGATTGCCAATCCCATTTTTCTTTACCCGCTTCAGCCGCCAATGCCTTAATATTATCAATCACGATTTGTTGCTGATCGTGACCAAAAACAACCGCACCAAGCATCTGTTCTTCCGTCAATAAATCAGCTTCAGACTCTACCATTAGCACTGCACTGGAGGTGCCTGCTACAACTAAATCTAAGCGACTACTTTTCAACTCATCAACGGTGGGATTTAAAACATACTGGTCATCAATATAACCAACTCGCGCCGCACCAATTGGACCATTAAATGGAATGCCTGATAAAGATAATGCAGCCGAAGCGCCGATCGTGGCAACAATATCTGGATTTATTTGTGGATTAATGGATACCACAGTAGCAATAATTTGTACCTCATTGACAAATCCCTCTGGAAACAGAGGACGAAGAGGACGATCAATCAGCCGCGCAATCAGTGTTTCACCTTCACCAGGACGACCTTCTCGACGAAAAAAACTACCTGGAATACGACCTGCGGCATAAGATCTCTCCTGATAGTTAACTGTCAGTGGAAAGAAATCCTGCCCCTCTTTTACTTTCTTCTGTCCAACAACAGTGACAAATACGGATGTATCATCCATATTAACCATAACCGCAGCAGTCGCTTGACGGGCCATCATACCCGTTTCGATAGTGATGGTATGTTGGCCATATTGAAATTTACGAACAATAGGATTAAGCAAAATAATACCCTTTTATAATAGCTGATTATTTATATAACAACACCAATCTTTTTCTTCTTGCTACATCCTCGCGACTAATGACAATACTGAATATTTTTAATCATTGTATTAATATCAGCATCCTCATTAGCCGCACGAACTGGTTGTAGCTAAAGAAGCTCACATTATTTAGAAATAAATTGGTAAAAATCTATTTCTTAAAATCATTTTGTAAGTGTAAACCAATTCCAAAAATTTTTTGTGCTTTCTAGAAGAAAAGGGGCCAGTAGGCCCCTTTTCTTTTGAAACCAATTAATCAGCGACGTAATCCTAAGCGCTCAATAAGTCCGGTATAACGAGCAACATCTTTACGTTTCAGATAGTTCAATTGTTTACGACGCTGTGCAACCATTCGCAACAAGCCTCGACGACTATGGTGATCTTTCTTATGCTCGGCAAAGTGATCTTGCAAATGATTGATTTGTGCAGTTAATAAAGCAACTTGAACTTCACTAGAACCGGTATCATTTTTGTCACGACCATATTTCGCGATAATCTGTGCTTTTGCTTCAGTACTTAGACTTAGAGACATAAAATAACTCCAAATTTTCCATTAAACCTAAAGAAAGCCGATCTCTAATTCAGCCCTCCCGAAAAAATACTCATTTATTTTACGCTTCAATCAACCATAACGCAAGATAACATCCCGATCCTATCGCACACTTTCCACGACTAAACGACGAGGAGCTATCCTATTTTGTTTATCAATCTCAGCGATACCAATAAATTTATGGATATCACCTTCTGTTACTCGGACTTTATTACCCTCATGCAGTTGATGATTGGCAACAACAGCTTGCCCTTGTTTAAAATAGCGTGCAACAATCTGGCAAATATTGATTTCAGGAAAATGATTAACCGCTGTATCCATAGGTAACAATAAAGGATCTAACTGCTCTACCAAAGAAGCGGTCCCCAATTCGACTTGTTGCTTGAACGTATACAATTGCTCTAACGTTACCATACGTTCGCTGGGATAACCTGCTACCTGTAATCGCCTTAGATAAATCACGTGAGCACCGCAACCCAATAATTCACCTAAATCATCAATAATAGTCCGGATATAAGTTCCTTTAGAACAATGAATTTCTAATTCAAGTTCATTCTCTTGCCAGCCCTTAAATTGTAAATCATAAATAGTAACCGGGCGGCCTTGACGTTCAATAATAATACCTTGACGAGCATATTCATAAAGCGGCTTACCTTGATATTTAAGCGCGGAATACATAGACGGTACTTGGATTAAATTACCCCGAAATTTATCTAATGCCTTATCCAGTTGCTGCTGTGTCAATTCGATGGGACGTTCACAAATAATTTTACCCTGTGCATCCGAAGTATCCGTACGCTGTCCTAAACGAGCAATAACACGGTAACGTTTATCTGAATCCAGCAAAAATTGTGAAAATTTTGTCGCTTCACCTAAACAAATCGATAACATGCCGGTTGCCAGAGGATCGAGCGCTCCAGTATGACCGGCTTTTTTAGCATCAAATAAACGACGTACTTTTTGTAAAGCATCATTAGATGAAAGTTCGGGCGGTTTATCTAATAACAATACACCATGAATGTCACGACCACGATGACACCTCATTACTTCCTCTCTTTATCTTTAGAAGTATGACGGCGCTTTTCATCATCACGGATCACGTTACTAACTAAATTAGACATACGCATACCTTCAACTAAAGAGCTATCATAAAAAAAAGTTAATTCAGGAATAATACGTAAACACATGGCCTTGCCCAGTAAGAAACGAATATGTTTAGCCATATCACCATTCAATACCTTAATACCATTTTTAACCATATCCTTTTCATGTTCTTGATCTGATATATTTAAAAAAGTTACGAACACTTTGGCATAAGCCAAATTACGAGAAACTTCTACACCTGAAACTGTGGCCATTTTAACACGTGGATCTTTAATTTCTCGATGAAGAATAATGGCGATCTCCTTTTGTAATTCCTGCGCAACACGCTGAGCACGACCAAACTCTCTTGCCATTATGATATCTCCTCACAGGGGTAAAAATAAAATGACCATTTGATTATTATGATATATTTTAGAAAAACAAAATATACTAGTTATATCTGTTTGGTTTTTATAGAAATTAATCATAACTATTAAATATTATTTATCATAATAGCATCGAAGCCACCACAAAAACCGATAACCAATATACCCTATCTAATTTATTATCTATAATTCTTTAGTTAAAAGGCCATAACTGATGTTATGGCCTTTTAATAAATAACAATAAAATCGGTGTTAATTATCAATAGAACGTTTCACTTCAATGACTTCAAATACTTCTATCGTATCGCCAATCCGTACATCATTGTAATTTTTCACACCAATGCCACACTCCATACCATTACGTACTTCGTTGACATCATCCTTAAAACGACGTAATGATTCTAATTCACCCTCATAAATAACCACATTATCCCGTAATACACGGATAGGATTATTACGCTTGATTATACCTTCCACAACCATACAACCAGCAATTGCCCCAAACTTAGGTGATTTAAAGACATCACGCACTTCCGCTAATCCGATAATCTGCTGTTTATATTCAGGCGCCAACATACCACTCATCGCCTGTTTGATCTCATCGATAAGACTATAAATAACAGAGTAATAGCGTAGATCTAAATTTTCATTTTCGACAATCCGTCTTGCCGCAGCATCGGCACGCACATTAAAACCAATGATAATCGCATTAGACGCTGCCGCCAAAGTAACATCAGTTTCTGTAATACCACCAACACCTGAACCAATGATTTTTACTTTCACTTCATCAGTAGACAGTTTTTTCAGCGAATCAGTAATCGCTTCACAGCTACCTTGTACATCGGTTTTTAACACAATATTTAACTCAGAAATCTTACCATCTTCCATATCAGCAAACATGTTTTCTAGTTTTGCTTTCTGCTGGCGTGCCAATTTCACTTCACGGAATTTACCTTGACGATAAAGTGCAACTTCACGCGCTTTCTTTTCATCACGTACAACTGTTGCTTCATCACCTGCCGAAGGTACATTTGATAGCCCCAGAATTTCAACTGGAATCGATGGCCCGGCAGACTGAATATCTGCGCCTAATTCATTACGCATGGCACGAATACGGCCATACTCAAAGCCACATAATACAATGTCACCTTTATTAAGGGTTCCTTCCTGAACTAAAATAGTCGCAACCGGGCCACGACCTTTATCCAGATAAGACTCGATAACAACACCACTCGCCATACCCGTACGAACTGCTTTCAGTTCTAATACCTCAGCCTGTAATAATATAGCTTCTAATAATTCATCAATACCTGTTCCTTTTTTAGCAGATACATTGATAAATTGGTTTTCACCGCCCCATTCTTCAGCCACAATACCATATTGTGAAAGCTCATTTTTGACACGATCAGAATCAGCTTCGTGTTTATCGATTTTATTAACCGCAACGACCACCGGGACATTAGCCGCCTTAGCATGCTGAACAGCTTCTATCGTCTGAGGCATCACACCATCATCTGCAGCAACCACCAAAACAACAATATCTGTTACTTTAGCACCACGAGCACGCATTGAAGTAAACGCAGCATGTCCTGGTGTATCTAAAAAGGTAATCATGCCTTTATCTGTTTCAACATGATAAGCACCTATGTGCTGCGTGATGCCACCTGCTTCTCCCGAGGCGACTTTCGTCGAACGGATATAGTCAAGTAATGAGGTTTTACCATGGTCAACATGGCCCATAATCGTTACGACTGGCGCTCGTGGTTCCGCAATTGCTTCCCCGGTATCACGATCACTTAAAATCGCTTCTTCCAGCTCATTTTCACGACGCAAGATAACTTTATGTCCCATCTCTTCTGCCACAAGCTGTGCGGTTTCTTGATCAACAACCTGGTTGATGGTCACCATCGCGCCCATTTTCATCATGGTCTTAACAACTTGAGAGCCTTTTACTGCCATCTTATTAGCTAATTCAGCAACAGAGATGGTTTCGCCAATCACAACATCACGGTTAATAACTGCAACTGGTTTTGTGAAACTTTGCTGTAATGAACTGTTTTTTTTCTGCTTACCTTTCGTTTTATTAGTACGACCAACTGCCCGTTCTTCTTCACGATCAGCTTTTTCCGAATGTTTATTATTTTTCTTTTGTCGAGCAGCCTTCCCGCCTCGATTTCGGATGTGACGGCCTTCTTCTTGAGCATCATTTTCGTCTTCAGCTTCACGAGCATGGCGAGAAGTCGTAGTATGATAATCATTATTATCCTCCTCCTCATCATCATTACCCCAACGATTGGAGTTCTCCTCTGCCATACGACGAGCTTCTTCAGCAACTCGTCTAGCTTCAGCTTCGACCTTACGCCGCATTTCTTCTTCAGCCTTACGTTTCAGCTCTGCTGCCTCAGCTTCGCGACGCTGTTTTTCAGTATAAGCAGCCGAATCTTGCTTGGATTTAGCCGTTTTTTGGTTATTTTTACTTTGTTTCACTTTCTCTTTTTCCGCTGCTTCGCGTTTTGCTTTTTTTTCTGCCTCGTGCTTTGCTTGCTCTTCCGCTTCTTGCTTTACTTGCTCTTTAGCTTTCGCTTTTTCTATTGCTTCGCGGTCAACATAGGTACGCTTTTTACGGACTTCAATATTCACTGATTTACTTTTTCCACCGTTACTCGGAACACTTAATGTACTGCGAGTTTTTCGCTGTAGCATTAATTTGCCAGTCTGGTTACCTGTAGTCCTATCTTCACGATTTAAGTACGCAAGTAAAGTTTCTTTTTCATTTTGAGTAACAGCGTCATTTTCAGTCTTCTTTATCCCAGCATCAGCAAACTGCTGTACCAGGCGTTCAACTGAAGTTTGAATCTCTGCTGCCAATGATTTTACAGTTTCATCTGCCATTCTGTTCCTTCCTGCTACAAATTATTTTGGATCGTTGCCAAACCAGCAAATATTGCGCGCAGCCATAATAATTTCACCAGCCTGTTCATCATCCAGCCCTTCTTCAATATCTCTCAGATCGTCAATCCCCTGTTCGGCAAGATCTTCCAATGTACAAATACCATGAGCAGCTAGGTTCATTGCTAAAGCATGATTCATACCTGGTAGATTTAACAGATCCTCAGTTGGCTGATTATCCCCCATACTCTCTTTTTGAGCCAATTCTAATGTCGTCAGCACAGCTTTCGCTCTTTCACGCAAAACTTCAATCGTTGCCTCATCAAGACCTTCAATTTCTAATAGTTCGTTGATTGGTACATAAGCTAATTCTTCTAAGGTAGAAAAACCTTCTTCAACGAGAGCAGTAGCGAATTCTTCATCAATATCAAGATGCTTAGTAAAAAAATCAATAGAGGCATGCGCCTCCGCTTGATGTTTAGCCTGAAGTTCTTCTGTGGTCATGACATTTAATTCCCATCTGTCATCTCCGCGATGCTTTTTCAGCAACTGAGAAGCTAAGCGAACATTTTGGCCATTACGGCCAATTGCCTGAGCCAAATTACTACTTTCAACGGCAACATCCATCGTACACTTATCTTCATCAACTATAATAGAAGCAACATCAGCAGGTGCCATGGCATTAATCACAAATTGTGCCGGGTTGTCATCCCATAGAACAATATCAATACGTTCTCCACCAAGTTCGCTTGATACTGCTTGTACCCGTGCGCCACGCATTCCAACACAAGCACCTACCGGATCAATGCGTTTATCATTAGTTTTTACCGCAATTTTTGCTCGCGAGCCTGGGTCACGAGCAGCAGTTTTAATTTCAATAATCTCTTCACCAATTTCAGGTACTTCAATGCGAAATAACTCAATTAGCATTTCAGGACGAGAACGACTAACAAACAGCTGCGCCCCACGCGCTTCTGGACATACATCATATAATACACCACGTACACGGTCACCGGGCCGAAAGTTTTCTCGTGGTAACATACCTTCACGCAAAATTACCGCTTCTGCATTATTACCTAAATCCAAGGTAATATTTTCACGATTTACTTTTTTTACCACCCCAGTAATGATTTCACCTTGCTGCTCATGGAATTGCTCAACAACCATCGCTCTCTCAGCTTCACGCACTTTTTGCACAATAACTTGTTTTGCCGTTTGCGTGGTAATGCGGTCAAAAGTAACAGACTCTATTTGATCCTCTACATGATCGCCTAATTTAATCTCGGTGTCTTCAAATTTTGCTGCATCTAAAGTGATTTCACGTGTCGGTTGGGTGACCTCCTCAACCACTAACCAACGCCGAAATGTATCAAAATCTCCGGTCTTACGATCAATATTAACGCGAACGTCAATATCTTGTTCATATTTTTTCTTAGTAGCTGTTGCTAATGCGGTCTCAAGCGCCTCAAAGATTTTTTCGCGCGGAAGAGATTTTTCATTAGAAACCGCTTCCACAACAGCCAGAATTTCTTTATTCATCCTAGTTGCCTCATTGAACTTTATTAAAAGTGGGGTACCAGGTTAGCTTTCTGGATGTTTTTCAGTGCAAACACTTCGTCCTTACCATCCACAGTAACCGTAATCATTTCGTCATTAATAGCTTTAATTATACCTTGCCATTTACGACGGTTCTGCATTGCTATTCTTAATATTAAATTCACTTCTTTATCAATAAAACGCTGATAATGTGCAACAGTGAAGAGCGGACGCTCAAGTCCTGGTGAAGATATCTCCAGGTTATAAAGCACTGAAATTGGATCTTCAACATCCAATACTGCACTGACCTGGTGGCTAACATCGGCACAATCATCAACAGTAACACCATTTTCATTATCAATATAAACACGTAATGTCGAAACACGTGCACGAATAAACTCCAGACCAACAAATTCAAAACCTAGTGCTTCTACTGGCACTGAAATCATCGATGTTAATTTTTGCTCTAACGTGGACAAACCCCACCCCCCAGACATAAAAAAAGGGCTAAAAGCCCAGTAATTCTGTTTTAAATAACAAAAAACCCCGAAAATCGGGGCTTTATGCAACTGGACCCTATACACTGCCAGTAGGTTTAACCCCTGACTCAGCACTCTTCCAAACGAAAAATAATCAAACAAAACGCCTGAAATAGATCATATGCTAAGAGGTGGTTGCGGGAGCCGGATTTGAACCGACGACCTTCGGGTTATGAGCCCGACGAGCTACCAAGCTGCTCCATCCCGCGTTCGGAAATTCCGCAAATTTTACGCTGATAATATGCGAAACGCAAGTTATCTTTTAAAATGGTGCCGAGGACGGGACTTGAACCCGTACGCCCGCTTTATAGGCACTACCACCTCAAGGTAGCGTGTATACCAATTTCACCACCTCGGCACACCAGTAAGACAATTTGTTGCTAAACTGCCTCACTACGCAAACTGTTGTTTAATTAATGAGGTATATCATTTGTTGGGGCTACAGGTGTTGTGGGCACAGCTGGTTTCTCAACTTTCACAGGTTCACCAATGTTTTCCCATTTGCTTCCAGTCATACTTTTATTGGAGGTCAAATTCCCTAAAATTAAGCTGATAACAAAGAATAATGTTGCAAAGATAGCGGTCATCCGCGTCATAAAATTACCTGATCCTGATGAACCAAATAATGTTGTAGAAGCACCTGCACCGAATGAAGCTCCCATATCAGCACCTTTCCCTTGTTGCAGCATGATCATACCAATCAACACAATTGAGACTAATAAAAAGATAACTAAAAGGATTATGTACATAGCTAACTACCTATTTAACAATAAGTTAGGAGAAAACCTATCTACTGCAACTTGCTCCTTAAACCATTACCTTAAGAAGCGGTTTTGAATACTAACTAAACCTTAGCTGACAAGCAAGATTATTTTTATCTCATTGCAATATTTGCAGAAAAAACAACAAAAGTCGTTACTCTGAAATCAGGTTGATAAAAATGCCACCAAACTTGTACAACTATATGATTTATATTAAAAATGATAACATATTACGATCTACTTTACTTGTTTGACCACATCAGCAATGCGATTAGCCATGGCAGTAACCTGTTGTTCATTCTTACCTTCTACCATAATTCGTATTAAAGGTTCGGTACCTGATTTACGTAATAAAACCCGTCCTCGGCCTACTAATTCATTTTCCACTTGGTTTACCACATTTAAAACATCTTCTGTAGATAATGGATCATGGCTACCGGAAAAACGCACATTTACCAATACTTGAGGCATCAATTTCATCTCACAGCACAGATCATAAAGGCTCATATCATTACGGATCATTGCACTTAAAACTTGTAACCCTGCAATAATACCATCACCTGTTGTCGTTTTATCTAATAAGATAATGTGTCCTGAATTTTCAGCACCAAAACGCCATCCTTGTTCTTGTAATTTTTCAAGAACATAACGATCGCCTACTTTTGCCCGGATAAAAGGTATACCCAATTCTTGCAGTGCTAATTCTAACCCCATATTACTCATTAAAGTACCAACAACACCACCGTGCAGTTGACCTTGTCGTAGCGCATCACGAGCAATAATATAAAGAATTTGATCGCCATCGATTCTATTGCCCTGATGATCAACCATTATTACCCGATCACCATCACCATCAAACGCAAGACCAATATCAGCTTTTTCTGCTACAACTCGTTTTTGCAACATCGCAACGTCGGTCGCCCCGCAGCCGTGATTAATATTCAGTCCATTTGGTTCACACCCAATTGTGATGACTTCCGCACCAAGCTCAATTAAAACATTCGGTGCAATATGATATGTTGCACCATTAGCACAATCTAAAACTATTTTTAAGCCACTTAAACTTTGGTCGCTGGGAAAAGTCCTTTTGCAATATTCTATATAACGCTCAGCAGCATCAACAATACGACTAGCTCGCCCTAACTCCGCAGACTCTACACAAGTAAGGGGTTTTTCCATCTCTGCCTCTATTGCTTCTTCTACGTCATCAGGTAACTTAGTCCCATCAATCGAAAAGAATTTAATACCATTATCATAATAAGGATTATGAGAAGCAGAAATGACAATACCAGCCTCCGCACGGTATGTGCGTGTTAAATAAGCAATCGCTGGCGTAGGCATAGGACCGGTAAATGCAGCAGATAAGCCAGCTGCAGCAAGACCCGATTCTAAAGATGATTCCAACATATATCCTGAAATGCGTGTATCTTTCCCTATGATTATTTTACGGGAACCATGCCGCGCTAAAACCTTACCCGCCGCCCAACCCAATTTCAAAACAAAATCAGGGGTAATTGGGTTTTCTCCTACTTTGCCACGAATACCATCGGTGCCAAAATATTTGCGCTTACTCATAATCATCTGTTTCCTTTGCTGAAAGGGTTGCTTGAACAATATTCATAGCTTGTACAGTTTCTTTCACATCATGAGCACGAATAATCTGTGCTCCCTGCATAGCTGCGATAACTGCGCATGCGATACTGCCAGTAAGCCGTTCCTCTAGTGGTATATCTAATAACTCACCAATCATAGTTTTACGAGACATACCAACTAGTAGCGGCACGCCTAGGGTATGAAATTCATTTAATTTCGCTAATAATTGATAATTATGCGCCAAGTTTTTACCAAAACCGAAACCTGGATCAATAATCAAGCGATTTTTTGCAATGCCAACCGCTTCACAGTGGTTAATTTCATCTGATAAATACTGTTTTACTTCTGCAACCACATTTTTATAATCTGGCGTTTGTTGCATTGTCTTAGGTTGACCTAACATATGCATAATACAAATCGGTAGCCCCGTTTCAGCAGCAGCTTCCAATGCCCCCGTTTCATGTAACGACCTAACATCGTTAATAATATGAGCACCCGCTCTGGCTGCTTCCGTCATGACAACAGCTTTAGACGTATCAACAGAAACCCAAACATCAAAACGGTCAGTCACTGCTTCAATTATCGGGATAACCCGGTCAAGTTCCTGCTGTAGACTTACTTCACTAGCACCCGGGCGTGTTGATTCACCGCCGATATCGATAATTGCCGCACCATGGTCAACCATACTCGCTACATGCTTGAGCGCATAGTCATAACGATTGTATATACCACCATCAGAAAAAGAGTCTGGAGTAACATTTAATATTCCCATAACGATAGGACGATTGAGATCAAGATCTATTTTTCGGGCAGTAATTTTCATAATCACCTTACTCAACTAAACAAAACCCCAGGTTATCCTGGGGTTTCAATCACTTATTTATTTCACATAGAGAGTCGATGATCATTAACGATTCTCTGTGTTACTACCATTATCATTTCCACGCACGCCATCTTCATTCTGAGTAGCAGAAATATTATTTTCTGACGTCTCCTTGTGATGAAGATGTTCAAGTAGGGTTACTAATATCATTATCATCCCAGCCAGATGGAGCTCTAACTGGTCGACGATTCATTAAATCATCTATTTGAGGGGCGTCAATGGTTTCATATTTCATTAATGCGTCCTTCATAGCATGAAGAATATCCATATGGTCATGCAAAATCTGACGAGCACGTTTATAGTTACGATCAATAATGGCTTTGATCTCTTCGTCAATAACACGTGCAGTTTCGTCAGACATATGATTAGCTTTAGTAACCGAACGACCAAGGAACACTTCACGTTCTTCTTCGACATAGAGTAATGGCCCTAATTTCTCAGAAAAACCCCATTGTGTCACCATATTACGAGCAAGAGTAGTTGCTACTTTAATATCGTTTGATGCCCCAATAGATACCTTTTCTGAACCGTAAATAATTTCTTCCGCTAACCTGCCACCATAAAGTGTTGAAATTTGGCTTTCTAGCTTTTGACGACTCGCACTAATCTGATCACCCTCTGGCAAGAAGAATGTAGCACCTAATGCACGACCACGAGGGATAATCGTCACTTTATGAACAGGATCATGCTCTGGAACAATACGTCCAATAATCGCATGACCCGCCTCATGATAAGCAGTAGATTCTTTCTGTTCTTCTGTCATGACCATAGAGCGACGCTCAGCACCCATCATGATCTTGTCTTTAGCCTTTTCAAATTCCACCATAGTGACAACACGCTTATTTCCGCGTGCCGCAAAAAGGGCGGCTTCATTAACTAAGTTAGCTAAATCAGCACCAGAAAAACCTGGTGTGCCTCGTGCCAAAACTGAAGCATCAGCACTCGAATCTAACGGTACACGGCGCATATGAACTTTCAAAATTTGCTCACGACCACGTACATCAGGTAGACCAACCACCACTTGCCGATCAAAACGTCCAGGACGCAATAATGCTGGATCTAAGACATCTGGCCGGTTGGTTGCTGCAATAACAATAATACCTTCATTACCTTCAAATCCATCCATCTCTACCAACATTTGGTTAAGAGTTTGTTCACGTTCATCATGTCCTCCTCCCAAACCTGCACCACGTTGGCGACCAACAGCATCTATTTCGTCGATAAAGATGATACAAGGAGCAGTTTTCTTTGCCTGTTCAAACATATCACGAACACGAGAAGCGCCAACCCCCACGAACATTTCTACAAAGTCTGAACCAGAGATAGTAAAAAAAGGAACTTTTGCTTCACCAGCAATCGCTTTAGCTAATAAAGTCTTACCCGTTCCCGGTGGACCTATCATCAAAATTCCTTTAGGAATTTTACCACCTAATTTTTGAAAACGGCCCGGTTCGCGCAAATATTCAACTAGCTCACCAACTTCTTCTTTCGCTTCATCACAACCAGCAACATCAGCAAAAGTTGTTTTAATTTGATCTTCTGTCAGCATGCGAGCCTTACTCTTACCAAAGGACATAGCACCTTTGCCACCTCCCCCCTGCATCTGACGCATGAAAAAGATCCAAACCCCAATCAGCAATAACATTGGGAACCAGGAAATAAAAATAGTTGCTAAGAAACTTTGCTCTTGAGGTGGTTCACCAATAACGGTGACATGTCTTTCAAGTAAGGTATCCAACAATCTTGGATCCTCTCTAACTGGAATATAAGTCGTATAACGACTGTTATCCGTTTTCTTAACATTTATTTCACGATCAGAAATCCGCACTTCACGTATCTGATCTTGAGTTAACTCATTTATAAAGGTAGAATAATCCACCCTGCGACTATTCGAATCGCTAGGACCAAAACTCTGGAATAGAGACATCAGGACTACCGCAATGACTACCCAGAGAATCAGGTTTTTCGCCATGTCACTCAAGGGATGAACCTCTTCATTACAACTATGTTAAATAAATAGCGTACAGGGTACTATATTTTACGTCCTGTCGCTACAATGTACACTTCACGTGAACGTGCTCGTGAAGCATCTGGTTTACGAATTTTAACTTTCAAAAACAGAGAGCGAATTTCCTTCAGATATTCATCAAAACCTTCTCCCTGAAATACCTTAACAATAAAACTTCCCCCCGAAGCCAGCACGTCACGACACATATCTAACGCTAGCTCAACCAGATATATGGATCGAGGAATATCGACCGCAGGTGTCCCACTCATATTGGGAGCCATATCTGACATAACAACCTGGACTTTTTTATCACCAACATGTTCAAGCAATGCCTTTAATATCTGCTCATCTCGAAAATCTCCTTGCAAGAAATTAACACCAACGATGGGATTCATTAGTAATAAATCACATGCAATAACTCGACCCGTCTGGCCAACTTTATTAGCCGCATATTGAGACCAACCACCGGGCGCTGCCCCTAAATCAACAACGGTCATACCGGGTTTAAATATTTTATCACTCTGCTGGATCTCATCCAATTTAAACCATGCACGTGAGCGAAACCCTTTTTTTTGTGCTTGAAGAACATATTTATCACTAAAATGTTCCTGCAACCAACGACTAGAGTTTGCCGAATGCTTTTTATTAGCCATTGTTTTTCCAACTATACTCATAAAATAACATCTATCTTTGCCATTTTCGATATACCAAAATCATAGAATTTATGGTGATAACTAAAAGATGGCGGTAGAATGTACCGTTTTCAATCCCACTTAAGCAAAAAACAATGACTCTTCATAAAAAGCAAATAGAATATCTAAAAAGTCTTGCTCATTATCTAAACCCTGTTGTAATGATAGGTAACAATGGCTTAACTGAATGTGTTTTAGCTAAAATCGAACAATCCTTATCACACCATGAGTTTATAAAAATCAAAATTGCTAGAGAAGATCGTGAGACCAAAAACTTGATAGCTAGTACCATTGTGCGAGAAACCCATGCTATCAACGTACAAATTATTGGTAAGATCTTGATATTCTATCGCCCTTCTGAAACACACAAGATCATTTTACCAAATAAGTCTTCTACATTTATACAAAAATGCCATCTCATCACAGGGTAAAAAAGGCCATATCGGCCTCTTTTACTTTAAATTAACTCAAGGATATAATGCGTTAATAGAAAATGAAAATCGAAATCAAATATATTCCACTTTCAAGATTTCATACTCAACTTCACCGCCTGGTGTAGAAATGACAACCACATCATCCATTGTCTTACCAATCAAACCTCGAGCTATCGGTGAATTAACAGAAATGAGATTTTCTTTGATATCAGCTTCATCATTACCGACTATACGGTAAGTCTGCTCTTCATTTGTCGTTACGTTAAATACAGTGACTGTAGCACCAAATATTATACGACCAGTATTTTTCATTTTCGTTACATCAATAACTTGTGCATGAGACAATTTAGCCTCGATTTCTTGGATACGTCCCTCGCAAAATCCTTGCTGCTCACGCGCTGCATGATATTCTGCATTTTCTTTCAAATCACCATGCTCACGTGCTTCTGCAATAGCAGCAATAATTTCAGGACGGCGGATATTCTTTAAAAATTCTAACTCTCCACGCAACTTTTCTGCGCCACGTACCGTCATTGGAATCTGTTTCATTAATCAATGCCTCTGATTCTTTCCTAAATAAAAATTAAATATCTTCCTGATTTTTTTTGTTATTAAAGCAAATTAGCACTTCTGACAAAGCAATATTCTAGGCAAAAAAAAAGGGGGACAAATCTTGTTAACTATTAGTTTGCAGCTATATTATTCTATCATTTAATTAAACATTCTAACGCACACTTAATGCTAGGTCATCGTTTACTTTTTTCTGCATTACACTTTAATATGTCTATTATGTCTACTTTTATATACAGCACTTATGTCTTTTTTTAAAAAAACTGGAAGATCATTTTGGTTATTTAACCTACTGTTCATATTCAATCAGGCGTTATCAGCGCCAATTGAAACCTATATTAATTATCTGCCAACAGGCACAAATCTCGCTTTTATTGCGCAAAAAGTGGGAAATGATAGCCCTTTAATCGATTACCATAGCCAACAAATGGCATTGCCTGCAAGTACTCAAAAAATTGTTACCACCCTAGCCGCATTACTTCAATTAGGCAGCGATTATCAATTTGTCACCAATTTCGAAACTAAAAGCAAAATTATCGGTCATCATTTAAAAGGTGATTTGATTGTACGTTTCAGTGGCGATTAAACTTTAACACGTCAGCAAATTCGTAACATGATCGCTGAATTAAAGCAACTTGATATTCAACAAGTTGAAGGCGACTTAGTCATTGATATATCAGCCTTCACCGGCCAAGATAAGGCACCTGAGTGGATATGGAATGATATGACACAATGTTTTAGTCACCGCCAAGCGCTGCGATTATTGATAAAAATTGCTTCTCAGCTACTTTACATAGTGGTCAGAAACCGGGCGACATTGCTTATGTCCATACTGCACCTTTTTACCCTAGACGTTATACCAGGCGAACTGAACCGTTATATACTAACCGGTTGTTTAACTCAACGTTGCTGAACCGCTACCATTAGCCTTTGCCATTCAAAATGGTGCAAGCTACTACGCGGGACCAATTATAAAAACTAGCCTATAATAGAAGCCAAGATCACTATTATCGGGCAAATTAAACACCACCACTTACCTACCATAACAGCAAATATCCTGGCGACAACAAAATCTAAACCGCTACAACATTTGCTAACAATAATGTTAAAAAAATCGGATAATATGATAGCTGATGCAATATTTAGAACCATTGGCCGTGAACATTATGGTATCCCAGGTACCTGATCTGCTGGATCTGACGCTATCCGCTAGATCTTAAAACAAAAAGCCAATATTAATTTAGCCAATAATTTTATGGTAGATGGTTCAGGGCTGTTTCGTCACAATTTAATTACACCAACAACTATGATGTCTATTTTGCAATATATTGCTAAACATGATAGTCAACTAAACTTCATCGCTATGTTACCACTAGCTGGCCATGATGGAACTCTACGCTGTCGTGGTGGCTTGAACAATGCGGGTCGTTAATGGTAAGGTCTCAGCTAAAACCGGTGCTTTACAGGGCGTATATAACCTGGTCGGTTTCCTTACCACACAAAGTGGTCAAGGTATGGCTTTCGTACAGTTTATTTCAGCTTATGCTTTACCACCGGAACAATATAATAGCCGCCGTATCCCTCTTGTCAGTTTTGAAGGCCATCTCTATAAAGATCTTTATCGTAATTACTAAATATACAATAAGGTATCGATTAGATACCCTGTAAAAATAACCTGCATAAATTAACGTTTATAAATGAAGTCGATCCCCTCTTCTATCATCTTGACCCCAATCATCGTCAGACGGATCCTTTTTATTATCAGACAATTGTTGTTTGTGATAGTCATCCCACATAAACTCTGTTTTATCGGTATCTGCTCCAGTACCCTCTATTGTTATATTTTGAGGATGAGCTTGCATAAACTTTATAATATCCCAACAAAGCACTTTAACGCCTAACTGATTTACCGCAGAAATCAAATAATAGTTATCTTGCCATCCTAATGTTTCAATAATGGCTTTTGCCCGATCATTTGCTTCTTCTGAGCTCAAAAGATCCACTTTATTAAAAACTAGCCATCGCGGTTTTTGCGCTAATTTTTCACTATATTTTTCAAGTTCCACATCAATTATTTTCGCATTTTCAACCGGATCAGAACCATCAATAGGACAGATATCAATAAGATGGAGAAGTATCGTACAGCGCTCTAAATGCTTTAAGAAACGAATACCAAGCCCCACACCTTCTGCAGCACCCTCAATTAAACCAGGAATATCTGCAATAACAAAACCTTGCTCACTATCCATGCGTACCACTCCTAAACTCGGTACCAAAGTAGTAAATGGATAACCAGCAACTTTCGGTTTTGCTGCAGAAACTGAACGAATGAAAGTTGACTTACCGGCATTTGGCATGCCTAGCATTCCAACATCAGCAAGTAACATCAATTCAAGTAGTAATTCTCTTGCTTCACCTTGCGTCCCCATCGTTTTCTGACGTGGAGCACGGTTGACTGATGATTTAAATCGAGTATTACCTAAACCATGAAATCCGCCCTTAGCAACCATTATACGTTGACCGTGACGAGTCATATCACCAATTATTTCTCTAGTTGAAAAATCACGTATGCGAGTACCCACTGGGACTTTAATTGTATTATCTTGACCACGTTTCCCAGTACAGTCACGACTTTGACCATTTTGGCCCCGCTCGGCTCGAAAGATAGTCTCAAACCGGTAATCGATCAGAGTATTAAGATTTTCATCAGCCAGTAGATAAACATCACCACCATCACCACCATCACCACCATCAGGCCCGCCCTTAGGTATATATTTTTCACGACGGAAACTAACGCAACCATTGCCACCATCGCCAGCTACAACTAATATTTTGGCTTCATCAACAAATTTCATTATCTTTTCTCCACATACTAGACATTATACGCTAGATGGTAGTTTTACCTAGAGATGGTATCACATAAGATAATATAAAAGCCCTGCAAAATTGCAGGGCTTTTTTAAACTCTATTTAAAGATCAAAAAAACTTATTCAGCTTCGATACTGACATACTTACGGTTTTTTGGTCCTTTAACTTCAAATTTAACTTTTCCGTCAGCCAATGCAAATAGGGTATGATCACGACCACAACCGACATTATTACCAGCATGGAATTTAGTACCGCGCTGACGAACAATGATGCTACCTGCTAACACAGATTCACCACCAAAACGTTTTACACCTAAGCGTTTTGCTTCGGAATCGCGACCGTTACGCGTTGAGCCGCCAGCCTTTTTATGTGCCATTAATCTGCTCTCCTAATTCTTAAGCAATACCAGTGATTTTAACATCAGTAAACCACTGACGATGGCCCTGTTGTTTACGGCTATGTTTGCGGCGACGAAATTTAACAATTTTAATTTTCTCACCACGACCATGCGCAATAACTTCAGCTTTAACTTTGATGTCTTCAACGACAGGAGCACCGATTTTAATATCATCACCGTCGGCGATCATCAATACTTGATCGAACTCAACAGTTTCACCTGTTGCAATGTCTAGCTTTTCTAGGCGAACTGTTTGGCCTTCGCTAACTCGGTGTTGTTTACCACCACTTTGGAAAACCGCGTACATATAAACTCCGCTTAACACACTCCCTTAGCATATTTGATTTCAGAGTGCATTTTATAAATATTCACAATAGGACGCGAATTTTACGCAAAAAAGCATCAGAAAACAAGTCTAGAATTCAATCTAATAATAAAAAATCTACTTTCTAAAGTGCATTTATTCCATAGCCGTTCATTTGTAATTTATTTTACAGTACAATCAATGACAGATTAACAGCACATGATCGCATAACTAAATTTTATGTTTAGGTAAAACCAAATTGATATAAGAATTTATAAAATGAATTTAGAATCAATTATCCAGCTAACTGAAAAAGATATGGAAGCGGTTAATAAAACAATTCTGAATCAATTAAATTCAGATGTCCGCCTCATTAATCAACTAGGCCACTATATTATTAGTGGTGGTGGAAAAAAAATTCGCCCAATTATTGCTATCCTGGTCGGCAGAGCTTTAGGATATCAAGGAAAAAAACATATTAATGTAGCGGCATTGGTTGAATTTATTCACACCGCAACATTACTACATGATGATGTAGTCGATGAGTCGACCATGCGACGTGGTAAAAAAACGGCAAATGCGGTTTTTGGTAATGCAGCCAGCGTATTAGTAGGAGACTTCATTTATACCAGATCATTTCAAATGATGACAGCTCTTGACTCTATACCGGTTTTAAAACTGATGTCTGATGCCACAAATATCATCGCTGAAGGTGAGGTTTCACAATTAATCAATTGTAATAATCCCGACATCACTGAAAATACCTATATGCAAATAATATATAGTAAAACTGCCCGCCTCTTTGAAGCTGCGACACATGCATCAGCGATTGTATCAGGTGCCAATGAAACCCAACAGCAAGCCTTACAAGATTATGGACGCTACCTTGGCACTGCCTTCCAACTGATTGATGATCTTCTGGATTATGATGCGGATAGCAACACTATTGGCAAAAATATAGGCGATGATTTAGATGAAGGAAAATTGACATTACCGCTACTTCATGCAATGAAAAAAGGATCCGCAGAAGAATCGGCACTTATTCGTACCGCAATAGAAAAAGGTAATGGGCGTCATTTACTCAGTACCATATTAATTTCCATGAGACGTTATGGCTCTCTTGAATATACCCGTGAACGAGCTAAAGAGGAAGCTGATAAAGCAATTAAGGCTCTCGATTTCTTACCTAATTCATCTTATAAGGATGCTCTAATCAGCCTGGCTTACATTTCCGTTCAACGCCCCTCATAATAGAAACTTTTCTGGAACAGATCATCCTGTTCCAGAGTTATCTTCTTCCACCAATATCGCTTCACAACAACTGATATAACCAATTAACTTTTCTAGACCTTCCCGCAAAATAAATTTAATAATCTTTTCACGCTCTTTTTTTGTTAATTGTTTATAAGCTTCGACCCAAATTAAAAAAGCATCCTGTCGTTTTCCCTTGCCCCGATAATCAATAGAGCTATCATTTATCGATAACACATTAAATACATCTTCAGGTAGACTACTGACGTGGTATTCAACAGCTTTGCCTTGAACTCCACGTTTACGACGCTGCTCCCAACCTTCCCTGCGAGCCATTAGGTTGATACCTTGTGGTGATGAAGGCAAACCAACCAATCCAGCGAGTTCTTTCGCGGTATACCATTCTTTTTTCATAATTTTCTCGCATCACTTTTGGTATTAATACATAACCTAATTCTGCAAATCTAATTGTTAAAAATGGTGGCCTCATTGATCGTTTTTTTCTTTAAAAATCCTCCTAATTTCTTAAACATAGAAAAAATCATTGAATAAAACCGTAGTGTTATTTCTTTTTTATCACTAGCAAATATTGTTCTCCTTTTTACTATCATTATTAACTAATTCTTTTTCTATTAATATCGGACAAATTATTTTATAACTATTAATCTTAAGGAATTAATATGAATTAAAAATCTTTATTTTTGTCATTCTATTATACTGAAACAATATAACTAGAATTAATTACTTATACTCCTAATAAATTATAGAAAACCTCACTATATTTCCTAAAGTATCTATAAAATTTCTCTATTTTTTGTAATAAAGTTCAAAAAAGAGCTTTTTAAGAAAAAGTAAGAAACTATTAAAGAAAAAATGTTATTTTATTTCTAATAACAATTTCTCGTTCAAAATACATGTGAGAACTATCTGTTATTTATACCACTAATACAGCAATATATTTAATAGAAAAAGGATTAAAAATGATTTCACAGAAATCTGATTGGCATCCTACGGATATTTATTGCAATGCTAAGAAAACGCTGAACACATTAGCTGCTATCTCAAGAAACACAGGCTTAAGCTCATCAACACTAGCCAATGCTTTATCTCATCCTTAGCCAAAAGGAGAATGGATAATTGTAAACTTTTTAAACCTTCATCCTTCTGAAATATGGCCCAGTCGTTATTATGATTCCAATACAGGAGAATTATTAGAACGAAATATTCGTCAATCTTCTAATAAAAATAATGAATAAATTATAAAAAAACCGCAGATTCATATCTGCAGTTTATTATTTAATAAAATTAATAATATTATTTATTAATAAAGTCTTCACCTAATTTAATATCATTATTGAGTGTCTCTAACATATTTCCCAATTTATTTTTTTCAAGTGTATTCATAATATTAATAGGTAATCTTTCTTCAATGCCATTTTTACCTAAACGGATTGGTTGAGCAAAAAAACGGGCATATTCACCGTCACTTTCTACATAAGCACATTCAATTATATTATCCTCACCATTTAAAGCTTTAATTAATGATAAACCAAATCGTGCAGCAGCTTGTCCCATTGAAAGTGTCGCTGACCCTCCACCGGCTTTCGCTTCAACAACTTCAGTACCCGCATTTTGGATACGCTTGGTTAACTCTTCAGCTTCCTGCTCAGTAAAGCTAACACCTGGAATTTGAGAGAGTAACGGTAGAATAGTTACCCCCGAATGACCACCAACAACTCTAACTTCGATTTCTTGTGGTTTTTTACCTTTTAATTCAGCAACAAAAGTAATAGAACGAATAATATCTAAGGTTGTTACCCCAAATAGGCGATTTTTATCATACACACCAGCCTTTTTTAATACTTCTGCTGCTATCGGAACCGTGGTATTAACCGGATTAGTAATAATACCAATTAACGCTTTAGGGCAGCTATGAGCAACTTTTTCAATAAGATTACGAACAATACCGGCATTGATATTAAATAAATCAGAACGATCCATGCCGGGTTTCCGAGCAACACCTGCCGAAATTAATACCACATCAGCACCGTCAAGGGCAGGTGTTGGATCTTCACCAAAAAAACCAACTACCTTTACATCTGTTGGGATATGGCTTAAATCTTTAGCAACACCGGGGGTCACAGGAGCAATATCGTATAGAGAAAGCTCCGAGCCTGATGGAAGTTGATTTTTAAGAAGAAGTGCAAGTGCTTGGCCAATACCACCTGCTGCCCCAAGAATAGCTATTTTCATGCTGATACTCCTTTTATATGATTACACTTCGAAATGGCTTAAAATTTTCATATTACATACGTTATTCATAAGACAGTCTATTCATTACGATTAATTGTTATTATTGGCTATATTTTATGAATTTTCTTCTTTCATTTTAAATAAAAACCTTATGTACTAATACGATAAGGGGCACTTTTTTAATATTGTTCAGTCAACAGTTTAATATCGTGATATAATGTCTATTTTCTACAAATAACATTATTCCTTCTAAACAAAAATTCATCGCTAATTTCTACAAGATAGGTAAATAACTAACGAATAATTTTTATTATCGCTATTTTTATTATTTTTCGTAGCACTATAGATAGACTCTTTGTTGAATAAAAATTCACCTTTATACATAATATCGCTCTACTTAACGTCTTGAAAAAGGTGATTTATGTATTCTTCTTCTAAACAAGAAGATCTAGTAAAGGCTTTTAAGGCCCTGCTCAAGGAAGAAAAATTTAGTTCACAAAGTGAGATCGTTATAGCATTACAAGAGCAAGGCTTTGAAAATATAAACCAATCAAAAATTTCTAGAATGCTGACTAAGTTTGGCGCAGTGCGTACCCGTAATGCAAAAATGGAGATGGTTTATTGTCTACCCATTGAACTCGGTGTTCCTACAACAACCAGTCCACTAAAAAACTTGGTATTAGACATCAATTACAATGAATCAATTGTTGTTATTCGCACTAGTCCTGGCGCAGCTCAACTTATTGCTCGTTTATTAGACTCACTAGGAACTTCAGAAGGAATTTTAGGGAGTATTGCCGGTGATGATACTATTTTTTCTACTCCAACCCTGGGATTTTCCTCTAAACAACTTTATCAAGCCATTTTGAATTTATTTGAACAAGAGTTGTAAAAATTAACTTTATCGCGCTTTTTAGCGCGATAGTATGAAATTAATTGCTATCTTAAATAACCAAAATCCAACTATTAATCTTGGCCTAATTTGGCTAAACTGCACACACAAAAGTACACTATTCCTTAAAAAACCTCTGTAAAATTAAACTCAGGACCCTTCGTCATGAAAACATTAGACGAATTTATCTTTGAAAAACAACATGATTTTCCGCATGCTACTGGTGAACTTACTGCATTATTGTCAGCAATTAAATTAGGTGCAAAAATCATTCACCGTAATATTAATAAAGCCGGCTTGGTGGATATTTTAGGTACCAGTGGTGCTTCTAATGTTCAAGGCGAAGTTCAAATGAAACTTGATCTATATGCTAATGAAAAATTAAAAGCCGCTTTGAAAGCTCGCGGAGAAGTTGCTGGTATTGCTTCGGAGGAAGAAGATGAAATTGTTGTTTTTGGTGGTGATCGAGCAGAAAATGCAAAATATGTGGTGTTAATAGATCCACTAGATGGTTCATCAAATATCGATGTAAATGTTTCCGTTGGTACTATTTTCTCTATTTATCGCCGCATTACCCCCATCGGACAACCAATTACTAAAGCGGATTTTTTGCAACCAGGTCATCAACAAGTCGCAGCCGGCTACGTTGTCTATGGTTCTTCAACCATGTTAGTTTACACCACCGGTTATGGCGTACATGCCTTTACCTATGATCCTTCACTCGGCGTTTTCTGTCTATCTCACGAAAAAGTGATGTTTCCAACACAAGGCAATATGTACTCTATTAATGAAGGAAATTATATTAAATTTCCTTTAGGTGTAAAAAAATATATAAAATATTGCCAGGAACAAGATCCTGCCACCCTTCGCCCTTATACTACCCGTTATATTGGCTCTCTGGTAGCAGATTTTCATAGAAATTTATTAAAGGGTGGTATTTATATTTACCCGAGTACCGCAAGTCATCCTAAAGGTAAATTGCGTCTGTTATATGAATGCAATCCGATCGCATTTTTAGCAGAGCAAGCGGGTGGCAAAGCAAGCGATAGCACTAATCGGATTTTAGACATTGTTCCAGAACAATTACATCAACGAGTACCTTTTTTCGTTGGCACAAAATCCATGGTAGAGAAAGCCGAAAGCTTTATGCTTGAATTTTCAGTTAACAAATAACAACCTATCATATGTAATAAAGGCAAACAATGTGACCTTTATTGTTAAACTTATTTTTATACCCTAACTGATAGTGAGTTTTTCTTTCGTTTCCGGCTATAATAACCGCTACTCAATTTTAGCTTTAAATAAAGGACATGTTTTATGGACCTCAATAACGTACCGGCAGGGAAAGAACTGCCTGATGATATCTATGTCATTATAGAAATTCCAGCCAATGCTGATCCGATAAAATATGAAGTAGATAAAAAATCTGGCACAATCTTTATCGATCGTTTTATGTCTACCGCGATGTTTTATCCCTGTAATTATGGCTATATCAACCATACTCTCTCCTTGGATGGCGATCCCGTTGATGTGTTAGTTCCAACACCTTATTCGCTACAACCTGGCGCAGTAGTTCGTTGTCGCCCAATCGGTGTACTAAAAATGACTGATGAAGCCGGTGAAGACGCAAAATTAGTTGCCGTACCTCATTCTAAATTGACTAAAGAATATGATCATATTAAAGATATTAATGACTTACCTCAACTATTACGCGCTCAAATTAAACATTTCTTTGAACATTATAAAGATTTAGAACAAGGTAAATGGGTAAAAGTCGAAGGTTGGAAAAATGCCGCTGCCGCAAAAGCTGAAATTCTCTCTTCTTTTGAACGCGCAGCTAAAAAATAACCATTTATATAGATTTAACCAGATCCTCTTTATATTAATAAATGGGGATCTTAGTTAGAAAAAACTTATTTGCTTTTGCCATCTCGTTTTAACCAATCACCACTTTCGATTCGGTGCAGACCATCTACCGGAAGTTTATAAAGGTAAATCCATGCATTACCAAACGGAGTAGGTATCAATTCTCTTTCATAATCCTGAGAATTCTTTTTTAACTCATCAAGCTCAGTTAAAATTGATGGTGTAATACGATAAACTTCACATTCTATCGTCCCTTCACCACGTATTACTGCAGGGTAATAACCTAAGTCATAAATCTCATAACCTTCCAACCTGTACTCTCCCAACAGCTGAGCATAGGTCATCCAATGATGATTTCCCTGGTTACGTCTTAAACTACCATAAACAATTATACGCATAATTAAAACTCAAACTGATAAAGCAGATCTAATGCCTGATCAGCTCCAGACACAGCTTCTAGATACAATCTTGGCATCAAACGATAGCGTAACGTTAATGTGGCAAGTGAATTAAATATTCCCACACCATATTTAACTTGCAAGTCATTGGTTATCTTACCACTCACAACAACTTGAGATTTGTCACCAACTCCCTGAGTATCTAATGCTAGATCGGAAACGCCAAATATTTCGCCAATATTACCCAATAATTTTCCACTCTTAGAAAGACCCACACTTATGAGTAAAGCGGCCATATGAGTATTATCGGCACCGCTACTGTCTAACCCTTCACCTCGAAGTAGGTAAGACAGTGCTTCTTCCTGTGATTTAAACGGCTCAGAGAAAATCGTTGCCTTTGGCTTATCAGCTAACCCCGTCACCCTTACGCCCACAATCACATTGTCGTTAGTACTTTCCGGATTGCGGATGGCTTCTGCATTTAGGAATGGCTGATCAACGGGGCCAGAAAATAAAATTTGTCCTTTCCGTACAATAAGATCTTGCCCATATGCATGAAATCGACCTTCAGGAATATCAATTTGCCCATTTAAACCCAATCCTTGTTTATCTTGTATAACTTTCAATATTCCTGTTAGCCGCGCTTTTAAACCAAATGCATCCAAACGGACATCATTACCAATTTTAATTTGCAAATTAGTTAAGATTGGTATTGATATACCTTTTTTCTCAATGGGATGCAAATTTGCATCTAACATAACTTCATCTGATGAAATACCTACTGCTGACTCTGGTAATTCTTGTACTGTAATTCGTGCCCAAGGAATATTTACATTACCATTCAGGCTTAATAAATTAGGTGTAGCTTCAAAAACAATATCCGGCTCCACATCTATACGGATCATAGACGGTAACGATATCCGTAGTTTGTCACCAATAGCTGAAATTCTCGCTTTCCAGGCATTAATATTACGCCAATCCGCCTCTCCAATTAACTTCAAATAACCTTCAGGTGTATTAATACGTCCTGTCAATTGAGAGTGAGTTCCCATAAAATCCAGTTTGAGGAAACTCTGATTGATATCAAATGGAAACCACTGTCCTTTAGCTATCAGATTAGAAAGGGCCAAATTACCATTTAATAGCGGCTGCTTCATATTGCCAGATAACCTTAAATCGGCATTCAAATTGCCATCTATCCGTTCACCTTTACTTAAAATTGGCCGAATTAATGCTAATGAAATATTTTCAATATTAACATTACCTGATAACTTATGACCTTGCTCCAAATCGTCAATCCGTATATTGCCTGAAAATTTACCATTATTGGCAATTTGTATTAACCACTTTAATACTACTTTGCCATTACTGACATCAGCATTCAATGTTAGTGTTTGAAATTGTACAGGTAATAGCGATCCTTCAATCAATTGATTGATTTTCACACCACTACCAAACAAATTTACTTTCGCCTGAGGTGAATGACCATCGGCATCCCAACTCACTTTTGCATCACCATCAAAACGTCCAGTAAGCTGAGTTTCAGGCGGCAAAAATGGTTTGAGCAGCGTTAAATCAAACTGCTGTAGAAGAATATCGGCGTTACTGGATTTACCAATCTTAGCCGTTTTAGACAGACAAATATGTCCTTTGGCATTTAACCAGCAATAGGGAGACACCATGACTTGCTGTTGTTGATTGGCATAATCAATAGCCACAGCTCGACTTAATTGCCACTCACCGATAGAGGTGTCAAATAACGTATTATCTAACACACCTTGCCATAATTCTTTCTGTCGATCAAAGCTGCCTATTAGTGTTAAGTGACCTGAAATGGGGTTGCCATCGATATTCATTTGGACACTATGTCGCTGTTCATTACCTGTAGCAGTCAGGGTGAAATTATGGACAACTAAATCCGCCTGGTTCACCTGATGGACGGCAACGGCTAACTGCCCTTGGATCTGTTTATCAGAACGTATATCACTTTGTATGGTGGCTTTATCGATAGTTAAATTATTTTGCCATTTAACGTTACGAGCAGCAATATCAACCATTAATTGAGGTGATTTTAAATTACCCCGTAATTTCCATTGTCCTTTGATCACACCCCCTAAATCAGGTAATACACCATAGAGACTGGGAGCATCAATTATTCCATTCAGTTGCCATATGTCACTAACATAACCATTAATAGCTAATTTATTGCGGCCAAGTAGCAGATTGAAAAGCGGAATGTTCCATTGTCCTGCAGCATTTCCCGTCATCTCTCCTCGAGCCCGTAATAGATTACCTTTTACATTACCATCTAAGCTAATTTCAGGAATTTTTAATTGCCAGCTACCACCATGTATACTGCCGGTTGTGACGATTTTACCCTGCAATTTAGCTGGCCATTGTGGCCACTGTTTTGTGGTGTTGATGTCAGATAAAGTTAATACCCCATTCCAACTTATCGCCTTACTCCAGTCGATAATGCCAGTTAACTCGGTTTTTCCCTGTAACACATTCAATCGCAAACGAGTTAAGCGTAACTGTTGTTCATTACCTTTAGCATCAAGCAGTAGCAACATCGGTGGCACATCGCGACCATTTATATCGGTGCGCAATGAGAGATCATAAGCTGTTACTTTACCATTTAAACGTAAACGCAGATCTTTTAAGCGATATTCAGATTCACCTTGTAGGGGCCAATTAAGCTGCTGACTCTCTATCGTTAATTGAATTGGCAATCCGGCCTGGGATAAAGCTGCTTCAGCTACCAAATTAGCCTTGATAGGTCCGGTCAAATTTAACGTCAATTTGAGCTGCTGTAATAAAGCACCATCCAATTTCAAATCAAATTGTTGCCCTTTAAGGTCGTTAAGATAGGATACTGCTTGAACGGCTATATTGACTGGCCACTGCTGAGCTAAATTAGCATCACCGGTAATATTGATTTTGCCTTCAGGCGCGGTAACGGTAAATTGCTTAATGGCTATCTGCTGATCCTGTACGGTTGCAATTAATGTTAAATTATTAATTACCACCGTTGTATCAACCTCTAAACGCCAATTTAAACCTTGGATCTGCTCAATATTAAGATCTATAGGTAGCACAACTTCAGGTAACTCAGCCAATACGGGTTGTGCAAACATTGTTTTTAGCGTTTCACCCGCTGATTTTTCTGGTATTTCATTAGCGATTTTTGTTACCGTTTTGTCTGCTGTTTTATTCTCTTCTACCAAGGTTTTTGGCAAATTAACTGCTAATCCATTAATCATCGTTGGTTTAATAGTCAATAAATTAGCTTGCCAATCAACTGCCGTTGCTAATTCCGCCAGCGCAATCTGGATATTATCGATCTGTATGTTGATATTTTTTAAAGTTAATTGATGTAAAAAAATAGCAAAAGAGGTTGACAACTTAGTTAATGGTTTTGAATTGGCTAACTCTTCGGTAGATGGAAAAGCTTTGCTATCTACCTGAACATTAACACCTTCAGTTGAAATATTATTAACACACAGTTGCAAACGTTTTAAGCAGTTAACTTGTAATGAAAGATTAAACTTATCAATCTCAACATTGATCCCCTTAGTTCGATAACGAACATGCTGCAAATTCAAATCACTCCAAGCACCAGAAATGGCGGCAATTTCTAATCCAGGCAGCCAACGCACTGCTGAATTTAAGGCAAAATGTAAGCCTGATTGAGTAGTAATTATCCAACCAATCATAGTTAATAATATTAACAATAAAAATAGTAACGCAAGACTAATACGTTTTACCCACTTCATAGCTCAGCACCTAACCCAATATAGAATTGTACTTTGCTATAATCAGGATCACCAATCGGCACAGCAATATCCAGTTTAATTGGTCCAACAGGTGAAACCCAGCGAACACCAACGCCTGCGCCGACTTTAAAATCATTTTTATTAAAATTATTTACCGCCTCACCACCATCAACAAATAGTGCTCCCCACCAGTTGCCGGTCACATTATATTGATACTCTAGTGAGCCAACCGCTAATTTTGAAGCACCAGTTAATTTTCCTTGGTTATTGGTTGGTGAAATTTTTTGATAACCATAACCTCTAATACTACGATCACCACCAGCAAAAAAACGGAGATCGGGCGGGACTTTGTCAAATCGATTGGTTTCAATCCAACCAAGATGACCTCTCACAACAAAACGATGCCCTTTCCAGGGAGTTCTTATCCAAACATTTTGTGCTTGTAATACAATAAAATTAATATCAGAACCCCAGGTAGTATTAGAAATATCAATAGCATATCGCTGACTATCGCCCCAATAAGGCATAGTTCCACCTTGTTGTCGTATCCGGCTAAGACTTACACCGGGATACAGAATCATGGTAGTATTGGTTACATTTGCTTGGGTAAAATGGCTGAGACCCCATCGCAGATTAACACCATATTGCCAACCTTTATAATAATCCCAATTTCTTAACAAATTCAGCGTGGTCATATCAGACTGAGTATCATTTAAGTTAATACGCTTATAACCAGCCTGAATGGCATAATACTGTTCTAATGGACTCTTTTTAAGTGGAATTTTATAGCCTGCATCAACAATTTGTTCAGGCTGTGAAAGGCTAATACTGGAAGTAAAGCTCTGTCCTCTAGAGTTAATCCAAGGTTTATTCCAAATAGCCTTGACCCGAGGGCCAACATCAGTGGAATAACCGCCACCTAATTCAACATGATTACGCGCACGTGGCGTTAATACTGCATCTATTGGCAAAATATGGCTGCCATTCTCACGAGCTTTATTAATATTAGGCGTCACAATTGCGGAATTGAACCAACCGGTATTGACTAACCAACGATTGAATTCAGCCAACTGCTCAGAAGTATAATAATCCCCCTCTTTAAAGGAAACAATATTATTTAAATAATCTTCACGAATTTGAGAGCCTTCATATTTAATGGCACCGAAACGATAACGCTCACCACTATCGAAATCAAATACCCAGTAAGAAACTCTATGTGCCAATGAAACGCCTAACTGACTTTTCTCCATTTCGGCATCAAAATACCCTTTACGTATCGCCAGGCGACCAAATCCCTGTTTTAAATCTTCATAATCGCCATGATTAAGAATAATTCCTTTTGGTGGCGTATTACGTGCTATCATTTCCGCATAGTCTTTATCATGTCTAGCTGAGCCTTTAAGTGTTATCTTAACATCTACAACATGAACGGGTTTTCCAAGATCAACTTTAGCTGTCAAAATTGGCCGCGAAGGTGGCTGAAATTCCTGATAAGAAAATTCAATAGTGGGTTCATAATAACCTAACGGCCTTAACCCCAGACGAATTGCTTTATCGACTCTCACCCGGAAACGACCATCTGGGGCGACTTCATCCTGAGTGATACTTGAAAGTTGAATACGAACGTTTTTTTCCAGCTCTCCACTCAATCCATCAACTTTTAAACGAAGATTGGCACCATTGGCGACTGGCACTACCACCAACATACAAAGAAAACAAAGTAAAGAGTATCTTGGCACGCCAACTCCTAATGTAAAATAGAATCTATAACGATAAAATACTGACTCATTTTGGTTAAATTAAACAAGATATACAAGAAATTAATAATAAATAATGCAACCTTTCACTGTCTTCTTTTGCCAAAGTAATAGCTGTTGAATAACAGGCTAAAAACATTTTTATTAATAGCGCCATTAGCGTATTTATTTTTAAACCATAAAGACCAGATTTATGTGCCAAATACTTTATTAAAAATAGCAACTTTCTATCAAAAAAACGAAATACAAAACACTTTTCTTGTCATAATAAAGTTTGGAAAAGGACATGAATAAAAGGTAGATTGAAAAAATAATTACCAAGTAACAACAAATTTTGGTAACTATATTACTATTAAAATAGATAAATACTATCAACTCTATATACGAGCATTAATGCTTTACATCTGTTCAGATATTAGTGTGAATATCTTGCTTAACCAGGGACGTCTTCACTTCCTAGCAATACAACCTGTTGTATATCTGTTAGTGCAATAAAAGGAGTCGCTTTGATCGATAACGGACGATTAGCCAAGGGATTAAATAATAAGCAACTCACGTCTGGACGTGAATAATACCCGATCGGATCTACGATCGCTTTGGCGTAGTTAATAGCGGCAAGTGAGCCCAACCAAAGATAACCAAGTAGCCCGATTTCTGGAAAAACGATCAATTCAACCCCTTTGCCCACAGCTTCTGTTATTAAATCAATAGTTCCTTGCAAATCCATAAATATAGGTACTGGCCGTACCTAGGCAACAGTGATCGGCCTATCCATCATTAATTTACCTCATTGTAGAATGTCACCTATATTATATCTGTGCTTATACAAACGAAGTGGTTATTAATGTTATCACCAGAAAACAACCAGCTTATCAGGCTCTATAGAACCTGATATTAAAAGTTTACCAGATACGGATCCGCTCTTTAGGAGCCATATAAAGCTTATCACCTTTTTGTACATTAAATACAAAATACCAATTATCCATATTACGACGTACCACACCGTTGGCGCGATAGGGATTTGGGCTATGGTGATCAGTCATAATCTTATTACGTACAGCCTCTTTATTCGCTAACTCCTGCCAAGTTCTCACCTAAGCAATAAAGAAACGTTGTAGGCCGGTCGTTCCATCAATAATCAGCGGTTCAACATTTGGATAATGTTTTTTAGCAAATTGTTTATAGACATTAAGAGCAATATTTAACCCACCGAGATCACCAATATTTTCACCCAGGGTGAGTTTACCGTTAACAGCTAAACCATCAATTTTAAACCCGTTATACTGCTTAATAAGTTTAGCGGTTTTTTCTTTAAAATGCTGCTGTGAAGCCGCTGTCCACCAGTTTCTTAATTACCCAGTTCCATCATAAAGGCGGCCTTGATCATCAAAGCCATGGCCCATCTCATACCCGATAATGACACCAATAGCACCATAGTTATAAGCAGGATCTATATTTTGATCAAAGAATGGCGCTTGCAAAATAGCAACAGGGAAAACAATTTCATTTTGAACCGGATTATAATAAGCGTTAATTGTTTGTGGCGTTATCCCCCATTCCCACATCCTGACTTTGTCACCGATCCTACTCATATTATCCTGATAGAACCAATTTTGTACTTGCAGATAATTGTCGAATAATGTGTCTGGTTGTAAATGAAGGCTACTAAAATCATGCCATTTTTCAGGGTAGCCAATTTTAACGGTAAATTGGCTAAGCTTTTGTAGTACTTCTTGATGAGTTTGCTTATCTATCCAGCCATTATTTTGCAAACGTGTTTTAAGAGTCTGTTTAATATAACTCACCAGATTTTAGATCTTATTTTTAGCTTCAGGATCAAAATAGGTTGCAACATAAAGTTGCCCCAACGGCTCCTGTAGCTTATTAACGATTTCTAAAGCCCATTCTTTACGTGAACGTTGCTGTTTAATTCCATTTAATCGGATTGAATAAAAATTAAAACGTGCATCAGAAAAAGCTTGATTCAAGTAACTGGCTTTACTACTTAGGTAATGGAAAAGTAAGTAGTTTTATAAAGTTACTACCGGGGTATTAGCCAATATTTTTGCCAGCTGCTCAACCGCACTGCCATTTTCTACAATAATTTTTGCCAACTGTTCATCAGCAAGTTTCCATTGCTGAATAAACCCCTGCCATTGATAATCTGGAGTAAACTTTTTCAATTGACTAAGCGACATTGGATGATAATTCTTCAGCGTGTCACGTTCAGCTTCTGGCGACCAGTGAACTTTAACCAATGATTTTTTCAACGCAAAAATCTGCTTGGCCTTTAATTGCGCGTCTTTCTCTCCGGCTAATTGCAAAATAGTCGCAATATATGCGACATAGTCCTGACGGATAGTTTCCATCTGTTTAGTATTATTGAGATAATAATTTCTATTTGGTAAGCCTAACCTACCTTGTCCCAGATAAAGAACATAGGTATCGGGTGCTTTTGCATCTAACCCAACCCAATAAGAAAATAAATGGTATATAACCTGGTTTTGCCATTAGATTAGTAATATCAGCGTGAGTTTTTGCCTGCTTGATAGCATTAAGCACATTTTGTACCGGAGTTAAACCTCTTTTTTCAATCGCCGTTTCATTTAGATAACTGCAATATAATTACGAATATTGTGTTGATTATGATTAAGCTCACTTTCCGGTTTAACTTCAAGTTTATTTATCAGCGTCTGCAACTGTTTTTCGGTTTTGAGATATAACTCAACAAATGAATTAATACTCGCCATTCCAGCTGGGATTTTCACATGAGTTATCCAATCATGATTAACATATTGATAAAAATCATTACCTGGCGAAATGGAATCAGACAATGTAATTTTTTGGTCACCGTAAGTAACTTCTTTGGCAACAGCAAAGGACACAGCTGTCATAGCAGACAGGCTAAATAAGTAGGGCTAAAACAGTTTCTTGCATAGGAGAAAACCTTTCTCTTCTTTGAGATTGATATATTCCATCAACAAGCTTTGATAAGCGAGTAAGTTATATAGACTACTACAATTATTTAATTCCAGTTTATATGGGATTCAAATTACTTCAAAATTATAGACTTTATATTAATCGAAACATCGCCGTAGGCCTACCCTAAGCCAAATTATTAAATCCCACCGACAAAATGAAATAGGGTTGCTAAAAAGCAAATCTAATCTAAGATGGAGGTAGTAAAGCGAGGTTTGGTAAAACACTTTTTTGCTAATTCAGTTTGAAGCAGAACTTATGTATGAAAAACACTTAAATGATTAGCTTATATTTATACCTGCGCCACTGAGAGTGTGGCGCACAATCTATCTCAGACGAATTAACCTATTTCTGTCTGGAGGACAAGAACTTCTTTATTGATTTCATTCATTATATTGAAATACCGCTTATCTTTAATTCTTGGAGGTAATATCTTTCCTTTGTCAAATTCAAATACTCCCATATCTTTGATATACAATCGACCACGAAATAATATTTTAACGTAACGCGCAATCTTCAGTGGATTATAACGGTGAAAAATCTTCATTCAACTTTTTCTCCCCTTTGTTGATTTTGAATTCACAAGAATGTGATTCATAACACATTTTATAATCATAGACTATTGAGACAAGCTTTAGTTCTCCTTTTCCAATAAGATTTAAAGATTTTACATAACATGATAACTGATTAAATAGTTTTGAATAATCATTACAATATTTTTCATTTGATGTCTTAACAACTTTTACTGTATATGCTAGTGCAGCTTTTAGTAACAAAGACATCATATTTAAGATTGACTATGCTAATAAATGATTACAAACATTAATAACCAGTGTAGAAAAAATTAGTGAGGAGTACTATGTTAAAAAAGATCATACTCATAGCAATTTTATTAACTCTGCCTTTCTCGGCATTAACAGCCAACTTTACCATTAATAAGCCGGTACCTGACGTTACTGTCACTGATCGAGGTGAACTTCTGTTAAATGAAAATGGTAAGCTTATTTATCAAGCTTGGAATAGCAAAAAACTGGCTAGCAAAATAAGAACAATCCTACATATTGCCGGGCGTCTTTCCGCTAAAGAACTCAACGAGCCATTAATTGAAGCTATTAAACAAAAGAAATTTGATCAGAAAAAGTACCAGACAACAACTATTATTAATACCGATGATATAATCTTTGGAACCGGTTTTTTTGTCCGCAGTAGTATTGAAGACAGCAAGCGAGAATTCCCTTTTTCACAAATCATTGTTGATAACAAAGGTGTAGTTAAAAAAGCCTGGCAGTTAAAACCCAAAAACTCAACCATCATCGTATTAAATAAAAATGGTGAAGTCTTGTTTGCTAAAGATGGCGTACTAACATCACAAGAGACAAGCAAAGTTATTAAACTGATTGAAACACAATTAAAAAATAATTAATTAAACTATCAGAATATTGACACCCTAAATCCCGGATTAACAAAGGATTCTCTTGGTGAATAGTCTAGCGTTCTACCATACCAATCAATTACCTTAGCACCTGCCGCCTGGGCAATTGCATGCCCAGCGGCAGTATCCCAAATATGAG
Organism: Arsenophonus sp.; assembly: GCA_045399315.1. GTDB lineage: Bacteria > Pseudomonadota > Gammaproteobacteria > Enterobacterales > Enterobacteriaceae > Arsenophonus. The sequence goes on from DAYVGO010000012.1 coordinate 76,696, forward strand.
TAGGGCCAAAGCGTGGATAAAGTTGCGCGTTACCTTCAGCAACGAGACAAAATTTTAATGAAGATCCCATGACCATTACTTCATGCTTGCCCATTTGGGCTAAATAATCGGCCAATTCTTTATCCTGATAAGAACGACTGATTACAATCAGAGGAGGGTGCCCATTAGCAACATGAATGGCTTGTCTGACGCCATCTACTATTTTCCATGCTGTCCCTTTCTCACTCGCATAAAGTGCATTTTTTGCTGGTGCATAGATAACTCCCATAACGGGAGAACCAGACTTAATCAAAGCAATATTGACAGTAAATTCACCATTCCTTTGAACAAACTCTTTGGTACCATCAAGTGGATCGACTAACCAGTAGCACTCCCAGTGGCAACGTTCCAGCCAAGCTGGAGGTTCTTCTTCAGAGAGTAACGGAATATGAGGTGTTATGCTTGCTAATCCAGTTTTAATAATCTGGTGAGCAAGAAAATCCGCTTCAGTCACCGGTGAGCTATCTTTTTTGTGCTTAACAGAAAGTTGTTGTTTACTTTCATAGATAGCCATAATTGCTCTACCTGCTTCTTTCGCCAAATCACAAATTTGCTCAAGCATATTATATCTCTGAAAACGGCATAAATTATTTATCGAATTATCTTCTTTATAAACAGGCTAATTCGATGACGAGTAAGACCTTAATTAGACAATCTCAAGCAATTCAACTTCGAAAATTAACGTGCTAAACGGCGGAATAGCGGCACCAGCACCACGTTCACCATATGCTAAATTATGCGGAATATAAAGTTCCCATTTTGAACCTATAGGCATCAATGTCAAAGCTTCAATCCAGCCAGCAATAACGCCATTAACAGGAAATTCTGCTGGTTGCCCTCGATCTCTCGAACAATCAAAAACCGTGCCATCGATTAACCGACCAGTATAATGAACACGAACCCGATCTGCTTTGGCAGGAATAGCACCTTCACCTTGTTTTAATATACTAAATTGCAATCCTGATTCCGTTGTATTGACACCTTCCCGCTGCCGATTGTTCTCCAAGAATATTTGTCCTTTCACCACCGTTGCTTGTTGAAATTTACGTCGCTCAGCATCCGCACGTTCATGGATCTCACGCAATGCCCTATGCAAAGCTTCAACCGGAACAACTGGGGTTTTACTATGTAATGCATCACATAAACCTGCAAGTAAAGCTTCAGGCTGTATGCCTCCCAAACCTGATTCTAAAAGCTGCTGTCCGACTTGAAGACCAATACCATAACTTGCCTGAGTTTCAACTGAATCGAATGCTTGATCTGTCATAGAACACCTATTTATTAAATTATAAATAATAACAGCCATCAATAAAGGGGTAAATAATTGTATAAAATAAATTTTAGCTAAAAAATAATATGTTAACTTAATATCAATCTATTAATTTTCTAATACTAAAAATTTGAAGCTGGGAGTTTGACTTGAAAAATACACTTTATTTCTTATAATAATGTCTATCAATGACAATATATAAACAACAACATTTTTATGAATTAAAATTAACTGCTAATCAATCAGAAATCCTCAACTAGCAATCAAAAAAGTTAACCAATGTCCTCCACGCGCTAGATTGCTAGACACGATTACTTAGCCACTAAAATTAGAAATAAAAACACCAGCATTTGCTGGTGTTTTTATTTGTGCCTAATAATCAGAAAGCAATTATTCAGCAATAATATTCACATTTAGTTTTGCAAATACATCACTATGCACTTGGAAGTGAACTTCATGTTCACCAACAGTACGCAATACACCATTTGGTAAGCGGACTTCACTTTTCGCAATCTCGACACCTGCAGCAGTAACTGCTTGAGCAATATCACGAGTTCCGATCGAACCAAATAGTTTACCTTCATCACCTGCTTTAGAGGTGATAGTTACTGTTGCTAATGAATTAATTTTCTCAGCGCGCGCTTCAGCTACAGCCAGAACGTCAGCTAACTTAGCTTCCAATTCGGCACGACGTGCTTCAAAAAATTCAATATTTTTCTTAGTTGCAGGAACAGCTTTCCCCTGTGGAACTAAAAGGTTACGAGCATAACCCGCTTTAACAACAACTTTATCACCCAGGCTACCCAGGTTGGCTACTTTATCCAGTAGAATAATTTGCATTACCTTATCCTCTTTAAGTCGTTAATGGACCATACCAACTACTGATGACGATCAGTATATGGCAGCAGAGACAGGTAACGCGCGCGCTTAATAGCACGTGCGAGCTGACGCTGGTATTTTGCACGAGTGCCAGTGATACGACTTGGTACAATTTTACCACTTTCAGTGATATAGTTTTTTAGCATCGTGATATCTTTATAATCAATCTCTTGAACGCCTTCCGCTGTGAAACGGCAGAACTTACGACGACGGAAATAACGTGCCATTTGGCTAGTCTCCAAAATCTATCAATTCAATCTGCTCGGCATGAAGCATTATGTTATTCAAGCCATTAGCACTCTGATGGTTACTAATGAAACCCATAACAGTGATTCGACTACCGACCGTTATACTGTGAGTAAACTGTTGTAGTTCTTGCCCGCTGGCGATGATACTTATTCTACACCATACTTGCCGCGCAAAACCGGCCTCCTGCTGTTGTGAACGATGTTCGAGCACAAACTGACAGTGAGGAACTCCAGCCGGACTAACTTTTCTTATCGGTGCTTTATAGATTTTCCCCGACAGCACCAATCTATTAGTATTCACAACCAAAATTACTCTTCAGACTCCTCAGCTTCCTCAATTTCTTCCTGGTATTCATCAACCAAATCACGACTGCGACGATCATCTTTGGCTTTAACCATTGGAGAAGCTTCAGTAACCGCATGCTTAACGCGCATAATCATGCTGCGGATAACGGCATCATTGAAGCGGAAGTTTGTTTCTAACTCATCAATCACTTCTTGTGGAGCTTCAACGTTCATCAGAACATAGTGCGCTTTGTGCAATTTATTGATCGGATAAGCCAATTGACGGCGACCCCAGTCTTCTAAGCGATGAATCTGACCTTGCGTTTTGATGATAGATTCACTATAACGCTCAATCATACCTGGAACTTGCTCGCTCTGGTCAGGGTGAACCATAAAAACGATTTCGTAATGACGCATGAGTTTTGCTCCTTACGGATTAATCAGCCTCCTGTCAGGGTCAGCCGCAGCCCATGGAGGCAAGGAACTTATTTAAATGCAGCTAAAAATCGACGCATAACTATACCTATCCTTTAGTTAAAACTCAAGTAATAGATTAAATCATTACTTATCACTAATTGGATTGAGGCAAGCTATCTTGCAAGATTATCAATAATCATATCTTTTTCTTACTTACTGTGTCGTTGACGTACTGCTTCAAATAAACAAACGCCAGTGGCAACAGAGACATTTAAAGATGAAACGCTCCCTGCAATTGGAATGCTAATCAGTTCATCACAATGTTCTCTTGTTAATCGGCGCATCCCTTCACTTTCTGCCCCCATCACCAATGCAATTGCCCCGGTTAGCTCACTCTCATATAGTGTACGATTGGCTTCTCCAGCGGTACCAACAATCCAGATATGCTGCTGCTGTAATTGACGTAACGTCCGCGCAAGATTAGTTACCCTAATTAATGGCATACTCTCAGCTGCACCACAAGCGACTTTCTTAGCAGTGGCATTAAGCTGAGCAGATTTATCTTTTGGTACAATAACCGCATTAACACCAGCTACATCGGCACTACGCAAACAAGCACCTAAGTTATGCGGATCGGTAATACCATCTAATATAAGCAAAAAAGGGCTTTGTGTCTGAGCAATAATAATATCTAAATCACTCTCTTGATATTGCCGGCCTGGTTTTACCTGTGCGATAATCCCCTGATGAACTGCATCTTCTGTCTGCCGATCTAGCCATTGACGATTAGCTAGATGGATAATAATACCCAACTTTTCAAGCTGCTCAATAAGTGGCAGTAAACGCTTATCTTCACGCCCTTTGAGTACATAAACTTGTTTAAAACGCGAAGGATCACGTTCTAGCAGCGCTTGCACCACATGGATACCATAAATAATTTCACTCATAAATTTATCGGTTACTTAATAAGTCTTAAGGATAGTAAATAACAGCCGATGAAAATCATTAATAAAAATAACTAAGATTTTTTTTGTGATTTTTTAATAGCCTGTTTTGCTTTCAATTTTGCTACAATTTTTTTGCTTTTATTAAAAACCTTCTTTCTTTTTTTATCTGCTTTTTTAACGCTTTTGATGCCTTTCTTATTAGACTTAACAAATGTGCTATTGGGCTCAAAATTCTTGTCTTGGCTAACATCTTGATAAGTTGAAGTTGGCTGTTTAAATGCTTTTTTTGCTTTTTCTTTGGCTGTTTTACCTGGATTTTTTGCTTTACGCAAAGTCGATATCAACGCAAAATCGATCTTACGTTCATCCATATGAACAGCTTCAACTCTAATTTCAACTTCATCGCCAAGACGATAAACCATGCCTGAAGACTCTCCAATAAGCCGTTGTCCTACATTATCGAAGCGATAATAATCATTATTAAGTGAAGAGACATGCACCAGACCATCAATAAAAAGATCTTTTAAACGAACAAAAAAACCAAAACCAGTGACACTAGTGATAATGCCATTAAATACATTGCCGACTTGATCTTGCATAAAATCACATTTCAACCAATCAGCAACATCTCTAGTTGCTTCATCAGCTCGCCGTTCTGTCATTGAACAATGTTCACCTAATCGCAACATTTCATTAGTATCAGCATGCCAACCACCCGTCGACGTCGCACGATGTTGATTGTCTCCATGTTGCTTAGATAGAAGATATTTAATCGAACGGTGTAGGGCTAAATCAGGATAACGCCGAATAGGTGAGGTAAAATGAGCATAAGATTTCAGTGCCAAGCCAAAATGTCCCCTATTTTCAGGATCATAAACAGCCTGTTTCATTGAACGTAAAATCATTGTTTGCAGAAATTCATGATCCGGCCGCTCAGCGATTTCGTTCATGATTTTAGCATAATCAGCTGACTGTGGTGTCATTCCACCGGGTAATATCAAACCTAATTCACTAAATAATGTGGGCAAGTTTATAATACTCTCTGGTTTAGGCTTATCATGAACACGATATAAGCTAGGCTCTTTATTACTCTCAATAAAGCGTGCAGCAGCTATATTGGCTAAAATCATACATTCTTCAATTAACTTATGGACATCATTACGTTCAACAGGCTCTATCCGCTCAATGCGTTTTTCGGCATTAAAAATAAATTTTGCTTCTTCAGATTCAAAGGAGATAGCTCCACGTTTTATGCGCGCGCTATCTAAGGCTTTATATAATCGATGAAGTTGTTCTAAATATGGCACTAAATCTTGATAATGTTGACGTAATTCTTCATCCCCCTGCAAAATTTTCCAAACCTTACTATAAGTCAATCTAGCATGAGAACGCATCACGGCTTCATAGAATTTAGCGACAGTAATTTGTCCTTGAGCCGATACCTGTATTTCACATACCATGCAAAGACGCTCAACTTCAGGATTCAATGAACACAATCCATTAGAAAGAATTTCAGGTAACATTGGGATGACACGTGAAGGAAAATAGACCGAATTTCCCCGGCTAACCGCTTCTTTATCTAAAGCAGTTTGTGGCCGGACATAATAGCTAACATCAGCAATCGCAACCCACAAGCACCAGCCACCTTCTTCTTTCGGCATACAATAAACCGCATCATCAAAATCTCGGGCATCTTCACCATCAATAGTGACTAACGGTAGATGACATAAATCTATTCGTCCTTTTTTTGCTGACGCCGGAATTTGTTCAGACAAACCAGCAATTTGCTTTTCAACTTGTGGTGGCCAAAGATAAGGAATTTCATAGGTTCTCAAAGCAATCTCTACTGCCATGTTAGTACCCATGCTTTCGCCTAATACTTTGACAATATTTCCTACTGCCTGTGTATGACGTGCTGGCCGGGTTGTCATTTCAACCACAATCACATTTCCCATTCTAGCGCCGTTAACTTGCTCTTTCGGGATCAAAATATCAAAGGGCAGTCGGCTATCATCAGGTACCACGTATCCAATACCAGATTCTAAAAAATAACGTCCTACAATACGATTATTTCGTGGAACAAGCACTCGAACAATGCGAACTTCTGTCCGTCCCCGTCGATCTTTACCTAATGGTTGGACCAGCACCACATCACCATGTAGCGCTTTTTTCATTTCTTCTAAAGAAAGGTAAAAATCATCTTTCTGCCCTTCTACCCGCAAAAAACCAAAACCATCACGATGGCCAATAACGGTACCTTTGAGTAAATCAAGACGTTCAGGTAAGGCATAACATTGACGACGAGTAAACACCAATTGCCCATCACGTTCCATAGCACGTAAACGTCGACGCAAGGCCTCTAATTCTTCTTCTTTCGTTAACTTTAATATGCGGGCAATTTCCTGGCGACTAACAGGAGTAGTAAACTTTGATAATAGCTCTAAGATATATTCACGACTTGCAATTGGTGAATGATACTTCTCAGCCTCACGGTCTTTATAAGGATCTTTTGCCATCACCAACCTCCATTACCACATTGATTAATATATCCACTAATAACCACGCCTCTTGTTTATTCTAACAGTAACTTATAAAGTGGCTCGTTATTTTCTATCAGATCAGCCAGTGTATATTTATCTAATTCATTTAAAAAATGATCAATTGCTTGATTTAATATATGTTTTAATTGGCAAGCAGAGATAATATGGCAAAAATCATGGCAGCAATTCACTAATGTTAGAGACTCTAATAAACGAACAACTTCACCTATCCGGATCTGACTCGCCGGCTTAGCTAAGTGAATACCACCATTTTTCCTTCTCACTGCAGCAACAAGTCCAACTCGGCTTAATTGATTAATAATTTTTACCATATGGTTACGCGAGACACCGTAAACATTAGCGACTTCAGTAATATTAGTCATTTTATCCTTAGGTAGTGATGCCGTACAAATCAATGCTCTTAAGCCATAATCAGTAAAACTTGTTAACTGCACATTAACCTCTAGTTATAAAACAAAAATGGAGGAACACCTTTTGACATTAATTCATCTAGTTATATCTATTATGTGAATTTTTACCATATTAAGCAAAATTGATCAGTAAATCAGTAACATTAACTAATAGAGATAAAAATAACGCCTGAATGTTCAGGCGTCACTCATTGGGTGATATTATTTGCGGTAAAATTATGCATCAAATGGATCAAGTAATATCATTGTTTGCGCACGATCTGGTCCAGTCGAAATAATATCTATCGGGATGCCGGTTAATTCCTCAATCCGTTTAATATAATCAATCGCTGCTTTAGGTAACTGATCATATTCTTTTACCCCAAAAGTACTTTCTCGCCAGCCTGGTAATGTTTCATATATCGGTTCTAAACCTTCCCATTCCTCTGCCGCTAGCGGTGTTATTGTCAATTCAGTACCATCTGGTTTACGATACGCCACACAAAGTTTTACTTCATCCAAACCATCTAAAACATCCAATTTAGTTAAACAGAAACCGGTAAGGGAATTGATCTGAACAGCTCGATTTATCGCAGCGATATCTAACCAGCCCGTACGGCGGCAACGACCTGTTGTGGCACCAAATTCCTGTCCTTTTTCACGCAGGTATTCGCCCGTTTCATTTGACAACTCGGTTGGAAAAGGACCACCACCAACACGGGTAGAATAAACTTTCAATATTCCTAAAACATAATCAATATAACGTGGACCTAAGCCAGAGCCAGTAGCAACCCCACCTGCCGTTGTGTTTGATGAAGTAACATAAGGATAGGTACCATGATCAATATCTAGTAATGTTCCCTGGGCACCTTCATACATCACTAATTCGCCTTTTTGATGTGCCTTATATAACAAATCAGCAACATCAACGGTCATAGCCGTCAAAATATCAGCAATAACCATAATATCATCTAATGTTTTTTGGTAATCTATTGCCGGTACTTTATAATAATTCACTAATTGAAAATTATGGTAATCAACAACTTCTTTCAGTTTGACTGGAAACGTTTTCTTATTAAACAGATCACCAACACGTAGCCCACGACGGGCAATTTTATCCTCATAAGCAGGTCCAATGCCCCGTCCTGTCGTTCCTATCGCTTTTGCACCACGCGCTTTCTCTCGCGCATTATCTAAAGCAACATGATATGGCAAGATTAATGGACAAGCTGCCGAAATCTTGAGTCGTTCACGCACGGGCAGTCCACACGCTTCCAATTTTTTCATTTCATCCATTAATGCATCAGGTGCTAATACCACACCATTACCAATGACGCTTATCACATTTTCACGCAGAATACCTGATGGAATGAGATGAAGAACAGTTTTCTCACCATTTACGACCAGAGTATGACCAGCATTATGGCCACCTTGATAACGAACAACATACTTAGCGCGCTCAGTTAGTAAATCGACTATCTTACCTTTACCTTCGTCACCCCACTGAGTACCCAATACGACAACGTTTTTACCCATTTCAAAATTCACTCGATTGCTTAAAAAAGAATTCTAACATCTCAAGCATTAGCTGCCAGCAATTTTTATAACTCCAGTACCTGTTTTCATGACAATCTTAACATATTAAAGCCCGCCTAATGCGGGCTTATCTAGAACCATCTTGCAATGATTGTGCTTATCTTTTAAATGATCACGGTACTACTCTTTGTTTAGTTGGTGCTCCCATGTAACGGAAAAAGTCAGTATCCGGACTTAATACCATGACATCATCACCATTTTTACTAAAACTCTTCTCGTAAGCCCGTAAACTACGAATGAAAGCATAGAAATCCGGATCTTGATTAAATGCATCAGCAAATAACTTAGTCGCCATCGCATCTCCTTCACCATGCAATCTCAGTGCAGTACGCTCCGCTTCTGCCAATGTTTCAGTAACTGTCTTATCTGCTACAGCACGGATCTTCACTGCTTCTTCCTGGCCTTGTGACCGATGCTGACGCGCTACCGCCTCTCGTTCTGCTCGCATACGCTGATAAATAGCTTCCGAAACTTCACTTGGCAATTCAATACGTTTGATACGAACATCGACAACTTCAATCCCTAACGCAGCCATGCTGTTTGGATTGATAACTGGCGACTTACCCTTAATTTCTTTATCAAAACGTGCTGCTGCTGATGCAATAGCCTGATCCGCCTCTTTTGTCGCTTCAATATCTGATGCAGTACCATTATTGAGTGCATCACGTACATCGACAGTTAAACGTCCACGAGAATCGGTAATAATATCTTTCACATTTAAACGTCCAAACTCTGAACGCAGACGATCACTAAACTTACGTTTCAGTAAAGTTTCAGCTTGATAAGGATTACCTCCTCCTGTCGCAACATAGTAACGACTAAAATCAGTAATTCGCCATTTTAAATAAGAATCAACCATTAAATCTTTATTTTCTCTAGTCAGATAACGATCTGCCTGAATATCCAATGTCTGAATACGAGCATCCAACATTTTTACAGTTTCAATAAATGGTATTTTGACATGCAAACCTGGCTCATAAATAATAGGTTTATTTTCACTATCACGTACAACCTTACCAAACCGTAGAATGATGCCTCTTTCTGTCTGTTGAACTGTAAAAATTGACATATAAAACACAACTAATGCAGCAACAATAATAACAATCATTGACTTACGCATGATTATTGTCTCCCTACACGAGTTGAATTACTACCCCGGGCATTATCCCACGTACCATAGCTATATGAATAAGGTAATTCAGCAGAAATATCCGGTTGTGACATAACTTTTGGCGGTGTTATTTTTTGTATATTTGTGTTTTTATTCTTTGTTCCATTGCGTAGAATTTGCTCTAACGGCAACACTAACATACTATTGCTCTTGTCGTTAACAATGATCTTACGCGTATTACCTAGTACACGTTCCATTGTCTCAATATATAAACGCTCCCGCGTGATCTGCGGTGCCGCTCGATATTCAGGCAACATTTTAGCAAAACTGGCCACTTCACCTTCAGCCTTGAAAACAACACTTGACTTATAAGCTGTCGCTTCTTCAATCAATTTCTGTGCATTACCTTTCGCTAATGGCAGGACTTCATTACGATAAGCTTGCGCTTCACGAATGGTTTTCTGTTCTTCTTCACGGGCGGCAATAACATCATCAAATGCAGCTTTAACAGCCTCAGGCGGACGAGCAGCCTGAAAGTTAACATCTAATATCGATATGCCCATATTATAAGGCCTTATTGTATTTTCTAACTCTTTTTGCGTCTCATCACGAATAAAGGCACGTTTGGTCGTCAATATCTGCTCCATTGCTGACTGGCCAATTATTCCACGTACTGCACTATCTATTGCCTGGCGTAAACTGTTATCTGGGTTAGTGACATTAAATAAATATTGAGCAGGATCGGTCACTCGATATTGGACGTTCATCTCAACTTGAATAACATTCTCATCCGAAGTTAACATCATACCATTAGTCGCTTGTTCACGAATGGTTTCAACGTTAACCGGGATGATTTTTTCAATAAAAGTTGGCTTCCAATTTAAACCAGGTTCAACAGTATCACTATATTTACCAAAACGGAAAACAACTCCACGATCACTCTCTTTTATGGTGTAAAAACCACTTGCAGCCCAGACAATAACAATCGCCGCAATAATAAAACAGATAAAACGACCATTTATATTGACGCCATTTTGATCACTGGAATTATTGCCATCTTTATTATTTCCACCTAAACCACCAAGTTTGCGACTCAACTTGCGGAACAGATCATCAAGATCCGTAGTCCCTTTTTTCCGATTACCTTTATTACCACTGGAGTTGCTGCTATTGCTGCTTCCCCACGGGTCGCGGTCCTGTCCGTTATTACCGGGCTGATTCCACGCCATGTTATAGCTCCATTCGTTATGATTGGTTTTTTAGGACTAAGAGCAAAATATTTACTCTTAATTTGTTCAATTTATTGACCACACTTAATTCTTTGACTTAACAATGTAGTCAAGTAAAAGTTTTTCTTGCTTACAAAGCCGTTGCCAGTCAACAGTGGGCAGCCTCACTTCAAGCATGATACTGCCATCTTTTTCCACTTCTTCACATTCAATCGCCTGAAGTTGATAGAATCGACTACGCAAACGACCTACTTCTGGTGGTAAACGCAATTCATAGTGTACGATTTCACCAGCAAGACGTTCAGTCAACGCTTGTAATAGTAATGAAATTCCTTCACCTGTTTGCGCTGAGAGCCAGACCCGAATCGGGACATTAGTCTCATCACGATCAATACGGGGAGTAAGTCCATCCAACATATCAATTTTATTCATTACTAACAGAACTGGAATTTCATTAGCTTCAATTTCTTCTAATACACTCTCCACTGCTTGGATATTTTTTTCCATACGATTATCCGCAGCATCTACAACATGTAATAATAAACTGGCTTGACGTGTTTCCTGCAATGTTGCTTTAAATGCAGCGACCAGATCATGCGGCAGATGACGAATAAAACCTACAGTATCAGCTAACACTATCGCCCCAACATCATCTATATCAACACGCCGTAATGTGGGATCCAATGTGGCAAATAATTGATCTGCTGAATACACTTCAGACTTTGTCACTTGATTAAATAGACTAGACTTACCTGCATTAGTGTAACCTACCAATGATATTGTGGGAATACCCGCTTTACTTCTAGCTTGCCTACCCTGTTCTCTTTGTTTTTCAACTTTAGCCAAACGAGAAAGAATTTGCCGAATTTTATCGCGTATCAATCGACGATCTGTTTCAAGTTGAGTTTCACCAGGTCCACGTAGGCCGATCCCCCCTTTTTGTCGTTCAAGGTGAGTCCATCCACGTATTAAACGGGTAGAAATATGTCTTAACTGAGCTAATTCAACCTGTAACTTGCCTTCGTGGGTGCGTGCACGCTGTGCAAATATATCTAAAATCAAACCGGTACGATCAATAACTCGACACTGACATAATCGCTCCAGATTTCGTTCCTGAGCAGGGCTTAAAGTATGATCAAAAAGAATCACATCGGCATTACTGGCTTTAACTGCTGTCGCAATTTCTTCCGCTTTACCCTCACCAACGAAATATTTAGTATGTGGTGATTTGCGATTACCTGTTATTATCTGTACTGGCTTAAGGCCAGCAGAATTAATTAATGATTCAAATTCAATAAGGTTTTCGGTATCTTTTTCATGAGAGAAAAAAATATGTACAAGAACAGCAAATTCCCCGCCTTCATGTCTATCAAACAAAAGCAAAACCCCTTAGACTTAAAAAAATATCAAACAGGCAAAATACAGGTAAAAGGAACTTTACCTGTATTTTTTTATGTTCAGATAATTAACTGAACTATTCAGTCGCATCACTATCCTGTGGAACTGCCACATTACCTGTGTTGTAATTACCTAAACCTGTATTACTCCCTTGATTGTTATGGTGAGAAATAGGACGAGCAGGTACTACAGTAGAAATAGCATGCTTATATACCATTTGGCTTACTGTGTTTTTCAGTAAAATAACAAATTGATCAAATGATTCGATTTGACCTTGTAATTTGATACCATTGACCAAATAAATAGAAACCGGAACCCTTTCACGACGTAACGCGTTTAGGAACGGATCTTGCAAAGATTGCCCCTTAGCCATTCTCTATTTTCCTTATTTTGTTGTTTTTAACTAAGAACCTGTATGGTTCGAAAAAATTAACTACTCAAAAAATCGTGCTTTTACCACCAATTGTACATAAATAGCAAACCTATGCACTAACAACATGTAATATTCTATTAAGAGCTCCCTTAATATCATTGCTATCGAGTCTATGCACGTTTTTCCATCCTCGTAACCATGTAATTTGACGTTTAGCTAATTGACGTGTCGCACATATACCACGATAAACCATTTCATCATAGTTGATTTCACCAGACAAATATGACCACATCTGACGATAACCAACAGAACGTATAGCAGGTAGAGTCTCATGCAGATCACCTCTGCCATAAAGCGCCTTAACCTCATCTTCAAAACCCGCCTTCAACATTTGTAAAAAACGAATTTCTATACGTTGATGGAGAATTTTACGATCTTGCGGTGAAATGGCAAACTGTAACACATTATAAGGTAATTCTGCCTCTACAATTTCAGTTAATTCTGTCAAGCTCTTCCCGGAAACTAAGAAAACTTCCAAGGCGCGAGACAATCGTTGAGGATCATTCGGATGGATTCTGGCTGCCGATATAGGATCAACCTCTTGCAAACGTTTATGAATTGCACCCCAACCAAATTGCTTCGCTTGTGCTTCAATCTCTGCTCGAATTGTAACATCCGCTGAAGGTAAAGGTGACAACCCATCTAACAACGCTTTAAAATATAGCATAGTCCCTCCAACTAGTAAGGGAATACAGCCTGCTGCTACAATTTTTTCCATTTCTAATAATGCATCACGTTGAAAATCTGCCGCAGAATAAGACTGCGCAGGATCCAAAATGTCAATCAAGCGGTGTGGAGCCAATTGCTGCTCTTCCAGTGTTGGTTTTGCTGTTCCTATATCCATACCGTGATAAACTAAAGCAGAATCTACACTGATTATTTCAACGGGCAACTTTTGACGTAATGCTATTGCAAAGGTTGTCTTGCCAGACGCTGTTGGCCCCATTATAAAAATAGCTTTCGGTCTCTGGCGAAAAATTAGTTTATTCATGGGTTAAAGTTGTTATCACCAATTCAAAATCAATTAGTTGTAGTAATGTCTTCGGTGGTTCTTTAACTAATTCAGGGTAAGCCCGCTCAAGATCCGCTAATAATTGTACCCCTTGTGCAACCGTCCACACTTGTTTTTCATGCACTAACTGATCGGCTAACCAAACAACTAATCCCTTTACTTGGCAAGAAACATTTTGCGCAAGATAATCTAGTAGCTTTGGAAATAATTCAGTTAAATTTTGCGCTCTCAAGGGACAAGATACACCACTAATTGTTGCTTTTTTATGAGAAATACTGATGTCAAAACCCAATGTAGTTAATAATACCTTTACTCGATAAAAAGTTTCAATTTCCTTTTCTGTTAAAGCTATCTTTATTGGTATAAGTAAAGGCTGCGATTTTAAGCCTTTATCAGTAGGAATTAATTGACTGCGTATCAAGTATCGCTCAGCTTCTGTTAATGATAACAAACCAATTCCTAATGATGATTCAATAAATGCAAAATTTTTAGAATAAATTGTTAGTATTTTACCAAGAGTATAATTTTTATCATTTTTTTCTACCACAACCGATTTTACTGCTATTTTTTCAGATTCTAACGTTTTTCGCTCTGGGAAAAGTGGGATTTTTTCTGGTTCAACTTGCTGATTTTGTATAAATTGCTGATAAAGATCCCCCTGTTTTTTGTTGTAGTTTTTTTTACTTATTTTCCCATCATTATGGCAATAAAATGAGCTGGCTCTAGCGGGCAAAATTTGGCTATTTGAACTTAACTCTGTTATTCCTTCAGCTTTTTGTTGCTCAACCACTAAATGCTGTTTGGCGTTATCTGAGGCAAAAAAATTTTCGCCAGCCGCCAACCGATTTTGCACTCCTAAAACAATATCTGTTTCCTGTTGCAGATTAACAGCTACTTGATTAAATTGTTTTTGTTGTTGGTTTAAGACAGTACTCACACCCTGGTAAATAAAATCATGAACTAATCTTGCCTGATGAAAACGTACTTCCTGCTTGGTCGGATGAACATTGACATCAACCTGATGAGGATCAATATTTAAATAAAGCACATAAGCGGCTTGCTGTCCTTCTTGCAGATGATCCGCATAAGCCTGACGAATTGCATGATTAATTAATCGATCACGGATCATGCGCCCATTAACATAACAATATTGAATTTCAGCAGAATTGCCTAAACCAGGGTCAGCTACCCAGCCTTTAATTGTCAAATCACCATGTTGCCAATATAATTTCAGCGCATTTTGCATAAAAGTACTGCCACAAATAGCCGCCAGACGTCGTTCATATTGCTCTTCAACATTGGTTGCTCGATATTGGCGAACTAATTTGCCATTATGATGCAAGTTAATTGCAACATCGAAACGTGCTAAAGCGATTCTACGTACAACCTCATCAATATGGTTAAATTCTGTTTTTTCTGTACGTAAAAATTTACGGCGGGCCGGCGTATTATAAAACAGATCGAAAACTTCAACTGTTGTTCCTATTGGATGAGCGGCAGGTTTTAGCGTAACATTCATCTCACGCCCTTCAGCATAAGCTTGCCAGGCTTCTGTTTGCGCCGCGCCGCGTGAAGTTAGGATTAAACGCGAAACTGAACTAATACTGGCCAGCGCTTCTCCTCTAAACCCCATACTTATAATCGCTTCGAGATCTTCTAGAGTCGCTATTTTACTAGTAGCATGCCGCTCCAACGCTAGCATCAAATCTTCTTTGGCGATGCCACTACCATTATCATGGATACGGATAAGTTTTGCACCACCACGCTCAATTTCAATATCAACACGACTGGCGCCTGCATCAAGGCTATTTTCAACTAACTCTTTCACAACCGATGATGGGCGTTCAACAACTTCACCCGCAGCAATCTGATTAGCTAACTGAGGGGAAAGAATTTGTATTGCTGACATAATGACCTCTGCCGTATTCCATCATTTTGGCGCTGCCTGTAAGGGATGCTGTGTAAAATAATTGCGTAATCCTTGATGAATAGCTACAGCTAACCTCTCCTGATAATCATCGGAAACTAAAAGACGTTCTTCAGAAATATTACTAATAAAACCAGTTTCCACAAGAATGGATGGAATGTCGGGAGAACGAAGTACACCAAGACTAGCATGTTCCGGATTATATTTATGAATGTTACCAATTTTACTTAATTCTCTTAGCACCTTTACTGCAACAATATAACCTACACGCTGAGAATTGCCAAATTGCAAATCTAAAACAGCTTGACTAAGATAAGGATCCACACCATTTGCCAACGCATCACCTGCGCCACCAAGTAATTCAGATTGCTTCTCATGTTGTTCAAGCCAATTACCTAATTCACTATTCGCTCGGTGATTTGAAAGTACCCAAACAGAGGCACCTCGGGCTCGATTATTAGGTGCCGCATCAGCATGAATTGAAACTAACATATCAGCCGCTTTTTGACGTGCTACTTCCGAACGGCCAGCAACAGAAATAAGATAGTCACCATTACGGGTCATCACTGGCTTAAACATAGGATCTTTGTTTAAATGATGCTCTAACTTACGCGCGATACTCATCGTTATATTTTTTTCACGGTGCCCATTTTGCCCAATGGCGCCAGGATCTTTACCACCATGTCCAGCATCTATCGCCACGACAACCTGCCGACTACCTCTAGGCATATTTTTATATACAGAAGGGGTTAAAGAGTAATTAGCTAACCTTTTCTCCGGTTGGGAGTTAATTGATAACGATTTATTGGTTACTGCTGTTGTCGGCTGCTGTGACACGACAAGGCTACCATTTTTTAACGTAAATACGATGTGATATTGATTATTTATTTGTTTGACTACCGCACGAGCAGTCGCTGCATATGCCAATTCAATAACAATACGTTGGTATTGGCTATTCGGTGGCTTACTGGTCCGGATCCCCTTAACTAAATTATTATCCATAAACTTCATTGGTAAACCAGACACCTGGGCAAATTGACGAAAATCAACAACCAGACGTTCAGGATCATGGAGTAGGAAAAAACGGTACTCTGGGTTACCTACAGCAAACTGTAAAGTGACTTTTGCCTCGGATACACTATCATTGACACCAATATTAGATAAAGTTGCAGCCTTAGCATTAGATAATAAAAAACTGCTAAATAGTATTATTGCCATTAACAAAAGAAACATTTGGGTTTGCCAACTTTTTATTATATTAATCATCGAAATAGTCATCATGATTAGTATTCCTTTAGATTATGACAATTTTGCTAATAACATTTCCCCATATATTGATAACGCGACAAATCGTGCTTGTCTTTCATTATTGTCATAGGATAGATAGAGTTCGAGATCAGCACATGGTAATATCCCTTCACCTTTCTGTGGCCACTCCACCAAACATATAGCCTGCCAATCAAAATAATCACGGATACCCATAAATTCAAGCTCTTCAGCATCAGTTAAACGATATAGATCAAAATGGTAAACAAGATTAGGAGTCAGCGAATATGATTCAACTAACGTGTAAGTTGGACTTTTTACATGTCCTTGATAACCTAAACCTTGCAAGAAACCGCGAGTAAAAGTCGTTTTCCCTGTGCCCAAATCACCATATAAATAAAGAATAAAACGCTGCTTACAGAGATGTGCTAAACGATGTCCTAACGCTATTGTTGCTTCTTCATTAGCGAGCAATAATATAAGTTCTTTCATAAAAAATAGTGCCAATTTTGTAATTTTTTCTTATTTAATTGTTTAATGCATAAAATATATCATAAAAGACCATTTTATACTGAACATTATAGCAATATTTAATGTTATTTTTGCCAATAAAGCTTACATCATATACTTATTATTCAGGTAGTTAATATTTTTTAGTTTACCAATCTTATCAATAACCTATCATTTGATCTGAAGTAATTTTAAAAAAAACGAATATATAAAAATTTTTAATGATATCAGGTGATTAAAATTTATTATGTCAATATAGTTGTTAAAAAAACATATTTATAAACTCAAACTAAAATAGAAGACAGCGAAAATAACTTGATGACTATGATGAGACTAAATCACAATCACAGCATCAACGGCATTAGTAACTAACTGTCAATGTTAAAATGAATCTTCTATTGCTAAGCTTTAGAGCCCAATTAAATAGTTAACTTCATTAAACTGATTTCATCAAATAAAACCACAAAATATTTTTGTCTTAAACAATTAACGCTATTTGACTAAAATAAACATTTTTACATTAATATTAATAAAGGGACCTTATACTATCACTAGAGTAAACATCCGCTAATTAAGGAAGGTAATTTGGCATTAGATCGGACAACTTGAGATATATCGATAAGATTATACCTTTATTAATAAATAAAACCTTACCAGAGTAACAATAGCGGCTTGTTAGCGCTATCTAGTTATCAACACGCATATTATCTAAGAGTAGATACTTCACAATTTTAATTGTGAATAAAATAAAAATGTATTGATAATAAAAAAATAACCATGTAATCAATCATCAAAAAATATAAATATTTTATAGATTATTTTCAATATGTTAAATGATATAGATGAAAAAAAACATCACTAATGATATACATAAAAGAGAGCATTTACCTGTGGATAACTCTGTGCAATAAAGTAAAAGAGACACTGTGTGTCATAAACAAAATTCAATTGTAAATGAATAAGTTATTAGAATATTTTAGCTAAGAAAATGCAGTAGCTTTATCCATAACATCTTTAAAGTTAATGTAAATAACAACATCAATCCACCTACAATATCATTTAAACACTAAAATAATTTGCCTGCCAAGAATGACACCACATTGTTCATTTCACTGATAAAGTACATGCTGTAACATCTACTTCAAAATTGGGGAGTGGAATTCTATGCTAGCAGATACTATTTGCAAGTCCTATGTGCCCGATTTTTCAAATAAATTTTACACGACTAGCTATATATAATGGTTGACTAAGTATCAAGACTATGATTACTTTAAGGAGCTAATATCCTATTTAAAAATAGACGGTTTTTATCAAAGTGCAACAAAAAATTTTATTCTTATTTGATCAAATAAAACTCAGCCACAATATTAAGTATATATCTTCACTAAAAATTGTGTGAATAATAGGCTGTTACTATAAAAAATATTTAGTAAAAAATAATAAGTTATACAACTAAAATTGTCATGCTAATCATGAGCAAAAGAAAATTTGGAGCGGGAAACAAGACTCGAACTCGCGACCCTGACCTTGGCAAGGCCGTGCTCTACCAACTGAGCTATTCCCACAAAGTTATAAACACAATATTACCAATCAGTTATGGGTTGCGAATTATACGAAAAATTGTCAAACAGACAAGTACTTTTAGCCATAAAAAATCTATTTTCAATCTAAATGCTGTTTAAAACAACAAACTACCCATAATCAGCTTGATAATAACACGATTTAAAGCTTGATAAAATGTTGACGATAATAAGCCAACTCCGCAATTGATTCCCGTATATCCTCTAAAGCTTTATGCGTATTCTTTTTTGTAAAACCTGACAATATATTAGGTTTCCAACGGCGAGCAAGCTCTTTTAAAGTACTAACATCTATATAACGGTAATGAAAATATTTTTCCAATTCAGGCATATATTTGAATAAAAAACGACGGTCTTGACCAACACTATTACCACAAATAGGTGAAACACCCATAGGTATCCACTTTTCTAAAAAAGCAATCGTGGCTAATTCTGCTTTTTTTTCATCATATTGACTAGTTTTAACTCTACCAATCAGTCCACTTTCAGTATGCGTTCTAACATTCCATTCATCCATAAGTGATAACTGTTGTTCTGATTGATGAATAACAATCACTGGCCCCTCGGATAAAATAGTTAGATCGGAATCAGTAACGATTGTTGCAATCTCAATGATACGATCCTGTTCTGGATCTAAGCCTGTCATTTCCAAATCTATCCAAATCAAATTATTCTTACTATTTATCATGTTACATCCTAGGTTCCATTCTAAACTGATAGTATGCAATACTTAGTGTATGATAGCTGCTTAAGAGCATAACTGCGATAACTCTTGACAATGAATTCAATTGATAAACAAATAAAACTAGTGAGGTCAGGTGGCTAGAAAGAAATTCTCCAAAGGCCAACAACGCCAAATACAATCAAACCATCAAACTAAGCTAAAAAAACAGTGTCAGCAAAATATTGATGATAAACAACTTGGCACTCCTCAAGACGGGCTGGTCATTAGTCGTTTTGGTCAACATGCAGATATTGAAACAAAGGTAGGGGACATTCAACGCTGCAATATTCGTCGAACAATCGACTCATTAGTCACGGGTGATCGTGTTATTTGGCGCCCTGCATTACATCAGCAATCTAATATAAAAGTAAATGGTGTCATAGAAGCAGTCTATGAGCGCACATCGGTCTTGACACGCCCTGATTACTATGATGGACTCAAGCCTATCACTGCTAATATTAACCAGGCCATCATTGTCTCAGCGATATTGCCGCAATTATCATTAAATATTATTGATCGTTATTTAGTTGCCTGCGAAACCCTTAATATTGCGCCAATTATTATTTTAAATAAAATTGACCTACTTAATAAACAAAACAGCAAAGAGATAAGTAAAGTAATAGAACTTTACCATAGTATTGGCTATGTAGTTTTAGGCGTCTCCAGTCATACTAATGAAGGAATGGATGCTCTGATTAATATCCTGATAGGAAAGATATCTATTTTTGTCGGTCAATCTGGTGTTGGCAAATCGAGTTTGATTAATAATTTATTACCTAATAATGAAGAAAAAATTTTAGTCAACCAATTGTCTGATAATTCAGGATTAGGTCAACATACAACAACAACTGCTCGTCTTTACCATTTCGCCCAAGGAGGTGATCTTATCGATTCACCAGGTATACGTGAATTTGGATTATGGCACCTAACCAAGGAACAAATAACTAAAGGGTTTGTCGAATTTAGACAATACTTGGGCTATTGCAAATTTCGTGATTGTAAACACTTAGACGACCCAGGATGCACTTTACAACAAGTGGTAACCACTGGAAAAATAGCAAAATCACGTTTTGAAAACTATCATCGAATTTTAACAAGCATGGAACAAATAAAACTACGTGGACCTTTTACAGATAATAAATAGTTATGAATATAACTCTAGAATTCATAAAAAGCATAGGTACAATGACTATCTTTTTTTGATAACAACCCAATAACATTAGAATCAGACTAGAGGTTAATGTGCTGCAAAAAATAAAGATCAAATTACAATATCTATTACCAAAACAAGCGTTAACACAAATAGCTGGTTGGCTTGCTGATCAAAAAGCGGCAGGACTTACCCAGTTAATGATCAAGCTTTTTGCCAAGTTTTATAAAGTTGATATGGCAGAAGCGAAAGAAAGCGAATTTTCGGCTTATACTACCTTCAATGAATTTTTTACTCGCCCATTAAAAGAAAATATTCGCCCTATTGTTGCTGATAGCAACCAACTTGCTCTACCGGCCGATGGTGTAATAAACCAATTAGGATCAATTATTGATGATCAGCTCCTACAAGCTAAAGGTCATTCTTACAGTTTAACAGCATTATTAGCGGGTAATTATATACTGGCCGATGAGTTTCGTAATGGATTGTTTGTAACTACTTACTTATCTCCACGTGAATATCATCGTGTCCATATGCCCTGTGACGGCTTACTAACTGAAATGATATATGTTCCTGGTGATCTCTTTTCCGTTAATCAACTGACTGCAAGCAACGTTCCTAATCTTTTTGCCCGTAATGAACGTCTGATCTGTATTTTTGAGACATCGTTTGGAAAAATGGCACAAATCCTAATAGGTGCAACGATTGTCGGAAGTATCAATACTAGTTGGTGTGGCTGTATCAACCATGAACGTGAAGGAATTATCAAACGCTGGACTTATCCAGAAAAAAACAAGATAGGTGCTGTCTACCTGAAAAAAGGCGAAGAGATGGGAAAATTCAAACTGGGTTCAACTGTCATCAATTTGTTTGAATCTAACTATATCCAATTTAATTCTGTTCTGGCACAAGGAACCGTCACTCGAGTAGGTGAATTATTAGCAGAATCAATTTATCCAAATACTACTGAACATAGCAATTCACAAATTTAATAAATTGATCTGGATATTTTTTTCTGAGGAATTATATTATGCGTCTGATAGCCTGCATTCTATTTAGTCTCTTATTCATCACAATACCTGCCTTTGCAGCTATTAATCTTGATGAAATCCAAATTAAAAAAGAGATTAAACAACTTCAAGCAAATAAGAATGCAAAAAATGTAGAGATTATTCAGGCATTACAAGCTACTTTAAATTGGCTATCAGAAGCACAAGAATCAGAGAAAAAAGCCCACACGTATCAAGAAGCAATCAATGATTTCCCTAAAATTATAAAAGAATTACAGCAACAATTTCTTATTGAAAGCAATAAAACTATTACTATACCAACGAATATAACTATCCTGGAACTTGAACAACTTATTGTTCAAGCTAGTAGTCAACTACTTGAACAAGGAAAACAAATTCAACAAGAACAAGATAAAAATCGCGAAATCAGCGACTCTCTTGTAACATTGCCTCAACAATTATTAGAAGCCCGGCGCCTGCTTTCTGACTCTACTGCAAGGCTACAATCTCTTAATGTTCCGGTATCTCCTTTAGCTGAAGCACAGTATAACTTAGCACAAGCAGAAGTCGCTGCAAGAAAGGCAAAAACCAATGAACTAGAAATAGCACAACTTTCTGCCAACAATCGCCAAGAAATTACTCGCTTACGACTTGAGCTGTTTAAAAAACGTTATCAGCAAATTGATAATCAGCTTCAACAACTCCGCAACCACCTAAACTTTCAGCGACAACAGAAGGCGCAACTCGCTCTTAAACATACTGGAATGTTAGCAGCTCAAGGCAGAGAACTGCCCAAATTCTTAACGGAACAATTGCAGCTGAACCGCAAATTATCACAACGACTTAATGAACAAGCACACAGAATAAATAATATTGAACAGAGGCAACGGCAGACTTCCAGTGATACACTAACCGTTCGCCAAGCGCTTGGCACAATTCGTGAGCAAGCTCAGTGGTTAAGCGGCTCGACAACTTTGGGTGAAGCATTACGAGCACAGTTATATCATTTGCCAGAAATTCCTAAAAATCAGCAAATTGATAGAGAAATCATAAACAAACGGGTTGATCGCCTAAAATACCAAGATATGTTGGAAAATCTCAATTCCAGTAATGACGAAAGTGAGGAAAAACAACCTGAAATAAAAGATTTCACCGCAGAACAAACTCAAATTTATGATTCACTCATCCAAACTCGCAAGGAATTATTAAGCTCACTAATTTCAGGTTATGACAGTGAAATATTGGAGTTAACCAAGCTCAACGTTGCAGCAACCCAGCTAACAGATGCATTAACAGATATCAAAGATGCCACTCACCGTTATATGTTCTGGATCGCTGATAGCGATCCTATAAAACTCAACTATCCAATTACTATAGTAAAAGATCTGACTCGTTTACTATCATTAGATACTTTATCTCAGCTTAGTGGAGCGATTAAAGTTATTATCGCCACCCAAGATAGTTTGCTATATCTCCTCGCTGCAGTTGCTATCGTCATTTTTAGCATTAGCACTCATCAGCATTACAATAATTTTCTTCTTCGCGCCAGCACACGTATTGGCAAAGTAACCCAAGATCGCTTTGCCCTAACCTTACGAACCGTATTTTGGTCTATTCTTATCGCACTACCTTTACCTATTTTATGGTCAGCGATTGGATACGGTCTCCAAAGCGCCTGGCAATTCCCAATGGCCACAGCGATTGGTTATGGAGTCAGTGCAACAACACCGGTTTTATGGGTTTTTATGATCAGTGCAACTTTTGCCCTGCCAAATGGGTTGTTTATTTCTCATTTTGGTTGGTCAGAAGAAAATGTTAAAAGGGCAATGCGTTATTATCAACTATCAATTTTTGTCATAGTGCCATTGATGATGGCCTTGATTACTTTTGAATATTATAATGACCGCGAATTCGCCCCAAGTTTGGGTAGATTATGTTTCTTATTGCTCTGTATTGCGCTAAGTTTGATTACACATAACCTCAAACGGGTAGGTGTACCGCTTTATTTAGATCGCCATGGTTCGGGTGAAAATGCAATTAGTAATGTATTATGGTTATTACTTATTATTGCTCCCATATTTTCGGCCGTTGCTGCATTATTGGGTTATCTTTCAACCTCCCAAGAATTATTAGCCAGACTGGAAACCTCTGTCGCAATCTGGTTTTTCTTACTGATTATTTATCATATTATCCGCCGCTGGATGTCTATCCAACGACGTAAAATTGCTTTTGAAAGAGCAAAACAGCGTCGTGCTGATATTCTCGCTCAGAGGGCAAAAGATGAAGGTGACAATAATAGTAGTGGTGAAAACTTAGTCGATATAGAAGAAAGTACGATTGACTTAGATACAATCAGTGCCCAATCGCTGGGTCTAGTACGCTCGATTCTCACTATGGTAGCATTAGTGTCATTAATTTTAATTTGGTCTGAATTACATTCAGCATTCTCTTTCCTGGAAAATATCCGGCTTTGGAATGTTACTACTACCATTAATGGTGTAGATACCATCCAACCTATCACCCTAGGTTCTTTATTTATTACCATTCTTATTATTATAATCACTGCACAACTAATAAGAAATTTGCCAGCACTATTGGAACTGGCACTGTTACAACACCTTGATTTAACGCCAGGGACTGGTTATGCGATCACTACGTTGACTAAATATACTATTGCCCTTGTTGGTAGCATAGTCGCATTTTCGATGCTTGGTATTGAATGGTCAAAACTGCAATGGTTAATTGCCGCGATGGGGGTTGGATTAGGTTTTGGTTTACAGGAAATCTTTACCAATATCATTTCAGGTTTGATGATTTTATTTGAAAAACCGATTCGTATCGGCGATACAGTCACTATTCGTGATTTAACCGGCAGCATTACTAAAATTAATACTAGGGCCACGACCTTGACAGATTGGGATCGCAAAGAAATTATTGTTCCCAATAAGGCATTTATTACAGAGCAATTTATTAACTGGTCGTTGTCCGATACCATTACTCGTATTGTCTTAACCATTCCCGCACCCGCTGATATAGATAGCGCCAAAATCAGCCAGATCTTACTGAATGCAGCCGAGAAAACTCCAATGATTTTAACTGATCCGGCACCTGAGGTATATCTGGTTGACATACAACAAGGTATTCAAATCTTTGAATTACGCATCTACGCATCAGAAATGGGACATCGGATGCCTGCTCGACATGAAGTTCATCAAAATATTTTAGCCAGTTTTGCTCGACACGGGATCACTCTGCCATTCCCACCCTTTCAAGCTCGAATTAATATAGCAAATAATAATTTATTACAAAGTACAACAAAAAAAACAACCAGCCGCAATCCGGCGAGAAAAGCCAGAGAATTATAAATTGCTGTTAAAATTTTGCCGTTAAATAAAAGGAAAAAAGTCCCATAAAAATTTAGCAAAACATATCATATTCAGTTTTAATATAAAAGTAATATTATTTTAATATATAACTGATTTAATCTAGCTATTGTTAATTTATTTTTAATCAATTGGAGTAGGATACTTTTTAATATAACATTCAGCTAACGCTTCTGCTACTTTCATTTCTTTATCAGAAAACAATTTACCAATCTTATCATGAAACTTTTGACTTTCTTTATTACCATTACAAGCTGCGGTTGCTAACCATGCATATGCCTTTTTATTGTCCTTATTAACACCAATCCCTTCTGCATACATCACACCTAAACGATCCTGGGCTTTAGCATACCCTTGTATTGCTGCTTGTTTGAACCAATAGACGGCTTTTTTATAATCTTTTATCACGCCATTGCCAATGCTATACATTAATCCCAAATTAAATTGCGCTAATGCATAACCGCCTTTTGCTGCTTGCTCATACCAATATGCCGCTTCCTGTAAATTTCGTTTCACACCTAATCCATGAGCACACATAGTAGCCATATTACTCTGCGCACGTACATGCTGTTGAATCGCTGACCTTTGGTACCATTCTATTGCCTGATCATAATCACGCCTAACACCAAAACCATTAACATACATGGTAGCGAGCCTAAACTGCGCATCAGCATTACCTGCCTTAGCCGATTTCAAATACCAATCGACTGCTAATTTGGAGTTCTGAGAAATCCCTTGTCCACGGAAATATTTTTCGCCTAGTTCATACTGAGCTTTATCATTACCTTGTTCTGCTAATTGCTGTAATTGAGTTATTCTATTAGATTTTGTCTTTTTTATATCAGCAGATACTAAGGAACTATAACCCACTATTCCAAGCGTAAATACCAGAATTAATTTTCTCATACCGCCAGCTCCTTTTTATAACTAACGCTTCAAAAATTATACTAAGATAATAGTTAATCTTAGCATCCTCTTATTTCGCACTATAAAAATCACAAATTAAAAAATAGATTTAAGAAATTTATTTTCCGTAAAATAAATATAAACCATAATAATTTTCACAAATTAATTATTAACTAGTCTGTTGATATAATTAAAAAAACTGAATTACTTCAGCAAATTAATAATAAATTATTCCGTTATTTTTTAAAGTGTATTTCCATAAATTTAATTTACATGGTTTTTATTTGTTCCTAATATTAAATACCGCTATAAAGTCGTCGCAAATAATAGGAAACGGCTTCTTCTTTATTAGAACCAATAATTTCCATATCAAGCAAACTATCACGTAATAATTGATGTGAATTTTTCATAATGCAGCCTTTTCCCGCCATTGTTAACATTTCATAATCATTCATTCCGTCACCAAAAGCGATACAATCCTGCAAAGTATAGCCTAATAAATCCGCTACTTGCTTTAGTGCATTCCCTTTAGAAACACTGCCATTCATAACCTCAAGGCAATTCTGTAATGAAAAACTAACGTTGACACGATCGCCCCAACGATCTCTGATTCGCTCTTGCAATAACAGTAATTGTTGATGGTCTTCACAAATAAAATAGACTTTACTCACATCCATCGTCGAAAAATTATCACGATCGAAAAGTTGATAATGAAAAACAGACTCTTGAATGAATTCCTTTTGTTCCAGGCTCTCCCGGTTAATTAGCCAAGTATCGCTTGAATAATAGTTTGTCAAAATATTGGGATTATCAAATTCCATTAGACAGAGCTCATGAACAATATCAGGATCAACATTATGTTTTAAAATAAGCTCTCCATTCGTATTATGTATCCTAGCACCATTAGATGTGATCATATAAGCATTAATACCTAATCCAACCCGTATCTGATCAACATCAATATAGTGGCGACCAGTAGCAAAAATGAAATGAATATTTTTTTCTGCTAATAATTTTAACGTTTCTTTTGTATAAAGTGGTAAAGTGTGGTCAGGAGATAGTAAAGTACCATCTAAATCTGAAGCAACGACAGCATACCTCATTTTTTATCCTTGGTTAATATCAATATTGATCAAAAAAATCACAAATTGCATTAAGTGCCATCACACGCAATGCATCGTTTTCAAACAGTATTTCGTGGTACGCGCCTTCAATAATTAAAGGTAATTTTTCCCCTCTTCTTATCTGCATTTTTTGTCGAGCAGCACAAAACTTTTGAATATCCCGATTACTAACAACTTTATCTTCACTAGCTTGCAATATAATAAGCGGAATCGAAATTTCTGTCGCTTTTTCAATTAAACTAGTACCAAACTGCAAACTCTCACCGATCCAATGATAAGTTGGACCACCAAGACGTAATTCAGGATAATCGGCATAATAACGTAAATAACGCCGATAACGTTCATAACTATGGGTCAATACATTAATAATATAGGGCAATGGCTGCCATTTAACGGTTGATATCGCATAATCATCGCGGGTATTGGCTCTCGCTTCAGCGCGTTTAATGATAAAATTTGCCAACCAACGTGATACTGGTAAATGAATGCCTATCATTGGAGCACACAAGGCTGTGGCATTAAAAGTCAGACTATCTCTCAGCAAATAACCAGCGAGAATAGCACCTCCCATTGAGTGGGACAGTGCATAACAGTATTGATAGTGTCGTGGTTTAATCTCAAGGGTGACAAAGGATGCAAAATCATCAATATAGTCAGCAAATTTTTCTACATGTCCCTTCTGTGGATCAGCTAACATTCTTCCCGATCGGCCTTGACCACGATGATCAATAATAAAAATATCATAGCCAAGATAATAAAGATCATAAGCTACTTCAGGATATTTCACATAACTTTCACCACGTCCAGGTAAAATGACAATGGCTTTATTATGTTGAGTAGAACAAAGTTTAATATAACAAATAGGAACATTATCGACACCAATAAATTTGGCCTCATCACGCATTTTCCAAAAGTCTAAAAGTGGGCCGTTAGCAAAAGCTAAAAACTGAGATTCACGTGTCAACCAACTCGCTTTTAGCATGTCAGGTGTCATAATTATTCCTCAACTCATTCAAAACCTGCCAGATGATCACGAATTAATACCATGAATGCATCGCCAAAACGCGCTAATTTTCTTTGACCTACGCCGTTGATCAACAGTAATTCATACGACTGGACAGGACATCGCTCCGCCATCTCGATTAAAGTGGCATCATTAAAAACCACAAAAGGTG
Source organism: Arsenophonus sp. (assembly GCA_045399315.1). Taxonomy (GTDB): domain Bacteria; phylum Pseudomonadota; class Gammaproteobacteria; order Enterobacterales; family Enterobacteriaceae; genus Arsenophonus. The sequence continues at coordinate 105,265 of DAYVGO010000012.1, forward strand.
GAATATTTTCTTCAGTAGCAATAACTTTTCGCAATTGGCGTAATTTAGCAAATAATTTCTTATCATAATGGCTTTTATAGTTTTTATTTTGCTGATTACGGCTTTTTTTCGAGAAAGTTCTAGCAACAGCAAGCTGCAATGGCACCTCTCCACGCAGTATCGGACGAGCGGCCTCTGTTAATTGTAATGCTGAAAAATGGGCAATATTTTGGCTTACCAACCCCATATGAATAAGTTGCCGACAAACACTAACCCAATGTTCATGACTCTGCTCTTTACCTAAACCATAGACTGGCAACTTATCATGGCCAAATTCACGAATACGTTGATGATTAGCACCACACAAAATTTCAACAATATAACCGATACCAAAACGCTGTCCAGTCCGATAAATACAAGAAAGTGCTTTCTGAGCATCAATCAAACCATCATAACGCTTTGGTGGATCTAAACAGATGTCGCAATTACCACAAGGTTGCTGCCGATTTTCACCAAAATAATTTAACAATACCAGGCGACGACATGTTTGCGCTTCGGCAAAAGCGCTCATGGCATTCAATTTGTGGTGTTCAACCTCTTGCAAGTGTCCAGCAAGCTTTTCCTCCAAGCAACGACGCAACCAAGTTAAATCGACAGGATCATAAAATAAGATGGCTTCCGCAGCTAAGCCATCACGCCCAGCTCTACCTGTTTCTTGATAATAGGATTCTATATTGCGTGCAATATCAAAATGGACAACAAAACGGACATTAGATTTATTAATACCCATCCCAAATGCTACCGTTGCCACTACTACTTGCAAATCATCTTTTTGAAAAGCATCCTGTACTTTAGCACGTTGTGTATTATCCAGCCCAGCATGATAAGCCGCAACGCTTAAACCTCGTTTATGTAATCGCTCAGCGGTCTCTTCAGTTTTATTACGACTATTACAATAAACAATTCCACTGTTACCTTTTTGCCCTTTAATAAAAAACCACAGCTGATCAAGCGACTTATACTTTTCTACTAAAGTGTAACGAATATTAGGTCGATCAAAGCTGCTAATATGAACAAGAGGTGCACGCAGTTCAAGCCAGTGTATAATGTCATTACGCGTTGTTTGATCCGCTGTGGCCGTTAAGGCAATAACCGGTAACTGAGGAAAACGACGCCGCAATTGCCCTAATGCCCGATATTCAGGACGAAAATCATGTCCCCATTGTGAAATACAGTGAGCTTCATCGACTGCTAATAAAGCAGGATTTAGCTTCGGCAATTGTTCGAGAAAATTATCCATGACCAATCGCTCTGGGGCGATATAAAGCAATTTTATTTTGCCTTGCCAGCAATGCTCAATTATCTGCTTTTGCTGTTGCCCAGTCTGCGTAGAATTAAGATAACTGGCTTCAATACCACACTGAGAAAGTTGATCAACTTGATCTTTCATCAAAGAAATCAGTGGTGAAACCACTATTGTCAAGCCAGGTAAAATTAAAGCTGGTATTTGATAACAGAGAGACTTTCCGCCACCTGTTGGCATGACGACCAAACAATCTCGCTTTGACAGTATAGTATTAATAATTTGCTCTTGGCCTAGCCGAAATTGCTGATAACCAAAAATCTCCTGTAACACTTGCCTGGCCGGTGACGTCATATTGATAATTTTCGCAATAGACACTGATATCCTTAATAAACGTGGCTAATCAATTTTGATAACAAGCGGTAAATAAATACATGCTACATCACTCTGGTAAGAATTACAGCATATCATTACTTTCCGTTATAAAATTAACGCATTAGAACAAAAAATGGTCACTCCTGTTAAATAGCAATTTATTTTTTCAGTTTATGAAACAAATCATAGAAAGACCGTCAATCTTTGCATAATATTAATTGTTGATTAACATAATATCTAAAATATAAAGAATATTTATGAATGTGCCTACCTTTACCTTAGACGAAGCATTGGAACTTGTCGTTGCAAAATTTTTCCATGAAATGCCTTTCAACAGATTATTAGGTCTTGAGGTATTATCGTTTGATAAAACTCAGACCAAGTTAATTTTTAATAATAAACCTGAATTGATAGGAAACTATGAACAACAGATATTACACGGTGGTGTTATTGCTGCAGTGTTGGATGTTGCTAGCGGCTTAATTTGTATTAGTGATATGTTAAATCGGATGACTTCATTTTCAAAAGAAAGGCTCAGAAAACGCTTAGCGACCATTGGTACTATTGATTTAAATATTAATTACTTGCGTCCAGGTCATGGTAAAAAATTTATTGCCAGTGCAGAAGTTATTCGCACTGGCAATAAGATCTCAGTTGCACGAGCTGAATTATATAATGAAGAAAATAAACATATCGCCACTGGCATAGCCACTTACTTAGTGGGGTAATATAAAGATAATCCAGCTAACCACCGATAGTAAAAATCTGTTTTAAGCTAACTACATGAAAGCTTATGTTATCAGCTTGCTATTGCAATCCGCTCACCATACATATCTTTAATCATCAAATAAACTTACAGCCAATTTTTACGTTTAAAATAAAGATACGGCGCCAGTCCGGCGATAATCATCAAAATAATCGCTGCCGGATAGCCAAAGTGCCAGCCTAATTCTGGCATAAACTCAAAATTCATACCGTAACTAGACGCCACTAGTGTCGGCGGTAAAAAGACCACAGAAACAACGGAGAAAATTTTAATAATACGACTCTGTTCAATATTAATAAAACCCATCGCTGCTTGCATAAGAAAATTTACTCTTTGAAATAGTGATTCATTATGGGGTAACAGTGATTCAATATCGCGTAGAATATCTCTCGCTTGCTCCAACTGACCTGAAGGTAATCTTGCCCGACGGATCAGAAAATTTAATGCTCGCTGACTGTCCATTAAGCATAACCGCACTTTCCAGCCAATATCTTCTTGTTCCGCTAAATTAGAAAGCGCACTATCGAGTTCATCACCCTGTTTACCTTCCAGAATAATACGGCTTAGCGATTCCAACACACTATAAATATTTTCTATTACATCAGCTAGTTGTTCAATTTTGGTTTCAAATAAATCTAAAAATAACTCATAAGCATTAGCATCTATAAGCTTTTGATTTCTTGAACGCATACGATACAAACGAAAAGCAGGTAAATCACGTTCTCGTAACGTATATAAGCGGCCATCACGAAAGGTGAAAGCGACCGTTGAGTTACCAACATGTTCATCGATATCTTGATAATAAAAAAATGAATGAATATGTAAACCATCTTCATCCTCAAAAAAACGGGCCGATGCTTCAATATCCGTCAATTCAGAAGGGGTTACTAACAATTGTTTTAACTCAGTTTGCAGAGTTTGCCGCTCTTTTTCATTAGGTTCCACTAAATCAACCCATACAGCATCGGTCAATTTTTCACCGTCATCAAGCTCAAGACGAGACAAACGATAGTTGTCAAATTTAAATGCCAACAGCATATTATGGTGCCTCCTTCTGAACCTCAAATAGAAAAATAACTCATATTTCAAGCAATAATATGTCGCTGTTATTGCAACTCTAATTTAGCATAAGCAGCAACCAGCCATTTGATCCCTTCGCCTTGAAAAGCAACCTGCAAGCGGCAATGCTCACCATCCCCTTCCAAATTAATGATAGTTCCTTCACCAAATTTAGGATGATGAACGCGTTGACCTAATGCATAGCCACTATCATTACGATCAATCGGGGTACCAAGTCGTTGATGGCTAATAGGACGTGAAACCGTTGCTCGTAAACGAACTTCTTCAATACATTTTGTAGGTAATTCAGCAATAAAACGAGATGGACGGTGGTAAACTTCTTTACCATATAACCGACGACTTTCCGCATAAGTCAGCGTCAATTTCTCCATCGCACGCGTCAATCCCACATAAGCCAACCGTCGTTCTTCTGCTAGCCGTCCACTCTCTGCCACACTCATCTGGCTTGGAAACATACCTTCTTCCATCCCGACAATAAAGACCATTGGAAACTCTAAACCTTTTGCCGCATGGAGGGTCATTAACTGTATTACATCCTGATGCGTATCCGCCTGCCCTTCACCGGACTCCAACACAGCATGGGACAAGAATGCTTGCAGCGGCATTAAATCTTGATCTTCTTCTTGATAACTAAATTGACGAGTAGCCGTTACTAGCTCTTCAAGGTTTTCAATACGTGCTTGCGCTTTTTCGCCTTTTTCCTGCTCATACATTGCCCTCAGACCCGAGTCGCGGATGACTCGATCAGTTTGAACATGTAACGGCATATCCATGGTTTCTTTAGCCAATGCGTCAATTAACTCAAGAAACCGTTCAATCGCCCCTGCTGCCCGGCCACCAAGGACTTTTTCCCGTAATAAAAATTGACAGCTTTCCCACAGCGTTAGTTGTTTTTCGCGTGCTGCCTGACGAACAGTATCTAAGGTTCGTTCTCCTATTCCACGAGTTGGCGTATTAACCACCCGCTCAAATGATGCATCATCATTTCGATTAGCAACTAGACGTAAATAAGAGAGCGTGTCTTTAATTTCCTGCCGCTCAAAAAAGCGTTGGCCGCCATAAATACGATAAGGCATTGAAGACTGCAATAATGCCTCCTCGAGCACCCGTGATTGCGCATTGCTACGATAAAGAATAGCGCATTGTTTTAAGGTACCACCTTTCTCATGCCATTGCTTAATACGACTTACAACATAACGTGCTTCATCTAATTCATTAAAACCACAATAAAGCGAGATAGGTTCACCATCAGCCTCTTCGGTCCAGAGATTTTTTCCTAACCGATTATTATTATGGGCAATCAGGGCGTTAGCCGACTTCAAGATATTGTTAGTCGAGCGATAATTTTGTTCCAATCGGATAGTTTCTGCCGCTGGAAAATCTTGCAAAAAACGTTGAATATTTTCTACCTGTGCTCCACGCCAACCATAAATTGATTGATCATCATCGCCAACAATCATAACCTTACCATTATCACCGGCTAAAATACGTATCCAAGCATATTGAATGCTGTTGGTATCTTGAAACTCATCGACCAGAATATTGGTAAAACGCTCACGATAATGTTGTAGTATATGCGGTTTATTCAGCCACAACTCATGAGCCCGCAATAAAAGCTCAGCAAAATCAACTAACCCGGCCCGATCACAAGCTTCCTGATAAGCCTGATAAACTCGCAGCCAAGTCGCCTCTATTGGATTACCATAACTCTCAATATGCTGTGGCCGTAAACCTTCATCTTTTTTTACGTTGATGTACCACATAAATTGACGTGGTGGCCACTTACTCTCATCTAAACTAATTGCTTTGATAATTCTTCGCACGAGACGATATTGATCATCACTATCTAAGATTTGGAAATCTTGCGGTAAATTGGCATCCAAATAGTGAGCCCGCAAAAGACGATGTGCTAAGCCATGAAAAGTACCTACCCACATACCGCCTTGATCACTACCTAATAATGCATTAATACGCTGACGCATCTCAGTCGCCGCTTTATTGGTAAACGTTACCGCCATAATAGAGAAAGGTGAAACCTTATCAACCGCCAGTAACCAAGCGATGCGATGAACAAGTACCCGCGTTTTACCACTGCCAGCGCCGGCAAGTATTAACATATTCGTTCGCGGTGCAGCAACAGCTTCGCGTTGCTTATCGTTTAAGTTTTCAAGTAAATATGAGGCGTTCATGGTTACCATTAAATTAAGAGAGCAGTGAATAAATCACTACTGGGTTTTTAACCAGATGAGTAGATTATATCAGTGTAATGAGTAAAGCCAAACCGGTGATCTCAACATGAGGCAATATGTCACTCTCATTGGTAGTCAGTAAGTTGCTATTTTTTGTATTGAGCTAACATACTTGCATACTACTCTGTAAAGCACCTTGAATATCCGTTGTTAAATCATCCCCTACATGCAAAATTTTATCTAAAGCAAGATTAAGTTTCTGAGCTGCAAGATAATACATATCACTAAATGGTTTAGCTCAACTATCTGGTTCCGCTTTTAAAACAAATTGAAGATAATCACCTAACCCACAAGCATGGGATCTGCATTGCCATTAGTAATAGCTGCTAACGGGACTTTTTCGGCTAATATAGCTAAGGTTATATGGGTTAATGCTGTGATCTCAATCTGACTACGCCAATAAGTAAAGTGGGCCACTATATTGTCAGCCCCCTCCCCTTGTTGATCCTTCAGCATCATAGCCATAATGACAAAGTAACGCTTTCACAGCTAACCAACACCGTTGTACGACATCATGATAAATTTTATGATACTGATTAGCAATTGACGTTGGATAGTTTTGTAAATCGGCCAATTGCAGCTAACTAAAACGATCGTCATTGCGACGAATAAAATTTAATAGCTCTTGTTCAGTTTTATCAATAACCGGACGATTATCATACAGTGTATCATCCAAATCAAAGGTAATCACTACAATAGTTGCTAATTGCCGATAAAAACGCATTTAAGGTTTTTCCCTTTTTGCTCTTGGATGAGCCATATCATAAACCTTTGCTAAATGCTGAAAATCTAGATGAGTATAAACTTGGGTGGTAGTAAGATCAGCATGTCCTAGTAACTCTTGAACGGCCCTCAAATCGCCACTTGACTCCAGGATATGAGTAGCAAAAGAGTGGCGAAGTTTGTGCGGATGAATATGACTTCTAACATCCTGGCGAACGCCCCATAGTGCAAAACGCTTTTGTACCGTACGTGCCGAAATACGTTTACCTCTTTGTATTGAGATAAAAACAGCATCGTCTTGCTTAACATATTGCTGACGCATTTTGAGCCAACGCATTAACCATTCTACTGCGATACGCCCTAAGGGTACTTTCCTCTCTTTACTACCTTTTCCCATCACCCGAACTTCACCGCTTGCTAAATCCAGATGTTGGCAATTCAGATTAACCAGTTCAGATAAACGTAATCCGGCACCATACATCACTTCTAACATTGTTCTATCACGTACAGATAAAGGATCGGTCAAATCAATATTTAACAACTGATTGATTTCATCTACATCCATATTTTTGGGTAAATGACGTTTATTTTTCGGCATTCTGACTGTCTTAGCGGGATTAGCGGTTAATATACCCTGCCCAACTAACCAATCTAAAAAACTTCTTAATGACGAAAGACGTAAAGCAACACTTGCAGCCTGCAAACCTTGTCGGCGACACTTTGCAACCATCATCCGCACATGTGACATTTCTAACTGTGTCCAATCATTGATGTTCATAGCTATAGCCATATCCACCAATACTGCTAACTGACGCTGATAATTAATAACTGTCACGAGGCTTAGCTGCCGCTCTACACGTAAATAACGTAAAAAATCGTCAATTCGTTGCTGCAAGCTTTGCCGGGTTGTGTTCATGCTCGTGTTACCCATCGCAAAAGTAGCTCCGGTAGCAATTTGGCTAAATGGTCAAGCATTGTCGTTCCCATACCTTTCTGGTAATGTTGAATCTCTCTGCTACTAAAGATCACCATACCTAAATTACCATAAAGTCCCAATAAAGAAATAGCGACCGAACCGACATGATTTGCGTCTGGTATTAATAACAATATTTCCGGATTATTTAAAGTACCAAGATAGTGATTTTTTTCGCCAAATCGCTGAATACGAACAGGCTCAAATGCCTGACGGGAAATCATAACCTTTTGCGCATCCATCGGAACTCCTAACTGCCAACAATCACTAAACAGGCGAATATAACCACCACTCAAACCGAAACTTTTTGACCAGGCATATAAGCGTTGCTGAAAATCGGCAAAGTCATCTGCCGTTGATAGCTGAATAACCAATTTTAACAATCGATTAAATAGAATTTCGTTATTGCGAACCTGTTCAACCAATAGTTGCATATCCTGTTCTAAATTTTGGATATAAACCCGTTGACGCTTCATAGACCATTCAACTAATGAAACCGCATGATGAACAGGATGGGGAACACGTATCTGTTCAACAGCAGCTGCATTACGAATAAAAAAATGAGGATTGCTTTTCAGATATTCCACTACTGTCTGATCATCTAACAGAGGTTGAGGATCAAATGCGGCTTCTTTTTTATCCATAATAAAAGACCACTTAAATCAAACAAAACTTAGAAATGAATAACACCATCATAAACATGTGTTGCAGGGCCAGTCATAAACAGAGGATGACCCAATCCATTCCAACGAATTTTTAGCATGCCGCCCAGTAAGTCAACGTGGACGTTTTTCCTTAATAAACCTTGCTGAATACCGATAGCAACAGCAGCACAGGCACCACTTCCACAAGCCTGTGTCTCTCCTACACCACGTTCATATACACGTAATCGAATGTGTTCATGATCAATAACTTGCATAAATCCTATATTAGCACGCTCAGGAAAACGTTCATGTCTTTCCAATATAGGCCCCAATAAAGCAACTTCAGCGGTGTCAATATTTTCCACCTGTAATACACAATGAGGGTTCCCGATAGAAACCACTCCACATAATATTGTTTGTTGTTGAATTCTAATTATATAAGTTTTCTCAGATCTTATCGCTTTAAATGGTACTTTATTTGGCTCAAACTCAGGTAGTCCCATATTGACACAAACATCTTCATTTTCCGCTACATATAATGTCAATGTGCCAGCTTGCGTACTCACCTTGATATCACGTTTATTTGTCAGTTTCTTAAGACGGACAAAACGGGCGAAACAGCGGGCACCATTACCACATTGAGCCACTTCACTACCATCGGCATTGAAAATACGATAATGAAAGTCAAGATCGGGGTCATAAGGCGCTTCAACAACTAACAGTTGATCAAAACCAATTCCCTTATGCCGATCTGATAAGCGGCAAATAAGTTTAGGGGAAAAATAAACGTTTTGAGTAACCGCATCTACCACCATAAAATCGTTACCCAAACCATGCATTTTGGAGAATTGCATTTTCTACTCCATCATAATCAATTGGCTATATTTTCATTAATCGATTTGTGATGTGTTTCTGTTTGTATCGATTGATCTTGTGTCTCTTTAGACGATAACATACCTTCAGTTTTCTGTTCCACTGTTGTCGGTGTCGGAAAATAGAGTGGCCCTTTCAAACCACAAGCTGAAAGTAGAGTTAATGATGTCGTTGTCATAAATAGCCAAATTAATTTTCTCATTAGTTAAAACCTGTCATTCTTAAATCATCATCCTTTATAATCTATAATCGCAGTTAGGCATGGAAAAGCAAATAGAAAATTGACAATGACAGACATAGAGTTTCATCAACTGGTTGATAAATTGATGGATAAAATAGAAGAACAACTTGATCAGTATGATGGTAATAACGATATTGATTGTGAAACCCATGGCGGTATTATGACGCTAACTTTCGAAAATGACAGTAAAATTATTATCAACCGTCAAGAGCCACTCCATCAAATATGGTTAGCTACACGCGCAGGAGGTTACCAATTTAACTATAAAGCGGACAACTGGTATTGTGCTCGGAGTAATAAAAATTTTAGCACAGGCTATTAGTGAACAAAGTGATGAATCATTTTCTTTTGATCTCTAACTACCGATGCAGGTAAATAGCATTCTTTATCTTTAATATATATAAAAACTTATGCCTGATTCTTCTCGACATACATTCTCATTGAGATGTGAATTTGAAAATGTGTTACTCACATAAGGAATGACTTGATTTTTATCTTCCACTTTTATTATCTGATAAAATTGTGGTAGATTGAAATTGACTAAATTTTTACGGTAAGTAGAACGATAATGAGAAGATGAATAAAAACGGCTAACATCCCTAACCAGTTCTTCTTTGTTTCCTTCACAATGTGAATAAATTTCCACCCGATTTTCTTCATCTAAAATATAGATATTAAAACCGTGGTTTTCTTCTGTATCCTCAAAAAAGAATTGTACAATTCCTTTACTGGCATAACCATCAACAACTAAAGGCAAATGATAAGTTTCTTTTACATTCAATTTTACCGGTAAACCATGTAATTTATTATTAGAAATTGCACCATAAAACTCGACAGCGTTTTCCAATTTCTGCACTGAAACATTTAAGCGCTCAAAAAACAATCCCCAAGTCTGCCCTGCAATACGCAATGCCTTAAAACGACCTGAGTCATTACAACTGCTTGATAATCTCAATTCAATACATTCTGAAACCAGCTGTTGAACACGCGTACCAATTAATCCTCTCATATGTTGGCTGTAACAAAAAACTTCAACCACATCTGGCTGGTCGGCATCTTGATGCATTTTGCCCAAAATTGTTTTTAGCGCTTCCAACATAGATTGCTCACCAGAGAAATGAAGTGTTCTCACCTCATTCCACGAGTTACGATACAGCAGATCAATACTACTGACTAAGCATTGCGGTGGATCACCAAAACTCAATATATCTAATTTACGTAAATCAAAATGGATAATTTGATTTAAAAACACCGCTGTCGGATCTTTCTCTAAATTAACAATAATTGCTAAGTGGCGAATTTCACAGGGGCTATATAAAGCTTTAGGTGTTGGTACTAGCAAACGAATAGGAAAATTTGTTGTTATGTCATTAACAAATTGATATAACTTATTCTCATCACATTGAGAACTACCATTATGAATATAAAGATGAGATTGCTCTGTCAATAAGCCATTAAAGTAAGTCCAGGCTACTAATTTACTAAGATAACGGTTATATTCTAAAGGTTGATGTCCAACGATAGAATCGATCGTTGGTGCTTTATTATATAAGTACCAACCGCTACGATTGGCATGTCCGGCAGGAACATAAATAAAAGTGAGATGATTTTCAGATAGATCTGGCGAAATTTGTGGGTTAACTAAAGTGACTTTACCTGGTAATACTTCAAAGGCTGCATATAACTTACGAGTCAACACACCAATATCTTGCGGGCTTGCACTAACCCGTAAATTATTGCGACGGGCAAAGCGAATAATATTACGGTAACTTTGCATCATGGTGTCGAGTAATTCATTATGTGCATCGCGAACCTGTTCTATTTTCCAGTAATTTCGGTTGTCAAGAACACTTAACCGCTCTTTATCCCACTCCCATGAAGCAACAAGCTGTGATAATACCTGTTTTCGCCAACCATCATTGGGTGATGTATTATTTTCATCGGATAACTTTTCACAAACTTTGAGGTAAAAACAACGACGAATCAAATCCAGGCGTTTAAAATCACTGATTTCCATCAGATAACGCGTAACGCGTTCTAACATTAAACAATATGCATCCAGGCCATAAGCAACGATTTCTCCAGCATGCAAACGTTTTTTAAACTCCATGGCCAACAACATACCACAAGGATAATTCCAAGAATAAGCTTCCAGTAATATACTCTTCAATACCGCTTTATAGGGAGAATCAACACTTTTATAGAGTTGCCACAAACTGGCGCCAAAATACTCTTCAGCTGATAATTCCCCTAAGCCACCTAAATCTAACCACTCATTCGGGGTTAAAATTCCACGCGCATACAACAATAAAACATATTCATCGTAATTGCTTTCTTCTTCAGCTGGTACCATCATCCAAAGTAAACGCTTACCAGCCATATGGACTGCTGTCCGGTAAAATTCATCTAAGAGCAATATATGTTGTGTCGTTCCACAATCTTCACCACTTAAATTACCACTGGTGTGATGACGAAAACGATTTTCATCAATTAAAAACAAAGTAACATCTATACCAAGCGAGGATGCCCATTGTTCAATTAATGTACATTTTTTTTGTAAAAGCTGTCTTTCTTGCTGGTCTAACCATGATTGATGACATACCCAAATATCTAGATCAGAAACATCACTTTGCCCAATTGATGAGGTACTTCCCATGGAATAAATACCTGTAATAGGTAATTCACCATTGGTTGGTTGTGAAGCAAGTTTACAAAAGAGATACACCTCAAACTGCTTTAACCAATTAATTTGCTGAACATCAGGAACAAAAAAACAGACACCAGTGGGTACATTACCTTCAATATAACCAGGTAACATAGGATGATGATAATTTAATAAAACTGGCAGCAATTCATATACATGCTTGAACTCTTCACTCATAGAAGATGATGCTCGTTCCAGTCGTAATTGATTGATTGCATCCAATCTTTGCTTTAGTGTCTCAATATAAAGATACAAAAGTTTTGCCTGAATTAACTTTAAAAAGTGAATAACTTTAACTCAGCCATCGATTCCCTTGGTATTGGGAAGCTAAAATAGCCATAAATTTTTTGAATAGGCTGCTAGAAATGTGATCAATTTAACATTTTGTGCCCAAACGGTAAAGTACATTACACCTACATTAACTGTTTATTTTTCACAAATGCTTTCCTGTCTTTTATACAATATACAAAAAATCTTTTTCGTTTCTAACAATTTTTAATAATAATTCGTATAAAAAGAAATAATTAGTCAAATTTTCTTATGAAAGTTTTAATTATTTCTTATAGTTATTATCCAGGTAAGTATAAAAAATTACTTAAAAATGTATTTATATGCTTTCATAAAATAATCAAAAATCATTTTTTCCATCCTTAAACTACTTTTTTGTCTACAAAGTGCGTGACACGTTATCTATATCTATTAAGCTATCGGCTATAACTGGAAAAAAACTTACCAAAATGTTAAAACTAACTACCTTTCTTTATCATTCATTCATAATCTAACTACCTAAGAAAAATAAGAACATGTTAATACAAACACTGCGTATCGCAACAAGGAAAAGTCCATTAGCAATGTGGCAAGCGATTTTCATAAAAACACAACTAGAAAAATATCATCCAACATTAAAAATTGAACTTATTCCCATGGATACCCAAGGTGATATCCTACTTGATACTCCGCTAGCTAAAATTGGTGGCAAAGGACTTTTTGTCAAAGAATTAGAAAATGCATTAATAGAACAGCGGGCTGATATTGCGGTTCATTCCATGAAAGATATCCCCGTTACCTTTCCTAATAGCTTAGGATTAATGACCATTTGCCAAAGAGAAGATCCCCGTGATGCCTTTGTCTCTAATCAATACAACTCGCTTGCTGAGCTACCAGCTGGAAGTATTATAGAGACATCAAGTCTACGTCGACAATGTCAACTACGTCATATTTATCCCCATTTAATTATTCAAGATCTGCGGGGTAATGTTGGAACACGGCTGAACAAATTAGACAATGGTGAATACGATGGTATTATTCTTGCTGTAGCTGGCCTAAAACGACTCGGTTTAGAAACGCGTATAAGTATGGCTCTGCCACCAGAGCATTTATTACCGGCAGTTGGGCAAGGCGCTATTGGTATCGAATGCCGTCTTGATGACCAGCATACACAATATTTTCTAGCGCCGTTACATCATCATGATACTGCTATCTGTATTCAAGCAGAACGAACCGTTAATAATCTATTGGAAGGTGGCTGCCAAGTGCCGATCGGTAGCTATGCTATTTGGCAAAATAAACAAATTTGGCTTAGAGCGATGGTTGGAGCGCCCGACGGTAGTCAAATTATCCGTGGAGAAAGACGGTTTAAGCCTGAAGAAATACAACAAGCAAGTATTGAACTTACCGAAGAGTTGCTTAATAACGGCGCAAACAAATTCTTAACAACATTTCCCAAGGAGCAGTCTCGAGATGAGTATCCTGGTCACCAGACCAAACCCTAGCGGTGAAAAACTGGTGCAACGTATTAGGTCATTAGGAAAAATGGCCTTTCATGCCCCATTGATTGAAATCACACCAGGTAAGGAACTCGCACTTTTGCCGACTAAACTAGCTAAGCTAACTAAAGGTGATCTAGTTTTCTTCTCATCGCCAAACGCGGTACACCATGCTAATTCAGCACTTTATTTAATAGGACAAAAATGGCCTGATACGCTATCCTATTATGGTATAGGACATTCAACAGCAGAGACTTTTCAGCAATTAACTAATTTACCTATTCAACTATCTCAAGAAGGTGAAACTAGTGAAACATTACTTGAATTGTCTAGTTTACAATCACTAGCAGGGAAAAAATGTTTGTTATTGCGGGGTAACGGTGGGCGTGAATTACTTGCCAGAACATTAAAATCGCGAGGAAGTCATATTGATTATTGTGAATGTTATCGACGTCAGCCAATAAAATATGATCCAAACACTTTCCAAGTGCAATGGCAAGAAGCAAACATTACAACAATTATTGTTACCAGTGGCGAAATATTGCATCTATTATTTAACTTAATTGCAGATGATTTTAAACCTTGGTTACTTTCTCGCCATCTAATTATTGTCAGTGAACGTTTAGCCAATACAGCACGCCAATTAGGATGGCAATCAGTAAAAGCGGCCAAAAGTGCTAATAATGATGCTTTAATTCAGACATTAATGTAAACCGATATTGAGATATTAATTATGACGGAACAGCATAAATCTAATAAGACAAATAAAATTACCTCAAATGCCTCAAAAACAGTAACACAATCTACCACTGAAAATGGTAAATTCCAAAGGCAAAAGTGTTCTGGTCTGTTCGCTAGTATAATTATTCTCGTCATTATTATCATACTGGGTGGCGGGTTCTATTATTATCTTAATCTAAAGCATCAACAGATAGTCAATGAAAACAGCGAACTACAACAACAAATAAGTAAAATACTGCGTCAACAAGAAACTGAAAAACAGCAAATTAACCAAATAATCGAATCCCAGCGTATTAGCCAACTTGATAACAAAGAATATGAGCAAAAAGTTGAGCAGCGTATTGAAGAATTACAAGCACAAATCACAACACTTTCCAGTACCGATGTAAAACTCTGGTTACTTGCTCAAGCTGACTTCCTGGCTAAAATGGCCGGCCGAAAACTCTGGAACGATTACGATCCCGTTACTGCAATTGCCTTATTAAAAAGTGCTGATTCGAGCCTAGCAGAAATGAATGCTCCTCATTTAATTGAGATCCGAAAAGCGATTAATTATGACATCAGTGTGCTATCAGCCATTAACCAAATTGACTATGACGGAATTATTTTAAAACTTAATCAACTTAGTAGTGATATCGATAACTTACACATCAATAATAATGCCCCTGACGGTAAGCCAATGGATGAAGATAGCACCGAACTTTCCAATAATATTGCCGATTGGAAACAAAATCTTAGTCAAAGCTGGAAGAAATTTAGTAAAAATTTTATTACTATTCGCCGTAGAGATTCTCATGAAACCCCTTTACTGGCACCTAATCAAGATATTTACTTACGCGCCAACATTCGCGGGCAACTACTTATTGCCACACAAGCCGTACCTCGTTATCAAGAGCAAATTTATAAACAATCTTTAGAACAAGTTTCAACCTGGATCAGGATCTATTTCAATACCAATGACGCAGCAACAAAAGCTTTCCTTAGTGAACTCGATACGCTAATTGAACAACCTATTACGATGGACATACCCAGTGAATTAAAAAGTTTATTATTGCTCGAGAAAGCATTACAAAAGTGTATCCAAGGACAAATTACTACCCCAGCAACACCGGTAGCGCCAAAAACTCAACCAACCAACAAAAAAAATCAACTGATGACATATGATATAAAAATCGTGCCCCCTGCGCCCACAGAAGAGGCGGTAAAACCGAGCAAGAGAGCTGGCCAGGAGAAAGCCACATGATAAAAGTACTGATACTTTTTATTGTACTGATTTCTGGGATCATTATTGGTCCAATTGTCGCAAGACACCAAGGTTATGTCCTTATCCAAACCAATAACTACGACATTGAAACCAGTGTAACCGGTTTAGTTATCTGTTTTATTATTTTACAATTTATTTTCTGTTTTCTTGGCTGGTGCTATCGTCGCATTCGTGGCATAACATCGTTCACCCATAATTGGCTAAAAGGTCGTAAATATCATAAAGCGCATAATCAAACGCAAAAGGCATTACTAAAATTAGCAGAAGGTGATTTTTCACAAGTCGAAAAACTGCTGACACGTTATGCTGACTATGCAGAACAACCAGTTGTTAACTATCTACTTGCAGCAGAGGCCGCGCAACAACGTGGTGATAAATATCATACTAATCAATATCTTGAACAGGCAGCAGAAGTCGCGGGTAACCATCAACTTCCTGTTGATATTACCCGTGTTCGCATACAACTTGCTGAAGGTAAAGTTCATGCAGCACGTTATGGAGTCGATAAATTACTGGATCAGGCACCGCGCCATCCTGAAGTATTAAGAATGGCAAAGGAGGCCTATCAACGTTCAGGCGCTTATCAAGCCCTTATCGAACTTTTGCCCATTATGGGAAAAGAGAAATTATATAGCGCAGAAGAGATCAATAAACTACGCCAAGAAGCCTATAAGGGCTGGATTAATCAATATATAGCTGAAAGTGGGAGTGAAAATCTAAAAGATTGGTGGCAATCTCAAGGACGTAAAATACGTCATGATTCAGCATTACAATCGATCGTTGCTGCGCGTCTTATTGAATGTGACGATAGTGAAGCGGCAGAGAAAATTATTATTTATGGATTAAAACATCAATATAATGAAAATCTTTTATTGCTGGTTCCTCGTTTACACATCAGCGATAGCAAAGCAATAAATAAAACTCTTAACAATCTAATAAAGCAGTCAGGTAGTGCCACTCCTTTATTAAATAGTACCTTAGGTCAACTAGCCTTACATCATGCTGATTGGCAAGAAGCTGAAAAATATTTTAAGTCTGCTTTAGCGCAACGTCCTGATGCTCACGATTTTGCCTGGCTTGCTGATGCATTAGATAAACAATATAAAGCTGAAGAAGCGGCACAAATTCGCCAACGTGGCTTACTCTTTTCACTAAAGCATGAAAATTGATTACTACCTTTTTTGCGATTTTACTAATTTTTTACATTGCCTCTAACTTTCTGAAGCCTTTACTTTTATCTATTAATTTTACATTTTTTTCTCAGGATGATACAAAATTGAATAGCCTTAATAATGGTTATCTAATCATTTCGCTGGCTTAAAAATCTCATTAGATAAAGTTCTTAACTTTGTTAAATAATCAGCAAAATAAAAAAACACCTATCAAAAAGATAAGTGTCAAAATACAATTAGGTCTACAGACGGGTAGTCCCTCACTCAACGTTGCGTCCGGTTGGTGATGTATAGTATTGCACCAATAATGTGGACAATAGACACATTCAATTGTGCTCTGCATCATCTTATAGTTTATGATGCTGAAAGCTATTATAAGAAGCCGGATGAGCATCTACTCTCTATCTAATGTATAACTCATGCCAATACTATTTTTTTACTCAAAGACAATCTGTTTATTACTGACATGGCAGAATATTAACCACTGTTTAGAGACGTTATAGCAATATTTATATTTTTTCTTTATTTTTCATAAAATAAAATACCTCTATAATTGCGACAACAATTATTAGCTTCGTTGTCAAAACACGGCAAAATCTTATAAAGATATAAAAAAACAACATATTAAATACAATTATGCTATTTTCCCTATAACAATAAAACTTGGCTATCGGGTAATAGTATAAACTGATTTAATCACCAGCATTTGATTAGCAGAATATAATAATATGCAAACAAAAAACCCTGCAATAAGTTGCAGGGTTTCTTTAAAATTTGGTCGGCGAGAGAGGATTCGAACCTCCGACCCACTGGTCCCAAACCAGTTGCGCTACCAGGCTGCGCTACTCGCCGAAAATAAAATAATCTTTCAATTTTAATGATGTTGGTTTATGTAATTTTTAACACTTATTTATATTTATGGTGGGGGGACTTGAACCCCCACATCCGTAAGGATAATAACACCTGAAGCTAGCGCGTCTACCAATTCCGCCACCCTCGCAAACTACATAAAGCAAATATGGGGTGACTAATGGGATTCGAACCCACGATCACCGGAATCACAATCCGGGGCTCTAACCGCTGAGCTATAGTCACCATAAAAATCTTTAAAATTCAGTTTATTATATACTACATCAACCTACTACACCGTAGCAGAGCACGCAATAAATGGCGCGCCCGACAGGATTCGAACCTGAGACCTCTGCCTCCGGAGGGCAGTGCTCTATCCAGCTGAGCTACGGGCGCTTAACGCCTTTGTGGGTGAGGATAGTACGGATTTAATAATATGCTGTCCAGTGATTTTTTAAATATAAAGGTTATTTGCTTATGCTTTATCCACTCTTATCACAAAAACAACCGTATCATCATTTTTTAGCCGGTTAAACACACTATTTTAATCACTTTGCCAACGATTTCGATTTATGCCGGAAAATATGGTTTAAAAAATAGATCACAGAAACTATCAATAAAAACACGCCACCAACAATTAATGATAAACGGGTATCTGGATTAATTGCCATGCCAATAAGAACACACCCCAAAAAAAGTAACGTCAAATAATTCACATAAGGAAACAATATTGACTTGAAAGTATGCTGTGCTAATTGCTGTTGATGTACTTGCCGAAAACGTAATTGACTCAATAAAATAACAAACCAGGGCACCATTCCAGGCAATAAACTGGCACTATAAACATAAACAAAGACTGCTTGTGGATCAGGGATAATATAGTTAAGGCCTGAGCCAACAACAAGACACAAAATTGTTAGCATAATGCATCTTGCCGGCACACCATTTACGGTTACCTTCAATAAAGATTTTGGCAATTGACCATTTTGCGCTAAAGCATAAATCATACGCCCGCCACTATACATGCCGCTATTACAGCCTGATAATGCCGCTGTAAGTACGACAAAATTAATCACAGCTGCTGCCGATACAATCCCTACCTTGGCAAACATTAGCACAAACGGACTTCCATTTTGGCCAATCTCAGTCCAAGGAAATAAAGTCACAACAATAAAAATAGCACCGATATAAAAAATTAAAATTCTCCATAAAATATTGTTAATTGCTTTTTTTAACGTAAATTTAGGATTTTTTGCTTCCCCAGCGGTTATGCCAACTAATTCAACACCTTGATAAGATGCCACAACAATACAAAGAGCAAATAAAAACCCTTGCCAACCGCCAGCAAAAAATCCGCCATGATTAGTCAAGTTGGTTAAACCAATCGGTACAAAATTATTTCCAATACCAACAAAAATCAGACCTAATCCAATCAAGATCATGACAACAATTGTGGTAACCTTGATCATAGCAAACCAGAATTCCAATTCACCATACAAACGCACTGCTGTCAAATTAGCTAATGCAACTAATACAACGGTAATAAATGCAAAAACCCACTGTGGAACCTGAGGAAACCAGAATTCAGCATAGACACCAATCGCTGTGATCTCGGATATACCAACCGCAACCCACATGAACCAATAGCCCCAAGCAGTTAAATATCCCCAATAAGGGCTTAAATATTTATAACCAAAAGAAGCAAATGCGCCAGTAACAGGTTCAAGAAACAACATCTCGCCCATTGAGCGCATAATAAAAAAAACAAATAATCCAACAACAATATAAGCCAATAATACAGAAGGTCCGGCCCATTTTAAGGTGCTGGCTGAACCCATAAACAAACCAACACCAATTGTTCCACCTAATGCAATAAGTTCAATATGCCTCGCTTCAAGGCCACGACTGAGACCTTGTTCCGGTTTTCCCATAGCAATTTCCTGCCCTTTCAATAATCACTTAATACCATATGACCTTCATGGCCAAAATGACAGATAATAATGCTAGTAATGAAAACATGTTTTTAATAATAACGAAATAAAAATTTACCAATGCAATGAAAATAGCGCTAATAGCTCAACAATGAAAAAACACTTGTAAACTAATAAACTCTATTTTAAATAAGATCTAGCAGATAAAATTGACAGTTTATTACCAGGTTAACCCTGTTCGAGCATAGTGATAGAAAAAACTTTAAACCAAGACTAAAGTTTGCCACCATAATAATAACCGAGAAAGCGTAATAACTTTATCTGTCGTTTGATGCGGCTTGGCTGAGTAAGCAATCGATATAACCACTCCAATCCCAATTGTTGCCACAATTTAGGGGCGCGATTTATACGGCCGGTAAAAACATCATAAGTACCACCTATTCCCATATAAAGTGCTTCTGGATAAATTTGTCGACAATCACGGATAAAAATTTCTTGCTTTGGTGACCCCATGGCTACTGTGACAATTTGCGCCCCACTAGCTTTGATACGTTCAAATAATTTTTCACTCTGTTCAGGCTTAAAGTAACCATTCTGACTACCAACAATATTCACCTGCCATTGAGTACGCAGTTTATTTTCTGTTTGCTTAAGAATTTCCGCTTTTCCACCAACCAGAAATACAGGCACAGCCTTCTGACCTGTAATTTCCATTAAGGCTTCCCACAAATCAGCACCAGCAATACGAGAAACTTTTGCTGACGAATATTTATGTCGAATCGCTCTGACAATACTAATGCCGTCTGCATAAAGATATTCCGCATCAGCTAACAGTGTATTTAAGTCAGGATCTTGCTCTGCAGTTAGAATTTTTTCCGCATTGATAGCCACTAATGTTCCATGTTTAATCTGTTGATCCGCAAACAGATAATTGATGAAATGGGTCATATCACGGAAACCCCAAATAAGATGACCTCGAATATCATATTTCGGGATCACTTGCTGCTTCATACATTACTCCAGTAAGCTATTATTTACAATAATTCTTGGTATATATTCGAATTAAGCCTGCTTTAGCAAATAACCAATAGACAAGTTTGGCAATAAACAGACAGAGTACAAATACCAAACCAAAAAACACCACTCGCGATACGAAAGAATCCACACCCTCACGGACAAGGACAATAATATTAAAAATAGCGCCAAAACAGAAAGCTTGCAGAATAACTGCTTTATAATGACTTGTTTCTATTTTGCTCCTTTCATAAAGCCAATCAAACCATTTAATAATCAAGCCAACGACAATTGCACCGATGGGAATAAAAACAGCCCCCCCCATAACCACTAAAGAACCAATTAATGTTGGCGAGATGGCTAAACCAGAGTGATTATTAATCACTTCCCAAGTAAGATAATTGGCTGTATTCAATATTATATCGGGTCGCTCAGGCCATAGCCAAAGTGGAATAAAAACATAAAAATCACGCACAATAGGCGCTAATCCCTGGAATTCGATTTTGTCATAGTTATCGAGTAATAATGCCAGGTTTTCCCAAGGAGAAAAGGTATCACGGGTTAAATAGAGAAAAGTATAAAAAGCCTCTGCACCACTAACATCTAATCCATAACGCTCTAATGCTAACCAAAACATGCCAACAATGCTGATAACACCAGCCATAGCTAGCATCCATAAATTAATCCAACCCCGGACGATGCCGATAAACAGGAAAAGTGCAAAGGCGATGATAATATTAGCCCGCGTTCCGCCCACAACCAAATAAGTAAATATTCCAAAGGTAACAGTACTAAACAGAAAAAATATCCAGCGATATTGGTTAGACTTTAAGAAATAAACAATTAACATTGCTGGGATGAAAAAATAAAAAAAACGTTTTAATGCCACACTTGAAACTTCATTAGAAAAAATCTGGCTATAGGACTGTAAACGAAATAACAAAAAACCATTTTGTAAGAAAAATGTAGTCACTGTCATAACGGCAATAAGCATTAACAACAAACCAGTTAGCTTCGTTTCCACTCCATTCATTGTGAATAAAGGTTGCTGAGTTTGCTGGACATTACTTTTTAAACGGGTTTTGTAAGCAATATAATAAATGATGTAAAAACTGATAGATGAGAGCAGAGCATTTAATAATGCATTGGTTGGGACCACATTAACGTCAAATTTAAAAACAAGTAATCCAGTTAATGGGAAACCAAAGTAGAAAGTTAGTAAATAAAGTAAAGAAAAAAAGATATTAAAATTGAAGCGTACGCGCCGAAATTCTCGATATGTTAGTGCCAAAATTAATATCAGAGAGATAAAATAGACTATCGATAGGCAACCAAATTCCAATAAAGTCATTACTGTTCTCCTATCGATGTTAATGCAGCTTGCCACCCTTTAATAAAATTGGGATAAAAAAAAGCTATCTGACTTCTATCCATTAACATAATTTTTTGTCGAATGGCATCCAGTTGCCGTTCATCTAATTCATCACCATAAAATAGAAAAGGTACATTCTGTTCGATAAGATCCTGCCAAAAGCAATTTTGACGACTAATAATAAAAGGAACCCCAAACTGAATTAATAAACACAATGTCCCTATGCCTTGCTGTCGTTTGAAAATAAAGTAGCCTAAATCACAACAACACAGTAAAGTGAGATAATCATCAAAAGCAATTTTTTCCTTAATAATTGTTACCTCCCCATTTGGGAAATAATTTTTAGCAGCCTGAACAACTTCTGCGATATAGGCTTGATTATTATCGGGGTATCCCATTGGAACAAAAATTTCTACCGGCTGATTAGCAAACTGCCTTTTAATCGCTAGTAACGCTTCAATATGTCGATTAGACTTGTCGCCTGAGTTACCAACTAAAATTGTTACTTTACCCGTTTGGTTAATTGATTTTTCATAAACGGTTAAAGCTGGATCCATTTTAGTTGGAAAATAGAGCAAAGATGTTGGGATAGCTGGATTTAACTGGGAAAAATAATTTAAATCCCCTCGCGTAGCAAAAACATGTCCTACTCGTTTAAATGCCAGACGTCGCAAATAATAAAATAATCTAAATTTCAATGAAACTGAGTCTTCATAGAGATCAGCTCCCCAAATATGCCATAAAAATTGTTGTCGACTAATCTTGCCAAGCAATAATGCAAACCAAATTGACACATTAAACTGGCCATGAAAGAAGAATTGACAATTTCTATCGGCCTGTGCTTGCCTAGCGATGACATTAGCAATTGCTTTTTTATTGTCAAATTGGCTAATGTCTAGATGTGGATAGAGTGATGCTAGATTTAGATCACGACTAACAATCATAAACTGTCTTTTTCCTTCTGATGGCATTGACGAATATAAAAAATCATTAAAAAATGCTAACACTGTCTGGTTATGATGTGGGATGTCGGATCCTAATACATGGATTAACGTTTTCATGTTTGCCTGTGGTAAAGATAGAATATGCCACTACAAAGTATAAAATAAACAATATAAGTTGCCATATAAGCCTGAGCAGCGCCTAACGCGCCGTAAGCTGGTATTAGCCAATAAGCAAATCCGGTTAATAATGCAAATTGAGTCACTTCCGTTAAAATGTAAAACCGTAATGCTGCCTTAGCAATAACTAAATAACCGAAGACATAAGCGCCTACTTTCAATACATCACCAATCAACTGCCAGGCAAAAAGATCACGCATAGCCATAAACTTATCGGAAAAAAGCAACCATATAGCCAGATCTCGTAATAACCATACAGTAAAACTAGCTATCACTACCGCCGGTAAAACAAATTTCAAAGCTTTAAAAATTTCTGTACTAATCTCATGTTTATGCTGCAATTTAGCTAATGTTGGCAACAAATAAACGGTAAAAGATGCGGTAATAAACTGTAAATAAACATCTGAAATACTACTCACTGCCTGCCAAATACCGACTTCATGCCAACTATATTGCTCAGCCAATAAATTTCTCATCATAATATAGGCAACCGGCAACGTGACTGAGGTTATTAACGCCATTAAAGTAAACTTAGCCAAATTATGACCAATGGCACCATTCCATTTTGGTTTAAAATATAACCAAATCAGTTGCTTATGGCGTAAAATCATGAACGCTGCTGGCACAACAATCAACGCCATAACTAAAGCTAAGCCTATTAATGCACCTTCATAACCAGTTAATCTAAAACAAATATAGTAAGCAATCACTCCTGCTAAGCTACCGATGATAATCGATAGTGCATTACCTTTCACATCACGGTAACCTTTTAGTATGGCCAGAAAATAATTAGCGTAAGCGATCCCAATTTGTATCAATGCTAAGGCACAAATAACGGTTTGATAATGTGTATGACCAAATAGTACCAGACTGATAAATGAGCTAGAAAGTAAAAAAATAATCGCTAATAAGGTTGAAAAGCCCAAAATAATTGCTGATGAAGTACCTAATACAGAACCTAATTTTGTTGGTGTCTGACGATATTCAGCAACATATTTGGTTACGCCATTGAAGATCCCTGCACCTGATAAAACACCAAGCACAGTAATCAGTTGACGAAAATTTCCTGCCTGACCAACACCACTAGGGCCAAAAGAAACAGCCAATAATTTAATAACGATTAACCCTGCACCAATTTTTATCAAGGTTGAAATCGCTGTCCAAATAGACGCTTTAGCTAATGACATATCACGTAAAAAAACATTGGATTTGCTTGATCACCTGTTGCTGTTCTTCATCGGTAAGATTATAGAATATTGGTAATCGAACTAAACGATCACTTTCTTTAGTCGTATAACAATCATCACCATGAAAACGGCCAAATTTGCGACCAGCTGGACTGGAGTGTAAAGCAACATAATGAAATACGGACAAAATATTGGCTGCTTGCATATGTTTATTGAACGCTGTTCTTTGGTCAATATCTTTCAATTTGATATAGAACATATGAGCATTATGTGCCAAATTAGGGGATATAATCGGTAAATCTAGCTTACCGATGTTAGCTAAAGGCTTAAGCGCCAAATAATAGTTTTTCCATAAATTTAGCCTACGCTGATTAATTTTATCCGCCTGCTCCAATTGTGCCCATAAATAAGCTGCTTGTAGCTCTGACATTAAATAACTGGAACCAATGTCTCGCCAGGTATATTTATCAACTTGACCACGGAAAAACTGACTGCGATCCGTTCCTTTTTCACGAACAATTTCTGCTCGCTCAATAAGTGAAGGATCATTAATGAGTACAGCACCACCCTCACCACCAGACGAGTAATTTTTTGTTTCATGAAAACTATAACAACCAATATGTCCTATCGTGCCAAGCGCTTTACCTTTATAAGTCGACATCACGCCTTGAGCCGCGTCTTCTACAACATAAAGATAATGTTTTTCTGCCAATGCCATAATCACATCCATTTCACAGACCACACCAGCATAGTGAACAGGAACAATTGCTCGCGTTTTGGCCGTAATCGCCGCTTCAATCTTATTTTCATCCATATTCATGGTATCGGGACGTATATCGATAAATACAATCGTCGCCCCCCTTAACACAAAAGCATTCGCGGTAGAAACAAAGGTAAAACTTGGCATGATGACTTCATCGCCTGGCTTAATATCAAGCAAAATAGCCGCCATTTCCAAAGATGCAGTACAAGAAGGTGTTAGCAACACTTTCGGACACTGAAAACGCTTTTCCAACCACTGTTCACAGCGCTTAGTAAAGTGCCCATCACCACATAACTTGCCACTCTGTATGGCTTCTTGCATATAACTTAATTCAGTACCGATAATTGGTGGTTTATTAAATGGGATCATTTCGTCCTCTATATAACCAATAAGCTGTGGTTTCAGTTTGTGCACTCGTTTGTGAATAAAGACGCATAGCGCCAATATTACTGATTTGAGTCGCTATCCTTAATCGCTCTACTCCTTGCCGCTCACACCATTGGCACGCTGCTGTTAGTAATTGTTTACCAACTCCTTTACCTTGATGGGCAGCAACAGTGGCTAATAAACCAATTCGCGCCTCTTTTGCTACTGCTAGTTTCCTTACGGTGACAAACCCCTGAATATCGCCTAGCTCATTTTTAACTAACAAGCAAACATCATCGAAAGTACCCTTAACGGCTTTTTCAAGCCAAACAGAATAAAAACGGGCGTTATCTTCTAATCGATACCAGGGCGCACGAAAACGGCTATGGGAAAAAGCAGTGGCCGCAATACCTTTCAACACTTCAATATCATTTGCAGCAGCCACGGTTAAATTTTTATTAGCTAAATCTAAACCGCGATTTTTAATCCTACTGGCAATATTCAGGCAAAAATCGACTTCACCTTCTACTAGCCAAAAACCCATAACCAACATTGCATCAATCAGTTCAGTATTAGCGGTAGCAATTTTGGCTTGTACAATATCGTAGTCTGCTAATTGATCTAATGAAAGAGCCGGCGCATCGGGTGTAAAATGTAACTTTGCCGTTTTACAGTTAAAAAAATCACTTTCCCAACTGAGTATTTCAATATTGGCGTGGACAAACATGTAGTAAATCCTGTAAATATTGACCATAATCGGTTTTCGTCAGTTTCTGCGCTGATTTTGCAACCTGTTCATCAGTCAACCAACCGTTACGCCATGCTATTTCTTCTAGGCAAGCAATCTTAAATCCCTGCCTTTTCTCAACAGCCTGCACAAAAGTGCTTGCTTCAATTAAGCTGTCATGCGTGCCGGTATCTAACCAGGCAAACCCTCGGCCTAATAGCTCAACATTTAACTCACCACGCTCAAGATATATTTGATTCAGGCAAGTGATCTCAAACTCGCCACGTGGCGAAGGTTTAATTTGTTTAGCAAAATCAATAACTTGATTATCATAAAAATAGAGGCCGGTAACTGCCCAGTTCGATTTAGGCCACTGTGGTTTCTCTTCAATAGAAAGCACTTTAAATTGTTCATCAAATTCAACTACCCCAAAACGTTCAGGATCCATCACCTGATAAGCAAAAATCGTTGCCCCTAATTGACGAGTAACAACCGCTTTTAACTTATCGCTAAAAGCCTGCCCAAAATAGATATTGTCACCTAATATTAAACAGCAAGCATCATTACCAATAAAACGTTCACCGATCAAAAACGCCTGGGCTAACCCATCAGGCGAGGGTTGTACGACATAACTGAAATGAACACCAAAAGCATCACCATCGCCGAGTAAACGCTGATAATCAGGCAAATCTTCAGGCGTCGAAATAATCAATATTTCTCGAATACCTGCCAACATTAGTACCGAAAGTGGATAGTAAATCATTGGCTTATCATAAATAGGTAAGAGTTGTTTAGAGACACCTCGAGTAATGGGGTACAAACGGGTTCCTGCTCCACCAGCCAAAACAATGCCTTTCATCACTTTTCCTCATTTCCTATTATGGCACTATACCTAAACGTTGACCTGCATATGAACCATCCTGCACATGGCGCCACCAATTCTCATTACTCAAATACCATTCAACTGTTTTACGAATACCCGATTCGAAGGTTTCTTGTGGCTTCCAACCCAACTCTCGCTCTATCTTACTAGCATCAATGGCATAACGTATATCATGGCCTGGACGATCAGTAACAAAAGTAATTAAATCACGATAATGGGAGACACCCGCTGGTTTAACCGGACACAATTCTTCTAGCAGATCGCAAATTGTCTTTACCACATCAAGATTTTTTCGCTCGTTATGACCACCAATATTATAAGTCTTACCAGACTCCGCTTGACTGATGACTAAGTGCAAGGCACACGCGTGATCTTCAACATAAAGCCAATCACGTATCTGTTCACCTTGACCATAAACAGGCAATGATTTACCAGCTATCGCGTTCAATATCATCAAAGGAATTAATTTTTCAGGAAAGTGATAAGGGCCATAATTATTTGAACAATTGGTCACTAATATCGGTAAACCATAAGTACGGTTCCAAGCTCTGACTAAATGATCACTGGAAGCCTTAGAGGCTGAATAAGGGCTACTCGGTGCATAAGGAGTTGTTTCAGTAAATAGCACCTCAGTCGCATGCAGATCACCATAAACTTCATCGGTAGAAATATGATGGAAACGAAATCGCTGTTTTTGTTGATGGGTTAAATTATTCCAATAATTGCGAGCTACCTCTAATAAAAGATAAGTGCCAACAATATTGGTTTCAATAAAGGCCGCGGGCCCATCAATAGAGCGATCAACGTGACTTTCCGCCGCTAAATGCATAACTGCATCCGGTTGATATTGTTGAAAAATTTTATCAAGTGCCGGTCTGTTACAAATGTTCACCTGGGCAAAAGCATAACGAGGACTGTCTATGACTGTCGCTAATGACTCCAGATTACCTGCATAAGTCAAACTATCAACAACAACCACGCTATCGTTAGTGTTGTCTATGATATGACGAACCACTGCTGAACCAATAAATCCGGCCCCACCAGTAACTAAAATACGTTTCAACGCCAAACTCCTTTCATATCAACTACCCATTTTTGCCGGATTTGTTGGCCATTAATCACCTTAAATTGTTTATGATCAACTAGCAACAAAATAATATCTGCATTAGCAATCGCAATTTCAGTAGTTACCAATTGACATAGGCCATTCAGTAGTTTTGGCAGCTGTTCAATATTAGGTTCTACTACATAAGTAGTACCAGTATGCCAATCTGCAATCATTTTTGTGATTTGCATAGCGGGGCTTTCTCGCAAATCATCAATATCCGGTTTAAAGGCCAGACCAAAACAGGCGATTTTAATTTCATTTGCCCGTTTGCCGGTCTCAGTTAAACAATCGGCTAGCACTGTCTTGACCTGATCAACAACCCAGATTGGTTTACTGTCATTAAC
This sequence comes from Arsenophonus sp., assembly GCA_045399315.1. Taxonomy (GTDB): domain Bacteria; phylum Pseudomonadota; class Gammaproteobacteria; order Enterobacterales; family Enterobacteriaceae; genus Arsenophonus. The sequence goes on from DAYVGO010000012.1 coordinate 133,783, forward strand.
CAAACGGGCTGTATGGATCAAACGAGATTGCTTTGGATTTTGCGCAACAATGAACCAAGGATCGACCGCAATACAATGACCTCCAACACCAGGGCCTGGCTGTAAAATATTGACTCGTGGGTGACGATTAGCCAAACTAATTAACTCCCAAATATTAATACCTTGCTCGGCACAAATAAAAGACAATTCATTGGCAAAAGCAATATTCACATCGCGAAAACTGTTTTCTGTCAATTTACACATTTCAGCTGTTTTCGCATTAGTGAATATACATTCACCTGCCAGGAAAATTTTATATAATTCACTTGCTCGTTGGGACGACTTCATCGTCATACCACCAATGACCCGATCATTTTCGATCAGTTCAACCATGACCTTACCTGGTAAAACACGTTCCGGACAATAAGCGATATCAATATCTGAATTTTCACCTTGTTGCTGTGGAAATGTCAGATCAGTACGTATAGAGGCGAGCTGCTGTGCCATTTGCTCAGTCGCTCCGATAGGAGAAGTAGACTCAAGAATAATTAAATCGCCTTTTTTTAAAAACGGAGCAATTGATTCTGCCGCTGCCATAACATAAGAGAGATCAGGCTTATGATCATCTTTAAATGGTGTAGGAACCGCAATCAAAAACGCATCTGCGCTTCTAGGTGTAATGAACGCTTTCAAATAGCCAGCTTCTACAGCTGTTTTTACCGTCTTATATAAATCAGGTTCAACAATATGGATTTTGCCTTGATTAATTGTATCAACCGCATATTGATTAACATCAACCCCAATCACTTTTTTCTGGCGAGCAGCAAAAGCTGCTGCGGTAGGTAAACCGATATAGCCTAAACCAATAACAGAAATAATTTCAAAACTCATAATGTCACCTGATTTGTTTTCAACGCTTCAAGAATTCGCTGGCAAGCCTTACCATCACCATAAGGATTATACACGCGGCTCATTTTCTGGTAAGCATCGTCATCCGTCAGCAATTGTGTTACTGCTTGAACAATATTTTCTGTTTGTGTACCAACTAGACGTACTGTTCCGGCTTCAACCGCTTCAGGACGCTCAGTAGTATCACGCATAACCAATACCGGTTTGCCTAAAGCTGGCGCTTCTTCTTGAATACCACCTGAATCTGTCAGGATCAAATAAGAGTTATTCATTAAATAAATAAAAGGTAAATAATCCTGTGGATCAATTAGGATTATATTATCAATACCATGCAAAATACGTTGCACCGGTTCGTTCACATTAGGATTGAGATGAACCGGATAGACGACTTGCACATCAGTATGATTTTTAGCGATTTCCGCTAATGCATGACAAATACGTTCAAATCCACAACCAAAACTTTCCCGTCGATGGCCTGTAATTAATAGCATTTTTTTATCTCGATCAAGAAAAGGGTATTGCGCTGCTAGACTTGCTCGTATAGTGGCATCACTCATAACTTTATTACGCACCCAGAACAATGCATCAATTACTGTGTTACCAGTCACAAAAATATGCTGAGCGGGGATCGATTCACACTGTAAATTTTTGCGGGAATACTCAGTAGGAGCAAAATGATACATTGCAAGATGGCTGGCAATCTTACGATTGGCCTCTTCTGGCCAAGGAGAATACAAGTTACCGGTACGCAATCCTGCTTCAACATGACCAACAAGAATACGTTGATAAAAAGCAGCCAGGCTGGTCGCCAGCGTGGTGGCCGTATCACCATGAACTAATACTACATCGGGTTTAAAAGATAATAGTACGGGTTTCATTCCTTCAAGAATACGACAGGTAATATCGGTTAAATCTTGTCCAGGTGTCATAATATCTAAATCGTAATCAGGTGTGATCTCAAACAGATGCAACACCTGATCCAGCATTTCTCTATGCTGAGCCGTTACGCAAACTTTCGATTCAAAAGCATTATCGTTTGTCAAAGCATGTACCATTGGAGCCATTTTTATGGCTTCAGGGCGAGTACCAAACACAGTCAACACTTTCACAGTGACTCTCTTTTTATTTTAACATTATCTACTAATGAGATGTATTATCAATAATGATTCTATCTTCAACACATTAATAATTTGTTGAAGTCCTCTATATTGCTATATGTTTAGCAAATAATTAGGTTTTTCGCCTTAATAATGCAATACCTACCCCACTTAAAGCGCCAATCATTCCCCAAATAACCATCATTAACACTCGACGAGGACTATCACGTTTTACTGGATCTTCTGGTGTTCTTAAATAGCGGTAAGTTTGAAAATTATTTTCGAGAGCGGGTGCTACGTTCAACGTCGCTAACATCGCCATATTTTGATCATAATTTTCATCATAATTAGGCCCTGTTGCCTGTAATGTTTCGATTTGAGCTTGTAATAAGGATGTGCCTAACAGAAACATTTCTGAATTAGCTAGTTGATCAATGGGTACATCGACTTTGTTACTTGAAATGCCTTGCTTCTGTGCAACTTTTAACGATTGTTGTAAAGTATTTAAACGCCGTTGATAACTCGCTTTTGCGGCCATTTCTTGACGTTTGACTAATGCTTTTAGAGACTGTTCCTTCGCCGCCCATGCTCCTTTAATTTGCTCATTAAGATTAAAACTAGCACGCTTGTTTGCAAAAGAAATATATTCCCGCAATAATTGGTTCGCATCAGGAGCCGTTTCAGCTACTAATTTTATATTATCATCTAGTACCTTATCATCATCTTTAGGGGTAAATTGAATATTATTAATTAATTCATCAAGCAACTCAGCATCAGCCTTAGAATTTCCTTCCATGTGGGTTTTATAATAGTCACTATTTAACCAAAATTCTCGTCGGGTATCATAAGAACCAACTTGAACAGTAAATTCCTGATAAACCTCATTAGCAATTGTGGACAACTGATTATCCTGCGTTTCATTAATATGTGAATCCACATTTCGCAAAAATTGCTGTTGGGAATAATATGCACCTAAATTATTAATTGTAGGTAAATCAGTGACAGCATTAGCACTCCATTTTTCTTGCATCATGTAAGAAACAATTAATGCAACAGCCGCAAAAATAAATGTCAAAAAGATAATCCATATTTTTCCCTGCCATAGTGCACAAAATACGCTTCTAATATCTAACTCATATTCAAGTGACTGCGAGCTAGAATTAAATTTGGGTTGTGTTTCTGATTTTGTCACTGGTATGAAACTCCTTTAAATATTTGTTTATTTATTTTGCCATACGTTGCATGCGACGTTTAACACGTTTTACAAAACGCGCCACTTTCCAAGCACGTTTAATACAGTAGCCGTATATAGCAAATATAAACAAAAATAATGCTAACATCACCCATTCTGGAATGAAATTTATGCGTTCACCGATGATACCTATCATTGCCAGAATAGCAGCCGCCATCGAAATCAGTATAAAAGCTTGCCTTGACGTAAAACCTGAACGCATAAACAAATGATGGATATGCTGTCTATCTGGTGAAAAAGGATTCATTCCCTTACGTAGACGCCGATACATAATTGCAATCATATCCATAAGCGGAATCGCTATAATCCAAAGGGCCGTCACTGGTTTAATAGAACGTTGCTCACCTTGTGTTGACATCAACAACAACCAAATAACGCTAAAACCAATTAATGTACTACCCGCATCCCCCATAAACACTTTATAACGCTTGCCTAACAAACCTAAATTCAAGCATATATAGGGAAGAATGGCAGCAATAAAAGCAAAACACCAATAAGCTAATGCCATATCGCCATTTTGGTAAAGCAAAATACCTAACGCGGCAAAAGAAACACAAGAAAGCCCACCAAGCAGACCATCAATACCATCAACCATGTTAAAAGCATTCACTGCCGCCCAAACAGCGAATAACGTCATTAGATATCCTAACGGGCCCAAAGTGATTTCCCACCATGGACCAAAAGCATAACCTAAGTTATTCAACGTTAAACCGGCAAAATGAATCATGACAAAAGCCACAATCGCTTGAATAGTTGCCCGAATTTTAACGCTTATATCAAAACGATCATCCAATACACCAACAAATACTAAAATCTCAGCACAAATTAAGTACAACCATTTATGAGGAATATATTCTTGGGTGATCGTGAACGCCAAACAAATACAAAAAAAAACCGTAATCCCACCCACCAAAGGAATTTGCCCCTGGTGTTTTTTTCGATGATTAGGTTCATCAACCAGACCAAATCTTTTCGCCACTTTCCTGACAATAAATATGAAGATTAAAGAAAATAAGAAAACCCAAAAAACGTCGATTAGTAAATTTAGTGTGTGCACAATATTTACTCTCTTACAATTTTTTTAGAAATCATCCACTATATTCATTTTCATGTATAGACCATAAGTCTACTTTAACTTAGCTTATTTGTAACAATAACAAAATATTTCTCTTATCTTGCACTGCTCAACTTTAATAGGCAAAATTTATACCAAATAGATACTATTTGATAATAAAAACAAACAAAATAAAGCGCCACATAAAAGTGGCGCCTTATAATAAATAATCAATTAAAATAGCAACTTAAGAACGCTTCATAAAATCGAAAAATTCATCATTGGTCTTAGTCATGGCTAATTTATTAATCAAAAATTCCATTGCATCAATCTCACCCATAGGATGAATAATTTTACGCAATATCCACATTTTCTGTAACTCATCCGGCAAAGTTAATAACTCTTCCTTACGAGTACCTGAACGATTATAATCTATCGCAGGGAAAACACGTTTTTCCGCTATTTTCCGTGACAAATGCAACTCCATATTACCGGTGCCTTTAAACTCTTCGTAGATCACTTCATCCATTTTCGAGCCTGTATCAACTAATGCTGTGGCAATGATTGTCAAGCTGCCACCTTCTTCTACATTTCGTGCAGCACCAAAAAAACGTTTTGGACGGTGTAAAGCATTCGCATCTACCCCACCAGTTAATACCTTTCCAGAGGAAGGAACCACTGTGTTATAGGCACGAGCAAGACGGGTAATTGAATCTAAAAGAATAATGACATCTTTTTTGTGTTCAACTAAGCGCTTAGCTTTTTCTATTACCATTTCAGCAACCTGAACATGACGAGATGCTGGTTCATCAAAAGTTGAAGCAATGACTTCACCTTTAACTAGACGTTGCATTTCTGTCACTTCTTCTGGTCGCTCATCAATTAACAACACCATCAAAACGCAATCTGGATAGTTATTGGCAATATTAGCCGCAATATTCTGCAACAACATGGTCTTACCTGCTTTTGGTGGAGCCACAATTAAACCACGCTGCCCACGCCCAATAGGCGCAGCTAAATCCAGAACACGGGCAGTCAAATCCTCGGTTGAGCCATTACCACGTTCCATACGTAGACGATTATTAGCATGTAGCGGTGTCAAGTTTTCAAATAGGATTTTACTGCGAGCATTTTCAGGTTTATCAAAATTGACTTCATTAACTTTTAATAGGGCAAAATAGCGTTCTCCTTCCTTAGGAGGACGAATTTTTCCTGATATGGTATCTCCCGTTCGTAGATTAAAGCGACGAATCTGACTAGGAGAAACATAAATATCATCAGGACCAGCTAGATAAGAGCTATCAGCAGAACGAAGAAAGCCAAATCCATCCTGCAAAATTTCTAGCACGCCATCACCAAAAATATCTTCTCCACTTTTCGCATGCTGCTTCAAAATCGAGAAAATAATATCCTGTTTTCTCATCCGGGCTAAGTTTTCTAGCCCCATACTTTCGCCAAGAGTAATCAATTCAGATACCGGCGTATTTTTTAATTCGGTAAGATTCATAATGGTGGGTTCTTAAACTCGGGGTATATTTTTTGAACTATGAACAATAAATAGTATAGCAATCTCTAAATGCCTATTTAAATAAAAATACAAAAACCTTAACGATTCTTGATAAATATATCAATTTCATTAGGATATAAGTCCATGTAGTAGCTGAAATTTGTTAATTTACTACCTTAGATAACACTCTTTATACAGCAAACAGCAAAGACAGAATAAGACTATAAGAATTCATCTCAAAGTGGATGAGGAAATCTCCCTTTATAATTCTTAGGCCTCACACAACACCACCAAGTAAATAACATATGGAGCATGTCTGTCTAAAAGAATTATCTCTATGGGAGTCAATGGAATTCAAACCATCGTAGGATATAGATTATCCAGAGATAACAAATATGTCTATACAATAGCATATTCAATATGTACATATTATGATAAAAATACGTATCATACTAAGTAATGACGTTAAGGTACCATGCTTCAAAGCAGACGTCTAGCTATGAATTGCATAAAAAGCAGACGTCTAACAGGAAATTGCGCAAAAATATTGGCCTACTAAACGTCTGATGTTAATATCTTACGGAAAATTAGAGATTTTTGTCTAAAAATTCTTTTAACTGAGTTTTAGACAAAAGACCAACTTGCTTAGCAACCAGCTCAAGCTTACCATGTTTAAAAAGCAATAAAGTAGGAATGCTACGAATACCGTAGTCACTCGCTGTTTTAGGGTTATGGTCAACATTCAATTTGCCAATAATCAATTTAGCTGTATATTCATCAGCGATTTCATCTAAAATAGGGGCGATCATTTTACACGGGCCACACCATTCAGCCCAAAAGTCAACTAATATTGACTTTTCAGAATTTTTGATTATTTCTTTAAAATCAACATCAGATAGAGGAATAACTTTGCCACTCATTGTGATACTCCAAGGATCAAGTTTTTATGTCGTTTCAGTCTAACATTAATTTAACTATGTTTGCTTTATTTCAAACAAATTTCTTTTATAAAGCAACTGTTAACTGATACTCTAAGACACTATGACTAAAACACATTTGACAGACAAGAAGTTTATAGACTTCGCCTTACACCCTAAAGTTATTGAAGCCCTTAATGAAAAAGGCTTTCATAATTGCACGCCAATACAAGCGTCAACATTGCCTTTTACTGTCGAAGGCCGTGATGTTGCAGGGCAGGCACAAACAGGAACGGGTAAGACATTGGCTTTTCTTACCTCAACTTTTCATTATCTACTAACACATCCAACAAATTCAGAGCGTCAAGTTAATCAACCCAGAGCTCTTATTATGGCTCCTACACGAGAATTAGCTGTTCAGATATACGCCGACGCAAAAGAATTAGCTGCTATAACCGGCTTAAAAATGGGCTTAGCTTATGGTGGTGACGGCTACGAAGAACAACTTCATGTGCTCCAGTCAGGAGTTGATATCCTTATCGGTACGACCGGACGCTTAATTGATTATACTAAACAAGGTCATATCCATTTAGGTCTTATTCAGGTTGTGGTACTTGATGAGGCTGACCGCATGTATGATCTTGGCTTTATCAAAGATATTCGTTGGTTATTTCGTCGAATGCCACCTGCCACCCAACGCCTGAATTTACTTTTTTCCGCAACACTTTCTTATCGTGTTCAAGAACTGGCATTTGAACACATGAATCAACCCAAATATATTGAGGTAGAACCTCAACAAAAAACAGGTCATCGCATTAAAGAAGAACTTTTCTACCCTTCTAACGAAGAAAAAATGCGTCTGTTACAAACTTTAATCGAGGAAGAGTGGCCCGAAAGATGTATAATTTTTGCTAATACCAAACATCGCTGTGAAGATATCTGGGCTCACCTTGCTGCTGATGGTCATCGAGTGGGCTTACTAACCGGCGATGTGGCACAAAAAAAACGCTTACGTATTCTTGAACAGTTCACTCAAGGTCACTTAGATATCTTAGTCGCAACAGATGTTGCTGCCAGAGGTTTACATATCCCATCTGTCACTCATGTATTTAATTATGATCTACCTGATGATTGTGAAGATTATGTTCATCGTATCGGTCGTACCGGACGTGCTGGTGAAAGTGGTCATTCGATTAGTCTGGCTTGTGAAGAGTATGCTTTAAATCTACCTGTGATTGAAGAGTATATTCAACATCAGATCCCAGTAAGCAAATACAACAGTGAGGTGTTATTGCAAGATTTACCAACACCGAAACCGCGTCGTCGTGCACGTACCAATGGAACACGCCGCAATAATACTCAAAGCCGACATAACAATTCACGTAATACTCGTAAGCATCCGAGCTAACAAGCTTATGTTAAGAACATCACTTTACACAACAATCGATCTTGGTTCTAACAGTTTTCATATGATAGTGGTACGAGAAATTTCTGGTTATGTACAGACCCTTGCCCGTATCAAGTGTAAAGTCAGGCTCGCCGCTAACCTGGATGAAAATAACCATTTATCTCAACAAGAAATGGAGCGCAGCTGGCAATGTTTGCAGCTTTTTCCGAATATTTACAAGATCTTCCTACTGAACAAGTGCAAATTGTCGCGACCGCAATACTGCGTCTCACGAAGAATGCCACCTTTTTATTAAGTAAATCAATGTGTTGCACATGCCACTGGAGGTTCAGATAAACGATTAGTGATAAATATTGGCGGTGCAGTACTGAAATCATTACAGGTACCCAGGCTAAACATAGCCAACTAGTTAACCTTAATATGGGTTGCGTTACCTGGCTTGAAAACTATTTAAAGATCATAATTTAACAGAAGAAAATTTTGCTCAAGCTGAAACTGCTGCTCATAACATTATTAAACCGATCGCAAACCAACTTATTGAGCAAGGTTGACAAATTTGCGTCGGCGCTTCAGGTACTATACAAGCTATTCAAGAAATCATGCTGACAGCCGGAGAAGAATTGCAAATTGAAGGACTAACGCTAGAAAGTGCGCTGGTTTTCCCCAGCGGTCAAGCTAATCGAGTAAAGAGACTAACAGAATATTTTTATTCAAAATTAAAGAAAAATTTTTATCATGATAATCACCAAGTTGATGAGTTATTAAAAGGCGGTAGCGCTTTACATGAAATTGGCTTATTTATCAATGCCCACCATGCTACTCACCATGCCCACTATCTCATCAGTCATCTAGATACGCCAGGCTATACACTTGCGCAAAAATGCTTATTAGCTATCTTACTAAAAAATCAAACTGGCCCGATAGATTTAGCGGAACTTACCCAACAAACGGCTATCCCGCTACAACAAGCTATTCTTCTTTGTCGGTTTTTAAGGCTTGCGATAATTTTTACTCTCCCACGTCGTGATAATACTATTCCGTTATTATGATTTAGAGCACATAAAAAAACCTTAATCCTCACGCGACCCTATCAATGGTTATTGGAACACCTGCTCTGTTATGAAAATTTACAGCAAGAAAAATCCAATGACGAAGTAAAATAAATTGGTCTCTGATATTATAGAACAATCTGAATTAATACAATAAATTCAATGCCCTTGGTTGACTAAAATTTATTTTTTATTTAACCCTAATCTCGCTCTGATATCAGCAATAGCAGACTGTCCTTTTTCCATCCGCTGTTCTGCTGTCACCATTTTTTTATTATGCTCCCAGCTCAAATCATCTTGCGGTAATTCATATAAAAAACGACTAATCTCTGGTCGAATAAGTTCACCATATTGCTGTCGCTCCCGACAATGAGTAAAAAATAACTCTCGTTGAGCGCGAGTTATACCCACATAAGCAAGCCGACGTTCTTCATCGACATTATCTTCATCAATACTGGTTTGATGGGGTAATAATCCTTCTTCCATACCAATTAAAAAAACGTAAGGAAATTCGAGTCCCTTAGAGGCATGCAGAGTCATTAATTGCACATGATCTAACTCTTCAGTCTTTTCTCCACGCTCCATCATATCCCGCAAGGTAAAACGTGATACAACCTGTGACAAAGTCATCGCCTCATCAATATTATTGCCATTAATCATATCATCCATCCAACCAAACAGTTGATTAACATTTTTCATCCGCATCTCAGCTACTTTGGTACTATTTGATGTTTCATATAACCAACTTTCATAATCTATGTCATGCAGTAGATCTCTGACTGCAAGCAGTGGCTCTCGTTCAGCGCGTTTGACAATATTGGCTAACCAATTAGTGAAATGTTGTAATGCCGTCAAACCACGGCCGGTTAATGTTTGTTCAAGTCCTACATCAAAGCTGGCTGCAAATAGACTTTTTTGGCGCAAAATAGCCCATTCTCCCAATTTTTGAATTGTTTTCGGGCCAATTTCACGTTTAGGCGTATTAACAATACAGAGAAATGCACTATCATCATCCGAATTGGTTAATATCCGCAAATAAGCCAATATATATTTAATTTCTGAACGTGAAAAAAAACGAAGTTCCACTTGAAATATGGTAAGGAATACGGTTTTGTAACAACAATTTTTCAAATATACGTGATTGATGGTTCCCGCGATATAAAATAGCATAATCTTTATATTGGGCTTTATTCACAAAATGATGGGCCACCAATTCACCGATCACACGCTCTGCTTCATGTTCCTCATTATTAGCAGTGATAACTTTTAGCGCTTCACCATAACCCAATTCAGATAATAATTTTTTATCAAAAACATGAGGATTATTAGCAATCAGTATATTAGCGGCTTTTAGAATACGGCCAGAAGAGCGATAATTTTGCTCCAATTTAATCACATTGAGCTGAGGGAAATCGGTTTTTAGTAAAGCTAAATTTTGCGGTTGTGCACCACGCCAAGAATAAATAGATTGATCATCATCACCGACAACAGTGAAACGTCCTCGTTGACCAACTAACAATTTAAGCAGTTGATACTGGCTAGTATTGGTATCTTGATATTCATCTACCAGCAGATAACGGATCTTTTGCTGCCAACGCGTACGCACTTCTTCATTTTCATCCAGCAACCGTGTCGGTTTAGTAATCAAATCATCAAAATCAACGACATTAGAGCTTGATAAATGCAATTCATAACGCCGATAACATTCAGTAAATCGCTGTTCTTTTTCCGATTTTACCTGTGCCATAACTTGTCTGGCTGTCAATAGATCACTGTTCCAGTTAGAGATTGTAGAGGTTAATTGGTGTAACAGATCTTTATCATCTTCTAGCAAATCAAATGTTAGCTCTTTAAGTAGAGCCATTTGATCGTGTTCATCAAATAACGAAAAATTTTCCTTTATGCCTAATGCACTATGTTCTCGTTTAATAATTTCCAACCCTAAGGTATGAAAAGTTAAAACAATTAATCCTCTGGTTTCTTTTTTTTTCTAACGTTTGCCCAACTCGCTCTTTCATCTCTCTAGCAGCTTTGTTGGTAAAAGTAACCGCTACCACCTGACGTGGCAAATAGCCACAATGACGAATTAAGTAGGCAATTTTATTAGTAATAACACGGGTTTTACCTGAACCAGCTCCAGCCAAGACTAAACAGGGACCGTCGACATATTCAACCGCTTGTTGTTGATTATAATTTAATCGCATAAAGTATTAACTGAGCATTTTACATTACTTGTCGTAATGTAAAATTGTATCAGAAAGCAAATAAGTAAAAAAGTAATAAAAAATTCGCTATTTAGTGATTAAAATATAACCACTGAAAACTTATATCAGAGATAAAATTTCAATATCCTCGTATCATGACGAATTATGGTACATTTTTCCCAGAGCTATTTTGTACCACTAACAAACAAAGCTGAAAAACAAGCAATTAGCGCCTTGTTGCCGTTGATTTACCCCTAGCTAAACCTTATAGTATATTTGAACTAACCATAGGTGCAAAACTACCATTGCAGTTACTGCTTAAAAGCGGGTGCTTATCACAACTACCTGCTAACTTCACTTTTTTAAAAAGGACAAGATTTGAAAAATCCGATCAAATGCGGCAAAAGCTATTAGTACTTTTAACCTAATTTCTGATTTAATCAGATAAAACTAAATAAAGGAAATACCTAAATGCCAAATAATTTAATGCTCAATGGTACTGATAAAAACGATAATCTATCCGGTGGTAAGGACGATATATTATTCGGCAGTAGTGGCAACGATAAGTTATTTGGTGGTACAGGTAACGATAACTTATACAGGGATAATGGTAATGATAATTTATACGGTGATGCAGGCGCTTATAGATTAACCGGTAGTAATAGTAATGATATTTTTAAATACTTATCACTAGATGATTCTTTGTCTCAATCGCCCAATGTTATTACCGATTTTGAGATGGGTAAAGGCAAAATTGATATTTTCACATTTAATTTAACATAGACCCTAATGATAAATATGTTGCTATTGAATTAGTCGATCATTTTACTCATAGGAAAAATGAAATGTTAGTTAGTTACAATAAAGAAGAAAATCTAACAAAATTATTACTGGATCATGATAGTGATGGGGTAGGAGAATTTCAAATCAACATCATAGGTCAGATGAACGATATAACTAACATTAATATGTTTTTGTAAATAATTTACAGGCACTAGATAAAATATTGTCTATCTTGTTCTTCTCTTTTTTACTTTCTACTATTTTCTTAATGTTCCATACTTAACTCTAGTGCTGCTATTTTTTCTGCTGTTCATTTTAATTACAGATTATCATATTCACCGGATCACCCTTAAAGACTTAGATAAATTTTCCCCTTAACATTATTATGCTACCTTGGTAACATTAGCTATTTAAAGGTTCTAAAACTCAACCGTACGTTAAGTACATTTTTATTCTACATTCATGAAAATTACTAATCTTCAGCCGTTGCCCAGCACAAAGCTTAACCTCTAAAAGCCTTTTGATATCAAATGAAAAATGGCTATTTCAGAAACGAAAAGCGCATTAAGCCAATTATCGTGGGTTTTACAGATTAGTTTCAATAGCAAGCTTATATATGTTCGACTTACAAAACGATTACTTTCCAGGTGGAGCGTTTCCTTTGAATAATACTGAATCCACTCTTTGCTCCATCGTAAAGGTAATTGGTAAAGTTAAAGACAAAGGCATTCCTGTAGTTCTCGTACAGCATGTCGCTGATCCAACGCACGACATAGCCCCTTTTTTCAACAAGAACAACGAAGGTGTCAAGATTCATTCTAAAATTCTGACTGAGGCTCCCGACGCCCCTGTAATAATCAAGCATTTTGCGGACAGCTTTGAGGACACAAAACTGCATGAAACACTGCAACAACTCAACATAGACGAACGAACTCATATTTTGCGGCATGATGCACAAAATTGTGTGACGCATACAACACTGTCGAGGTGTGCTGATGACTACAAGAAAGTCACTGTGTTAACAGATGCATCAATCACAGTCAGTAAAATGTTGCATTGCATCGTATCGCCTTACATGACCTTTCTACTTGTGTAGCACTGACTTTATTGGCAGATATTTTAGCTTGAAACTCTCACCAAACCGGGTATATAGCAAGTGGAAAATCTGTGTCCGTTTGAATTACATTCTGACTTAGTATGCGCTCTCTAACTTCAATCACATTAATGAAGACATTTAAAAATTGCTTAACTATACAATGGGATGATCACGCTATTAATAATCCATTAATTTATGCTACTGTATCAGGACACGAAGCCATTGTATCGATGGTTGCATTCGGTTGTGGTATTGCATTAATACCAAAAGTTGTGGTTGATAATAGGCTAGAAGCTGTTCGCAATAGTATTCTACAACTTGATATTTCCCTGGTTGAACCTTTTGATCTTGGTGTTTGTGTTTTAAACAAACGCCTTAATGAACCATTAATTCGTGCATTCTAGCAATTGTTGACTCTTTCCAATATGTGTAGTCAATAAGTTACTTTGTGGTTCTAAAAAGAATTTGAATGAAGCATAAGCACATAAGGCAAAAGAAACTGCACGCTCACGATTGCGTGGTGTCCAAGCCTTGTTACCAAACGCTAATTCAGATTGCTTACGTTGATATAATATTGCCTCATCAATATTTAAGGCAATCCTACGAGCAGGAACATCAATATCAATAACATCACCATCTTCAATCGATAATCCTGAACTACCACCAGAAAATGACCATCAGTAATTAATGCACAGCGACTAGCTAACCCCATAGATTTGAGAGTAGGAAGTTGGATAAAGCATTTCCTGCATACCTGGTCCTCCTCTTGGTCCTTCATAACGAATAACCACCATGTCACCAGCCACAATCTTACCGCCCAAAATCGCGGTTACTGCCTCTTCTTGACTATCAAAAACCTTAGCTAGACCACGAAACGTAAGACAATTTTCATCAACAGCAGCAGTTTTCACAAGACACCCATTTTCAGCTAGGTTACCAAATAAAACAGCAAGCCCACCATCCGGACTATATGCATGTGCTAAATTGCGAATACATCCTGTTTGATGATCGATATCTAATGATGGCCAACAACATGTTTGTAAAAACGCTTGTGTAGTCCGAATACCGGTAGGTCCTGCAGCATACATCCGTTTTACCATATCATCATTGATCAACATGACATCATATTACGCTAACATTTGGTCGATATTTAGACCGAGAATATTTTTACCTGGTGATTAAGTAACTGTGCACGCTCTAATTCGCTCAAAATAGCGATCACTCCGCCTGCTCGGTGAACATCTTCCATATGATATTTGCTAGTACTCGGTGCAACCTTACATAAATGAGGTACCTTACGTGATAAACGATCAATATCAGCCAAGCTAAAATCAACCTCCACTTCTTGCGCTGCCGCTAATAGATGCGATACCGTATTAGAGGGGCTTCCTATTACAATATCGAGTGTCATCGCATTTTCAAATGCAGTTTTGATGGCAATATTATGTGGCAAAACACTTTCATCATCCTGTTCATAATATTTTTTAGTGATCTCAACGATACGTTTACCCGCATCCAAGAAAAATTGTTTACGATCGGTATGCGTCGCCAGTACAGAACATTGCCTGGCAAAGATAACCCTAAAACCTCCGTCAAACAGTTCATTGAATTAGCAGTAAACATGCCTGAGCAAGAGCCACAGGTTGGGTAAGCCGAACGTTCAATTTGTGCACTTTCTTTATCACTTACAGTTGGATCTGCACTTTTGATCATGGCATCGACCAAATCGAGTTTAATAATTTGAGTAGAAAGTTTGGTTTTTCCTGCCTCAATCTGACCACCAGAGACAAAAATAACGGGAATATTTAACCGCACCGCTGTGATCAACATTGCTGGTGTAATTTTATCACAATTAGAAATACAAACCATCGCATCGACACAACGGGCATTAACCATATATTCAGCTGAATCAGCAATAAGCTCACGTGAGGGTAGCGAATACAACATACCACCATGGCCCATAGCAATTCCATCATCAACCGCAATAGTATTAAACTCTTTTGCAACCCCACCAACTGCTTCTATCTGTTTAGCAACCAATGCACCCAGATCACGTAGATGTACGTGACCGGGGACGAACTGAGTAAATGAATTGACAACCGCAATAATTGGCTTACCAAAATCAGAGTCGGTCATTTCTGTTGCCCGCCAAAGAGCTCTTGCACCAGCCATGTTACGACATTGACAGTTGTAACAGAACGATATTTTGGCATCTTTGCTCCCTTGTTATAAAATTGACGATACTCAGTCGCCAATAAACATCAACGAATTTTAATTAACTATTGACAGGATCTAACCAATTCCATTTATCTCTTGTCGAACCATCAAATAAACCAAAAAAAGCTTGCTGAATACGTTTGGTCACTGGACCATAATGACCAATCCCGACTTGAATACCATCAACAGTATGAACCGGCGTAATCTCAGCCGCAGTACCGGTCATAGTGCTGACGAAATAATTGGTGGTGTAAAGAGAACATCATCCTTAACTTCAAACAAGGTCTCACCAGCACCTTCCGAAATATAACCGCTAACATCTAACGTGATTCCTTCTTGATAGCCATGGCGTCGTGCTTCACTGCCTACTAGTAAAGAAGATAGATAATTACCAGCTGCTTTAGCAGCTGTCGGGATCGTATTTGGTGATGCACGATGCCAAGACGAAACCATCGCATCAATACCTTGCTCTAGTGCTTTTTCACCTAGATAGGTGCCCCATGGAAAAGCGGCAAATAATGACATCAGTTTTATAACTCGGTGGTGGACTCACTCCCATACCAACATCACCAATAAAAACTAACGGTCTAATATAGCCACTAACTAACTTATTCTTACGAATTGTTTCGCGACAAGCTTCCATTAATTCATCAACGCTTTGGCTTAAAGGCAAGCGGTAAATTTTTGCTGAATCATGTAGACGCTGCATATGTTCACGATGGCGAAAAACTACTGGGCCTTGATAAGATTGATAACAACGAATTCCTTCAAAAACCGATGTGCCATAATGTAAAGAGTGAGACATTACATGTATCTTTGCCCAGGGCACCATTTCACCGTTGAACCAAATATAATCTGTCTTTTTTACCTTATATTACCGATTGATTGTTTGGCAGCTTGTTGCTTGATTTCAACATCAAAAACATCTACCAACTTAGTTAATTGTGAATTAGAGAAGACTCAGCGGACGCTGACTATTAACTGTTATTTCAATGCTAACGTTACTCCCATCCAATGCCTGGCTCATACTCATTGTGTTAACCTGAAAACCTCGATGGTGAGTAACCCGTAAAATACGTTCTAAAATCTCTGGTCGAAAGCGCGCTTCTATATTCAATAAATATTGTCTCATAAAGGTTTCTCCATCATTTTTTCGTTGTTTGCCCCTGGTGGAACTAACGACCAAACATTTTCTAATTGATCAACAGATACCTGTAACAAATAGGAGCCTACATGACTGAATAACCTATCCAATGCATCATCAATCCTAAATAATGAGGATCATCAGCTGTGACGGCACCTAGACCATTTAAGGTAGAAACCGTGGGTAATCCTGATATAGCAACAAAATTCCTTAACTCAGAAACTGCGCCTGACATACCAACAACACCACCCACGTACAAAATAGGCTGTTTCGCTTGCTCCATAATTTCACATGCGATTACCAACTGATGGGTAGAATAAAACGTTTTTTGTTTAGCTGGCATACAATAGGGGTGCACATGTATTGGCTGTAAATGTATATCTTTGGGAATATCAATTAAAACGGGTCCAGGACAACCTGTTGTTGCAATACTGAAAGCCTCAGTAACAACCTGTGGCAACATCTCGACACAATCCACTAAAAAACTATGTTTGGTACAAGCAAAAGAAAAACTTAGAACATCAACTTCCTGAAATACATCTGTCCAAATTAACTCCAGAGCAACCTGTCCTGTTATGGCTACAATTGGTACTGAGTCTAGTAATGCATCCGCTAAACCAGTGATCAGATTGGTTGCTTCTGGCCCTGATGTCGCAAGGCAGACTTCTGGTTTATTACTTACCCTTGCGTAACCAATTACAGCCATAACAGCACCTTGCTCATGACGACATAATAAATGTTCTAAATCACTATCATACAAAGCGTCATAGACAGGCATAATAGCACCTCCTGGATAACCAAAAATCTTCTTAACCCCTTGGTTAATTAATGCTTGAACTAACCATTGTGTTCCATTCATTATTTTTACTCCAGAAACCTTTTTATTTGTCTATTTTCCAAATTCTCACCGGTAACTAACTCAAATTTAACGCTAAAAAACCCCGGCACCGAAAGGAGCGGGGTTCTTGTGAAATCTGGCTAGTTAGTTATTCTGCCTTTCTTCGCCAAAGTGCTGCCTCGCACGGTGGGATAATCACCACCACGCTCACAGTAATTAGGTTAATTACTAGGGCAAAAACATTCGTAATAATATTTGTTCTTTGATCTTGATAATTTATTTAGAGTTAACATATGTTCAATAAAAATAACTATAAAATTAATTTTACATAAAATCATTAACTACAGTTTATTGATTAGACATTGATTGTAATGCATATGATTACAGATAATTAATAGCGATTTTCATCATCAATAACGTCGCCACTACTCTAAAAAACTGCAATAAAAGTAAAAATTTCTGATACTTTTCTAATTACCTTCGCATACCCAACAAGACATAGTTATGCCTAATTTACTGACCAAGAGAGTAGTAACAAGACATTTTAGGGAGGAAATATGGCACTAGCTGTTATCTACATCAGAACTTCAATCGGCATGAATGCCCCACGGGTAACAGTTGAAGCACACATTAGTAATGGCCTACCTGGACTAACTCTAGTCGGTTTGCCAGAGACCACCGTCAAAAAAGCACGAGATCGTGCCAGAAGTGCCTTAATAAACAGTGGGTTTCAGTATACACCTAAAAGAATAACCATCAATTTAGCACCCGCCAATCTACTAAAAGAAGGTGGACGCTACGATCTGGATATCGCCCTTGCCTGCCATTTTAGCTGCATCGGAACAAATCAAATCAATAAAATTAAATCACTATGAATTGCTTGGCGAATTAGCACTTTCTGGTCAAATTCGTCGAATAACAGCAGCGCAAGCTGTATTAAAGAATCAATGTAAATTGATTACCTCGATAGAAAATGCAAATGAATTAAATTTATTACCAACCGAAAGTGTCTATTTTTGTGAGCATCTATTAGCTATTTGTAATTTTTTACATGATCAAAATACCTTACTTCACAATCAAGAAATACCTATTTCTAGCCATAAAACCCATAACATAACAGATATCAAGGATATTATCTGTCAAGAACATGCCAAGCGTACATTAGAGATAACAGCAGCAGCAGGACATAATCTTTTATTGCTTGGTCCACCAGCACAGGCAAAACCATGCTAGCTAATCGCTTAATTACTATCTTACCTGATTTAACCAATCAAGAAGTGCTAGAGATAGCTTCAATAAAAAGTTTATGTGAGACGTCATTTGGTAACGAGAAATAGCTTACACGGCCATTTAGAGCACCTCATCACAGTGCTTCTATGCTAGCATTGGTTGGTGGTGGCAGCTTACCTAAACCTGGAGAAATATCACTAGCTCATCATGGTATTTATTTCTTGATGAGCTGGCAGAATTTGAACAAAAAGTACTTGACACACGAAAGGAACCACTAGAATCTGGTGAAATAATAATTTCAAAAGCAAAAGCAAAAGCAAAAGCAAAAGCAAAAGCAAAAGCAAAAGCAAAAGCAAAAGCAAAAGCAAAAGCAAAAGCAAAAGCAAAAGCAAA
>DAYVGO010000063.1:0-17297 GCA_045399315.1 Arsenophonus sp.
GGTAATCCATAGAAAGACCTGGAAAAATAGAGGTAGAAAACGCATATTATTCTTCCCTTCATGATAGGGAGTTTGTTGTTTACATTTACAGAATAAAAACTCTCCAATAAACCCGGGGAGATTCAATCTAGCATATACAGTAATGGCACCTGATCACCCTGTGCAGTGGTATTCACCACGCCCCCAAAAGCATAAGAAGGTTTATTATCTGCATCTTGACGGATTGAAGCGCCTGACGGTTGGAGTGACAACATTTGTGTTATACCGCTTAATGCCATCAAAGTACCACCAGCCATTAAAGCCTCTGTAACCGTAGATGACATCGCTAAAAACGCGGAATTCCATACTGCCAATCCAATCATCGCCACCCCTAGCATTGTTTCGAAGAAACCGCCTTTACTGCCCTTAATTATCGGCGCTATTCGAATATCCTCTGTTGTGTTCAGGTGAAATGCGTCTACGCCAATCCCTTTAAATACAGTAAATTCAACCCCTCTCAAATGGGCATTCGCTAGATAACACTCAAAGCCTGAATAAAGTATGGATAACGCTTTAATGGCTTCTCTCGGTGAGCTTATCACTAATTGATGAACTCACCCAAACTTTGTACCCAGATGACCATATAACCAAACAGTTCTTAGTTCACTCATAACCACGCTTTCCTTCTGACAATCTTGACAGTTCGGTCACGTCAATAATCACTATAGGGAGTAACACGACTCAGTTGTCCGTACAAATGGTGTAAAAGCATACCATTATCCAACAAAACGCCTGCATGATTAGGCACATCAGCCTGAATCTGCATAATGACCACATCACTTGCTTTCGGTGCGTCATTAAATTCGACAAGACCTTCTTTTATAAAGTTATCCATAACGATTTTTCCCCTCTTCCCACCAAGGAGTAAACCACGCTGCAGTTATTTAACCTAATGCCGTGTTTTTGACAAAAATAATCCATGATAAGCATCCAGCAATCTGAATAGCCTAAAACAAATGCACGCCCCGTTAATTCACATTCGCTCCCTAGTTCAATAATGCATAAATCCGTCCTCTGGCCATGACACAATCATCCACGGTAATTCACTGACATCACACTGCAAATAATCTATTTCACTAGGTTGAGTCGTCACACCTTTGCCACAGTGAGAGTGAACGATAGCAATAGGAGTTCCCCAGTCTTCCACATTGGCACAGTCTTCCAGTGATAATTTAAAGTGTTCTGTCGGGTTGATAGCAAGATTCCGGCAAGGGAAATATCTCTTTACCCGACTTTTCTGGCAAATCACGCCACAGGCTTCTTGCGGATATACCTGTTTAACATGGGTAAATATTGCCTCAATAATCTTTTTCGTTATCATCGTATTAACCCTGCTGCTGGAAATCCACCAAAATCTAATGGGACATTTTCCCCAAATCGCTTTCTACAATCTCTCATTAGCCCACCACAAACATCTAAGGCGGTGTCATCAACCGGATTGCCTTTCTCATCAAAATATCGATTTCCGTTGTAGGCACAACTATTATCCGAACGATACCAGCCACGCATTCACCAGTAGCACAAATTATGTATCTGACGTATTGGCAGCATGACCCCTTGTAAATCGAAAGGACAAGAGAGTTCAAATTCAACAAAACCGCACGCCACTTCGTGACTTTTATAGTCAACGTAAAATACCTATTTAAAGCACTCGTCAGGATTGGCCGTTGGATTATCGTCAGGAAAATTTTTACTATCCAGATAATGCGAAAAGGTTTCAAAAATGGTTACTTTCGCCTGAACCATATCGGCAAACTGTAAACAGAGAGACGATATCAGACTATCAACATTTCCCACTTTTAATACTGGTCTGGCTGGACTTCCCGCACCGCTTTTTGACAGACCTGAAATCTCATAAGGCCATGCGCTATATTCGTTACCTTACCACCATATAGGTTTAGGCTTTAATTCACCTGCTTCTTTTTTAATCTCTTCGGGTGTATGGTAAAGGTGATAAGCGTGAAAGCGCAATACCGGACCACCAAAAGCACTGCCGCCAAAGTCCACTAACTGTATTTTTTAACCAGGCACTAATTTTTGGACATCTGAAACAATTGTCATGCTGAGAAAGCCTCCTCAAAAGTCGCCGATACAGTCCCTTCACGCCAAAAGGCGGCACCCAGATCAAGGCTTTCACCGTATGGTGACAAATAAAATCAAAGATGGGCATCACTTCGTCTTTTTTGTCTAAATAGAAAAAAGGCCACGACTGGGTTTCGGGATGAATGCCGTCTGCTGACACTTGTTTATAACCCTCACTAAACTCAACTTCTTTGATTCTGTGTCTGAATTCACCTGTTGAGCTGTCTTGAATTTGTGTTCGCCATGTAAATTTGTCCATTGCTGACCCCATAAATAAAAAAAGTCACCGATTAAATGACTTTTTTGTTTTTTAGTACAATTAATGCATCAATTTTACCGTTGAATTCATTTTAAGGTGCCTTAGAGAACTAAACACTAAGCCGTGAATATCGGCTAATCTTCCTGTTAATTCTGCATCTACTTTTGTATTTAATCTTCTTAGTGATGGTGAAAAAGATTAATTCAATATCACTCTTACCCGGCTAATATGATTAAATACTGTTGTGATATTTTTAAGCAGCAAGTGCTCATCGAAATTACTTCCATTGACCTCTCTATCCAAAACATCCAGCACCCATTTACGGAATAGTCTAGCTACTGGGGTCTTTGCAAACATCACAATTAAGTGAGCACCACGAAGTGAAAATAACCGTACCAACATATCAATTTCACCCGTTTTTCTAACGACCATCATGTTGACGGTCATTGTCATTGAATCAGTAAATTCATCTGAATTACGTGAATAAACCCGACTGACACTACCTGTTCGGCTATAACCTAGTGCCTGTGTAAGCTCAGTAGATATCAGCCAAATTTGACCAATATCAACAATTGGATTAAAGGTGAAATTCTGGAAAGTTAGCGTAGAGATTGCGTTATTCATGCTGCTACCTCCAAGCTTAACAATTTTGCTAATTTTGCAATACCCTTAAGCTTGATACGAACTTGTATTTTAGTTTCATCAATTCCATCACTTCAGATAATAGTTGTCACTTTGTGCTCAATCAGCCCCTGTTGAATTTTAGTCTGATAACCAGTGCCTGCTGGAATGAGAGAAGCCATAGTTGATATTGCTAAGGGAAATGGCTGTTCTATGAACACTTAAATAGTTATGATACTTCAGGAACCTATAAATAGAAATAAAGAGGTCAATTGTACAAATCCTGAAATACCAAATGTCATAATGAATTTACTAGCTGAAATTAAAGAATTAAAATCAATTGTAATAAAACAACATGAAGACTCAAAGTAATTACGCGAACGTTTTTATTTTTACTTGCAAAATATACAGGTCCGATTTCCTCAATGGAATCGTCGATATCCAACTTGCGCCTAATCAATTTATCAATTTGGTGGCCGATAACAAGGACGGATACCGAATCAGACTTACTTTCCGTGGATATGGAAACGGGCATGTTAAAACTTAGGAAAACCTTCTAACCGTTTTCAACGGCATCTGGAAAACCACAGAAAGATGTGGTAGTGCTATGACGAAAAGGAGACTCTCCCACTTTCCTTTAATGGAATTGTGTCTAAAATATCATCAAATTTCATATAAAACTCATTAGGATAGAATATTGTTGCTAAAAGATGAAAAACTCGGCGGGTAAGACATATAACAGAACTAACTTTGATGCTTTGAATTTAACTGACAGTCACCGCACAAATTATTAGTAACTGTCAGGTTAAATTAAGATTATCAGGGTTAGATTCACTTAGAATCGATAACCGACCCCAATCATCCACGTCCCACCTTTAACACCACCCAGCCTCGAATATTCATAAGAGGCATCAATAGCAACATTTTTAACTGGATTAAATTGTAAACCTGCCCCATAAGCCAATCTGGTTGCAGAATCATTAGTAGGATAACCTGCCGCTTTTGCTTTTGCTTTAGCTTTACCATGTGCAAGACCAATTAAACCATAGGCACTAATATATTCATTAAAACGATAAACTGGACCCATATTTAATGAGTAGTAATTAACATCTGCATCAGTAATTTTTATCTTACCATAATAGAAATTGTATCTTTGGTGCGTATAAGCAAATGAAACAATAGCCCCCCAATGATTATCAATTTCATAGCGATACTTAATATTAAATCCTTTCCGATTTTTATCAATCTTCTCACCTCTGACCTTCAAATGACTTTGAGCATAACCCAATGAGATAGTACTTTCACCACCTGCATAGGAATTAGCAGAGATAAACACAAAAATACTAGCCAATGTCGACGTGATTAATATTTTTTTCATTCTTACTCCTTTGATTAATAACAATATGTTAACATCTACGTCTAAAAACACCTTTTATTATCTGTTACAGAATATATCACAACGTTGTCATAATGACACTATTCAATGCCCCCGTTCATTAACCGCTTTGATAATTTTATGCAAATCGCCACCATCACGACTCTCAGCCACTAAAATGGACTTGATTTTCTGGGTTAATGACTGTTCGGCTGACCGCATATCCATATTTGAAAGATTGGATTGCTGCGGTTGACCATCAACATGAATACCGCCCAGATTGACATTAACACTCTTTGCCACAGATTACATACCGTACATCGTTGTTGAAGATACACCCACATAACCACCTGACACATAACCATGCTTCTCTACATCCATCAGGCGATAAAAGTTGGTAATACTCAAGCCGCTGGGTAGCCCCCCTTTGGTAAACACAAACTCCCCACCATGGACAACCCAACCCCCTTTTAGGGTCGTATTTGCCACCATTGCCAACATATCCTCCCGATGAGAAGCCAAAAATATTAGTTACCTCTCCACGCCAGCCTGCTGTTTGTCCACCAAAAGCCGCTTTCATTGCCTGAAGCATCGCCATTTGTTTCATCATCTTCACAATCATTTCAAATACCGATTTAGTAAAATCAGCGAAACCCACTTTACCTGTCAGCAGGAAATCAGACAACGATTGACTAATTTCCTCAAAAGCAAATTGGGTGATGTTTGCCACATTGGTGTAAGCGTGAGAAGCCTGTTGTCCGAAGTTTTCAAACCCTTGCTTTATGTCTGCCTCCCAATTTTTCCGTAGAGATGCCTCATTTTTATACTTCTCATTAATGAAAGAAATGCCATGCCCATACTCAAGGTTATCTCGCCCAATGCCTTTACGTACCATCTCTTCGCAATACTTCTTCAGCTCACGCTCTTTGGCTATCTAAGTATCCGCTTTACCAATGCTTTCCTGGCGAAGTCTTATTTCTTCTTTCAGTCCATCATTCGATAACCGCAACGCATTAAGCTGTTTTTGCTTCTCAATATTATCCCCAATTTCGGCAGCTTCACGCTTTTCAGCAAGGCTCGCCTCTTTTTTCAATAATAACGATTGCTCATCTTCATTCAGTCGGTGTTTATTTGCCCCATTTCTGGTTTCTTCAAGAATGCCTAATTGGTTTTCTGTTTTAAATAGCTCTCGACGTTGCTGACTGATAACACCAACATATTTGCTCTCATCTTGCAAAGTCCGTAATTCAGCTTGTAGTGCTCTGTTTCTTGCTTGTGTTTCCTCTTCCCAGAATGTGTCCAAAGACGGGCGGTATGCTTTGCTTTTAGGCGCTAAACTGGCTTTTTCTTTCGCATAACGGGCATTTTCACGTCTTATCGATTCATCTATTACAGATTGTGAACCGCCTGAATTTCTTATTCTTTTAAGAGCTTTTTGATGCCTTTCTTTCGTATTTGTGTTTAAGTTCCTGATCTGCTCTCAGTCGCGCTTTATCTGTTTCATCCGCTTTTCTGTATACTTCTTTTTTGGCATTGTCAATATCTTGCTGCAATTTCTTTTCTTTCAGTAAGTCAAGTTCATACCTTAAATCAGTCGCTGTTTTTCCGCTGGCATTATAATAATTCAATCTAGCAACAGGATTTAGTTAAAATTCGACTAAATTTTCCTCATATTCTCGTATCTTTTGATCTAATGTGTGCTCACGACCAAGGTCTAACATGCTATCCCATGCGAGTTTTGCTTTATCTTTCACCGCTACCCATGCTGACTCAAGATAACCTAAATTCTCTTTAATCTGCTGCGTTCTATTATTCATTGCATTCGCATAGGCTTCCATTGCAACTTTAGTGGCTTCCTGCTTTCTCCCCTGTTCCTGTAATATCGATATCTATTCTAATTGTGTTGTGGTCAGAAAATGCAGGCCTTTGTCAAGCTCATTAATGGCTTTTACCGGATCATCTTTAATACGCTGGAATTGTTTTATTGTTTCATCTACAGATTGCCCGACAACTTTTTCCATTTTGGCAGCGACGGTTACAATCTTATCAATCTCATTGCCAAAAAATGCCCCTGAGCCTACAACTTTGGTTATTGCATCCGCCATCCCATGTTGTGTTATGCCATTTCCTGATAGTTGTTTGGCCAACATATCAAGTTGTCCGGCTGTTTTCCCCGTATAACCGTCCATTAAAATAAGTTGCTTATTAAATTCATCAAACTCTTGTGAACCTTTATAAGCTGGGATAGCAACGGCCGCGGCGGCGCCCGCTAATCCGCCCATCAACAATCGAGTTGGCGTTAAAATTGAGCTAACCGCTTTCAAGACATTACCTACCACCACCAAACGAGTCTTTAATCTGTCCGCCCTGTTGCACCAGTACCATCCAGGCAGGCATACCCGAGTCTAATGATGTCACCACATCAGTCATTTGCATCGGTAATATTCGCATCGCATGACGATATTACCCCATCGTTACCACGCCGTTCATAAACGCTTTTTCTTATGCTTTCAGTTTAGTAATCATCGGGACGGCCTGTTGTGAAATCCCCATTTGGGCCGCTTTTAGTTCAAGAATTTCTGTTTGTGTCTTACCAATCGTGTCTGACTGCTGTTTTAATGTGTTCAGGAAATTATCAGCAGCCAACTTTGTGCGTTTTGACGCTTCCTCTTGGGCGAGTAGTGCTCTGCCTTCGGCTATCAACGCCAGATTCATCTTGGTAATCTTATCTCTCGATTCTTCCAATATCGTGTTGTAATCGACAAACTGGTCAAGAGACAGTAAGCCTTTTAGTGTGAAAAAGCGAGTTTACTCATGATTTTATCCAGCTCATCAAACGCTTTATTGGTAGGATTAATTCTATTTAACAGGTCATTCAGTTCATTTTTTGAGACTTAATTGTTTCTGCATTTCTTAATGACACTAAACTAACCTTCTTTAATCCATCACACCCAGATTTGACGAAATCTTTTCAACCTCTTCTGCTGTTCCCTGAAAGGACTTTAACTTCTGTTCACCTCTTTCCAAATCAGCCGTGTTCACTTTTAATGAAATCATGGCGATATCAGTCATTAAGCTTTCCTTTTAGCAAAAACTACCGTATAACCTCATCAGTCATTGAAAAGCAATCATCATTATAATCTGAGTATTAATTGTGGAAGGGTAAGTGTTAACAATTTAAGCCGGTTTTGTCCGGCTTTTTATCACACTTTTCACAGAATTCTATAATCCTGCTCACCAAATGACAAAAGGTTTCGTTTGCTGCCCCTGTCCTCAACATTTACACCAACTAGGCCATATGAGCGCACTCATGAGCTAATGTTGGATTTCTGTCATTAAATACCCCGATAATATGCAATACTCCCTGTATGCTGCTAACCGTGTGGCTCATACCATTCACGTCATATCACTAGGAGGAATATCTAACTTATTATGCAAGGACTTCTATTGTTGTCTTGAGTGACAATAAACAATGTAACCCGACTCAAAAAGTGGCACTGGAATAAACAGATACCCTTTGAGCAACTTCCTCATGGTTAGATTTTCTCATGTTCATCAATCTATATTGCTGCTAACCCATTCACCATTGTGATCACGGCTTATGCATCAGCTCAAGCGCCTTTATTTCCATCACACGTATATCATTAAATAAAGCCGCTTTATCTTGATTAATGCCTAAAAAATCGATGACATGCGATAACACCGTGTAATCCAGCCCTGTTCAGCCATTCATGCTTGTTAGCCACTGAGTACGCATTGCACTGAAGGTAAGATAAGCATGCCAAACATCAGGCCAGACTTCGACTTCACCGTCTTCGGGAGTAAAGCCAAATGCAGCTTTAAAATTGCGGATTTCGGTCTGGGTCATGCCGCCATACATGGCCTCAACGACCATCAGGAGTTTTTTCGCGCTGTCCTAATAATTCGCTGTAATACGTTGTACTGATTGCACTTGCTGCAGCGGGATAATTATCAAACAGCAATGTTAAGTTATCTGCATTATACCGCTCTTCAATCGCCCAGTCAGCAATAATTTGCCGATAAAACTCCTCGATGGGCATTTCACGCATCGCTTCCAGTTCACTCATCGTTTTATGATTAAAAGTGAAGGTCATCACCTCAGGCTCCTTTTTACCTACCACTGGAATAAGGACATTTGCTTTAAACTTTGGCTTGGGTACCAGCGTAAATTTAGCCATGCTTTATCCTTAAGAAAATAAAACCCCGTTAAGGGGTGGTGATTACACATTGGTATAAATCTGCATATCTGATTTGAGCGAGAAACGGGCGACCGCGTTTTCAACCTCATTGATGGCCGTATTGGGGACTCGCTGGAATGATACTGAAGCGGTATAATAACGATCTTCACCCGCCCGTTTATTGAAAAACCGAATGGGGGTTGTCTGTTTGCTATCATCCAGTTTCATTAACAATTTACGAATAGGTAATTTTGCATCATGTGCAAAGGTATAAACCTGAGTGATGCCATTTTTAAAGGTATCAACCGTCTCTGCCTACTCATCTTCCAGGAGTTGAATTTCCTGCGTTTGTTGCTCACCGCCTTCCGTTGACAATGTCATCACCTGGGGCATCGCCTCCCACTCTTCGATTTTCTTTAAGCTACCTTTAGCCCCGCCGACAGGAAAAACATTTTTATCGGTGGTATCGATTGACTCCAGGGTAATACTGGTGTCATCCACCTCTTTCACACGAAAAGCGCCTGATATTTTTTCCAGCCGGAAACAATCTGCACCACATCGCCGGCATTTATGTCACCGATGGAATCAACGGTTAATACGGCTTCTTCTGCATTTGTCGTATCTGTAATGTTTATTTCATCGCCACATTTACTGGCGACATAAACACGGGAACCGTTAGGAATATTATATGCATGATAAAACCTCATTTTGTTGGCAATAAAAAACCACTAGTGCGGTTATGTTATCGGGTTGAGTGACAGCAATAGGTCGTATTTACTGGGATGGTATAATTTGCGTGCTCGGTTATTGCGGGATAAATGCTACATTCACTACTAATATAGAGATTATTTGTTAGTTACGTACCATTCAGTAAATATTTTGATAACCGGTCAGCGATATTCATCAATCCTGAATCACTGGTTCCTACTTTACCCATCACATTAATCTGAATAATGCCGCGGAAAACCGGCATATCAAGCGATAACCCTCGGTTTTCCGTTTTCGCGGGCAGAATATGCAATTGTAAATAGGGCTCATTAATATCATCGAATGTATTATTTGGCCACACTATTTTGATATTCTCAGTATCAGCAAATTGAGCAATATGGGTACGTATCGCGGTGTTTATGGTTAATTGATTCATCCTTTACACTCAGCCATTGCCTGATTAAAAAACCACTGAAATTCTTGTACGGTAATCCGAACCAGGCCATTCGGTGCCTGTTTAGAATGCCCCATCTCAAGACGATAGGCATAAGGAACTACATTGGAAAAATAGACGGATTTCATGCTCACTTTAAACTGACAGATAACAAGATTACCCTCAACTTGCGTCACGTTTCCACTTTTATCTATCCGGCCAGTTTCTGCCATCGGTATCTCATCAAACGTTACTTGCCAATTTCCCCGAAATCGGCCACCTGTATAACCTGTGGGCTTCCTTTCTTTTCCTTTGCCCTTTTCTGCTATTTTGGCATTCACTTGCCAGACAGAAGAATTACCGACAGGGGACATCATGACTAACCGAGAAAGAATTTTTGTGCATGCGCAATAAATTTAATATCACTCGTTAGGATAAGCGCGCCATCCACTTCATTAATATCAAAATGGGTCTTTACATCAACGACCGTTAATAACGCATCTGATGTAGTAATCTCTTGACCCTCCTTGTCAACATGAAATTTACCTTTTCTTTTTAAAACATAACACATGCCATATTTTTTATCAGGCGCTCGGCAACTTTGCACATTCGGATATAAAGATTCATCATCACCTCATCGAAAACGTATTGGTGAACCAGCATTTGTACCAGGTGCATATTGCACCGTGATAGTCCCTTCAATGCTTTCAGTTGTCGCCTCGCCACCTAACGTTGACTGCAAATCTTCACTCTCTGATTCAATCGCCAGCCGACATTGCACCATGATTAACTGTCTGGGAATAACGTCACTGGTAATCAGAACACCATCATAAAATAACCCGGTTTGTGGGAAAGATAACGGTTAAGTTAAACGGGTTCGTTTTCCTAACCATTTTTGTGACTCCAAATAGTCCATCGCATTAATGGGCATCGACTCAATCCGTAAGTCATCAACAGGAATATCAATCCCTCGCTCACGTGCATAGTATTTTAAGTCCTCAACGCTGGCATAACTAGTAAATGCTGGCGAGTTTTTATCCACATTAATCATACTCACCTCAAAAGAAAAGGAACAAAAGTCCCCTTAACGCTGTCTGTTCTTAAGAAAAGTGAGACTTTCTGTTGTTTACACCTCACCATCCACTTTCGCGGTAACAGTAGATTGACCCGCTGCACTGGCGGTTAATTTGACACGAGTTTGACCCTTTGCATCGGTTCTAGTCGAGGCTTGACTGAGGCTTCCACCTATTGTTGACCACTCAACATTGGCACCCCGAACAGGTTGATTATCTTTTTTGTAATTAAGTCAGATGGTCACGGCATCGCTGTTATCAGCTGTCACAGTTGTTTTGTCGACTGATAATGTCACACTGACTTCATGGTGCAATTTTATTATCACGTCTGCGATTAATTTATTACTGGCGAAATATTTTCTCCAGTTACCCTTCATCCCTAATTTTGTCAGATCCGGGTTGGTACCTTTAGATTTATTCAAACTATAACCCAGTACCCCCAACATTAACCACGCCTTCCCCTTGATAGCCAACACCCAGATTTTCCTGATAGTTGATTTCATAAGAGCAAAAATGCGGTTTCTGAGATTTTGTGATAGTGATTGCACCCAGGACAAACCGAAGATAGCATCAACTGGCACAGTATCGGTCAATAACACCGGCTTGCCTAATATCCCAGGTTGACCCCCCGTAAATCACACACGCTTCTTCATACACCTTATTATCAATAGCCTGATCAACAATGTCAAAATGGGTTATTGAATACATTACAAACAGGTTAATACGATTAAATTTATCGCCGTATTTGCCTAGCTCTTTAGTTAAAGTCTTCTTGCCCTCGGTAGCAATATTAGCCGTCACCACCATATCAGTATTATCACCAAGCTGCCCCAAACGCCGCTAAGAAATATTTAATATAGCCTTCCAGCGAAGCATCAGCGGCATCGGCGCTAACCAGCTCAGAAAACTCGGAGACATCCCGTCCACGGCGTTTAAAGGATTCTTCGGTGATTTCATAAGGTCCGTATTCCCATGGCACTTTGACATCAACGGATTCCCGTGCCAATTTTCTTACCTGTCACTTCTTCCGTCGAATTTACGTCACGATGTTCAATCGAGCCGCTCATTTGATAAAATGCCCGTTTACGCAAATTGCCTTCAATAAAAACATTATCTAATACAATTGCGCCATTTGAGGCCTGATTGAACACCTCAAGATTATCCTGTCTGCGTTCTAAAAACACGGTCTGAGCTAAATCATTATAAATAATTAAATCACTATTAACCATCGTTGCCATTACTTAAATTCCTTACTTTGGTAATCTTAAATAAGCTTCACGCCCGAAGCACCGGATATATTTGGCTTTATCAGTTGAAGTCATCTGAGAACGTTTAAAATGTGCACCACCTGACTTACTATGCCCTGCGTCAGTACCCGATGCAGAGGGAAATAAATGCTGGGCGCTTTCTTTATAGCGAATCAATCCACTCAATCAGGGTTAATGGCGGCTCGCCATCTTTACCCATAACAGGATTGTTTTCTTCATCAACAGTGACGGCCTGACCTTCGTCATTGATTTTAAATATGCCCTTGGCAAGTAAAATTAAATCTTCCTGAGCACTGGCTAATGCCCTTGCTTGACCCGCAGCAGCACGGATTTCATCACCTAAAACCCGATTGCGAAATTTATTGGCAAATTTTTCCGCTTTATCCGCCCATAGCTTTTCTACCTGGAGTTTTTTATCTACATCAATGACGCAATTGTTCCGTACGCTTATTGATGACCTCATCGATCTTGCCTGCAGTGATAAGTTTAGCTTCCTCATCGTTTTCAAAACGCTTTAGATTATCGCTTTGTTCTTTGAGATTACCAGGCAATTCGCTATTTTTTGCTTTGAGTCCTGTTACTCACTCATTTACCTGATTATCAATAATAGCTTGGACTTCCGCTGTGATGTGTGTACCACCCGCACCACCACTACCATTAGGATCATCTGCTTGTGAATAATATTTGTGATCGATATTTATAAAACTCATCATTTCCCCTTGGGATTTTGTCTATGCACTTTACGTGTTAAATAAATTTAACCTTTGCTAAATTCAGTGAATAAAAAAACTACTGAGCAGCTGGCTTGATTTCATTAATTAGGTATCAGTTTAAGTCAGCATCAATAAAGGCTTTTTTATCCATTTCTCTAAGTTTATCTAAGGTAATGAACTCATCTTTATCAATATAAAACTGTGATGAATGCATGCCACCTTCTCTCATTAACCGATAGCGTACATCACCATATACCTACTTTTGTCGCCAGGCGGGTTGCCGTTTTATCCATTCAACAAAGGTTGTACCCGCAGGGACTTGACCATCCATCGATGCCCTTGCGCCTTCATTCATCTCATCAATATCAATACCCAGCTGACACCATGATTTGGTAATTCAGTGTTTCAGTTGAACGACAGCTAAAGTGGATCTTGCCAAGACCTTGTAAATAAGGCACCTTGTGTTCTATCTTGCCATCAAGCGTATATTTCAAACGATCGCGTACAATACAGGTATGGGAGGTTTTGTTGTCGAGCGTGGATAACCACTGCTTGCCCTTAAGGATGTTTTTGTTAGCCTCAGTGAACTGATTCCGCACAGTGGCTTGCAAATGATTAATCGCCGTTTTGGCAATACTGATTGCATTAACCCGACTCATTTGTAAAGCCCCATCTTTGTAAGCTTGAAAAGTAGGATAATAATCTGCTTCATATTGTGCGTGCGCTTTCATCTCTTGACTTAACAATGCAAACGCACTGTCTACCGCATTTTTATTGATAGCCTTCACACTCGCAAGCAGGTATTCTAATCGCCTGACATTAAAACTGTCCGCATTGATATTGACATCATCCAATACAACAATTAACGCTGCAGTCAGGTCGGCATCATATGCATTAAGAGGGCGTTAACCATCTTTTTTGCAACCCCTGTACCGTATTGAGACGTAAATAGTGAATGGGCAATGAATTCATCTATTATTCGCTCATTTACTGTTCTCATCTTTCACTTGTCATAGTAGGTTGTTGATTATTAAGCGCGTCCACCACGTCATCAATCTCATCAGACGGATTGATAACGTCAAAATTTTGCAAGTTACGAACCAAAGTCAGACTGACGGATTTCACTAGATTGCTAGGCGACCACCATTTCTCGTATCATCGTGCTATCGGCAATGTGATTGACCAAATCCCGGTTAATTTCAAATGAATAATTATCAGGTTTGCCCCCCAATGTATTGAGCGCACCACTTTAAACCTTTAGTCAATCCTTCTGACACATTCGAACAACAGATACTCAGCACAGAAGTTTGGGCACTTAATTCACCCACCGATTGGATAACCGTTTTTACTTTACTATCAGCGGATACCAGTTGCGCCCCTAACGCCACCATATAATAACGCTTGCTGTCCATCGCTTCTTTTGCCAGCATATTAGGCTACGCCTGAACATAAACATAAGCACCATTTTCAGGAAGCGAAATAGGCGATCGGGAACCAACCAATATCCCCTTTTTCTAGATCCAGTCTCGCCATACCTCATTTAAGCCACCAATATAGGGCTACACCTGACCACAGAAAAAAACCGAGTCTTCATAATCGGCTGAATTTCGATAGTGACCCAGATTGATTTTAGCCAGTCCAAGTAAAGGTGCTTCATCAATCGTGTGATCATTATTCTGTGCGCCAATATAAAGGTGAACGGGATTTCATCCCAAGCACCCCCACTCACACGCTTAGGAATATATTCAGCATCAATTTGATAAACGCTACTGCCTGCAGGTTTTCGATAAACACAACAGATGAATTTCCCTTATTCAATTGCAAGAACACGGTATTGAATCACATCCTTAAACCCAAATCCGTCTTGTTCTTCTACCGTTTGGCGTAATACCACCAGGGTTAATACACTGTGGCCATTAATGCGTTGTGTTCGCCAGTTGATAATGTCTTCAACTTTGTACTGAAAAAAATAGGTTTGTTTTGACACATTGTTATAATCAACATATAAGCCATATCGACCCACTTCTAATACTGATTCCAGTGACGATTACACCAATTGATAAAGACTGGATCCCGCCCCATCAGCATCCTCTTTCAGATAAGCCAGCTTTTCATCAACCTCGACCAGGGGATTTTTTTAAAAGCCATCCCTATCATCCCATTACGGGTATTGCTCGTTATCGGATAGAAAACCACCTGATCCCGATAATCTTTATTGCGTTTTTTTTGCGGTTTTCATCAGATTCTTCCAATAAATGTAGGTATGATTTAATATCATCTCTTCCTCTACAAACTGTCCGAACTAATGCCCACTGTAATGTAAGCAATTTGTATTCAGGACGGGTAAAATCAACATTTGTCATACTTATTAAAAGGTAGTTCCTAGATTAATCTTAAAAACGGGTCGCTGTTTATTTTTTCTGCTAACAGCAAAATACCTGGATGCATCTGTATCATGAGAAGTAAGATCGTGTAAAGATTTATCTTTCCAGCAACTACGCTTATCATCCCACTCCTTGCGATAGGCTTCTAAATTCGCTATTCCCTAAGCGCATTGATGTTCATCAAAGACACAGTTAGGCAATATTTCACATACCACTTCGATACATTCTCGATGGAGAGTTTGGGCACCATGTCAAATCGTATTGTGTATTTTTGCCCATCAATTTCATAGCCTTCTCTAGCGATTTCACGCCGCGACTTAGCATCAGAGTCGAATTCACGATTGTCGATATCGTGGTGCGCATAGTGACTGTTGTGGGTATAGCCTTTATCTTTCAACACCTTCATATAATGCCGCAACCCCCACCACTATTTGAGTAGTGGTCGATGACGTGAAATTCTTGACCTACTTCACGCACAAACCAGATTGAAGTGGAATCACCGACACCGATATCCCAAAAGGTATGAACGGGTAAATGCCTGTTATCCGGTAATTGACCAATGCGATTATTTTAGTAGAGATACCGAAATTGTTTAGTGTAATAACCCCCTTCTATCGATTGCTGGAATGCTTCAACGGGCAGTGATGGATATTCCCGCTTCATATCATCACCGAGCGTTTTCTCTTTGGCATAATACCAGGCTTTCTGTCTATCGGTTAACTGAACTGCTATGTTTTCCAGCCAACTCAGCAAAATAATCGGTTAGCCGTTGAAGGATTGGCTCTACCGGATCAATCACATAATGAGGATTTTTCCACCAGGGGAAGAAAAAGAATTTCCAGTCTAATAGCGAAAGGGTTTTTGCCTGAATTTGCGCTTTCTCAGCAGATTGACAATAATCATAAAAGTAACTGTCTCTTCCTTCTACCATACTTTCTATCGTCGTAAAACAATCACTGGAGACCGCTTCAAATGCACCCGTCACAATTTCACACGCTTTGTCGGGGTATTTTGCGTATATTTTGCCGAATGCTGAGACATGCAAATAACGTAATGTGCCACCTCGAAATGAGGTGCTAATGTAAAGTGAGCCGCCTTCCTTAAAAACTAATTCCCCTGCAGAATCATTACTAGCGGGATTGGCCACTTTGATTTCAGCCGGCAGTTTATCGTAACGTACTTGACTTTTTCTCTGAATAATCGCTTAAGATCAACTAAGATATGGGCAATTAACGCACACTTGGTGAACTCAAATAATGCCGCATCTAACTGAATAATATACACTGCAGTGGTAAAACCCAGCTGTCGTGCTTTGAGAATAATGTTTCGGGTGTGCATGTTGTCAAAATAGGCTAACTGCTCGGGCGTCATGTTGAAGTGAATGGATTTACCCGTTTTATCTGTTGTCCAATAGAGATGATTAAGTCGCCAATCTTTGTTAGCCAACAGTTTAAGGTGCTTAGGTTTCATGACACCCTCCTGAGACAGCGAATCCATTAAATCAGATAACGATTCGACAATATGCTCGGATTTAACCTATTCACGGAAAGCCTGAACCGAGACATGTTTGCCTAGTAACTCAAGATTTTTAATTTTGTCCGGCCATTTTATCTTTTTGAGCAAAGCATCAGTGTCTTCAAACTGTATAGCAATATCCAGACCACTCAATGTTGTTCGCTACACTTTAGACCAATCTTTAATTGGTCTTAAATCGCCTGATTCGGTCAGAATATCCAACACATCCATCTGGTCTATGTCGACTAATCATTTGAGAATGTAGTCAGCATCAATATTCAGGTGGTTTTTTCGCTCTTTCATGAGTACCTGAATTCTTTTTTCAACCTTAACATTTGCTAACAACCTACTGGCTTGCTCATGT
Source organism: Arsenophonus sp. (assembly GCA_045399315.1). Lineage (GTDB taxonomy): Bacteria > Pseudomonadota > Gammaproteobacteria > Enterobacterales > Enterobacteriaceae > Arsenophonus. The sequence goes on from DAYVGO010000063.1 coordinate 17,034, forward strand.
GCTGTTTTTTCACTACGATCCTGCTCTAATTGCCATCTGTGTTACATTTAAATCGATCAGATACTCTCGACAAAAGGCTTCCTGCTTGTCTGTGAGAGTCATAATAGTTATCTTACTTAATAATTATCAATTTGTTCTTAATGTTGCCCAGTGTTTAGCCTGATTAAGGCAATCATCCATCATCTTGCCCCTTTTGCTTGCGGGCTGCTGAAGGTAATAACGGATAGCTTCATTTGTGGCTAATGTGGCAACGGATAAAGAAAA
>DAYVGO010000005.1:0-289192 GCA_045399315.1 Arsenophonus sp.
TCCCCGTCATTATTGTACTAAAAGAATAATTTGGTGGGTCTGGGAGTGTACATAGCGCGGAGTATAAAAGATGAGAAGGAGTTGCCTAGGATTGGAGCTGCAAAACAGCGACGTTCACGGCATACTGGCTCGACCCCATGTTTTTCAATCAGGTTATCGAGAAGCGGCATCATTTTTTCCATTGGCGGTCGAGCTTCGCCTGAGCAAAATAAGCCGATGCTTTGCGCAGAATGTCGTTACTTCGTCGTAACTCACGGTTTTCACGCTCCAATTCTTTTATCCTCTTGACTGACTATTTAGTCTCCAAGATTTCCGGAGTGGTTCCAGGTGCCACAGGCAAGCATGTGCTCAACGGAAAGTTTTGTCCACTCGCTGATGGAGTCGCCGTATTTTTCCAGGAAATGATCACCGCCATTATTATGCTGAAAGAGTAATTTGGTGGGTCTAGGAATGTACATAACGCAGAGTATAAAAGATGAGAAGGGTGTTGGCCTAGGATTGGAGCTGCAAAGCAGCGACACTCACGTCCTACGCGTGCTATCGTTCAGTTTACTGACTTAATTACAGTAATGTTTGTAGACAGCGGTAATAATTAGCCCGCTTATTAGTAAACAATGATGAATTGAACTCTAGTGTCCATTCAACCCATATTAGCGCTTGAGCTAAATCAACACCGGCCAGTGTGAGCATCGATTTCAATTCACCGATCCGCAAGTGACTCCAGCCATTGTTGCTACCAACTGCAATGCTTAATAATTCACGAACGCGGGTAAAATCATCAAAATCTTCGTCATCAAGCTAGGCTAATAAAAGTAAATAATCTTCTTTTTGCTAGTGACTATTAGGTAGTGACATAATGGTATCGCGTAAATAGATTGCCATTGTGTTATTGGTAATATGTAGATCTTCCACAGGGTAAGTATCTGATATACCAGGAACAAGAATACAACAGACATAGACATCTAAGTGCTGATAATTGGCAATATAAACTTCAGCATCCATATGGTTGAAAATCGCCATCAAACTAGCAAATGTTCGGTCGTGTTGTCTTTAAAGTTCCAATCTAAAAAAGGATAATCGGCATTCTTTTTAAATAGATCCCAACTTATTAAGCCGCTTGAATTGATAAAATGGTTTTTCAAATTAGTCTGTTCTACAACTTCATCATCATCAAATGTTGGTGTATTAAATACATCGAGATCTTGCAAACTATGGCCTTGCAATAATTCGGTAACCGTATGTTCAAGTGTAACCCTAAAATCAGGGTGAGCGCCTAGAGAAGCAAAGCAAGTGCCATTGTTCGGATTAAATAGTACCACACAGAGAACCGGGTATTTGCCGCCTAGAGAAGCATCAAAACAGAAAATGGCAAAACCTTCCTCTACTAATTTAGCGACTGCTTCAGCTACACCAGAATAGAGTTTCATGACCTGTTCAGGGATAACAGGTAAACTGATCCGTTCGGCAATAATACGGTTTTTGATATGGTGCTCAAAGATTTTTGACAATGCCTGGACTCGCGCTTCATTTTGGCTATTACCGGCTGACATGCCATTGGAGACATATAGACTACCGATAATATTCATCGGAATATAAACAGTCTGTTGATCGGATTAACGGATAAACGGTAATGCGCAAATCCCATGTTGTTTATTACTTGATTGTAAGTCAATCAGCATGTTAGCGGACAGATTATTATCAGGATCGTAGAAAGCGCGTAATTTTCTATCCAAAATCCCTTCAGGTAAACGATCGTCGGGTATAGTGCAAACCACTTTTCATTGGGATAGTGTACAAAATTGCCATCAGCAATTTTAGCACCCAGATAAAAATCAGAAAAAATAATTCGTGGCTAAACGTTCAAAATATTCGCCTAGGGCAGAGGCTAAGACAGCTTTTTTATTAGTTCCTTTGCCGTTAGTAAAACATAAAAGACAGTCTCAAACGGATATGGACTGATCAAACATTAGGTACTGTGTTTAACCAAGACGCTTTTTCAATATGAAAACCGAGTTTTTAAGCTTATGTTGAAAAGTGGTAATAGATTCTTCTAGTGCAGCATCCTTACGAGGAATAAAAGTTTGGCTCATAAGTTAGGTTACTTATTCGTTTTTAATGGCTAAAAGATGATAATACGGGATTTTCGCTCCATTCTCTATGCCATCGACCATAGCAGCCAAATACAATATTGAAGTTAATCGCTGTTTTTGATTATAATTACAGAAATAAGTTTTGATATTTATATAATTTACCGAAATTTTTAAATATAATTTCATTATGGGTAAGTTAAATATTTCTTTGTTTATTGCTGCTATGTATTAACCAGCCATGCTGTTTTGGCTTTACCGACGATTACTGTACTGGCAACCGGGTGGACTATTGCTGGAGGTGGTGGTTCTGCCACTCGATCCCAATATACAGCAGGTAAAGTGATTATTGATGCATTAATTAATGCGTTACCTGAAATAAACAAAATTGCACATCTTAATGGTGAACAAATTGTTAATATTGGATCGCAAGATATGAATGATCAGGTGTGGTTAACTTTAGCTAAAAAAATTAATCCCAATTGTGACAAAACAGCCGGTTTTGTTATTACCCATGGTACTGAAACACTAGAGGAAACAGCTTATTTTTTAGATTTAAACACTGATTGTCATAAACTTATTATGATAGTTGGCGCGATGAAGCCTGCAACCGCATGAGGCGCAGACGGGCCGTAATGCCGTTATCGTTGCTACTGATCAAGAAGCAGGCAAACGAGGTGTCTTATTAGCCATGGACGATAAAGTTTTTAGCGGACGCAATGTTGTTAAAATGAATACTAATTATGTGGGAGCGTTTGAGGTGGTTAATGCTGGTCAGGAGGCCTTTATTTATAATGGCAAGAGACATTAATTCACTGTGGTTCAACTCAGAACAGATAAAGCAATTTTTGATATTAGTAAACTAAATAAATTATCTAAAGTTGGAATTGTTTATAATTTTCAAACGCATCGGTACTACCTGCTAAATCATTTATCTGTCATGGCTATCAAGGCATTGTTAGTACAGGGGTGGGTAATGGAAATATGTATAATAAAATTTTTATGGTACTGGCTGATGCAGTAAAACAAGGAATTGGTGTCGTTCGCTCTAGGCGGGTTTCAACCGGTTTTATCACCCGTGATGCGGAAATTGATGATAGTAAATATGGCTTTATTGTGGCTGAACGTTTGAATCCACAGAAGGCTAGGGTTTTACTACAATTAGGATTGACCAAAATCCATGATCCAATAAAAATTCAAGTGATGTTTGATAAATATTACTAACTTACAATACCTACACACAGCATTTTATTGATTTCAAATATACTATTAAAAATTTATTGTTAATCTTTCAGTTAAATTAACTATCACGTTTTTTGTTTATACAGCAATTAATCTTCTTTAAATAGTAATGGGATATTATTTATGCTATCAAAGATTAAATTATTGCAGCCGGTCAGCGGTAATGTTAAAACCTAATCAGACATTGAATAAATATAAAAAGTTAATTAGGTAAAAAGGGTGAGTGATGAATCAGGTATATAATTTTAGCGCTGGTCCGGCCATGTTACCGGTGGAAGTTTTACGTCGTGTACAGCAAGAACTGTGTGATTGGCATGGTATGGGTGTTTCGGTAATGGAAATAAGCCATCGCAGTGAAGCATTTATGGAAATAGTCAGAGAAGCTGAACAGAATCTGCGCGAATTGCTTAAGATACCTGAAAACTATAAAGTCCTTTTTTGTCACGGTGGAGCCAGAGGTCAATTTGCTGTATTGCCATTAAATTTATTTCAGGACGATGAAACAGTAGATTACATTGTTGGTGGATATTGGGCCAAGTCTGCTGCACATGAGGCTGCAAAATATTGTGCTGTCAATGAGGTTGATATCCGGCTAGAAAAATCAGATGGTTTAAGCGTGCAGCCGATGGATCAATGGTTATTAACGACCAGGGCAAAATATCTTCATTATTGTCCGAATGAAACGATTGATGGTATTGCGATCCACTCACTACCTGATTTTTTGCCAAATAAAATCGTTATTGCTGATTACTCTTCAGCGATCTTGTCACGGCCACTTGATGTCAGTCGTTTTGGTGTTATTTATGCTGGCGCGCAAAAAAATATTGGTCCAGCCGGTATCACATTAGTTATCATTCGCGAAGATTTGTTAGGCCGAGCAAGAAAAGCAACGCCCGCTATTCTTGACTACACTTTACTAGCTAAAAATGACTCAATGTATAATACGCCACCAACTTTTGCTTGGTATTTATCGGGAATGGTTTTTAAATGGCTAAAACAGCAGGGCGGGTTACAAGAGATCGAACGACACAATCAAGAAAAAGCCAGATTACTGTATGATGCGATTGATAATAGCCAATTTTATATTAATCGAATCGATCCAGCTAATCGTTCGTTAATGAATATTCCATTCCAAATGGTAAAACCTGATTTGGCTAGTGAATTTATCAAAGCGGCTGAACAACAAGGACTTCTTTTTCTAAAAGGGCATAAAGCGGCGGGTGGTATGCGAGCTTCAATTTATAATGCCATGCCGTTGGCTGGTGTACAGAAACTAGTTGATTTTATGCTTGATTTTGAACATCGTAATAAATAAATCGAATAATTCTTTATGGTTAGATTGATGACTAGATTTTCTAATCATCTGAAATGAATATAAATGTGTTTTAAATAATATATCCCAATTTGTTATTAGGGAGTTTACTGTTAATGCAAGCCTTAACAATACAACCTATTTCTTACGTTGCAGGTACTATCAATCTTCCTGGCTCAAAAAGTGTTTCTAATCGGGTGCTATTGTTAGCTGCATTAGCTAAGGGCCAGACAATATTAACTAATCTTCTTGATAGCTATGATATTCGTCATATGCTTAATGCACTGACAACTTTGGGCATTGAATATCAATTATCCAATGATCGTAGTTCATGTATGGTAAATGGTTACGGGCATTATTTTAGCCATAAAAAAGGTTTAGAGATTTTTCTGGGTAATGCGGGTACCGCTATGCGTCCATTAAGTGCTGTTTTAGCGTTAGCGGATAATGATATTGTCTTAACCGGAGAGCCCAGGATGAAAGAACGCCCTATTGGTCATCTTATTGATGCGCTACAGCAAGGTGGGGCAAATGTTGACTATCTGGAGCAACATGGTTATCCGCCCATAAGGATAAAAGGCGGCTTTGCGGGTGGTAATATTATGATAGATGGCCGCGTCTCTAGCCAATTTTTGACGGCTGTTTTAATAGCAGCACCTTTGGCCTCTACTGATACAACGATTCAAATAAAAGGTGATCTTGTTTCTAAACCTTATATTGATATGACGCTTGCACTGATGCATAATTTTGGAGTTGAAGTAGAAAATCAACATTATTGTCAATTTAGTATTAAAGCTGGGCAACAATATATTTCACCAGGTAATTATCTTATTGAAGGAGATGCCTCTTCTGCTTCTTATTTTTTAGCTGCCGCAGCAATCAAAGGTGGTACCGTTAGGGTGACCGGTATCGGCAAAGATAGCTTGCAAGGTGATGTCCAATTTGTGACTATACTTGAAAAAATGGGCGCTCACATCCGTTGGGGTAGAGATTTTATCGAATGTCAACGAGGTCAATTATTTGGTATTGATATGGATATGAATATGATCCCGGATGCGGCGATGACGATTGCTACGTTGGCGCTTTTTGCTCGAGGTGAAACGGTTATTCGCAATATTTACAACTGGCGGGTAAAAGAAACTGACAGATTAGCAGCAATGGCGACAGAATTAGTCAAGGTTGGCGCTAAAGTGGAAGAAGGGCATGACTATATTCGTATTTTACCGTCTAACTCATTAAAGCATGCAGAAATAGAAACTTATAATGATCATCGCATGGCGATGTGTTTTTCACTTGTCGCTTTGTCTGATACCTCGGTTACTATTTTGGATCCGAATTGTACTACCAAAACTTTTCCAGACTATTTTAATCAGCTAGAAAAATTGAGTTATCGATACTAGCCAGCAAGGTTAGCATAAATATTGAACGACCAGTAGGATGCTTATTCAGTTAACTTTTGCTAAATATCTCTTTGTTTTCCTTAATAGAATAAATTGAGTATAATAGGGTACTTATTAGCCTGATAGAAAGTATTTGCTAAAAATACAATTCTATCATAGAGGAGGAGTATAATGGCGGTTTTACCCCCCGTTATCACGGTTGATGGTCCTAGTGGCGCAGGTAAAGGTACATTATGTCAGGCATTGGCGAATAAATTGGGTTGGCAGTTGCTTGATTCCGGTGCCATATACCGTGTTCTAGCTTTAGCAGCATTACATCATCATGTTGATATTAAGTCAGAAGAAGCATTAGTTCCTTTAGCTGCTAATCTTGACGTCCGTTTTGAACCTAGAGAAAAAGAATTAGTTGTTATGCTTGAGGGGGAAGATGTTAGTAATGAAATTCGGACAGAAGTTATTGGTAATACGGCATCTCTGGCAGCAACTTTTCCTCGTGTTAGAGAAGCGCTATTACGTCGACAAAGGGCATTTCGCACTAAACCTGGTTTGATTGCTGATGGCCGCGATATGGGAACAGTGGTTTTTCCTGATGCACCGGTAAAGATTTTTCTTGATGCTAGCGCTGAAGAGCGCACTCGTAGACGCATGCAACAGTTGCAGGAAAAAGGCTTTGATGTTAAATTAAGAGGTCTTTTAATTGATGTTAAAGAGCGTGATTATCGTGATAGTAATAGGGTAATTGCGCCATTGGTGCCTGCAAAAGATGCGTTGATCCTTGATTCCACAAAGTTATCTATTGAAGGAGTCATCGAGCAGGTGCTTACTTATGTGAAAAAAAAGCAAATATTATCTATATAATATACTGAATATTGACATATAATAAGTTGATACACCTATTTGGTATAACTAAATTTATGTTAAATTAAATAAAGCTTTGTAACAAGGAATGTTGCGAGGTATGTAAAATAACCCTATTTGGCAGGATGTTGAATGGAAGTTAAAATTAAAATTTTTGAAGATCTTAACTATGACAGAATCTTTTGCTCAACTCTTTGAAGAATCTTTACAGAGTGTTGAAACCCGTCCAGGGGCTATTGTTCGTGGAGTTGTTGTTGCTATCGACAAAGATATAGTGTTAGTTGATGCAGGCCTAAAATCAGAATCAGCTATCCCAGTAGAACAGTTTAAAAATGTACAAGGTGAGCTAGAAATTCAGGTTGGTGACGAAATTGATGTTGCGTTAGATGCAGTAGAAGATGGTTTCGGTGAAACTATCTTATCACGTGAAAAAGCGAAACGCCATGAAGCCTGGTTGATTTTAGAAAAAGCCTATGAAGATGCCGAAACGGTTATTGGTATTATCAATGGCAAAGTGAAAGGTGGTTTCACTGTAGAATTAAAAGGTATTCGTGCATTTTTACCGGGTTCATTGGTTGATGTTCGTCCAGTTCGTGACACAACTCACCTGGAAGGTAAAGAGCTTGAGTTCAAAGTTATCAAACTGGATCAGAAACGCAATAATGTTGTTGTTTCGCGCCGTGCTGTTATAGAATCTGAAAGTAGTGCTGAACGTGATCAGTTACTGGAAAACTTGCAGGAAGGTATGGAAGTTAAGGGGATTGTTAAGAACTTAACTGATTACGGTGCATTTGTCGATTTGGGCGGTGTGGATGGCTTATTACACATTACTGACATGGCTTGGAAACGTGTTAAACACCCAAGTGAAATTGTTAATGTCGGTGATGAAATCAATGTTAAGGTATTGAAATTTGATCGCGATCGTACACGCGTCTCTTTAGGCTTGAAACAGCTTGGAGAAGATCCATGGGTAGCAATTGCTAAGCGTTATCCAGAAGGAACTAAGCTGACAGGACGAGTAACTAATCTTACTGATTATGGTTGCTTTGTTGAAATCGAGGAAGGTGTTGAAGGTTTAGTACACGTTTCCGAAATGGATTGGACTAATAAAAATATCCATCCATCTAAAGTTGTTAATGTGGGTGATGTTGTTGAAGTTATTGTATTGGATATTGACGAAGAGCGTCGTCGTATCTCGTTAGGTCTAAAACAATGTAAGCCAAATCCATGGCAACAATTTGCAGAAACTCATAATAAGAATGATCGTGTAGAAGGTAAAATAAAATCTATTACTGATTTTGGTATCTTCATCGGTTTAGAAGGTGGTATTGATGGTTTAGTTCATCTGTCTGATATTTCTTGGAATGTTGCAGGTGAAGAAGCTGTTCGTGAATACAAAAAAGGCGATGAAATTGCTGCTGTTGTATTGCAAGTTGACGCTGAGCGTGAACGTATTTCTTTGGGTATAAAACAGTTAGCGGAAGATCCATTTAATAACTATCTGTCTGCTCATAAGAAAGGGGTTATTGTTACCGGTAAAGTAGTTGGTGTTGATGCAAAAGGGGCAACTATTGAGTTGGCTGCTGGCGTTGAAGGCCACTTACGTGCATCGGAAACTTCACGTGATCGCGTGGAAGATGCTACTCAAGTATTGAATGTTGGTGATACAGTTGAAGCTAAATATACTGGTGTTGATCGTAAAAACCGTATCATTACCTTGTCTGTTCGAGCAAAAGATGAAGCAGATGAAAAAGATGCAATTGCTTCTGTAAACAAGCAGGAAGATACCAATTTTGCAAATAACGCTATGGCTGAAGCGTTCAAGGCAGCTAAAGGCGAATAATTAAGTTAATCATCAGGGCAACATTTTGTTGCCCCGTAACGGTAGTTTAGGTGGGGAGGTACTATGACCAGGTCTGAATTAATTGAAAGACTTATTAACCAATTAGCTCATATACCAGCAAAACTTATTGAAGAAGCTGTGAAAGAAATGCTTGATCATATGGTAATAACACTTGCTAAGGGAGAGCGTATTGAAATCCGCGGATTTGGCAGTTTTTCTCTTCACTACCGTGCACCACGTATTGGTCGTAATCCAAAAACTGGTGACAAAGTTGATTTGAAAGGAAAACATGTTCCTCACTTTAAGCCAGGAAAAGAATTACGAGATCGCGTTAATATTTATGTATAAGAATTAACAGAGTTAATTTATTTATTCTATAAAATGGCGTCTTGTAAGGACGCCATTTTTATTACTATAGTAAATCCTTTTACCACAAAATTTCCCCATGATTAAAATCCTACGTTATCGTTACAAAACTCGTACTTATTAAAAAATAATAATAAAATTTTATTAACTCAGATTTAGTTGGGAATAATCTCGCAAAAAATGAAAATAGTGAAAATGGAATAAATATTTTTTCGCCTTCCCTTTAGCAATATGGTTTATCTTTTTGAATAATATAAACAATATTACTAATTTTTATGATATAGAGCTTATCAGGAAAGAGCACATGAAAAATATGTTAGCTAATATAAAACGGGTACAGATAAATATTAATTCAGTGTCAGTGGCGGTAATATTGGGATTATTACCTTTACTTTTTTTTATCTCAATTACCAAACAAATCACTACAATTGTTGCTATTTATCTTATGCTATATATTTTTTTTACTAAAATTTTTTGACTAAATTTATTGATATTTTAGGTATAAGTTTTTTATAGGGATGTTGGCTGGAATATAATGTATTAGAAAAAATGAAATTATTAAGTCGGTAAGAACAACGCTATGTAGCTGTTATTGAAGATAATTTAATTAATAAAATCGATAATATGCGAATAAAAAGTAAGGTTGTTAACCAGCAATAATAAACAATTCTTTCCTGCATTGTACGCTTATCTTCAGTTGAAGCCTAATGGCTTGATAGAAAATGATTTTTTATGATGGGCAAATACTCATTTTTTCTGGGCGATTAAAACTTGTTCATAGTTTGTTGAACGAAGGTGGATTTGATTTACAACGTTATGCAATAAATCAACGTTTGTTAGGCATGTTTAAAGTTCAAAACTTTGTTATGTTAAATAAACATTGTTCTTTAAGGCATCAGATAATTTCAACGTCGGTTAATAATATCAGTAAATACCGTAATCAAGCGGTGATTTATGCTTTAACGTTTGGTGAACGTGGCTTATTGAAACCACTATTAAGACAAAAATTACAGCGGATAGGTATCGCTCATTTGATGGTTATTTCTTCTGGTTTACATGTTGGCATGGCTTATTTTTTGGTTTTTGGCTATATCATTTGATTCAATTTTTATTACCAGTCTGTTTTATAGAACCTAGTATGCCGATGTTAATGGGATAGTGCTGTGTTTTAGGTTATATTTGCTTATCTGGTTGGGCAATATCTGCAATGCGGGCTATATTTGCCTTGTTGTTATGGCTTTATATTCGGCAGTAAAATTTTGTTTGTTTTTCCTGACAATGGGCATTATGGAGTATCAGTTTAATTTTAGTATTTGAACCCCTTGCAATACTTGCTGATAGCTTTTGCTTTCGAGTTTTGCTGTTGCGGCATTAATATTTTGGTTTTCATTCGTAAAATTAAGTATACAGTTTCAACTTGGTTGGTTTAATTGGATAGCTAAACTGGTTCATTTGCAACTTGGTATGCTTATTTTGTTAACACCTATTCAATTGTTTTTATTTCAACGCATTAATATTACTAGTTTTTTGGCTAATTTATGGGCTGTGCCAATTATTTTATTTGTAACTATACCAGTAATTATGGTTTCACATATTTGTCTTTATTGGCATGCGGTACAAAGTTTATTATTTGATATAATTGATAAAAGCATTAGTTTAGCCTTATGGCTTCTAACATATCTTGAGTGTTATTGGTTTGCTACTGGTAATGTGCCAATTATGATAGCCACACTTAGTTGGTTTATTATATTATGTTAGCAATTTGGTTGGATTGTACACTATAAGTTGCTGATAAAATCGTTAATATATTGCTTAATGCTAGGCTTGAAACCAAGCGATTTTGCTGTTTGGCGATTAATTATGTTAGATGTGGTGCATGGATTAGCGATTATTATTGAACAACAAGGAAAAGTTTTAATTTATGACACAGACACATCATGGAAGAAAAACAATATTGCTGACAAGACTATTTTGCCTTATTTACGATATCACCGTTTAATACCTGAAGGAGTTATACTTAGTCGTAACCATGTCGATCATACTGGAGGGGTTGCTAGTTTATTATTAACCTATCCGGGATTGATGATCAGAAGTAATTTTGATGAAAAACCATTTTTCTTGCCATCGAGGTGTATGTTGGCAATGGCAGAAATTATATTTTGAAGTATTATGGCCAAGAGTGGATCAAAAAGAATCACATAATAATGAATCGTGTGTAGTAAAAATTAGTGATGGTTACCATGCGGTTATTTTATCTGGTGACATTGAAAAAAGAGCTGAGAAGGAACTCGTTCGTTTAGCAATAAAAAATTTGTCGGCTAATTTATTGCAAGTTCCTCATCATGGGAGTAATACTTCGTCAACGATGGCATTTATTTAAGCCATTAAACCACAATATGCGCTTACTTCTGTTACTCTTTATAGCCGATAGGCATTACTTTCTGCTCAAGTACGCCAATGTTATGTAAATATAGGGGCAAACTGGATAATTGTATTGGAAGCCGAGCAAATTATAGCGAAGTTTTATTTTGATAAAATTGAAATAACACGTTACAGACAGGAAGTTTTACCACGCTGGTATCATCAGCAGTTTGGTATTTAGATGTTTCCCGAGTAGAATAAGCGGCCTATTTTTATGGATATTTAATAAGACAATGATAATGAATGATAAAGATCTTTCCACATGGCAAACATTTCGCCGCCTATGGCCGATAATTTTGCCGTTTAAACTGGGATTAAGTGTAGCAGTGGTTGCGTTAATTATTAACGCTGCCGGCGATGCATTCATGATCTCCTTATTAAAACCTTTGCTCGATGAAGGCTTTGGTAAAGCTGATAACACCACGCTAAAATGGTTACCAATTGCTATTTTGGGACTGATGTTTGTAAGGGGGATATCGAGTTTTATTTCCAATTATTGTATTGCCTGGGTTTCCGGAATGGTAGTGATGAACATGCGTAGGCGTTTATTTGGTCATATGATGGGGATGCCTGTTGCTTTTTTTGATCAACAGTCGACAGGGACCTTACTTTCTCGCATCACTTATGATTCTGAACAAGTCGCCTCTTCCTCTTCTAGTGCATTAATCACTATTGTTCGAGAAAGTGCCTATGTTATCGGTCTATTTGGACTTATGTTTTATTATAGTTGGCAGCTTTCACTAATATTAATTGTTATCGCTCCTATTGTTGCTTTAACTATTCGTGCTGTTTCTAAACATTTTCGAAATATTAGTAAAAGCATGCAAACTGGCATGGGTCAGGTAACGGCTAGCGCGGAACAAATGTTAAAAGGTCATAAAGAAGTTTTGATTTTTGGTGGGCAAAAGGTTGAAACAGAGCGATTTAGCAAAGTGAGCAACCATATGCGGCGTCAAACTATGAAAATGGTGACAGCATCTTCAATTTCTGATCCTATTATACAACTTATTGCCTCGCTAGCTTTAGCATTTACGCTGTATGTTGCAAGTTTTCCTGAGGTTATGCAAACTTTGACAGCAGGAACTATTGGTGTTGTTTTTTCAGCCATGTTTGCATTAATGCGCCCATTGAAATCATTAACTAATGTAAATGTACAATTTCAACGAGGGATGGCTGCATGCCAGACATTATTTACCATTTTAGATATGGAACAAGAAAAAGATGAGGGAAAAATAACATTAAAAAAAGCTAAGGGTAAAATTGAATTTAAACATGTTACCTTCAAATATCCAACCAAGGAGCATCCTGCCTTATATGACATCTCTTTTAAAATTCTGGCTGGAAAATCTATTGCTTTAGTTGGACGATCTGGCTCAGGAAAATCGACTATTGCTAATTTAATTACCCGCTTTTATGAGGTCAATGAAGGTCAAATACTGCTAGATGATCGTGATTTACGTGAATACACTTTGACTTCGTTGCGTAACCAAGTCGCATTAGTTTCTCAACATGTTTATCTTTTTAACGACACTATTGCTAATAATATAGCTTATGCTACCGATGGTCGTTACGGTCGAAAAGCGATTGAAAAAGCTGCAAAAATGGCTTATGCCATGGACTTTATTCAAAATCTGGATAATGGACTAGATACTGTTATTGGTGAAAATGGGGTAATGCTTTCCGGCGGGCAACGTCAGAGAATTGCTATTGCGCGTGCTTTATTACATAACTCATCTATATTAATTCTTGATGAAGCCACATCTGCCCTCGATACTGAGTTAGAAAGAGCTATCCAGGCAGCATTGGATGAATTACAGAAAAATCGGACTTCTATTATTATTGCTCATCGTCTTTCGACCATAGAAAATGCAGATGAAATTTTGGTTATTCAGGAAGGTAAAATTATTGAACGCGGCAACCATCAAGCTTTGCTTAAACGTGATGGCGCATATGCTCAATTTTATAGTATGCAATTTAAACAATGATTGAAAAAATATGGTTAGGTCGCTCGTGGCTAGCTGTTTTGCTTCTGCCGTTGGCGTTATTCTATGGCGTGATTATTAGATTTCGGCGTCTTAGCTATCATTTGGGGATTTTACCTAGTTGGAAAGCTCCAATACCTATTATAGTCGTAGGCAATTTGACCGTTGGTGGTAATGGCAAAACACCGGTTGTTATTTGGTTAGTTGAACAGCTTTTATCACAAGGCCTTCGTGTTGGTGTTGTCTCCCGTGGATATGGTGGTAAAGCAACATCTTATCCGCTATTAGTCAATAACAGTATATCGATAAAGGAGAGCGGCGATGAGCCAGCTTTAATTTATCGGCGAACTGGGGTGCTAGTTGCAGTTGCACCAAAACGTGCAGCAGCAGTAAAAATGCTAGTAAAGCAACAACAACTGGATGTTATTATTACTGATGATGGTCTTCAGCACTATGCACTGCACAGGGATTATGAGATAGTTGTTATCGATGGTGTCCGTCGTTTTGGTAATGGTTGGTTACTGCCGGCTGGCCCGTTACGGGAGTGTCAATATCGTTTGAATACTGTTGATGCTGTTATAACGAATGGGGGGGGTGCTAGGCATGGTGAAATTGCTATGCAGTTAACCGGTGATATCGCTATTAATATGTTGACCGGCGAAAAACGAGCTGTCGCTGAATTGCAACAAGTTGTTGCCATCGCAGGAATCGGGCATCCAGCACGCTTTTTTTCAAGTCTTGAGCAAAAAGGTGTGCAATTAATTGCGGCCCATTCTTTTTCTGATCATCAATGTTATGAATTTTCTCAATTAGCAACGTTAGTTACTGATCAACAAAATTTATTAATGACTGAAAAGGATGCAGTAAAATGTTTTCATTTTGCTCGTACAAATTGGTGGTATTTGCCAGTAAATGCTCAGCTTTTCCAATCTGGTGCCGCAAAAATTGTTTCAGCCATTAGCGAATTAGTGAAGTCTAGTGAAAATGCTTGAAATAATAGCATTATCATGTTATCTATAAATGGAATATAGTTAGGAATGTAATGATTTCATTTCAATAATACCACGCCAGTTATTATTTCATTAATATAAAATCCTTTAAGTTTATTCACTATCAAGTTGGTTTGATAAGTTATAGTAATTAATAATTTGGCTTATTGTAATGTTGTTTAAACGTTAAAGTAATCTTATATAGCAATAGACACTACTATGTCGGTATTTTTAAATATAATACTACTATTCTGACATTAAGGGTATTTGGTGAAAGAAAAAATGGGGTTTCTATCGAAAGCTTAATAAAAGGGTAGTGAGCACTAGGGGAAAATGAAGCTTTGTTACCTGGTGAACAAAAGGGGTTTTTATGACATTTCAATTACAAATAGGTCGCGTAAAGTGGTTTGATGTAAAAGAGGGTTATGGATTTATCTCCCCTATGAATGGTGGTCAAGATATCTATGTTAATCGTCGAGCTATTGCGAACACCAAACATAAATGGCTGAAAGAAGGCTAGTGTGTTGAATTTTCTGTTAACGTTTATGGTATTACGGCCGCTGATGTTATCGCTTATGAATTTTAAACAACTGTTAGCTGCCAATTGGTCATATAACTGATAAAAACTTATTAGAGCAGATATTAAAGTTAACGGTGATGCATGCTTATGCTATTCTGGTTTCATCTTAAATTAAGTTTTTGATGAGGAATATATGGATCACCGTCTACTTGATATCATTGCTTGTCCTATTTGTCATGGCAAACTAGTCTATGATAAACAAAATTTAGAGCTTATCTGTAAATTTGATCATCTTGCTTATCCTGTGCGTAATGACATACCTGTATTATTAAGAGAACAAGTTCGTGAGTTGCCTTTAGATGAAGAAAAGTAACCTGTTCACAGTAATTATTCCGGCACGTTTTGCTTCCAATCGCTTACCGGGCAAACCGTTAGTTGATATTCATGGCAAGCCTATGATTATTAGAGTAATGGAAAGAGCACTAATGTCAGGTGCGACGCGTGTTATTGTGGCTACTGATCATCAGGCCGTATTTGATGTGGTGAAAGCGGCTAATGGTGAAGTTTGTATGACCAGTGTTGCACATCAATCCGGTACTGAACGATTAGCGGAAGTTATTGACAAATATAGACTTCCTGATGAAGAAACTATTATCAACGTGCAGGGTGATGAACCTTTAATCCCGCCAGAAATAATTAATCAACTAGACAATAATTTAAAGCTAAATAATGTCGATATGGCAACATTAGCTGCTCCAATAAATCATCAGTATGAAGTATTTGATCCAGCTATTGTAAAGGTAGTGACTGATAAACAGAGTAATGCTTTGTATTTTTCCAGAGCTGCTATTCCCTGGGAGCGAGATCGCTTTGCAGTATCCAAAATGGAAATTGGCGAGCATTTTTTACGTCATATTGGTATTTATGCTTATCGGGCCGGTTTTATTCGTCGTTATATCCAATGGCCAATAAGTCCGTTAGAGACAATCGAAATGCTTGAGCAGTTGCGTGTACTATGGTACGGCGAAAAAATTCATGTTGCCCTAGCAGTTAAAACTCCAGGGCCAGGAGTAGATAATCAGCAGGATCTTGATGCTGTTCGACAAGCATTTTTTACTGCTTAAAATTACACAGCGATTAGTTATTTTAAAACTATTTATTCCACTACATTAGAACTAAGCATTAGAGGTTGGTTATTGTCAATTTTTATTGATTGCCATATTGAGCTAATAAATTCATATCAAGCGCGTTCTGAATGAGAAAAAAAGTAAATAGAAGGGAAATATTTTCCCAAGGATGTAATGGTGAGGTAATGGCAGGTTGATTGGCTGGTGCGGTGATGGGGTGCATATTTCTAGCAAGAAAGAAGCGTTCAGCGCGTGTCATATGATTGGCCGATGTTACCAATAGAAAAGGTTGTCTGCCAGCGATTTTTTCCACTTCGAAGGCTTCTTCTTGGGTATCTCTGGATTTGGTGAAGGTAATTATAGCTGTTTCTGGTACACCTAACGATAGCGCGACTTTTGCTGCCACTTCCGCATTACTCATTAAATTGTTACCACACCCACCAGTAAAAATTAATTTAGCGCCCGGATATTGAGAATAGAGGCTAATTCCTTCTATCACTTTAACTAGGCTATTATTAATAAGGTTAGCGCTTGGTGGCCAATCAGGATTATAATTAAATCCTCCTCCAAGTACAACGATATATTGGATGTTTTCTTTTTTAGGGTGTAAAAGTTCATAGCGTTTGTTAAAGACACCTTCTGTTGATAGTAGTAATTTATCCGCGATAGGTTGTAGATTTAGTAACAAAATAGTTAACCAACTAAAAGAGACTAAACATTTGCCGCTTTTTTGCCAGTGAGTGAACCAAAGTAGTAGTAATCCGATAAAGCTAACTAAAATAAGGAGAGGTAATGGCATTAAAAGCGCACCAATATATTTTTTCAATGTAAACAGCATGTTTCAATCCTAGTTAATCAATTTATCGAGTATAGTATAATTCAATCATATAGATACTAGTTAATAAATTGTTAATATAAAAATTATTTTCAATATAAATGGTTATTGTTTTTTATTAACAGAAAGCTGGTTAGATAGGTATTTTTTATCATCAATGGCGATTAGGTTTTATAATAGTTATTATTGAGGTATTTTTTCATGGTAGATCGCAATTTTGATGACATTACAGATAAGTTTACACACAATATTTATGATACAACCAAGGAAAAAATACGCGAAGCTATTATTTGGCAGAATCTAAATTCTCTGCTTAATTTTTTACCCAATAAGCCGTTGAAGATATTGGATGCTGGGTGGGGGAAGGTTTTTTTGATCACAAATTAGCGGCAATGGGACACCAAGTCATAGTTTGTGATATTTCGACAACGATGCTTGAGCGGGCAAGATTGTTGGCATAAGAAAAAAAGTAAGTCATAACATGTAATTTATTCATTCTTCGGGGCAAAATATTGCTCGTATTTAACAATGGCAGAAACTGTTGACTTAGTGTTGTTGCATGCAGTAATTGAATGAATCAGTGAACAAAGATCTGCAATAAAAGCACTAACAAATACAATTAGTCCAGATGGAGCATTTTCTATCATGTTTTATAATGCGAATGGGTTGGTGATGAGAAATGCGGTATTAGGTAACTTCCATTTAGCGACACCCAATATTCAACGTCGCCGCAAACGTTCACTAACTCCTTTAAATCCGTTGTTACCAGAAACTGTATATTAATGGTTATAAGAATTAGACTTAAGGATAGTTGGTAAAACAGGTGTACGGGTTTTTCATGATTATCTACAAAACCGTCAGTTGCAAAATAAAGATTTTTCGGCGTTGCTTGCCTTAGAGCAGCGTTATTGTCGACAAGACCCCTATATTAATTTAGGGCGCTATATTTATGTTATGGCATGCAAGTCTATATGAAAGGTTGAATTATGAGTGAATTTTCCCAGACTGTCCCGGAGTTGGTATCTTGGGCACGGAAAAATGATTTTTCAATATCATTGCCTGTTGAGCGTTTGGCCTTTTTGTTGGCGGTAGCCGTACTTAATAGTGAGCGGCTTGATGGTGAAATGAGTGAAGGTGAGTTAATTGATGCTTTTCGAGAAGTTAGTAAAGGTTTCGAGCAGACCTCCGAAACCGTGATTGTCAGAGCTAATAATGCAATTAATGATATGGTCAGGCAGAAATTATTTAACCGTTTTTCTAGTGAAGTCATTGAAGATAATGCGATTTACCGTTTAACACCACTTGGTATAGGCATTAGTGACTATTATATTCGTCAGCGGGGATTTTCTTCGCTGCGCTTATCTATGCAACTTTCGATTGTAGCCGGTGAATTAAGTCGAGCCGCCGATGCGGCTGAGGAAGAAGGAGATGAACTTCATTGGCATCGCCATGTTTTTGCTCCGTTAAAATATTCAGTAGCAGAAATTTTTGACAGTATTGATATGTCGCAGCGTGTGATGGATGAACAGCAAGACATTGTAAAGCAAGACATCTCCGCATTACTCAGTCAGGATTGGCAGGCAGCTATAGCCAACTGTGAACAACTATTAACCGAAACTTCGGCCACACTACGTGAATTACAAGACACATTGGAAGCTGCGGGTGATAAATTACAAACCAATCTGCTACGTATCCAAGAAGCAAATATGAATAGTGGTGGTTCAAAATTGGTTGATAAGCTAGTATTTGATTTACAAAGTAAGCTTGATCGAATTATTAGCTGGGGTCAACAATCTATCGATCTCTGGACTGGTTATGATCGCCATGTGCATAAATTTATCCGTACTGCCATCGATATGGATAAAAATAGGATATTTTCGCAGCGCCTACGTCTATCAGTGCAAAATTATTTTGCTGAACCTTGGGCATTAACAGTAGCCAATGCTGAGCGGTTATTTGATGTGCGTGATGAAGATCTGGTATTAAGTAATGAAGAAGTAACAGGAGAATTACCAGCTGAATTGGAATATGAAGAGCTTAATGAGGTTAATGAACAACTGATTGAGATGATGGCGCAGGCATTAGCTAGTTATAAGGAAGAGCAGCATCCTCTTGACATTGGTTTAATATTACGTGACTACTTGACTAAATATCCGCAAAAACGGCACTTTGATGTTGCGCGTATTATTGTTGATCAAGCAGTTAAGTTAGGCATAGCACAAGCGGATTTCTCTGGTATCCATCCTAAATGGTTAGCGATTAATGATTATGGAGCTAAGGTACAGGCACATGTCATCGACAAATATTGAACAATTTATGCCAGTAAAATTGGCACAAGCATTAGTAAGCTCCCTTTTCCCTGAATTGGATAGTCAGCTTCGAGCCGGGCGGCATATTGGTATTGATGATCTTGATAATCACGCCTTTCTAATGGATTTTGAACAGGAGTTAACGGCTTTTTATGCTCGCTATAATGTCGAGCTGATCCGTGCACCGGAAGGTTTTTTCTATTTACGGCCACGTTCTACTACATTAATTCCTCGCTCGGTTTTATCTGAATTGGATATGATGGTGGGTAAAATTCTTTGTTATCTTTATTTAAGTCCTGAAAGACTTACGAACCAGGGAATTTTTACTGTGCAGGAACTTTTCGAAGAACTATTATCATTAGCTGATGAAACTAAACTACTTAAATTTGTCAATCAGCGCTCGACAGGCACGGATTTGGATAAGCAAAAATTACAAGAAAAGCTGCGCACTTCGCTTAACCGTTTACGTCGCCTTGGAATGGTTCACTTTTTACAAAATGGCAGTCAGCGTTTTATGATCACCGAATCAGTCTTTCGTTTTGGTGCTGATGTGCGTAGTGGAGATGATCCACAGCAAGCTCAATTACGGATGATCCGGGATGGTGAAGCTATGTCGCTAAAAGATAATTTATCGCTAACAGACAGTGGAGATAATGATAGTGACAAAGATGATGTGGAGGATGAATAACTATGTTAGAACGTGGCAAGTTTCGTTCACTCACGCTCATCAATTGGAACGGCTTTTTTGCCAGAACGTTTGATTTGGATGAGCTTGTAACGACGTTATCTGGCGGCAATGGTGCCGGTAAATCAACCACTATGGCAGCATTTATTACTGCCATGATCCCTGATTTAACGTTGCTGCATTTTCGTAATACCACCGAAGCTGGTGCAACCTCGGCATCGCGTGATAAAGGATTACATGGCAAATTACGCCCGGGAGTTTGTTATTCGATTTTGGATGTTATCAATTCTCGTCACCAACGTATTTTAGTGGGTGTTCGTTTACAACAAATTGCTGGTCGTGATAAAAAAGTTGATATAAAACCCTTTATGATACTAGGGTTACCAACCGTAATTTTACCAACTCATATCTTGACTGAGCAAGTGGAAGAGCGGCAAGTGCGGGTGATTAGTTTAAATGATTTAAAAGATCAAGTGGATGCGATTGAAGGTGTACAGTTTAAACAATTTAATTCGATTACCGATTATCATGCGCAACTATTTGATTTGGGCATTATTCCTAAACGATTAAGATCAGCGAATGACAGAAGCAAATTTTATCGTTTAATTGAAGCTTCTTTATATGGTGGAATTTCCAGCACCATTACGCGTTCATTGCGTGATTATCTTTTGCCTGAGAATAGTGGGGTCCGTAAAGCCTTTCAGGATATGGAAGCGGCTTTACGGGAAAATAGATTAACCCTAGAAGCGATCCGGGTCACTCAGTCTGATAGTGATTTATTTAGACGTTTAATCAATGAAGCAACGGATTACGTTTCTGCTGATTATATGCGGCATGCTAATGAACGCCGAGTGCATCTAGATAGTGCCCTTGCTGTGCGTGCTGAATTATTCGATGGCCGTAAACAACTGATTGTTGCTCAAAGCCGTCATGTCGAAATGGTACGTGAACTGGATAAACAAAATGGTTCTTCATTAGATTTAGAGGCTGATTTGCAGGCCGCGAGCGACCATTTGGGATTAGTGCAAGCAGCAGTACGCCAGCAGGAAAAAATTGATCGTTATCAGGCCGATATTGAAGAGATCACTTATCGACTGGAAGAACAAACTGAAGTTGTTGAGGAAGCATTAGCTCAGCAAACAGAACTTGAAGCCAAAGTTGAGGCAGCTGAGTTAGAAGTTGATGAAATTAAAAGTCAACTGGCTGATTACCAGCAAGCATTGGACGTTCAGCAGACGCGCGCCATCCAATATCAAAAAGCGCAACAAGCATTAGAGCGAGCAAAGAAAATTTGCCACTTGGCTAAACTTAGTCCGACTAATGCTGAGCAATTTTTAACCAGTTTTGAAGAAAAAGAACAGCAAAACACAGAAAAATTGCTCGAACTAGCGCAAAAAATTAGTGTGATTGATGTGGCAACTAATCAATTTGACAAGGCTTATAATTTAGTTAAAAAAATTAGTGGTGAAATAAAACGGGATAAGGCTTATCAAAAGGCGCGTCAATTATTGCGTGATTGGGCTTCACAACAGCATCTTGCGAAGCGTATTGAGCCGCTACGGATACAATTAGCGGAACTGGAACAAAAGCTTAATAGTCGACAGGATGCTGAACGTATGTTGACTAAATTTTGTCAATGTGCTGAACGGCAATATCAGCCAGATGAATTGACGACATTACTAGCAGAATTAGAAGCTCAGCAAGAAGAACTGAATATTACGGTTAATAAGAGTAGTGAACACCGCATGTTAATGCGCCAAGAGCTTGAGCAGATCAAACACCATATTCAAGTACTAACGAAAAAAGCACCAATTTGGTTGGCTGCACAAGATGTGCTTAATCAATTAACTACGCAAGTTAATAAGAGTTTTAGTAATAGTCATGAAATTACTGAGTATCTACAACAATTATTGGAACAAGAACGTGAGATCACGGTTGAGCGTGATGAAATAGTAAGTCAAAAGCGTCAATTAGAAAAACAGATCTCCCATCTTAGCCAACCTAGTGGCGCGGATGATAATCGTCTACTTAGTTTAGCTGAACGTCTTGGTGGTGTTTTATTATCTGAAATTTATGATGATATTACTATTGATGATGCACCTTACTTTTCAGCCCTCTATGGTCCTGCAAGGTATGGAATTGTTGTGCCTAAGTTGGCAAAAATTCACTCTCAACTTGCTGAATTGATCACTGAATGTCCCGATGATGTCTATTTTATTGAAGGTGATCCACAATCTTTTGATGATAGTGTTTTTAATGCAGAAGAATTTGACCAAGCTGTATTAGTTCGCTCTTCAGAGCGTCAATGGCGTTTTTCTCGTTATCCTGAAGTACCACTATTTGGTCGGGCGGCACGTGAAAATCAGCTAGAAATATTGCATCAAGAAAGAGATACATTAGCTGAGCGCTATGCAACACTTTCTTTTGATATGCAGAAATTACAACGCATTCATCATGTATTTAGCCGTTTTATTGGTAAACATCTGGCCGTGGTTTTTGACGCTGATCCAGAAGCTGAAATTCGTTCTTTAAATCAACGTAAAAATGAACTAGAACGTCAGTTAGCACAGTTTGACGATCAGACACAACAACAAAAGACCCAACATAGGGAACTCAAAGAGAGTTTGTTTAGTTTGAACCGCTTATTACCTCAAGTTAATTTGCTGATGGATGAAACGTTCGATGATCGAATTGAAGAGATCCGCGAAGCACTTAGCGAAGCAGAAGAAGCTGGGCATTTTTTGCAAAAACATGCAAAAGATTTGGCAAAGCTTGAACCGATAGCTAACGTACTACAGAGTGATCCTGAGCAACATGAGCAATTACGTGATGAATATGAACAAGTAAAACAATTACAGCAACAATTAAAACAGCAGACGTTTGCTTTAATTGAAGTGGTTCAACGTCGGGCACATTTTAGTTACAGTGACTCGACGGACATGTTGACAGAAAATACCGATTTAAATAATAAACTCTGTCAGCGTCTCGAGCAGGCTGAAAAAGAGCGTACTCAGGCACGTGAACAACTACGTCAGCAACAAACTAAGACTGTGCAATTCAGTCAGAGATTAGCCTCATTGCATAGCTCTTTTGACACTAAGCAAGACATGCTAAGGGAATTAGAGGCTGAAATAAAAGAGATTGGTGTTCAGGCAGATAGTAATGCAGAAAAACGGGCGCGTGAACGCCGTGACCAACTTTATGAGGTGGTAAATACTAATCGCTCACGTATTAACCAATTGGAAAAGCAGATCATATTTTGTGAAGCAGAAATGGACAATTGGCAGAAAAAATTGCGTAAATTGGAACGCGACTATTACCAACTCCGCGAACAGGTGGTATCAGGCAAATCTGGCTGGTGTGCTGTCATGCTTATGGTTAGAGAGAACGATGTCGAGCGCCGTTTACATCGACGTGAATTAGCCTATATGGATGGCAATAGCTTACGTTCGATGTCTGACAAAGCCTTGGGTGCCCTTAGGCAAGCGGTAGCGGATAATGAACATTTACGCGATGTATTGCGTGCCTCTGAAGATCTTAAGCGGCCAGAGCGTAAAATAGAGTTCTTTATTGCGGTTTATCAACATTTACGTGAACGTATACGACAAGATATTATTCGTACTGATGATCCGGTTGATGCTATCGAACAGATGGAAATCGAATTAGCGCGTCTGACAGAAGAATTGACAGCACGTGAACAAAAATTAGCTATTAGTGCAAAAAGTGTGGCAAATATTATCCGCAAAACTATTCATCGTGAGCAAAATCGTATTCACCAGCTTAACCAAGGGCTACAGTCTGTTGTTGTTTTTGGCCAGGTCAAAGGGGTTCGGCTTAATGTTAATATTCGACAAAGTCATAAATTATTACTTGATGTATTATCAGAAGAGCATGAACATCATCAAGATCTGTTTAAAAATAAAAATCTGACTTTCTCTGAAGCGATGGCAAAACTTTATCAACGTTTAAACCCTCATCTGGATACAGGACAACGTCTGCCACAAACAATCGGTGAAGAGTTACTTGATTATCGTAATTATCTTGAACTTGATGTTGAAGTTAATCGTGGTTCAGAAGGTTGGCTCAAAGCAGAAAGCGGTGCACTTTCGACTGGAGAAGCGATTGGTACAGGCATGTCAATTTTGGTGATGGTGGTACAAAGTTGGGAAGAAGAATCACAACGGTTACGTGGTAAGAATATTTTACCTTGTCGGTTCTTATTCCTAGATGAAGCAGCGCGCTTGGATGCGAAATCGGTTGCCACCCTTTTTGAACTTTGTGAACGATTAAAAATGCAATTAATTATTGCGGCGCCTGAGAATATCAGTCCAGAAAAAGGTACCACTTATAAGTTGGTGCGTAAGGTATTTGGTCAACAGGAGCATGTTCATGTTGTTGGTTTAAAAGGGTTTGGTCAAGAAGATGAGCAATTAAAAGTATCATAAGCTGTCACTTAAATTCAAGTGGTAAAAAGTTATTCTTATATTTTAACAACCGCTATTTTATAATAGGTTATGGTTTAAAAGTAAATTAAATATTGTAATTAAAAATAAAGTGATCGAAGTTTATATTTGAAATATATACAATTGGTAATTTAATTTTTTAATAAATATTAAATCTAAAATTCATAGCATATTATTTTTCAATAAAAAATTATTTTGTTAATACATGGTCATATAAATTTATAAAGATGATTATTTTTAAAATAGCAAATTATTTAATTTTTCATCAAATACACTTCAATAAACAACAACAAACTAGTTAATTTTAATCAACTAAAGATAAATTTTTACTCTGGTGTTAAGACAATAAAAATGAAGTAAAAAAGGTGATATTATGGCGAACAAAAGTGTGAACACTCTGTGTGCTTCACTGATATGCTGTGTAATATCAGGAATAACACCAGCATGTGCTCAGTTGGAGCAAATAAAAACCACCACAGATAGTCAAGTCCCTTTAACTAATTTGCTATCTGAACAAAAAAATTTAGCTGTTGAAGAGATACAGAAAAGTCGCCAGCAACTGCAAGGTTGGTTATCGCTTGGCGCTAATTTAGTATACATAGACAAGTTAGCAAAACTTTATGCTGAAAATAATATGCAGCCATTATGGGACGATGAAACTGCCGTATTAGAATTTAAGCAACAGTTAGCAGAAACAGCACTGGCTGGTTTTCAGCCACAGTTTGGTAAATGGCTTTCTCTATTAGTGAAAAATCAACAACTCAGTAAGATGGAGCGAGATGTTATTTTGTCAGATGCCATGTTAGGTTATTTATATTTTATTTGTAATGTAAAATATAATGGCAAAGATTGGTTATATCAAAAAACACCATATCAACTACGCGAGCCAACGGTTGACAGTGTTTCTAAGTGGCAATCAGCGATTAATTCAAAACAATTAGCCAATTGGATCAAAACATTAGCGCCGCAGCACGATCGCTACTTAGCGATGAGAAAGAAAATATTGGCTTATTTATCTGATCAACAAATATGGCCTAAAATCTATACCACGAGTTTATTAAAACCAGGCCAATCAAGCCAACATATTGTTTCCTTAAGTGAAATTTTACAACGAAATGGTTTATTGAAGCAGAATTCAATTACGATTGAAAATAGTAATCGTTATGATGGTTTATTAGTTGATGCTGTTAAGCAATTCCAGAAAATGTATGGATTAGAGCCAGATGGTATTATTGGTAATGCTACATTAAAATGGTTAAATACTTCGCCTAGCGATCGGGTAGGATTACTGGCAATTAATATTCAACGTTTAAGAATTATTCCTAATGAAGGCGGTTCAGGCATCTTAGTTAATATTCCGGCTTACACGTTACATTTTTATTTAAATAATCAATTAATCATAGACTCTAGAGTGATTGTTGGTCGGCCTGATCGCAAAACCCCGATGATGAGTAGTGAACTTAGTAACGTTGTTATTAATCCGTCTTGGAATGTCCCGGTTAGTATGGTTCGTCGCGATATTTTGCCTCAAGCTAGAAGAGATCCTGGTTATTTTACTCGCCAAGGTTTTACTGTTTTATCCGGTTGGGAACACGATACCTATCCGATCGATCCTTACCAAATTAATTGGGATGCAATCTCATCTTCACACTTCCCATATCGTGTACGTCAAGCACCCGGACCCTCTAATGCTCTTGGACGTTATAAATTTGACATGCCGAGCTCTGACGCAATTTACTTACATGATACTCCAAACCATAGTTTATTTAATCGACAAAACCGGTCAATCAGTTCTGGTTGTGTGAGAGTAAATAAGGCGTCAGTATTAGCATCAATTTTACTGGCGCTTGCTGGTTGGGATCAAAAGCGTATCGATGCAGCACTGCAGTTAGGTAATACACGTTATATTAATATCCCAGGTAGAATACCTATTTATCTTTATTATCAAACTGCTTGGGTTGATAACAAGGATATGGCTAATTTTCGGGATGATATTTATGGCTATGATAATGTTATTTATGGGGTGAAAAATTATTTGCCTGAAATAAGAACATTGCTTAACTAATCAAATAAAAATTAACTAAAAGAGGCAATCGCCTCTTTTAGCTTAAATTGCAACATATATTCATTGTCTAGCTTATTTATGCAGCTGGTGATGCCAATAAATATAAGTGATTCGATCAACGACAGAATAATATGTTTTTTTAATACCAATAGCATTGACCCAAATGGGATGATAACAAATTGGTTTAATTATTAATCTAATTTAAGTTTGGAATGTATAAATATTGAGCTATTTACTTTAGTTATTGCTATAATAAAATGTAATAACATTACTTATATTTATAATTAATATGCATTAAAAATAATATTCTAGCGCATTATATAGCTAATTTTTACATAATTATACAAAAATAGTGAAATATATTCGGTATAGTTATTGTACATATGGTTATTATTTTTTCTTTTATTTGAGTTAAGTGGCTATGGACAATATTGATCAAAATCGCCGAAAGTGGCTGGGATATGGTGCTATAACCTTGGGTGCTAGCTTATTACCAAGTCATGCGTTTGCGGCATTAACCACCCCACGACCCAAAACTCTTCGCTTTGAGAATCTCCATACCGGTGAGTTTCTTAAGACTGAATTTTTTGATGGTCGTCATTACAATAAGTCGGAATTGACGAGATTAAATCATTTTTTCCGTGATTTTCGTAATAATAAAATTAAAACCATTGATCCGAAATTGTTTGATCAGATTTATTTGTTGCAAATGCTAATGGGAACAAATAAACCTGTTCAACTTGTTTCTGGCTATCGCTCAGTCAAAACTAATAATGCGCTGCGCCATAAAAGTCGTGGAGTAGCTAAAAATAGTTACCATACCCATGGTCGTGCAATGGATTTTCATATCAAAGGGATTGAACTTAGCCATATCCGTAAAGCAGCGTTAAAAATGCGCGCAGGTGGAGTAGGTTATTATCCTAATAGCAATTTTGTCCATATCGATACAGGACCGGTCAGAAAATGGTAATCTATTAGACATTAAATAAATTTTATTTAAACAATGGATTTACTATTATATGAAATTTGAAATTATTCCTGTAACCGATTTTAGACAAAATTGTACCTTAATTTGGGATGAAAAGACGTTAGATGCCGTAATTGTCGATCCTGGTGGTGAGGCCGACAAATTAATTGCTGAAGTTGAAAAGCGCTCATTAAATTTGCAATATATTTCTTACCCATGGTCATTTTGATCATGTTGGTGCTTGTGCAGAGTTAGCAGCACAATTCTTGGTGCCAATTTACGGCCCGCAAAAAGAAGATGAGTTTTTGATCAAAGGGCTGGCACTGGCAATGTAAAGCCAAATGTTTGCTGTACCAGAATGTCCTGACTTTATACCAGCTTACTAGTTGAAAGAGGGCGATGAAATTACTTTCGCCAATATCAAACTGGCAGTGCTACATTCTCTGGGGCATACACCGGGACACGTTATCTTTGTTAATCATACTGCTAAACTAATTTCTATAGGTGATGTTCTTTTCCAGGTGGGGGTGTTGGTCGGAGTGATTTTCCTAAAGGTGATCATGCTACATTAATCAATTCAATTAAAACTAAAATTTTGCCACTTGGTGATGATTATCAATTTATACCTGGTCATGGACCTATGTTTAATTTAGGTACTGAACGGCAATTTAATTTTTTCTTACAAGACTAGTATATGGCTCAGCCCTGATTTTCATGTGATTTGCCAACCATAAAAAACCGATTAGGCTTTATACCTAATCGGTAACGAGCTGAATTAACAATTAATTCTTTTCTAATACGTCAATGATAGCTTTGCATACAGGAACCATATTTTCTAACGTTAAGCCAGCGACATTAATGCGTCCTGAACTAATCGTATAGATCGCATGTTTTTCACGCAGTTGGCTCACTTGTTCTTCATTAAGACCACTAAACGAGAACATACCGTTTTGTTTGCTAATAAAACTAAAGTCTTGCTTAGCACCTTTTTCTTGTAAGGTGTTGACAAACAATTGTCGCATGCGTTGGATCCGTTGACGCATGGTTGTCAGCTCTTCGATCCATTCTTTCTTTAATAGTTCATCTGATAAAATAGTGGTTACAATGGCTGCACCGTGGGCCGGAGGATTTGAGTAGTTTGCGCGGATAATCGATTTTATTTGACTAAATGCTCTCTCCGCTTGTTCGCTATTATTAGCAATAATGGTACAGGCACCG
This sequence comes from Arsenophonus sp., assembly GCA_045399315.1. GTDB lineage: Bacteria > Pseudomonadota > Gammaproteobacteria > Enterobacterales > Enterobacteriaceae > Arsenophonus. Next base: position 28,690 of record DAYVGO010000005.1, read on the forward strand.
ACACGTTCATTATATAAGCCAAAATTTTTCGAGTAGGAACTGGCAACGATGATTTCCGGGTTTTTATTGGCAAAAATACGTAAAACTTGCGCGTCTTCTTCCAGGTCTTTAGCAAAGCCTTGGTAAGCAAAATCGAATACGGGTAACAAGTTTTTTTCCGCAGCCAGTGTTGATAAAATTTCCCACTGCTCTGGTGTTGGATCGATACCGGTAGGGTTATGGCAGCAGCCATGCAATAATAGGATATCCCCCGGCCTAACATCTTCTAAGCTGGTTAACATGCCATCAAAATCCAGATTGTGCTTTTCAGCATCATAGTAATTGTAATGGCAGATTGTCAGTCCCGCCGCTTTAAAGACATTATCATGATTTGGCCAGCTAGGTTGGCTGATCCAGACGCATTGCGCTGAGGTCTGTTTAGCGATAAATTCAGCGGCAATACGCAATGCTCCGGTACCTCCTGGTGCCTGTGAGGTGCGAGCGCGATTTTCGGCGATAATTGGATGATTGTTGCCAAATAGTAATGCCTGGGTAACGCTGGCAAATTCCGCTATCCCACTAATAGTAAGGTAGTTTTTTGTCACCTCCTGTTCTAACAGATATTTTTCTGCTTTTTTGACGGAAGTAAGAATAGGGGTTTTCCCTGACTCATCCTTGTAAACACCAATACCTAAATTGATTTTTTGTTTACGCGGATCAGCATTAAAACTCTCTGCTAACCCTAAAATAGGATCGGCAGGAGCTGCAATAATATTTTCCAACATATTTATAATTCCAATAACTCAATTGTAACTTGGTAATCGAGGGATCTCAGGTTAACGTGATGAAAATGATTTGCCAACATTCTGCGATAAAAATAGGGTAAACTTGTGATATGAGTTGCTATTAAAATTGCTCTCTGCCTGGTTACAATATTTTATCAGTAAAAATAAATCGATAAAAAAGCAGCGCAAAAGTGCTGCTTTTTGATTTACGTTTTCACTTTTACCGTTAAATCACCGCTAAGCGATAATTAGAACTGGTAAACTAAGCCTAAACCGACAAGGTTGTCGCTGCCAATACCATATTTTTTGGTAAAGTCATTGCTATTGACTAGGTTGATTTTGTAATCAACAACTGCGGTCAGGTTTTTGTTGAAGTAGTAGAAAGCACCTAACGAGATATATTTCACCAAGTCTTGCTTATTAGCATTGTCTAGCAGATCTTTACCTTTAGACTGTACATAAGCAACAGATGGTTTCAGACCAATTTCGTCAAACAGATACTGACCAACCAATTCAAAGTTTTTAGTTTTATTAGCGACACGTGTCATATCGGTGTTGTCGACTGTTCCGCCAAACCTAGTCATATTACGGGTTTCGCCGTACATCGCCGCCAGATAGAGATTGTTGGCATCATATTTGATACCAGCGTTCCAGCCTTCAGCACTATTACCACCAGCGCCACTTTTAGCTTTCAAAGTGTCATTCATGCCACGATTAGATTTGGTATAAGCACCAGCCAGTGCAACACTCCAGCCGATATCATAGTTGGCTGCAACACCGAAGCCATCACCGTTATTTTTCAGGTAATCTTTGCTACCTGATTTGTTGCTTTTAGTATTTTTTCCTTGATATTGTAGGGCGAAGTTCAAGCCATCGACCATACCAAAGAAATCAGTACTACGGTAAGTTAACAGGTTACGGTTACGGCCAGTCATGTAGCTATCATCCTGAGACATAGAGTCTGCACCAGAAAGTGGCAGAACGTCAGTCCATGCGTTGACATCATAAAGAACACCATAGTTGCGACCATAGTCCAATGAACCACAGTCAGCAATTTTCAAACCGGCATAAGCTAAATGGTTTGTATTTTCGTTCTCAGCTTCACTTTTGTTGGTTTTAGTTTGCCATTCGAAACGACCAAAACCAGTTAGTTGATCAGAGATTTGAGTATCACCTTTTATACCAAGACTAACACGCGAGTCATCGCCACCATTGCTTTTTCCAAAGAAGTGACGAACGTCAACTTTACCATATAGATTGAGTTTGTTGCCGTTTTTGTTATAGATTTCAGCTGCGTTTGCTGTATTAGCTAACAACGCCGGGATAACTATTGCAAGAATATTGCGCTTCATCATTATTATTACCCTCATTGGTGTTATTCGGACACCTGCCACTGCCAAAAATAAATTCCCAACTATTGGGAACTATCTCTAAGAGTTTAGTGTCGTCTCGTTTCTACGTCTAGTGTTCCATTGGTAAATATTTTTATCTACCCTGAAAATGATACATAAATACAATATTTGTAATAAATAGAAAAAATAAGTTACAAAATGTAAAATATTAGGGAACTTTTTGATATTTATTATAATTAGTAACAATAAAGGCCAGCACTATACTGGCCAGTTATCATATAAAATATTTATTAGTTTTATGAAATTAAATAGTTAAAAGCTAACATTACGTGGGGTACGCGGGAATGGAATGGTTTCACGGATATTTTGTACACCAGTCACATAAGCCACCAGGCGCTCAAATCCGAGCCCAAAACCAGCGTGCGGCACGGTACCATAACGGCGCAGATCACGATACCAGCTATAATCTTGTTGCTTAAGTCCCATCTCTTTCATACGAGCATCAAGTTTATTCAGCCGCTCTTCACGCTGAGAGCCACCAATAATTTCGCCAATACCAGGAGCTAATACATCCATGGCGGCAACCGTTTTATTATCATCATTTAGACGCATGTAAAAGGCTTTAATATCTTTTGGATAATTCTTAACTACCACCGGTGCTTTGAAATATTGCTCGGCTAAATAGCGTTCATGCTTAGAAGAGAGATCGATGCCCCAAGCCACCGGATTTTCAAATGCTTGACCACATTGCTCAAGCACTTTAATGGCGTCGGTATAATCGATTTGGGCAAAATCAGAGGCAACAAATTTTTCCAATCGGCTGATAACTTGTTTATCGATCCGTTTAGCAAAAAAGGTTAAGTCATCATTACGTTGCTGCAAAACCGCTTTGAAGACATATTTTAACATTTTCTCAGCGAGTGATGCGATATCGTTCAGATCGGCAAAAGCGACTTCAGGCTCAACCATCCAAAATTCGGCTAAGTGGCGACTGGTGTTAGAGTTTTCGGCGCGAAAAGTTGGGCCAAAGGTATAAATTTTACTTAATGCACAAGCATAAGCTTCACCATTTAATTGCCCGGATACGGTTAGAAATGCTTCACGACCAAAAAAGTCTTTATCAAAATTGACCTTGCCTTTCTCTGTGCAACGAATATTTTGCAAATCTAAAGTAGAGACACGAAACATTTCACCAGCGCCTTCGGTATCAGAGGCAGTGATAATTGGTGTTGACACCCAAAGATAGCCTTCCTCGTTAAAGAAACGATGAATCGCTTGGGCTAGCGTATTGCGAACACGGGCAACAGCACCAATAAGATTGGTGCGTGGCCTTAGATGTGCCACTTCACGTAAGTATTCAATACTATGCCGTTTTGCCGCCATTGGATAGCTATCAGGATTGTCTACCATACCAACTACAACAACATGAGTTACCAATAATTCAAATTGTTGTCCCTGACCTTCCGATAGCTTAACTATTCCAGTTACTTCAACCGAGCAACCGGTGGTAAGGTGTAAAATTTCATTTTTATAATTATCTAACTTATTGTTTACAATAGCCTGTAATGGATTAAAACAGGAACCGTCATAGACGGCAAGGAATGAGAAACCGGCTTTTGAATCTCTCCTTGTACGTACCCAGCCCCGAACGGTTATTTCTTCGCCTACCGTTACACGGCCTTGTAGTACTTCGACTACAGGCGCTATGTTCATAAAATACTCTCTTGTTGATGTTTAGTTGTTTAAAATTATTGGTTCCAGCTTGGGAAAGACCTTATGTTACTTGTCCACGCGTAGGAAACAAGTAAAAATAGCAATTTTAAAATGGGAATAACAAGATGAAAAGACCTTTGTAATAAGAATTTAATGTATGCTGAGCTTACAATCAACAAAATGTGTTGTCACAATAGTCTGTTATGTTTGCCATCAACACGCTGGATGATATTGGGGATATTAAAAGGCTTTTTTAAAGCGATCAATAAATTCATCGTCATCACAGATAGTTTTTCCTGGGCTATCAGACAACTTAGCAACCGGTTTGGCATTATATTCCACTAATTTAATCACAATATTAAGTGGTTTTATGCAAGGAATATTGCAGGTTAATCGTGTACCGATACCAAAAATAAGATTAATACGTTTATAAAAATATTTATAAAGGATTAATACTTTTTGTAGATCAAGGTTATCTGAGGAAACCAGGGTTCTACTCATTGGATCAATCACCAGTTTTTTATAGTGGCTAATGGCTTTTTCGCTCCATTCTAACGGATCACCGGAATCATGACACAATCCTTGATAACGATTGGTAAAGGTAACATCAAAGTCATGCAGGAAAGCATCCATTGTGATACAGTCTGTTAGTGCAATGCCTAATTGATCGGAATATTCATCCAGCCAACTTTGTAGCGCAACGCGCTGACTGTTAGCCAAATCCGCGCTAATTTGCTAATGAGCTTGAAACGACTCGTGGGCTTGGGTACCAACAGGTCTAAGTTGTAGCTGTTGGGCCAGCTGATAATTACTTGTTCCAGTAAAATAGGGAAAATGGGTTTTGAACTCGTTGATAATCGCATATTGCCCCGCTCGAGAAAAACGCCAGCGGGTGCCAAAATCCATTAATTTGAAGTTGGTTAAATCAATATCTTGGATTTTAGCATCTTGGTAAAAATGATTAATCAATTTATGTAACTGTTCAATGGCATCTTCGGCTTTTACATTGGGAGAGCGATCGCGATGAACCAGTTCGCTGATTAAGACCAATAGTAGTACTTCCCATAGAATGACTTCACGCCACGGGCCACTAATTCTTAGTGTTAACTGATTTTCTGGGGTGCTATAAACGCTAACATGAGCAGGATTGAAGCGAAAATTCTTCAACCAATTGAGATAATCAGCCTTAAAAAAGTAGATCGCTGAGATAGCGGTATTCATTTGGCGTTAAGGCAATATGTGCCATTAAATCTATTTGTTGGCGTACAAATTGGGCATAGTTACCAAAACGTTCATCACTACGGCAACAAAATTCTACCACTACCGATACTTGATTATAGTGATGAAAAACGGCTTGTTGCATATGCAGCTTATAAGCATCAGTATCTAACAGTGATGTAATGATAGGTGGTGCATCTGAATTCATAATGCGTTAGCTATCCTCGCGGAAGCATTACTCTCAGCTTAAAGATAAAATATGCCAGAGTATACCTGTTGATGCTAGTAAGAGTGAAGGCTGTTCTCAATATTTCTGGTGTAATTATAAAAAATTCTAATCATCTATTTGATATTATAAAATTATTTTTTATTGGCAGCGTTTTTAGCAGTAATAAATAACATGCTGATAAAGAGCAGCAAGAGAGAATATTAATAACTGGTAAATTATTTATGATCAAAAGCAAGAGCTTTTAATATATCATTTATTGCCAAATAATTGACCACCTAACGACATAACAATATTTGATACAGGTAAAAACTTACTATGACACAACAGCGACAAGAGAAATACCGGCAGGATTACCAGGCGCCTGATTACACTATCACCGATATTGAATTGGATTTTGTACTTGATCCAGCAACAACCATAGTTACCGCGATAAGCCGAGTAAAACGATTAAATTCACAGGCTAATACTTTGATACTCGACGGTGAAAACTTGATTTTGCGCAGTATTCAGATTGATGGTGAACCATGGTTAGCCTATCGGGAAGAGGCAGGCAAACTGATTATTGAGTCAGTGCCGGGGACTTTCGTTCTTAAGATCGTTAATGAAATAAATCCACTAAAAAATACCGCTCTAGAGGGACTTTATGTGTCAGCTGATGTATTTTGCACTCAGTGTGAAGCAGAAGGTTTCCGCCATATTACCTATTATTTAGATCGGCCGGATGTCTTAACACGTTTTACAACTTGTATTACAGCTGACAAATCGCGTTATCCTTATTTGCTTTCCAATGGTAATCAAATTGATAAAGGGGAAAAGGAAGATGGCCGTCATTGGGTAAAATGGCAAGATCCGTTCCCTAAGCCCAGTTATCTTTTCGCCCTGGTGGCAGGTGATTTTGACGTTCTTTATGATAATTATTTTAGCCAAAGTGGCCGTAATATAACGTTAGCGCTATTTGTCGATAAGGGGAATTTAGATCGTGCTAACTGGGCAATAGTTTGTTTGAAAAATGCCATGCGTTGGGATGAGAGCCGTTTTGGTTTCGAATATGATTTAGATACTTATATGATAGTCGCCGTTGACTTCTTTAATATGGGGGCGATGGAAAATAAAGGACTTAATATTTTTAATTCTAAATATGTGCTAGCGAAAACCGAAACGGCAACTGATAAGGACTATCTTAATATTGAAGCAGTAATCGGCCATGAATATTTTCATAATTGGACAGGTAATCGTATTACTTGCCGTGATTGGTTTCAATTAAGCCTTAAGGAAGGATTAACGGTTTTTCGTGATCAAGAGTTTAGTTCTGATTTAGGATCACGTTCGGTAAACCGGATTGAAAATGTTCGCCTGATGCGTGCACAACAATTTGCTGAAGATACAAGTCCGATGGCGCATCCTATTCGTCCTGATAAAGTGATTGAAATGAATAACTTCTATACTTTGACCATTTATGAAAAGGGAGCAGAAGTTATTCGCATGTTGCATACTCTGTTAGGCGAAGAGCAGTTTCAGGCGGGTATGAAACTCTATATCGCTCGCCATGATGGCAGTGCTGTTACCTGTGATGATTTCGTACAAGCCATGGAAGATACATCTAATATTGATCTCACTTTATTTCGCCGCTGGTATAGCCAATCGGGTACTCCGATAGTGACAGTTAGAGATGAATATATTGCGGAAAAACAGCAATATTTACTGCATATTAGTCAAATGACCCCAGCAACAGCAGATCAAGCAGAAAAATTACCACTACATATACCGCTAGATATTGAATTGTATGATAGCGAAGGTAATGTTATTCCGTTACAGCATCATGGTCGACCTGTGCATTCGGTACTTAATGTGGTCAAGCCACAGCAGACTTTTATTTTTGATAACGTTAATTCACCACCAATTCCTTCATTGTTACGTGAATTCTCCGCGCCGGTGAAATTGGATTATTTATACACTGATCAGCAATTAGCATTATTAATGCGCTATGCGAGTAATGACTTTGCTCGTTGGGATGCCGCTCAATCACTACTAGCTGTTTATATTAAAAATAATGTGACACGCCAACAGCAAGCACAAGATCTCCAACTACCATCACATATTATTGATGCATTTCGTGCTGTTTTATGTGATAAATCTAGTGATCCGGCTTTAACAGCACAAATATTTACTTTACCTTCGGAAAATGAAGTTGGCGAGTGGTTTGAGATCATCAGTCCGATGGCGATCAGTGATGTTATTAACTTTATTATACAAAAATTTGCTACTGAAATGGCGGCTAAATTTGCGGCAGTCTATCATGCCAATAAAGTGACCAAGTATCGTATCGATCATGCTGATATTGCCAAACGTTGCTTGCGTAATAGGTGTTTGTTTTATCTAGCTTTTGGCGAAGATAAGCGACAGGCTGATAGATATGTAACGGAGCATTATTATCAGGCTAACAATATGACTGATGTGATGGCGGCTTTGAATGCTGCTGTGGCCGCACAATTACCCAGTTGTCAACAGCTGATGACGCAATTTGAGCAACGTTGGCGTGATGATGGTTTGATAATGGATAAATGGTTTATGCTACAGGCCACTAGTCCGGCTAAAAATGTTCTGGCAACAGTACGTAGTTTACTTGCTCATCCAACATTTAGTATGGAGAACCCTAACCGAGTACGTTCACTAATAGGTGCTTTTGTTTCTCAAAATCCTGCTGCTTTTCATCACGAAGATGGTTATGGTTATCAATTTTTAGTAGAGATGTTAACGTTTTTAAACCGTAGTAATCCACAAGTTGCTGCGTGTTTGATCGAGCCATTGATCCGTCTAAGGCGTTATGATGAAACACGGCAGAATCTAATGTACCAGGCGTTAAAACAGTTAAAACAATTAGAAAATCTTTCAGCGAATCTTTTCGAGAAAATTACTAAGGCGTTGGAAAACAAGTAACGTTTTATTTTTCACTGTAGCACTAGGCTTTTTCTTTCAGAAAAAGATTACAAATAAGATATCCTTTCTTTTATAAAATTATCAGCTGGGGAATGTCTGTCTGTCAGCTTTTTAGCAATTTTTTAAAAGTTAAATGACAAAAAGCAGTGTCATATTGGACGTATTTAAATTATCATGATCGCCTGTACGTACCATTTAGATTTGCTGATAAATTTATCAATAGGCTGTTTTTATAGATAAAAAGCGTCAAATGATTTCTAACACAAATAATTTATATTATCTATCAAAAAGGTACAGCTAATGTTTTACCCCCTTATACGAAAAGCGCTATTCCGCTTAAACCCAGAGCAAGCTCATGAACTTACCTTTCGGCAGCTTAGATATATTATGCATTCGCCTTTGAGATTTATGCTTCAGCAGTCGGTCAATTTTAAACCTACGACCTGCATGGGGTTGACCTTTAAGAATCCATTGGGATTGGCGGCAGGGCTAGATAAAGATGGGGAGTGTATCGATGCTTTTGGTGCCATGGGATTTGGTTTCGTTGAAATAGGTACGGTTACACCTTGTCCACAACCGGGCAATGATAAACCACGGCTATTTCGCCTGGTTGAAGCTGAAGGACTGATCAACCGTATGGGATTTAATAATTTAGGGGTTGATAATTTAGTTGAGAATATTAAAAAAGCACAGTACGATGGCATTATCGGTATTAACATTGGCAAAAATAAAACTACGCCGATTGAACAAGGTAAAGATGATTATTTAATTTGTATGGAAAAAATTTATTCTCATGCAGGTTATATTGCTGTCAATATTTCTTCACCTAATACGCCAGATTTAAGATTATTACAATATGGTGAAGCATTAGATGATTTATTGCAGGCAATTAAAAATAAACAAAAGCGATTAGCAGAGCAACATCAAAAGTATGTTCCCATCGTAGTAAAAATTGCTCCTGATTTATCGGAACAAGAGATCATTCAAATTACTGATAGCTTAGTGTGCCACAAAATTGATGGTGTTGTAGCGACCAACACCACTTTAGATCGGAGTTTAGTTAAAGGATTAAAGTACTCAGATGAAGTTGGTGGATTAAGCGGCCGACCTGTACAATTGAAAAGTACCGAAATTGTGCGTTTATTGGCAAAAGAATTAAAAGGACAGGTGCCGATAATTGGTGTGGGTGGAATTGATTCTTTGGTTGCGGCAAGAGAAAAATTGGCAGCCGGCGCATTGTTATTACAAGTTTATTCAGGATTTATTTATCACGGACCAAAATTAATTAAAAATATTGTTAATTATATTTAATCTTGATTTAAGTTTATTAAACAAATAACTAGTTTTTCCTATTAATCAATAATTATTTTGTAATTTGATAATTTATTAACTTGTGGATTTTCTTTAAATATTTTTACATAAAAACTCGAAATTTTTTTTATTATAAAAATATTTTTTATCTTAATTTTAATTAGTATGAACTTTGAGTTAGTAAATAGACTGAACAGATTGAGGGGTGATAAATGAAAATAAAACCCAATAATCAGTGGCGCTGGTATTACGATCAAGAACATGAAAGGATGATGCTAGATTTAGCAAATGGTATGTTATTTTGTTCATGTTTTCCGGCAAAAATGTTGGTGGCATCTGCTTATGGAGAAATGCCTTTCAACATTGATGATGTGGGGTTATATCATTGTATTGAAGAACAGGTGCACAAATTATCACTTTCTATTGAGCATAGTGTGGAATTAATTTTAAATGCATTAGTAGCTTTTCGTTTTTTAAAACCACAGATGCCTAGAAGCTGGTATTTTTTGCCGGTAAATTATCACGAGGATTTGGTGTTAGCGGATGTTGTTCAGGTTCATATTGAAGATAGTGGGCAGCAGGCATTATTTTTAGTGGCAGAAGCAGGCAAATATGCCAGTTTGTGTTTACTTATTGAGCCTCGGTTAGTATTAAAAGATCGGGTAATGAGGTTTTGTGATCCGATTAAGATTATGAATAATCGCTTAATGATTTATCAACCACCAGTCAATAACTTAATGTACGAAAGGGCTGTTTCATAAAGATATAACCTGAATTAATCAATATTCAAGGTTTATATAATAACAAAATTGCCAAGTGTTTTTTTTATGAGCAGAACTATCCATCATTCATTGATGGCGAATGATGGATAAGAATTAGTTTAATAATAATTTAATATTTGTTTTGGGAATACAACTATAACTAAGAATCATTCCATTTTCTTTGATCGTGGTGTTTATCAATGGTATCACTTCACCTTCTATTAATTCCATTTTATAACAGCCACAAATACCTGCTCGGCATGAATAAGGGATCTTTAATCCGTGCTTTTCCAATTGTTCTAAAATAACAGTTTGGTTATTAGCTACATATTCTGTGCCATTAATATTAATTGTTAATGGCATTTTGTTTGCTGGCTTAATAATGGCTGTTGGTGTGGTTTTTCGCATCTTATATTGCTTCGGCACTTTTTTGGCTAAGACTTTTACCACATTGCCAACACGCATCAAACCGCTGTTGTTTGTGGTGGCATTTTGACCAAAATCAATTTCTTCATTCTCGTCAGCACGAAATTTTTGTAGAGTTGTTAATGGCTCCCCGCTTGGTTGTTGCGTGCCTTTATTAATATTGACGGTTGTTAAAATGCAGCGGCTACAAGGTTTAACAAGATCAAAAATAACATCACCGATTTGTATCATTTGCCAGCTATCTTCTGCAAACGCTTCTGCACCTGTTATGATCAAATTGCCTCTAAATTGTTCAATGTTGATATTCGCTGGGCATTGTTGTTGCACCGCTTTAAATGAGGTTTGATTAATAAGAAGATAAGGATAGCCGTCGGCAAATAAGATAGGAATAGTAGGAAATTTTTTTATGCGTTGGCTGGGTATTTTTCCTAACCACCATAATTGCACTGCAATATTAAAATATTGCGATAGTGATCGATTAATTTTTACTGGTGCGGCTAATGAAGTAAAATGATTTCCCCATGCTTCGGTCGGTAAGGGATGATTAATAAAATCTTTATATAAAATAGTTGCTGTTTGATTATCAGGTGCCTGTAATTGGATGCCGTTATCAAGTATTATTGGTTTAAATAACAACATATGTGGATATTGTCGCACAGTAATAAATTTACCCTGAGTATTGGTAACCATAAAATAACGATCAAAAACCAGGCCACTATTCTCTGTATAAGCTTTGGACAAGCGAATGCCTTTCATTGATTTAACTGGATAGATATAAAGACGAGATAACCGGATTATTTTCAACTCCTGTTTAATCGCAATAATTTTTTGTTAACAACTTTATGATATGTGCGCAGGGTTAGCTATAATGTGGTGCAATTTTTTATTCAGGTGACGGCGATATGAAAGCTCTGTTTGCTAGTACGGCATTTGGACTGGAAGAATTACTTAAAAGTGAATTGCAAGCATTAGGGACAAAGAATTGTCATATTGCTCAAGGTGGTGTGCATTTTCAGGTTGATGAACGTGGGATGTATGTGAGTCTGCTTTGGAGTCGATTAGCCTCAAGGATTTTATTACCTTTAAATAGCAGTCCGGTTTTTAGTAATCTTGATCTCTACCTTGCAGTACAAGCCATTGATTGGCCAGATCTATTTTCTGTCAATAATACTTTTGCAGTTTATTTTAATGGAACCAATCAGGTTATCTGTAATAGCCAGTATGGTGCTTTACGCGTCAAAGACGCGATTGTAGATAGTTTTCAACGTAAAATGAATAAACGGCCTAGTATTGCCAAACAACAACCTGATATACGAATTAATGTCCATTTATATAAAGATAATGCCACTATATCGTTGGATTTAAGTGGTGATCCACTCCATATCCGTGGATATCGTAGTTTGGCAGGTCAAGCACCTATAAAGGAAAATTTAGCGGCGGCAATTGTGTTACGTTCGGGTTGGCAGCCTGATTTGCCAATGGTCGATCCTATGTGTGGTTCTGGCACATTATTAATTGAAGCAGCAATGATGGCTTGTGATCGTGCACCAGGATTAGAGCGTCAGTTTTGGGGATTTCAGGGTTGGTCAGGTTTTAATTCACAGCTTTGGGAGGCTTTAATTGCTGATGCGAACAAGCGTTTTCAAACTGGCCTGCAGCAAGCTTCTGCGCTTTTCTATGGATTAGATCTTGAGCCCTATGTTTTAGAGATTGCGAAAAAGAATGCCAAACGTGTGGGGGTTCAATCTTTAATAAACTTCCAACATGGTGACACAGTTAAGTTGGTAAATCCATTTCCCTTAGCCGAAAAGGGTTTTATCACTAGTAATCCACCTTATGGTGAGCGTTTACAAAACGAACCTGCTTTAATCACACTTTATAGTCGATTAGGCAAGGTATTAAAGGAGCAGTTTGTCGGTTGGCAGTTGTCACTATTTAGTGGTTCGCCAGAACTATTAACTTGCTTAGGACTAAGAGCTGAACGTGAATTTAAAGCTAAAAATGGGCCTTTAAATTGCATTCAGAAAAATTATCAGTTATCAGCTAAATCGGTAGGTGCTCAGCGCATAGTTGCTGAAGATTTTGCTAATAGATTGAAAAAAAATGAGAAAAAACTAAATAAATGGGCGAAACAACAAGCAATTGACTGTTATCGTATTTATGATGCGGATTTACCTGAATATAATGTTGTGGTTGATCGTTATGGCCAACATATTATTATTCAAGAGTATGCGCCACCAAAGAATATCGATATTCATAAAGCAAGACAACGTTTGTTTGATGTAATTAATGCAACCATGCAGGTATTGGCGTTAACTTCTCCACAATTGGTGTTAAAAACTCGCCAACGTCAATCAGGTAAACAGCAGTATGGGAAATTATCCCAACAAGGTAAAATTTTATTAGTGCATGAGTATAATGCTCAACTATGGGTGAATTTGACGGATTATCTGGATACAGGACTGTTTTTAGATCATCGTTTAGTGCGTAAAATGTTAGCTAAGATGAGCAGAGGAAAAGATTTTTTAAATTTGTTTGCTTACACGGCTTCGGCTTCGGTACACGCAGGTCTTGCTGGTGCTCGTTCAACTACTAGTATTGATATGTCGCGTACTTATTTAGAATGGGCAGAAAAAAATTTACAGACCAATAAGTTAACCGGACAACAGCATCGGCTTATCCAAGCTGATTGCTTAGGTTGGTTAGCACAGACAACAGAACAATTTGATTTGATTTTCGTTGATCCGCCGACTTTTTCCAATTCAAAAAGAATGACTAATACCTTTGATGTGCAACGTGATCATATCAACTTGATGATGCACATTAAGCGCTTGTTGCGTCGTGACGGTACCGTGCTATTTTCCAATAATAAGCGTGGTTTCAAAATGGATATGGCGGGGATCACTCAGCTAGGATTAACTGTTAAGGACATCACCCAACAAACCGTTTCACTTGATTTTATCCGTAATCGCCAGATCCATAACTGTTGGCTAATTTGTCATGCCGGTGAGGAAAAATAATTTATGTCATTAATTAATATGTCAAGTGCTTATCTGGCTTTTAGTGATAAGCCATTATTAGCTAATACAGATTTGCATATTGAAGAAAATGAAAGGGTCTGCTTGGTGGGACGTAATGGCGCTGGCAAATCAACGCTAATACGAGTATTGACTAAAGAACAACCGCTCGATGATGGACAGGTGGTTTATCAACAGGATCTGCAAGTCGCTCGTTTACAACAGGATCCACCGCGCTATATTGTCGGTACTGTTTTTGATTTTGTCGCCGAAGGTGCTAAAGAGCAGGCTGATTATATTAAATCCTTTCATAAAACAGCAAAAATGGTGGAACAGGATCCCAGTGAGAAGAATCTTAATAAGTTAGCTAAATTGCAGGAGATATTAGAACGTCATAATTTGTGGTTACTTGATAGTCAAATCAATTATGTGATCAAGCAATTGCGGCTCCCTGCCGATAGTATGTTATCCGCTTTATCCGGTGGTTGGTTACGTAAGGCCGCATTAGCGCGCGCTTTAGTGTGTGGCCCACGTGTTCTTTTTCTTGATGAACCAACCAATCATCTTGATATTGATACTATCTTATGGTTAGAAAATTTTCTAAAAGATTTCTTAGGAAGTATCGTTTTTATCTCGCATGATCGTTCTTTTATTCGCCATATGGCAACCCGCATTATTGATCTTGATCGGGGTAAATTAACTTCTTGGCCAGGTGATTATGACAATTACTTGACTAATAAGGAAGAAGCATTACGAATAGAAGAGCAACAGAATGCTGAGTTTGATCGTAAGTTAGCACAAGAAGAAGTTTGGATTAGACAGGGAATAAAAGCACGACGTACGCGTAATGAAGGTAGAGTTAGGGCTTTGAAATCCTTACGGTTAGAACGTTCACAACGGCGTGAGGTAATTGGCACGGCAAAGATGCAGGTTGAAGAGGCAAGTCGTTCTGGTAAGCTAGTGTTTGAGCTTGAAAACGTCAATTATCGCATTGGCAATAAAGTGTTAATTGATAATTTTAGTGTTCAAGTACAACGTGACAGTAAAATAGCCTTAATCGGGCCTAATGGTTGTGGTAAAACAACATTGCTTAAATTGATGTTAGGACAACTTAAAGCGGATAGTGGCAAAATTTATCGTGGGAGCAAACTTGAGATTGCTTATTTTGATCAACATAGAATAACGTTAGATCCTAATAAAACAGTAATGGATAATTTAGCTGAGGGTAAACAGGAAGTGATGGTTAACGGACAGTCGCGTCATGTTCTTGGCTATTTACAAGATTTCTTGTTTCATCCAAAACGGGCAATGACACCGGTACGAGCTCTTTCAGGCGGAGAGAAAAATCGGTTGTTATTGGCACGTTTGTTTCTAAAACCTAGTAATTTATTGATCCTTGATGAACCCACTAATGATTTAGACATTGAAACACTTGAACTATTGGAAGAGCTCGTTGATAGTTATAAAGGGACAGTATTATTGGTTAGCCATGATCGCCAATTTGTTGATAATACCGTGACCGAGTGCTGGATATTTGAAGGAAATGGTAAAGTAGGTCGTTATGTCGGTGGTTTTTATGATGCCGATCAGCAACGTAAACAACAGGTTTGTTTATCTCATTCTGCTGTTAATAACACCTATTCTATAGCAGCGGAAAAAGCAAAAGGGCAGCCAAAACGCAAAAGTAATAAAATTAGTTATCACTTATTGCGAGAACTTGAACAATTACCGGTACGACTAGAAGCGTTAGAAGCTGAAATCGCCACATTGCAATCTCAAGTTAGTACGCCTGATTTTTTTAATCAGCCACATGCCATTACCGAACCCGCGTTGAAAGCTTTAGCCGAGAAAGAAGCAGAAATGGAGATGATATTCGAACGTTGGCAAGAATTAGAATCCTTAAAAGATAGCCAATAATTTTGCGTTGTGACTGTATAGAGGAGATGAAAGTTGTGCTCTCATAATCATCTTAATAAAAGTTACCATAATAAGATACTCTGTCCTCAATGTGATTTATTGGTGACACTACCGGTTTTAGCGCAAGGTATTAAAGCCAGCTGTCCACGTTGTCATACGGTTTTATCTTCTAAATGGTACTATCAAGCTAATCAACCAACAGCGATTGCTATTAGTGCTTTAGTTATGTTGCTTATTGCTGGCTTGTTTCCTTACGTCAAAATGAGTGTCATGGGCATTGAAAGTCAGATTTCCCTGTTGAATATAGTGCAAGCGATGTTTGAGGTAAATTATGATAGTCTGGGACTGTTTTTTATCTTTTTTGTAGTTGTGATCCCGGCTTTTTGCATGGTTGCCATTATTTTATTATGTCAACGAGTTAATATCCCGCTTTGGTTAAAAATAAATCTTGCCAGGACGTTATTTCAAATGAAAGCCTGGTGTATGGTAGAAATTTTTCTAGCAGGGGTGTTGGTTAGTTTTGTTAAGTTGATGGCTTATGGTGATATTACTTTAGGTATTAGTTTTATTCCCTATTGCTTCTTTTGTTTGCTTCAGGTGCGGGCATTTCAATGTTTGGATCGTTATTGGTTATGGCAACAGATAGCTGAAGCACCAAAGCTTGAGATCTCTCTGCAAGAAGGCAAAAGTGGTATTAGCCAAGGTTTGAGATCCTGTCATACATGTATGGCTATTTTGCCGGCCGAACGAAAATATTGCCCTCGTTGTCATGTCAAGGGGTATGTTAGGCGCCCTAATAGTTTACAATGTACTATGGCGCTATTGATCTCCTCTTTAATTCTTTATGTTCCAGCAAATGTTTTGCCTGTTATGATCACCAATACATTAGGTAGTAGACTAGACTCTACTATTATGTCCGGTGTTATTTTACTGTGGGGTGATGGTTCTTATCCGGTCGCTATTATTATTTTCATTGCTAGCATTATGGTACCGAGTTTAAAGATACTGGCAATAGGTTGGTTATGTCTTGATGCTAAAGGTTATGGCAATCGAGATCCAGCCAAGATGCACTTTATTTATGAATTGGTAGAATATGTTGGAAGTTGGTCAATGATCGATGTGTTTGTTATTGCAGTGCTATCGTCACTGGTGCAAATGGGGCGATTAATGAGTGTTTCCCCAGCAATTGGGGTGATTTTGTTTGCTGCTGTTGTTATTTTAACCATGTTTGCGGCAATGACTTTTGATCCGAGGTTAACGTGGGATCGCTGTAATATGGTAGCGCAAAGTAGTATTCGGTTAGAGAAGGGGTTGCAAAGTGGCTAATCAAGATAAAAGTGATGCGCAAGCAAAGACCAGTAAACTTAAAAGCTGGTCACCGATTTGGATAATTCCAATTATCACTATATTTATCGGTGCCTGGATTTTAATTTACCATTTTAGCCACTTAGGCCCTGAAGTTACATTAATTACTTATAATGCAGAAGGTGTTGAGGCGGGCAAAACAAAACTTAAAAGTCGTAGTGTGGATATAGGATCTGTTGAAAAAATTTTCCTTGATGAGAATTTTAAGCGAGTAATTATTAAAGCGCGTTTAAATGATGGTATGAGGGATCTGTTAAAAAAAGATACCGCATTCTGGATTGTTAAACCGGCTATTGGCAAAGAGGGGATAACCGGACTAGGAACTTTATTTTCCGGCGTATTTATTGAAGTACAACCTGGCAATAGTCAGGAGCATGCGGAAAAATTTGACTTATTAGATTCACCACCCTTAGCTTCCCCTGATGCTAAAGGTATTAGAGTGATTCTAACCAGTGCTCAGGATGGTAGATTAAATACCGGCGCCCCAGTCTTGTTTCATGGTTATCGCGTCGGTTCGGTAGAAGCAAGTTCGTTTGATATTAAAAGTCGCAATATGCATTATCAGCTTTTTATCAACACACCTTATGATGGCCTGGTGACGGAAAATGTTCGCTTTTGGAAGGATAGTGGTATTGCTTTTGATTTGTCAGCACAAGGTCTTCGTTTAGAGATGGGCTCTTTAACCACATTATTTAGTGGTGGGGTTAGTTTTGATGTTGTGGATGGTTTGCAACCGGGTAAGCGGGTAGAAGACAAAAGTCTATTCACGCTTTATGAAGATCAAAAAAGTATTCAGAACTCTTTATATACTAAGCATAAAGATTTTATCCTGTTTTTCACCGACTCAGTTCGCGGATTGCAACCTGGAGCACCGGTTGAATTCAGAGGAATTCGCTTAGGTACCGTGATTGAGGTACCGTTTGATTCTGATAAATTACGGCAAAAATTGGATAATGAATTTCGCATTCCGGTTTTAATTCATATTGAGCCTGGCCGTGTCAGTAGTGATATTGATCTGGAAAAAGAATTTGCTGTGGCATTGAAAAAAGGATTAAGAGCGGCTTTAAAATTGGCTAACCTAATTACTGGTGCATTATATGTCGATTTGGATTTTTATCCAGAAAAAGGCCAATGGGAAGGGCCATTAAAAGTTGCTGATTACGATATTATCCCAACCATCAGTGCTAGCTTATCACAGATCCAGCAAAAAGTGGTTGAGGCATTGGATAAGATCAACCGTATACCAATTGAACCTATGATAAGTCAAGCAACAAATACATTAGCCGAAAGTCAGAAAACTATTCGTGAAGCGCAACGTAACTTATCTGAATTGAATAAGCTAATGACTAGCAAAGACTTTCAAAATATTCCGGCTGATTTGCAACAGACTTTGATTGAATTAAATCGAGTTATGAAAGGTTTGCAGCCAGGTTCACCGGCATATAATAAAATGATCGATAATATGCAGCGCCTTGATCAGGTATTAAGAGATATTCAACCTGTGATCAAGACATTAAATAATAAGAGTAATGCGCTGGTTTTTGAAGCAAAACCTATCAAGGATCCAGAACCAAAAAAGGCGAAAAAATAATGAGATATTTGGCATGGATTTGTTGTTTATTACTTATCGGCTGTAGTAGAGGTGTTGAAAAATCTTATTATCAATTACCAACAACGGCAGGTCTAGTGACTAAAAAAAGTGACTTATTAACTCAAAAACAGCTATGGGTACAGACTGTGCAGTTGTCTGGAATATTAGCGGCTAATGGTATTACTTACCAGACGAGCGATGTCAATTATATTAATGCAGCAAATCATTTATGGGCAAGTCCGTTAGAACAACAGTTGGTGCAAGATTTAGTCAATCAGTTATCGATGGCCTTACCTAATCGATTAGTGTCCGCTCAGCCGCTGGAAAATAAACTTGATAGTCTTAATGTCATTTTAACCGCTTTTCATGGCCGTTATGATGGTAAAGTTATTATTCAAGGAAACTGGATATATAAAAGTGATAAAGGTATCATCAAACGAGATTTTAGTCTGCAACTTGATCAAGAGGAAAATGGTTATTCGGCGTTAGTTAGGACGTTAGCAAGAGGTTGGGCTCAGGTTGGACAATCAATCACCAAACAATTAGCCAGTTCTTAAGTTTATAAGCCCCTGTAGCTTGATAACTGGAGGGGTTGGGTTGCAAAGAGCTAACTTTAAAATCCGCTCGTGTCTTGAAATAAACCAACTTTCAAATCTTGTGCTGTGTAAATAAGCTTACCATCAACCAAGACTTCGCCGTCAGCCACTCCCATAATTAGTTTTCGTTTAATAACACGTTTTAAATGGATGTGGTAGATCACTTTTTGGGCGGTTGGTAAAACTTGCCCAGTAAATTTTACCTCACCTACACCAAGTGCTCGACCTTTACCTTTACCGCCAAGCCATCCCAGATAGAAACCGACTAATTGCCACATTGCATCGAGACCTAAACAACCAGGCATGACGGGATCATTAGTGAAGTGACAGCTAAAAAACCATAAATCAGGATTGATATCAAGTTCAGCTTCAATGAAACCTTTATCAAATTGGCCACCAGTTTCACTCATTTTTATGATGCGATCCATCATTAACATATTACCAGAAGGTAATGGTGGTCCATTTTCACCAAAGAGTTCACCTCTACCAGAGGCGTCTAAATCTTTTTTACTATAGGAGCTGTGTTTATTAACCATATTATCAAAATAGCCTTATTAGGAATAATAAGGCTAGAGAGTAGCGTACACTTGTAAGCCGAACAACTCCGATCAGCTATTTTTTATTTAATTTAACCACTTTAGCAGTCCCATAGATCTGGGTTTTTCTTGATTATTTGCTTGTGTTATTCGTTCTTGTATTAAAGCTAACAGATGTAAATTATTTGTATCTTGTTGTTGTTTATAATAAGCGTGTTTGGTTAACATTGAAATTGCTTTAGAAACGTGATCAACAGGCCAAATATGAAATACCTCTGATTTGACTGCCGCAATAAGATCGGCTTTTAAGCATAAATGACGAATATTTGCTGTAGGGATAATAACTCCCTGTTGACCAGTTAATTTACGTTGGAAACAAACATCAAAAAAGCTTTCAATTTTTTCGTTGATACTACCGATTGGCTGTACATAACCGAATTGATCTACTGCGCCGGTAACAGCAATTTGCTGATCGATAGGCTTAAGAGAAAGTGCACTGATTAAGGCACAAAGTTCAGCTAATGAAGCACTATCACCATCAACTTCATTGTAAGACTGTTCAAACACAATTGAGGCAGAAAATGGTTGTGGTTGCTCGAGTTTTAATTCGTAATTGAGATAGGCTTGCATAATCATCATGCCTTTAGCATGAATATTGTTACCCAATTCAGCTTTACGTTCTACATCTATAAACTCACCATCACCAAAATGAACAACACAAGTAATACGTGATGGTGCTCCAATAACTTCTGGATGACCTGGATATTGCATAACAATTAAGCCGTTGATTTGGCCAATCATTTCGCCTTCAGTTTTAATAAAAATCTGTTTTTGCAGAATATCATCAAGGTTGCGTTTAGCTAGGTAACCGTGTTGCCATTGGCGCTGTTGCATTGCGCTTTGGAAAGATAATGCAGTGAGCTGATTGTCTTGTTGAAATTGATTTGCTTCAGATAAACAACGAATTAACCATATTCTATCTAATGGTAGGGTAGATTTATCTTCCGTATATCGAATTGCTTGCGTAATGAAGGTTGGCCACGCATCAGTCGTTAACACGGGAAATTGGCAATCGGTAATAATTTGTTTGACAAATTGCATCCAGAGAGATAATTGACCGCTGTGTTCAAAATCCAACTCAAATTCATATTCACCATATATTGCTTCAGAATAAAGTTCTGGTTCTTTTGCTTCAAGTTCCTCTAGGCTAACATGATTGCCAACCAATATAAGTTTAATATCAAGTGGCATTGAATCAATTGGATAGGGTAAGAATTGATTATTATTGGTTGGAAGCCAATCGAAACGTTTTTGCACTACCATCTGTTTGAGTCGTTGCCACATCAATGGTTGTGCTAGTAGTGTATGAACAGAAAGGAGTAATACACCACCATTAACTTTATGTAATAGTCCAGGCTCTAAGTGAACCTTATTTTGATGTTGATGGACACTACCAAATAATTGCGGCATTTCTATCCAATTACAGAAGTAGACTGAATGAGTAGCAGTAAATGTTCCTTGTGAGCCTGTTTGCCACTGGAATCTTCCATTTGATTGTTGGTAACCACCATTAATAGCTATTGGCGGAGAAATAATATTTTTAACACATTTTGCTAACTCAGATAAGTAGTTATTGCATTCTAACGCCCTAATGACAGCAAAAGGAGAATATATTGCTGTTGATAAAAACTGTTCGAGACTATTATATAATCTCGGCTGAATGAGGGGAAGGGTGGCACCATCTAATTTATCAGCAGAAGCAAAAAGATTACGATAAGGTTCATAATCCGGTGCTAAATTTTGCCATATCAATTCGTTACTAATCACGCTATTTTTCAACTTATAATTTAAATAAAAAGTTTGTAAATTATCCTTACTATCCTGATTAAATACAAGCAAGATAGAAGATATGTTAGAAATATGCTATTGTTTTTAGAGAAATAGTGTATATTTTGCTGGGAAAACAGAATATTCGTTTCCAGCATTATAAAATTTTTATGATGAAGTCATTATATTAACGTTTGTTTTAATTTCTGCCATTATTAATTTTATATATTTTAAATATAATTTTATTTTATTCATAAATTGTAGAAATAAGTACAATAGGAAAATGATAAAGACTAAATCAATACAATTTTATGATACATAATATTTGTATCCTATGGTTAGCATCCATTTATTTAACTAATGACTAAAGCTCAACAATCACCAGTACAATAGATGCAAACAATAATTTCGATTGATGGCATAGCAAATTGTTAATCTATAAATGTTAATAATTATATTTTAATGTTGTTATCATTACATAAGTTACGTTGTCATAGAGATGATTATGAAATATCAACAGCTTGAGAATCTTGAATGTGGGTGGAAATGGGATTACCTAGTTAAAAAGTATCGAAATGGCGAGAAAATCACTAAATATATCGAAAAAAGTGCCGCTCAGGATGCCATTGAGCAACTGTTGAGATTGGAAAATACCCCAACAAAAGTGATAAGCTGGATAAAAAACCATATGTCGCCAGATCTATCCAATCGCATGAAGCAAACTATTAGAGCTCGTCGGAAGCGTCATTTCAATGCTGAATATCAGCACTCCTGTAAAAAATCTATCGATTTAGACTTTCTTGTATGGCAAAGGTTATCTATTTTAGCAAGAAAACAAGGTTGTACATTGTCTGAAGCTATTGTCAATCTGATAGAAGATGCAGAGCGAAAAGAGCTGTATGCTAACCAAATGTCGACATTTAAGCAGGATTTGCAAAATATTCTTGGCGACTAAAATAAAAGTTTAATTTTATATGAATCACTTATTAGTGACTGTAGCGATAAGTTTTTAAACCAAAAAAATAACCCTAAAAGAAGGGTTATTTTATTTGAAATAGATAATTTCTTGTGGAGATACTATGGTTGTGGAGTTACCTCTGTAGTACCTTGGATCTCAATCTCAACACGGCGATCTGGCGCTAAGCAATTGATTAGTGAAGCACGAGGTTTAACATTATTACAAGTACTACCGGTTACTGGATTTGCTTCCCCACGACCTTGTGAACTAATCACATTCGCAGGTATACCTTTAGAAACCATGTAGCTCATAACTTCATGTGCACGTTTCTGAGATAAAGACTGGTTGTAGGCTTTTTTACCCAGGCGGTCGGTATAGCCAAGTACGACAACACGACCTTGAGTTGGATCAAGATTGGTTAGCTCACTATACAACTTATCAAGTTCAGCTTTACCGGCTGGTTTTAGAGTATGCTTATCAAACTCAAATAAAACGTCAGAACGCAAAGTAAAACGTTTGTTTTCTATTGGTGCTGGTGTAGGTGCGGTTACAATAACAGGAGCTGCTTCTTGATTGAAGCGATATGCAACACCAATGCTCAACATTCCATTATCTGGACGAACGGATAATGAATCTTTATCGCCAATATAGCTAACCCATTGATAATCTAAACGAGTTGCCCACTCTGGCGTAATAACATATTCAAGACCTAGCGCATAAACTGGAGAAACACCAGTATCATGCTCTTTAAAAGAAGGTTGACCATCTACGTTTGTTTTTGCGTTAGTACGCCATACCATACCACCAAGACGAGTATAAACATCTAATTCGTCTGTGATCGGATAGCTTAGACGAGCGGTTAATTGAACACCCATCGATTTCAGGCTACCGTTATTTGGATGACCAGAATATCTCATTCTACCAAACCAATCATAACCTAATTCGAAACCAAGATATTGGTTATGTTGGTAACCAAGATATGCACCAGCGCCTAGTTGATCGCGTTTAGTTTTGCCACTTCCAACGGTTTCATCATAAGGATGAAAGCCTGTATTTTCAAAGTGTGACCAACCTAATTTAGCACCGGTATACCAAGTATTGTCTTTGGGTGCTGCCTGGGCTGCAGTTGCGAAAGCTGCCACTGCCACTGCTACTGCGATAGCTATCTTTTTCATTTTACGCCTCGTTATCATCCAATATAGGCATCAGCTTCTTGAGCTTTTTTATAAGCCGTATGGTTTAAAATGCTTGTTAAGTTATTACGCTCTACTATCTTCACCTCTACTTTATTTGTCTAAGATATCATTCAAATAAAAAGTAGAATTAAAGCACTACCTTAACATTGTAAAGTCTACAACGAACTTTGAAAGTTACAAGTAGAGGGAACATTAATCTCATTAACTTTTTAAAGGGTAATCGGTGAATTATAGCTATAATTTATAACCAAATTACCGTGATTAAGTAATTAACCAAATGATTTATATTATTTTTTTTTGTTTTTGTCTATTGTGGTTTACAATCCATTAAGCAGATTAGGAATAATCCTAATCTAGACTAGTGATAATAGTTAGAATGAATTTTTAGCTGATTAGAATGTACCCGATAGCAGTTTGTATTTTCAGGCCGCATTAGAAAGCCAATGGTGTTTCCCAACTGTGCCGCTTGTTCTAAATGTTGTATACATGATTCTGATAAAGGAGGTAACCATCCTAAGACAATGCTACAGTTGCCGCTAGCTAATGCTTTTTTCATAGCAATGACGCTCATTTCTGGGCTTAGTGAATTTATTTGTATTATTTTATTTAATGGCAACTCTGAATTGATTAACCAATTGCGACTTAGCTTTCGATTAGGATTTAACCATAATAGCCAACGAGATTCGTCACTCAGGCGGTGTAATAGTGATGTAAGAAGTATTTCAACCATAGGATTTTTTTCATTATATATCCATTCATTAACTATGCCATTTAGATAAGCTGGCGAATTATTATTTGTAACTAGTAATTTTTGAACATTATTGTGTTGATTTTCTGTTTTTAGTGGATAATTCCAGGTGTTGATATTCATATTAACCTCTAAATACAGTAATTGTATATTCATATAATATCAAGCTAATTTTTACAAAGCGCTTCTCAAAAAATTAACTTTTCTGCTTAATTGAACATTTAATTGTTGCAGTCTGAGTAAGATTGCGTATTTTTTATTCTGCCTGTTGAATAGAATATTCCTATTAATTATTAATAAGTTATGAAGATGTATTATAAGTTTTAGCTATTATAAACATTAAAAATAATGGCAAACTACTAAGTTATTTTTAGGTGATTGTTAAGCTATTTATTTAGCTATTATATTACAAATAAATAACCATATTTAATTTAATATTAAACGTGGTGCAAGAATTTTCTTGTTGCCTGTAGTATATCAAGCTCGGTAATAACAGAGGGAGTTTTTATAGTGAGATTATTAACTTAATAAGTTTTGCTGACATTTTAGCTTAAAATAATATGGAGAAGCACAAAGATATTAGATTTGTGGACGTTTACATGGAGAGTGGTAATTATACTTTTAGTTGATTCTCATTTTTCTTGTTTGCAGAGCTTAATGGAAAATTATGGCCATATCATATCAAAGAAGAACCACACTTTGGTGATTATTGTATTCTAGTCAATCATGTCATCATTAGGAAGGTATTGGACGGAGAGTTTTATCTGCGAGGTCGTTTGTTTGCTGAACTTCAATTTGAAGTGTCAGGATTGCAGAAGCTTGTTTATACCAAAAAAGATGTTCCGCTCATATTAAAGTATTTTCTTATTAATGAAATGCTTTGGAATGGTAATTTACTTTTATCTTATTACATTGATCTTGCTTATGATACAGCCATAGAAGAATTATCTCAGAAACAGCATTCGCATATTAGGATCAAAGAGTTACCTAATATGAACATGTCTACAGAAAGAGCATTAGGCAAAGTAGGCTATTTAAAAATGTTAGGCGCTAAAGTTTGTTATTTAAGATTAAGACAGAAGAAAGTCAATCTAAGTATTAAATTGCTATTTGAATTAGCGGGAGCTATCGAAGGCTATCATATTGCAGTACTTCCTGAGTCAATAAAAATTGAATTAATTAGTTGTACAATAGCCTAACGTGAAGAAATAGACTAAAAAAACAGTTTGATGGTTTGTTTTTATAGTCAGTTTTACGTTTTAAAAGAATTTGTAATTATAATTATTTCAGTTTGGCGCTTGTTGGTTAATAAAAGCAACTAGTAATGTGATTTCTAGCAGTAAGTAAATTAACAATAATAATTGCTCAACAACCAGTTGTTCTTTACTATTTTCGCCTAATTGTAATGTTTGTAAGAATTAACTTAATGAATTTTATAATTTTTTTACTGCTTGGTTATTTAATAAGGCAAAATTCAACGCTGATTCAATATAGTCAATTAAATTGTCTAGAAATATAAAATAGTTGGATTGTTAAGTTATTTGCGATGTGCTCCCAAGGTAGAAATATAACTCAACATGGTATGATTAAGGCATAGTAATCTAAAAATTTTTTATTCAGGAATATTGTTCGTTTTAGCTCTTGCAAGCATATCGGACAGTACAGAAACAAGTTCTGCGTCATTAATATGCGTATCACGACGGGCGATACGATAATCGACACTATTATCTCTACCATGATGATATTGAAGTAGGATAGCGGCAAGATAACGACAAGGTAGCTTGGACATATTGGCTAGAGCGGAAGGTAAAGAAAAGAACACCACAAATAATAATGAGTAATAGTTGTCCTGCTATAGATGGCACAAAATAGAGAAGTGGTAACCAATTAGAACAGCGGCAATAGTGCTAATAATACGCAATATCAAGCAATTTTTAGTTGCTATATAATTTGGTTGGCATACAAATAAACTTGTTAGCAATATCTAATAACCTTGTGGTATATCAAACAGTTGAACAATAATATAACCGCTACACAATACGACTGACATTCTGATCGCATTACGAAACAGGATTGAGTTAAGTGTTAAGTTGCTGGTAATTGTATGCCAAAAATCTCTGATGCTAGATAATGAATTATCAGAGAGCTGTGTTTCAGCTAATGATTGATTAGATGAAATTTCTATTTGCTCGACAGCAATATTATTAAGTTGAGTGTCTATTTCTTTGAGATTCACTAATACGCTATAAAGTGTTTTTGTTTGTTTATTGTCAGAATATTGTTGTGTAAGGTGTCGCAACGAATTTTCCAAATTAGCAAATGCTGCTTTAAATTTTGCATTATGCTGATATATGCTATGAGTTAAAATGGAGTGGGTAACCAGTTGGTATGCTTCAGTTTGCATTGATAGTAGTTTTTGAAAGCGAAAAAGAATATCACTATGAGGAAAATTCTCACTTAAGTTTTTTTTATGTTGATGAACTTGCTCGTTCATGGATATCTTGGACAATAAAATAGTAATGGAGACTATTACTAGTTCCTGATTGGTTTTTATTACTTTTTAACCGACTTAGCAATGTTACTTTCATTTGATTCATTGTATTGATTAGTTAGCTATTGGCCATAGCAAGATCAAAAATTGCTTGTTGATAATTTTCTTCAATGTCTGGGTTAAATAAATTTGCTTTATTATCTAGATAGAAAGCTGTTGGTAACACCGGGCTAATTTATTATGTAAGTACTGAATGGGAAGAAAAATATGACTGATAAGGGTTAATGAGTAGTACCAACTATCGCCAATAAGTAAAAGTATGGGTTGTTGATACCAAATTGCAAAAATAGGAACGCCAAGTATAGTATAGATTGCTACAAGAAGGGCGCCAAAAGCAATTGTACCATAGGGTAAACCCAGAATGCCTAATAATGTAAAACTAAAAGCAGATAACACTAGTCCAATAAAAAATAACCATGGGTAGGGAAACAGCAATTCAACAGTGACAGAGGGAATCAGGAATGACAGTAATGTGATGGCAATATTACGAAGTTTATCAATAAATCGATCATTGGGATCAGTGAGTGCAGCGGTAACTACACCCAAAGTTAAAAGTATGGTTATTTTAAGTTGCTCACCCAAAAGCCAAGGGATTAATGCTGTTCCTGTGAGCGCAATGAGTATTCGGATATAATAAAGGAAGTTGCTATTATAAAATACGTAGCGAAAGCCAGAAAGCATAGTGAGCACAATAACTTCTAATTTGTAAGAGTACAGGTTAATAATTTAACAGCATCTATAATAACCGATAAGGTTTAGTAAAGAGAAAAAACTTTTCTTGTCATGGCCTAACATATTTTAGCTAATGTATTCTGTAATGGAATTAAAATTGACACATGTAGGTCAGCGTTTAGCCCAGCATCCTTATAATCGTGTGTGTCTTTTGAATGCCGGTATTGAAGTGAGTGGTGAAAAATATCAGTACCTCATTCCGTTTAACCAACTGGTTGATATACGTTGTAAACGAGGTATTGTTTGGGGGAGCTTGAATTTGAAGTACTAAACAATCAGGTTGTTCATTTTGTCACGTTATTTTTATTTGTAACCTGAGGTAATAAAAAAGCTAATATCCGTTGGCCAAAATTAAAAATTAATTTCACACCTATCCAAGCAGCAAAAGGACGCCAGGCCGATTGTGTTATTATACTTGGACTACATCAGGGAATAGATGGTTTTCCGGTATGTGAACCTGAGTCTATAATAGAAAAAGTACTATTACCAAAGTTTGATGTTTTAACCAACTTACCAGATAGACGTTTATTATATAACGAATCCACACCGTCAATTTTTGTTGGGCAGCTGAAAAAATTAGGTGTATCATTCCAGCAAAGACCATAAGTGTTATTTATTATAACTTCGTTATTATTTTAACCGAGTTTTTTCTATTGTTAATTTAAAATATGTTTTTAAAAAATATAACTAAAATTTATTAGTTATTACTGCTAAGCAATTAGTTTATGTGGATTTCCAAGCACTGTTGGTAATTAGGGATTTCAATTTCTATGTCGTGATCAAAAGTGGGTGATGTGATAATAAAATCAGCACTCACGATATTTGTAGCCACAGGAATATTCCATACGGTAGCGAGACGAAGAAGCGCTTTTACGTCGGGGTCATGAGGAACTGTATTTAATGGATCCCAAAAAAAGATTAAAATATCGATTTTTTGTTCGGCAATCATCGCACCAAGTTGTTGATCTCCTCCCATAGGACCACTAAGCATATTAATAATTTTTAAACCGGTATGCTGGTGGATCAAGCTACCAGTTGTACCAGTGGCAAACAATTTGTGTATTTTTAGCGTGGAAATATGTTTTTGCACCCAAGTTAGTAACCATAATTTACAGTGATCATGGGCAACAATGGCAATGTTTTTATTTCTTTTCAATCTGCGAATAATGGATTCCATATTGTTCCTTATATTATTAGATGATTACTAATTTAGTAAGTAAATCACTATACTAATTTTCATTGAGTTAACCCAATAGATTCGATAAGTCTAGTAGTGCCTCGTTTCGATTTATATCATAGTGTAGGTGATTATTTTTAAATCATGGAGTTGTCATAAATGCTTGAGCATAAACTTACAGTTATTTTAACCAAGGTAAAATTTATAGCATTAGTTGGTGCTAGTGATAAAGTTGACCGAGCAAGTTATAAAGTGATGAAATATCTTATAAATCAAGGCCATAATGTGATTCCTATTAGTCTAAATCTCGCCGGAGGAGAATTGCTTGGACAAAAAGTTTATGCACATCTGACTGATATTTCATATCTTATTGATATAGTTGATGTTTTTAGAAATTCAGAGGCAGCATTAGAAATCGCCCAACAGGCAATAGCAATCAATGAAAAGTACTTTGGCTACAATTAGGTGTTATTAATAAAGAAGTTAAGAAAATAGCTGAGCAAACGGGATTAGAGGTGGTGATGAACGCTTGTCCCAAAATAGAGATACCTCGCTTAGGTTTGGAGAAATAGATCAAGAAAGATGATTTGTTAATCATCTCCGTTGATAATATTTTAAAAATTAGTTAATTACGTAATTGTGGCACTCTGAGTTGAGTTTTAATCGATTCCGATAACTCATCTAAGGAAGATTGTTCAGGGTGTTCATCTGACGTTTCATAGGTAATCTGGGGTTCAGCCAGGTAAGTGTGAATAGACTCACTATTATCATCTTCCATAACGACATGGTACTAGGGAGCTGAACGTAAAGCTGCATTCACTGCAATATCGTCTTCCTGTAGTTTATCTAGAGAGTATTTAGCATCAACTATTACTCCAGGATAATCTAGGAGCTTGTGCCTTACTTGTTGCCCAATACTAAATTTACTCGTAGTCATCATAGCTACCTCCTAGAAGCCTTGTATATTCTATAGGTGCTGATATATGGCTAATAATATAAATTTCAAGCAGGTCACGCTTACTCTAGTTTCTTAATAGCTGTAATCTATTGTAGAGTAAAAACTCTACATTTTATCAGAGTATCTGTTGTTCACTCAAAAAACAATATGTTGAAGTTATTATTTATTAATAAGAGAGCACTGAAATGCGAAAGATAGGTAGAAATTACTATATTTATGGGCGAGTTCAAGGTGTAGGATTTCGTTATTACACGTTACATTGGGCAAAAGAACATGGCTTATATGGTTATGTTTATAATCGCTACGATGGTAGTGTAAACATAAAAGCTTTCGGCACATTGCAGCAAATTCAGCAATTAGAGGATTGGTTAAAAGCTGGTGGGCCAGTGAGTGCTAAAATAGAATATTATAAAAGTGAAGAGTGTCATGTTGAAAAAGAAGTCGTGGATTTTCATATTCGACACTCATTGTAATAATTCAAATACATTTTATCGGCTTAGGTAAACCGGCAAGTTTTGTTGCTTGTTTGGCCGGTCCTTTTGGAAAAAGGTGATAAAGATAGCGGCTATTACCAATATCCTCACCATATTTTTTAGCAACTGCCTTCACTAGCATACGAATAGCTGGTGAGGTATTGAATTCGAGATAAAATGCACGAATGAAGCGAATAATTTCCCAATGCTGTTCCGTTAATATAATATTTTCTTGTTTGGCTAATAGATACACCATGGACTCACGCCATTCTTGGCTATTTTTAAGGTAACCGTCGGCATCGGTTTCAATTTCACGACCTTCAAATATAAGCATATGATATTTTTTAAGTTTAAATAAAATGTATGGTATGGATAATTTAGCAAAATTTAGCTTTTTACCCAAATATATTAGTAAATGGTGATAAATTAAGTGAATAATCACTTAGTAGCAGAAATATGCGGCGATTAAATTATATAAGGGCTTACAATCAGCCAAGCTATGTTTATAGTTTCAGACATTGTGGAGGAGTGGCCGAGCGGCTGAAGGCAGCGGTCTTGAAAACCGCCGATGGGAAAGCATTCGAGAGTTCAAATCTCTCCTCCTCCACCATTTTCATTGTTAGTGATGTTTTCTAAACACCAACAAATCTTTATAAATTCAACTAGTTATTGAATTCTCTTTTATGGTAATGGTTGTTATCCTGTTGTCAGATTGCTACCATTTATGGTATAGAAAATTTTGCCCACCATTATTTATCTCATTTATCTAACCAGTTGTTTGATATGGCTACAAGAGATTGATCTTCTGACATTCAAGATTACCAAGGATATCGAAATGTTTGAACTGGATAACTTTGTTGTGACTCATGCCGCTGACGACGCTAGCGACTATTTACTTTGGCCACTGCATAAATTGTACTGTTATGGTGATAAAGTAGGCTGGAAAAACAAAAATTGTAAACTTATATTTTCAGAAAAACGAGGATGGAACCGGGTGCTCCAAGTTCTTATAGGAATAGCACAGTTGATAAAATTTTAAATAATCAGCTACTATTGAAAGTAGCTGATTAGTGCTATTTTTCACCGTTATTCTTTGGATATTGTTCCTTTTTATTATTGGTAATGCAATCTTTTTATTATAACACTTATGATAAGGTTGTTAATATTTAAGAATAAGTGTAATAATTTTATATTAGAATCTAGGGCAAATATTTATCTGTTTACTATCTTGAATTGTAGAGCCTTGAGGTTGTCCCATCCCAAATTGAGTGTCACACATTGTTTCGCTAGCTATTTTTTCATCAGATGAATTATCCTTATTAGCAAAAGCAAGGAAACTCATATCTAACACATATGTAATGGAAAATATTTTAACTAGTTGTTTCATAATTTATCCTTTTAGTGTGGTTGAAGAAGATCATTATGAATAATAATTTTATTTTTTTATTTTCATTAATATTTTGTTGTGTGGATTCAGCGACAATTGGTATTTGGTTTTTGATAAATATTTAGACAAAACAGTAACAACGATTTGAATATGGTGGAGGTTTAGCTCGGGAGGAAATATTAGCGAGGGTTATAATCAATAGGTAGCAAGGAAAATGATATTTTCATCATTTACCCTGTGGTATTAAGGTAAACAAAAACATTGTTAGTCATATTTTTTGTGTTGGATTATAAATAAAAATTTGTTATAGATTGGAATTTGCTGCCATATAGGCCACTAATGATTTAATTAATTATTATCTTCAGTGTCACAAACAGCAATATCTTGTTGCTCAGTATTGCAGAAAGGACTTACTATTTTAGAAAATTCTAGGTAAAAAGAGAGATCGGGTCCACTAAGGCTTGCATGTTCATCGTTTTCCCTATGACCTTCGTGATGACTATATTCACCATGTCTACCAGCGTGCTCACCTTGACTGCGATGCGCAACAGCATGACCGACATAACCACCATGGTAATTTTGAACATGATTATTATCTTTTGCATAGCTACTCAAACTAGCAAAAGAAAGTAGTACAATAACCATTAAAATTTTCTTCATAATGCATCTTAGCTAAATTGTTTATAACTGAATTTTTTGTAGAATATAATTAACAATAATAAAAAGTAGTCACAAAAATTTAATTTGTAAATTAATTGTGAAATATATGATAAATATAAAATAGAGTTGATAGATGATTATAGAAATTTTCATATTTTAGTCTTTAAACAACACTAGGAAGAAAAGCATAGATATTTTTATATTCACGGTTATTACTATAATCACTCACTTTATGATTTTCACTATTTATTATTGATATTTTTTACAACAGTTAGTTATTTAAATATCCTGCAACAATAAAGTTAAAATGAAAGATGGGTTAATAGCTTAATTTACAATCTATTATAGCTAATTAAAAACAAAGCATACTATTAGCTTTGTGTTGTGAAAAATGTTAGCAGGGAAATTTTGACTATAATTATAATTAATTGTTTGAATTAAAAGATAGACAAAATGATAAATAAAAATCAATTATATATTTTTTCTCTAGTTTTAATTAGTTATCTATTTATTTTTATTTCCTATGCTATTTCGATAGCAGCAACCATGGTAGTATAAATAACAAAACTAGTTGAATTGCCAAATTATTATTGAGGGGCCAAAAGATAATAATTAGCAGGTGTTAGTGTTTGGCGTTATCTAATCATCAACGGCGGCTATTTAAATGAGTATTTGTAACAAATTAATGATTGCGGATACTAAAATAGTTTTAAATCTCTTACACTGGGTTAATCATTTCTTTTTATAAAGGTTTGTAATCTGCTTAAGATAGAGTGACTTACTATGTTTGGCAAAAAGCGAACGTGATTTTTGTAGTCTTGCTGGGATAATGGCTAAACAATAACTGTTTTGTTGGCCTGCATTTTGCCAATAATTTTGATGATATATTTCAGCCGGATACCATTCTTTAAATCCTTCCAATGTTGTTACTATTGGGTCCGTATAGGCTTGTTAGGCAGATTTTATTGCTATTTTAGCGGTTTGTTTTTGTTTCTCACAGCTGAAGAAAAAGGCGGAACGATATTGGCTACCGATATCATTGCCTTGTTGGTTTAGCTGAGTTGGATCATGGGTAGCAAAGTGGATAGCTAGCAGTTCATCATAGCTTACTTACAATGGGTTGAAAGCAATCCGGATGGCTTCTATGTGTACTGTATTGCCCGGAACAGACCTGTTCATAAGTAAGGTTTTTCACGGTATTGCCTGTGTAACCACTTTCTACTGATTTTACCCTGATCACATTTTTAAATATTGCTTCAGTACACCAAAAACAGCCACCACCGATCACTGCATATTCAATTGTCATAGTATCTGCCTTTTGAGCTTGCTGATAGAGTCAGATTTAATAAATACCATTTATCAAAAAAGATGATAATAGCTATTTGCGCTTAGAATGTCAGATGTTCCGCTTGATCCTAATTTATACTGTAATATAAGTTGACATTGATAGCTATCCTAACTAGTTAGATCATCGTTTTCATCGTGAAAAAAGTAACACTTTTGTTATTGTTAGCTATTAAGTGTATTGTGTTAAAGATGTGATTAACGATAAGGATATTCGATTAATTAAATATCCCCTTAATCTTATCTTACAACTAAGGGGGGAGGCAATTAATTATTTGTGTTAGGTTGGTTGTTGATCTGCATCGGCATTTTGCAGCATTTTTCGGATAGGAATAATTAAAATTGCTAATACTACAGCACAAATCATTAATGCAATCGCAACGTGGGAAAAGAGGGCTGGCATAGACTGTAATTGCTCTTTATCAATATTTCCTCCCATAATTCCTGCAACCAGATTACCTAGCGCACTAGCACAAAACCAAAGACCCATAACTTGTCCCTGCATTTTTTTTGGTGCTAGCAGTGTCATTGTTGCTAGTCCGATAGGACTTAAGCATAATTCACCTAAAGTTAATAGCAAAATACTGCTAACTAACCAAACTGGTGAGACATTAATATTATGCGTGACAACAATGTTTGCTGCTATCATCATAACGGCAAAGCCAGCAGCAGCAAATAAGATGCCAATGACAAATTTTGTGGTACTGCTAGGATTTATATCGCGCTTAGCCATAGTTGGCCATAACCAACTGAATAGCGGGGCAAGAATGATGATGAAAAGTGCATTAATTGATTGAAACCATATGGTTGGGATTTCAAATCCATTACTAAAGTAGCGATCGGTATAGTCACGTGCAAAGATATTAAAAGAAGTCGGTTTTTGCTCAAACGCTGACCAGAAAAATGTTGCTGAAATAAATAGGATAAGACAGACTAATAAGCGTAAGCGCTCATTTTGATTTAAGACGGTGAGGAAAAACATATAGATAAAGTAGATGCTAACAAAGGTTGCGATAATATAAGCAAAACTTTTTGCTACAATTGTCGCGTTAAATGGCACGATATCTGTTGCAATAAGTATCACTAAAGTAGTCAATAATAGCATCACTAATGTAATCCATTTCCCGACGTTTTTACGCTTCACAGTTGACTGCTCCCAACTAGCATCAATACCCGTTTCTTTACTGTAACGACGCATTTGTGGTACGGCATGAAATCGAAAGATCAGTAGCGCAATCAGCATACCAATTCCACCAAGGCCAAAGCCAATATGCCAACCATATTTTTCGTGAAGTGGCCCAATAATTAATGGTGCAATAAATGAGCCGACGTTAATTCCCATGTAGAAGAGTGAAAATCCGCCATCACGACGTGTATCATCTTTTCTATACAGTGTGCCAACCATAACAGTAACAGAGGTTTTAAATAAACCCGTGCCCAGTGCAATGAATAATAATCCAATAAAAAATAGATTATTCCCCCAGATTGTAGACAGCGCGATTGAAAGATGGCCTACGGCAATAATCAGTGAGCCATACCAAACCGCTTTATGTTGTCCAAGCCAGTTGTCAGCTACCCAGCCGCCTGGCAGTGATGTAATATAAACCCCACCAGCAAAAATACCCACAATAGATGAAGCTTGTTCGATTGTTAATCCCATTCCTCCTTGAAATAAGCTTGCACTCATAAATAAGATCAACAGTGGTCGCACGCCGTAAAATGAAAAACGCTCCCACATTTCAGTTAAGAAGAGAGAACTCAATGGATAGGGATGTCCAAAGAAAGTTTTAGTTTTTGTTACAGTGCATTGCATCTAAATATTCCCCCATCAATAACTCTACCTGTGAATTATAAAAGTTAAAAAATGTTAGTATTCAGTCGTAAAACATTATCTTTTCAGTTCAAATATTGCTGCTAATTAATACCTTGCAATATTATTTTTCATCATATTATTAGAAATGTATGGTTACTTTTATTTAAACCATTTTTTATACAAAAATCGACAAAAATATTATTTTATCTGGCTTAGATCGATTAATTACTGAAGATGAGCTTAATATAATTTTTTAACTTAATTCTCAACATAAATAAAAATCAATTTAAATCAATTACATATGTGTTTATTTTATCGGTTGTTATAGTGTTGTAGCTATTAAATTTAGTTTCAATTAAAAAATTTTGGAAAATCATCATCTTATTGCTTATTAGGGTAATTTTTTAGCGTTTAATGCCGAGTTAAATTGAGCATGGTTAATTAGTGAAAATATTGTCTGTTTAAGCACATAGTGACTGTTTCAACAGCACAGTCACCAGTGAGTGTTAATCATGAATGTTATCAAGTTCACCATAAAGTGATGGCATACCTTCTGGTCTGGTTTTAAATCGACGATGTAACCACATATATTGCTCAGGTGCTTGCATAATCTCTTTTTCAATCAGTTTATTCATAAAAGTTGCGGTAGAAATTTCATCCTGCTGTGGAAAATGGGTTATTGCTGGTTGAATAAGTAATTCATATCCGTTTGCCTTAGCTAACCGTTTAGGGGTAAAAGGGATCATGGCCGGATTGGCTAGCTTAGCTAGAATATATGTTCCTATGGTGGTAGCAGTATGTTTGACAGCAAAAAAAGGCACAAAAACACTTTTGCGTGGACCATAGTCATGATCTGGTGCGTACCATAGAATTTCTCCTTGTTTGAGATGGTGTATCATGCCTCTTATATCTTTGCGATCAATCATGAATTTGTTAGAGCGTAGCCGTCCCCAAGTTTGTAACCAATCCATTACTGGATTATCGTTTGGCCGATAAACACCAATACCAGGGTTTAATATTCCAAAAATTCGGGCGCCTAACTCAAGAGTTAGAAAATGAATACCTACTACTATAATTCCTTGTCCTGTTTGTTGAATTTTCTGAATATTTTCTTGTCCTTTTATAGTAAACCAGCGTTGTATTCGTCTATCAGACCAGAACCAAGCCATACCCGTTTCAAATAATCCCATACCAACTGATTCAAAATTTTTGTTGATTATTTGCTGGCGTTGGTTCGCAGACATATCAGGAAAACAGAGTTCTAAATTGTGTTTTGTAATCTGTAGGCGTTTTTTTAGCAAATGTTTTGCTAACCGCCCGAGGCGAGTTCCTAGCCAATAGATAACCGGATAAGGCAATAAAACCAGTAGATAAAGGACCCCAATACCTAACCATGTTAGCCAATATCGGGGATGTAAATATGAAATTTTAAACGGAGATACTTTTATCATCTGTGTTCGGTTTAGTAAGTATTTATATTAATATTATCTATTGTGACACTTTTTTAGCAAAGCTAAAATCTTAACTACTTATTACATAGTCTCTTAGCACTTATCTACTGATATACTTGAGGTTGGTTTACTAGACTTTTGTCTGTTGGTGAAGCTACGTAATTTTATAAGGTTTTTCATTTAGATACTAAGCTTGGTGGAAGCTTATTTAAAATCACACATCAAGACGTTTTCTTAACAGTATCTTGTTTAAATGTAACAAAAAGTTAATGAGCACGAGAATAATAGGTTGTACTCATTTGAAATAACAATAAAGTAAAAAATCGATATAATTCGAAAATAGAGTTAATTATATTATTTATAATATAATTATAATCAACTATTATTTTAATCATTTGAATAAATATATTTAAAAACATTATAAACAAAAAACAGCTGAATTCGATTATTAACAAAAATTTTTTCAGTAATATGTCTTTTATGTGAATAAACTTTACCATTACTGATGCTGGGTTTTCTAGCGATAGCATGATTAGGCACTGCATTTATCCAATTTTTGATAATTTTTTGCTCTTGATAACTGAAAATTGAGGCGTTGTCATTTGATAAATAAGTTATATTTTTTAATACACTATTGGTTTCTATCAAGCGTTCTAATACGTAATTTAACATTTTTAGACATGATAAGGTATTGATTTTTAAGTAATATTGGGAGATTTTTGAAAGGATAAGAAGAGTCAAGGTAAGTATAGAAGTGTACATTATACAGTTTTTCAATAAATGTTTGTAACTGATTATAATACTCGGCGTGATGACAGTAATGTGTTAAATTCGCCAAAACAACATCAGGAGAGAGATTATTAATATGTTTAATGGCAGAATTGATACTATCATTGTTATAATAATTTTATAGAACAGAATTACAGAACGTTAATTTCCCAATTAACGTTTTCGTTTGCTAAAAAAGGAATTAAATGATTTTCACCTTGGCAAATTTTGTCAGTAATAATAACTTGCTTACGTTTAAGTTCAATAAACCCTTCATTAACAGGTAAACCATAAAATTTAGCACCGTTTAATGAACAAAACGCTTCAAAGTTTTCCATTGCACCCATTTCATCAAAAACGGTAGCATAAACTGCCAGTGCAGTGGGTGCGTTAAAAACACCGGCACAGCCACAGGCAGATTCTTTTTTATTTTGTGTATGCGGTGCAGTATCTGTGCCAAGGAAAAAGCGCTCACAACCTGTTGTTATTGCTTCACGTAATGCTTTTTGATGGATGTCGCGTTTGAGAATAGGTAGACAATATAAATGAGGCCTGATGCCACCAACTAGCATATGATTTCTATTGAACATTAAATGTTGTGGTGTGATGGTAGCAGCCAGATTGTCATCAGCAGCTAGTACATATTGAACGGCTTCTTTGGTGGTAATGTGCTCAAATACAATTTTTTGGCTAGGAAACTCTTTTCTAATCGGTTCCATAATTTGATCAATAAAATAGGCTTCACGATCAAAAATATCAATGTCATTGTTGGTGACTTCTCCATGGACTAATAGAGGCATGCCTGTTTTTTCCATTTTAGCGATAACTGGATAAATTTTTGTTATATCTGAGACCCCATAACTAGAGTTAGTTGTGGCGTTGGCTGGGTAAAGTTTACAGGCTGTAAATACCCCTTCTTTAAAGCCTTCTTCAACTGTTTTAACGTCAGTTTTATCAGTTAAGTAGCAGGTCATTAATGGTGTAAAAGTATGTTCTCTTGGAGTTGCTTCCAGGATCCTCTCGCGATAAGATTTTGCTTGATTGATATCAATAACTGGCGGTATTAAATTAGGCATAACAATTGCGCGGCCAAAAAAACGGCTAGTATATGGCACGACAAGTTTTAATATTTTACCATCTCTAAAATGAACATGCCAGTCGTCTGGGCGGTGAATTTTAATGCTTGTTGTGATTTTAGACATGAGATTGACTCCATTTTAAAGTAGGTAAGGAAAAATTTGGCTTGTAAACGTGTTAGGCAAGGAGATGATAAAATGAAAAAAACAAAATAGCTATACTAAATGGTAACATCAAGCTGGTTTTAAACTAATAAGTTATGACAAAAGTATAAATTAAGATAGCTTGCCCCCTCCAACTGGGCTCGAACCAATGACATACGGATTAACAATCCGCCGTTCTACCAACTGAACCATGGAGGAATAACATTAGATATACATGAATGTTATCGGCAGATAGTCTATTTGTCAAAGACCAAAAAGAGTTATTTAAATCAGCAGCACAGAGTTTGAATAGAGTAATATGCTAAGCCTACTAGTTGATTTTTAATATATTTAATTTATCACTAAAAGAAAAAGACCTGCAGCTGTGGCAAGTCTTGTAAAATTTGGCTCCTCCAACTGGACTTGAACCAGTGACATACGGATTAACAGTCCGCTGTTCTACCACTGAACTATGGAGGAATTGTGTGAGCTAAAAAACTGGCAGCATCCTAACGATGTCTTAGTCTATTGTCAATACTAACCATATAATTTTTTTGCTGTTTGTTTATACTGTGATTGTATTGCGTTAAAAATAAACTAGTTATCTGAAATTGTGTATTTTTTATATAAGTTGTGCCTAATCTTTTATTGAGTTAGGGGAGTAAGCAAGTAAGTATATATCATAAGATGTTATGCTGTCTTTTTGTTTGATGAGACGTTTTAGCTCAGTTTTAATTGCATCATTGATAGTTGGTTCTGCAAGGATTTTGTTAATAAGCGCTATCAGATATTTTTTTCGGTAACAAACCATTTTCCATTGTAACATACGCGCAAATCCAGTATTCTAATATCCTGAAAGCGGTATGTTGGTTTGATATATCAAATAGTAATGCAGCTGCTAGCAAAACAAATAATAACGTGAAACTGATTGTCCAATATAAACTAAAGTACAGTGTGTAATAGATTAGAATGGCAGCCAATAAGTAAGTGATGACTATTGTTGCACAAAGGTATGGATGTTTGGTAATAAATTCCCAGTTTAAATAAGGTCTGTTTATTTATTTGGCTGAGATTTTCAGTCAGGATCACTTTTATCATATTCCATGATATTTTCCTTAATTGATTAGATTTAATAGATGGATGTAAGTTTTGAGACTAGCATATTATATTATATTGCTTGAGTTATAAACATGCTGGTTTTTCTCTTTATTTAAACAAAATCTTTATTGTTTAGGAATTGTCCCAAACAGAAAAAAAATTATATTTATGAATTTATTTAGATCATTTTGATTTTTTTATTAATTTACCGACTTAACGAAGAATATTCTTGAAAAAATTCGATTTTTTTATTAAACAAAAACATAAAACTATTGATATTATTAACTACTCGTGCGTTAATGAAAGGAAGCCTAATAAACAGCTCTATTTTATTTACGACATTTAAGTTAATGTGTTATGAGTAGTGTTATCCTTGATAGCCTTTCGACCGTTTCTTGCTGAGTGCTTCCATGAATTAAATAGTGATGTAGGCTTTTTTATACCTGCCGAAAACGGCAATGTTTATTTGTTATATAGGAAAAGGCACATGTCT
The DNA here is from genome assembly GCA_045399315.1 of Arsenophonus sp. Classification (GTDB taxonomy): domain Bacteria; phylum Pseudomonadota; class Gammaproteobacteria; order Enterobacterales; family Enterobacteriaceae; genus Arsenophonus. The sequence goes on from DAYVGO010000005.1 coordinate 69,277, forward strand.
GACAAAATGAAGGGTCAAGTGAAGTGGTTTAACGAATCTAAAGGCTTTGGTTTCATCACTCCTTCTGATGGTAGCAAAGATGTATTCGTTCACTTCTCTGCCATTCAAGGAAATGGATTCAAAACCCTGGCTGAAGGGCAAAATGTAGAATTTACCATTGAAGATGGTTCGAAAGGCCCAGCTGCAGCGAATGTAACCGCTCTTTAAGATTAGTTAAATAAAATGGATTTCTTTAAGCCTGTCGCGCAAGCGGCAGGCTTCTTTATTTTTGTGGTAAAATTTTTTGGTACTGTAAGCGATTTTTGGAATAATTTATGAAGATCAATGATAGTATTTTAGTAAAAACAGATGGCGAGCAAATGCGGGAAGATATTATTCGATTAAATAGAGTCCTTTAAATGAGGGGATCATGTATTTAATTGTGTTGCCTGAATATCCAGCTGGCATTTGGTTTTTTAATGAGAACATTGCAGGTGAAGGGATTTATGTGATCCCCAAAAAGTGTGAATCGATGTAAATTAAAATCTTGCCAGCTTTGCGAGTGATTATTTTTACACTGAAAATTATTATGGTAGTCAAGTGATTGCTAAGTTTAACTAATTTTATAATTACTATAATAAATAATTTATAAATATAATTAATATAGTTATATGGCAAAATATTGTTTGCTAATAAGTAGATTATTGATTTGAAATTATCTTTTAAAATTTAATACATCTATATTTTGTTATTTATTGTATGCTTTTTTAATTATAAATAAAAATATTTATACAAAAGATATTTTTATTTTATTGTTTTTGTTAGCTATAAATAATCTTTTTTTTCTTCATAAAATAAGTATTTTTTAGTTGTTGATTATGAGTTTCTCTTGAGCAAAGGAAAAAATTATTATTTAATTTTAAGGTAAACAGAATCTTAAAAAAATGTTTACAATGTTTAATGTGGTATTCAAGCTTTATTATTGAATATATTATAGTGTTTTAAGATTTTTTTAAATTTTTATTTGTTTTGTTTATTGTGGAGTTTTTAACTGATATGTTGCTAATTAGTGTTTTTTATATTTAATAGCTTTGTAAATTGAATAAATAACCTTGGTTATTATTCTGTTTTTCTGAATAAATACATTAGTAAATAAAAAGATATAGTGAGTTTAATAATAAAAGCCGACTATTTTTGATATAACGTAACGCGAAATTTAAATAGTCTAAGTATAACGGAATAATCGTAAGAATCAGCTATAAAGTTGCCGGTTATTCATGTTATTAAGCGTGAATTTTTATTCACATTGAAAATATTGTAGTAGATATGGTTATAACACTTTAGTTTTAAAATAGATTTATAAGATAATTTTTTGAGTGCCAATAAAAGATATTTAACTCATTAATATCATTAATGGTAAGTACTTTTATATCTTAACACCAGCGAAATTAATTAAATAGAATAAGTGAGTATAAAATATGAACATAGCAGACTTATTGAAGCAAATTTACGATATTAATCTTTCTTATTTATTACTTGCACAATGTCTTATCAAGGAAGAAAAAACTTCCGCTATGTTTCGGTTAGGGGTTACATAGGAAACAGCGGATTCATTAGTCGGTTTGACATTACCTCAATTGGTTAAATTAGCAGAGATTAATTAATATGTAATTTTCGATTTAAGAATTACGAAACGATTAAACAATTAACTAAAGAATCTCGTGTTGATGATTTACAACAGATTTACACTGGAATTTTGTTATCAACTCATTTGTTCAAACAATTATTGGAAAATGATAAATTGATAAAAAGAAGGGCATAATTATGGCGAGTAAAAGTATTGTTCAAGAAGCAAAAGATATCCATTTAGCTATAGATTTAATTAACTATAGGTGCACGTTTTCAAATATTGAAAAGTGAAACTCAGCTAAGCCGAGGGCGGCGATTAATTAAGTTATATAAGGAGCTACGTGGTAATCCACCACCCAAAGGAATGTTATCATTCTCAACCGATTGGTTTATGGCATGGGAGCAAGATATTCACTCTTTAATGTTTTATAACACTTATCGTTTTTTATTGACTAGTGGCCATTATAGAGGGGTGAATGCTGTCGTACAGGCTTATCGTTTATATCTTGAACAATGTGGCACAGAGCAGAGCAAATCACCAATACTTGCTTTGACCAAAACCTGGACATTAGTTCGGTTTGTTGATAGTGGCATGTTACAACCATCAACTTGTCGTTGTTGTGGTGAGGCTTTTATTACTCATGCACATCAACCAGTGAACAGTTTTGCTTGCAGTTTATGTCAACCACCTCCAAGGGTGATTAAAAAACGTAGACATTCTTGTCAATTTGCCGATATTCATCCCCAGGTATTGGGGAAGATTCAGTAGCGTACCAACTGTGCTTATAAAATAGAGAGTTATGGCTTAGGTTATGCATAGCTCTTTTAAGCCAGTATGTTGACTTTGAATACAGATCTCTAGTTCACATCATTATTAATAAAGGGAATATCAAGTAGTTGTATTCTTAGGCTATCTTATAGTTATTGGAGTAGTATTAGCTGGTTATTTACTTGTGTGCGTGTGGGACATCTGTCCGTTTTTTACCAACCTACAGAGTTTTTGATTATTTTTGGTACCGGTTTAGGTAATTTTATAGTGGCTAATAATGGTAAAGCGATTACATCAACATTAAGTGTGTTGCCAAGGTTACTAATCAGCTCCCGCTATAATAAAACAATCTACATGGATCTAATGGCGCTACAATTTCGATTATTAACAAAATCGCGTCAAATGGGGGGGGGATTATCGTTAGAGCAGGATAATGGAGATCCCCAACAGAGTAAAAATTTTTTTTCAATATCCTAAGCTACTAAATGATCGACATTTAATGAGTTTGTTAACTGACTATATGCGATTAATCATTACTAGCAATATGAATGCGCATGAAATTGAAGCATTAATGGATGAAGAAATTGTCACTTTTGAGCAAGAGGCTGAAATTCCTGCTGTTGTATGATGGCTTTCTTTTTAGTTATGTGGATCTTATCTATTTCTAGTCCGGAAGAGTTGATCCGTATTACCGATTATTTTCGTACCCCTCTTAAGATTTCATTAAACAACAGCTCTAAAAGCGGTGATGCTACCAATATTATACCTGGGGGGGGAGGTAAAGATATTATTTATCGGCAAGAGGATAGCTTGCCAGAAGAACCGGTTGAATTATCAGAAAGCGAACAACATCGTTTTAAAAGATTGCAACAGGATCTTGAGTTATTGATTATGAATGATTCGCGTTTACAAGATCTAAAAGCCAATTTGTTAATTGATTTAATGGATGAAGGATTACAGATACAGATTATCGATGGCGAAAATTAGCCTATGTTTGCTACCGGTAGTGCGGTAATTGATAAAAATATGCGAAAAATCCTTCATTTTTTGGCTCCGGTACTAAATGATTATCCAAATAAAATTAGTCTTGCTGGTCATACTGATAGTACTCCTTATGCGAAGGGCAACTATGGTTATAGTAACTGGGAATTGGCATACTTCAATGGTGCCACTAGAGGTTAATCCTGCGGCTGTGGCAAATCGGCAAATTAGTATTTTGGTATTAAATAAAGAGAGTGAAAGCGCTATTATTCACGAAAATCAGCGATCTCAGCCAACAAAAGAGTTTAGCGAAAAAAGCAGCGAAGTCAATCATCCGCTTCAACCAGCTTTAGCACCAACAACCGTAGTGCTACCTATTAACAATAGCGAAATGCTATTACCTCGATCAGCGGATAAATAACTATGGAGCTGCTTATTATCAAATATTTTTCTATGAGACAGAAGAACTACTCAATGAGATGGAGCAAATGTTACTCCATCTTAATATTAATATAGTTGATAGTAACGTGCTTAATGCTATTTTTCGTTGTACACATTATCGAGTGCTGGATATCCCGCAAGGAAAAGATCGATTAATGAAGGTATTTTTGTGATAATGCAATATGCCGGCAAAAAACATACTTTGTTTGTTGGGTCAGCAACAGGTGGTAGTAAAAATATAGAGACAAATTTTAAACCGATTAAAGGCATCACATCTGCTAGAATTACGGGCAATGGTAGTGTTGCGTTAATTCCTGATGTTAAGCAACTCTATCAATTAGCTTATATGAAAAGGTAAGAGCAGATAAGTCATCAAGTAAGGTTAACAATGATCAAACAAAATAATTCTAGCAATAGCAAGAATAAGTGTCAAGGAAACAGGTTATCTGATTTTCGCCTTAGGTGATGAGGAGTATGGAATTGATATTCTAAAAGTGCAAGAGATTTATGGTTATCATCATGTTACGAACATTGCTAATATTCCTTATTTTATTAAATATATCAATTAGTTACTGTGATTCATTATTCCGATAATTGATTTAATAATTAAATTTTCACAGGCTAAAGTGACTTATGATAATAATACGGTTATTATATTGTCATATTATTACAAAGAATTATTGGTATTGTTGTTGATGTTATTTCTGATGTATTAACTTTATTACCTGAACAAATTTGCTCACCACCGGAAATGTCAACACTATTATCGGCTGAATATTTAACCGGATTAGGCATGTTAGAAGAGCGGATGTTGATTTTAGTGAATATAGAGAAATTACTTAATAGTCAAGAAATGGCTTTAATCCAAGATATTAACGATTAAATATATTACTATGGCTGTTAACATAATGGCAAATAGCACAGGATGTTTATTTAAAATAAATTACTAGCTAAATTTTAATAAAATATAGATTTACTTATATAGCATTGATATGGAGCTATCAATAAATAATCAAAGCTAGTTTAAAAAAAGAAGCATAAAAAAGGTTTGTTATTGTTATAAAGTTTCTGTTGAGAGTGACGATATGTTATTTATCTTAATACAATGGAAATTTTTATATGCTAAATAGAATGAAAATTATTACAGGTTTAATCATTGTATTACTTTTATTTGGTATATTACAATTAACATCTGGGGTATTTTTCCCTTGATCTTAAAGAACAAAAAGAGGAAATTGCCTTATTAATCCAAATGCGTAATCAGCGAATTTTACTTGATGAGGGTTGTGTTCAGCTGCTAAAAGCTAGGATTTAACTAAATCGAGCCGGCGTTAGTTATTTATTAAGCCAGAAAAAGGTAGCGTTAGTTGAATCGGTTGGACAAATTATTGAAACCGTGCGCGTAAATTTGGTGAAAGCAAGAGAGTATTTCGACAATATCAACGGACAGCTAAATTATCCTTTCATGATACGCAGATTTTGGCTGATTTATCAAAAAATTATACCCGTTATATAGAGTCATTACATTCACTGATTTTCTTATTAGAAAATGAGCAAATAAAAGATTTATCTGATCAGCCAACATCGATTTATCAACAACAATTTGCGCAAGCACTTGATCATTATCTTGACGAAAGTGTAGTGGTCTATGATGAAATTATTGGTCACTCAGAAGTGTCATATCGTTATTCTATTTATACATTCTCAGTTGTCTTATCCGCGTTAATTTTATTGTTTATTCTCCGTTGGCTAGGAATATATCATTTATTGATCAATCCGTTAAATTCATTACTAATGAATATTAAAGTGTTCTCGGCAAGTGATCTCTCTTCTCATATTTCCATTAATGGAACCAATGAAATGGGTAGATTGGCAGAAGAATTAAAACATATGCAATATGAATTAATCCAAATCGTCAGAAGCCTTTCAGGTTCCACAGGCAAAATTTATGTACGTACAAGTGAAATTGCGGCAGGTAATAGTGATCTCTTTACTCGCTTGGAGCAGCAAGTTGCCGCTTTGGAAGAGATGGCAGCCAGTATGGAAGAGTTAACTATTACTATTAAACAAAATGCTGAACATGCTATTCAGGCAAATAAATTGGCTGATTCTGCATCAGAAATTGCTTGGGAAAGACGACAAATTGTCACTAACGTAGTAGACACGATGAAGTGTATTTCTGAAAGTGCCCAAAAGCTCACAGACATTACTAGCGTGATTGATGGTATCGCTTTTCAAACCAATATCTTAGCGCTTAATGCTGCCGTTAAGGCAGCGTGTGCCGGGGAACATGGACCCGGTTTTGCCATAGTGGCTGAAGAGGTACGTAGTTTTACCCAACGTAGTGCTAATGTAGCTAAAGAGATCAAAGTGTTAATTGAAAATTCAGTCAGTCGTACTCATAGAGGAGCCAAACTAGCGGAAGAAGCTGGTGAAACGATGGGGAAAATTGTTGAATCTTACGCCACAACAAGAAGTGATTGACGATAAAAAATAGTCAAAAATGATGACAACTGGATCGCATTTTAGCAGTAGGGAATCACAAATAAGAAGTGGGTTAAGGAGACAACAATACAAGGTCATCAAAGATGAAACTAACACTAAGGGTATCTATCCGACTTCACTTATTGCTGCTTTTTTTGTCTGATGCAATTTGTAACCGTCGCTATTGTTGTTAATACCTTTTACAAACAACAATCTCACTTCGAACATTTAGATATCAAGATAGATAAGCTAGATACTTTGACATTAAATTAGAATCAGTTACTTAAAGCCCGTAGTACCCTTAATTGACTTATGTTACGTATGCAAACAGATTATCCAATCGATAATTAACTATCTTAAAAACAAGGGTTGAAAGCCAATTAACCCAGGTAGAAAAATATTTTAAACAATTTATGGTGCTGTCACAGGATTATTATCAACAATCAAGCGAAAAAATAACGGCAGATATTGAACGTGATTATCATGCTCTTAGCCATGCACTGCATATGATAAAGGCGGTATTAGATAAACCCGATCTTAAACAAGCTTTACAATTGCCAAGCGAAGGCCAGCTACTACGTTTTGAAAACAGTTATTTCACTTATATTAATCATATCAATAGTGAAGTTGGGGCGGCAGCAACACATAGTCGGACTTTAAGTAAATTTGTCTTAATTATGTCTGTTATTACCTTAATGACAATCTTTATAGCTTGTCTATTGACCCATTTTAACGCACAAAAAAATTGTGAGCTCGTTTTAAAATTATAAAAAATTGTTTTAGTGATATCGCCAATGGACATTTAGATAAGCGGTTGATTAACCTCGATCGTGATGAATTGGGTGAGATTTTTATAAAGTTTGTTGATATGTGAGAGGCAATTATTACCTCAGTTGCTACCGTAAGGTTCAATATTCGTGAAATGCAAGCTGTGGTATGAAAGCGGTGAAAACCGGTAATTTAGCCCTGGCAGAGCATGCTAAACAGCAGACGGTTGCTTTAGAAGAAACCACCACGGCAATGGAGCAGTTTACCATCATTGTTTAGCAAAATACCCATTATGCCCAACAAGCAAATGAATTAGCGATCTTAGCCGAGTAAACAGCACTAAAATCGGACAATTGACCGGTAAAGTGGTTGATACTATGACCGGTATCAACCAAAGCTCGCAAAAAATTGCCGCTATTATAAGTGTGATAGATAGAATTACTTTTTAAATCAATAGCTTAGTGTTGATGATTCAGCTTTAATGCGCAAAATTATGCGTGAAATACTGAGTCACCAACCTGACATGGAAGTGGTTGGTTGTGCGGCTGATTCTTATTATTGCTCGGGAAATGATAAAACAGCATGATCCTCATGTATTGACACTTGATATTGAGATGCCGCGTATGGATGGGCTCTCTTTTTTATAAAAGATCATGTGGTTGTGCTCGATGCCGGTCATTATGGTTTCAACTTTAACTACCCATGGCTCACAGGCCACATTACGTGCATTGGAACTGGGCGCGATAGATTTTGTCACCAAGCAGAGCTTAAATTTTAAACAGAGAGTATCTGCTTATACGGACTTACTAAGTGAAAAAATTAGAGTTGCCGCACAAGCAAATCTTATAAAAATATTTCACCAGCAAGCAGAATATCCAAAACTTAATTTACCTTTATCTAAAATTACTAATGACATTACTGCTATTGGTGCTTCAACGGGTGGAGACGAAGCTATTCGGCAATTTTTACAAGGTTCACCACAAAATATGCCGGCAATTGTGATTGTGCAGCATATGCCAGCAGGTTTCACCCATTCTTTTGCTGAGCGTCTTAATCGTTGCTGTTTTCTGTGGGTCAAAGAAGCGCAAGCGGGAGAAAAGTTATTAACCGGCCATGTTTATATTGCGCCGGGTAATTTTCGTTTAGCTTTAGCCAAAACTGGCCAATATTACCAATTACCATGTTGTATTGCATCAAGAAGATATGGTTAATCATTATCGTCCTTCGGTGGATAATTTATTTTTTTCTGTTGCACAAACCGCAGGAAAGCGGGCAATTGGCATGATTCTTACTGGCATGGGAAATGATGGTGCTATGGGATTATTAGCAATGTGGCAAGCGGGGGCTTACCTTTGCCCAAGATGAAAAAAGCTGCGTTGTTTATGGTATGCCTAAAGTTGCATTGTAGTTAAATGCAATAGATGAAGTTGGTGATATTAATGGTCTGGGTCGATTATTACTTGCTAAATTAGAGCAACGTTATACAACGTAATTTGTAACCAATAGAAAGTGAAATAGGGCTATTTTAACCATGACAAATAAACAATTAATGTTTCTAATCGTAGATGATTTCACAACGATGCAAAGAATATTAAGTAATTTGTTGAAAGAATTAGGGTTTAATAATGTGGAAGAGGCTGAAGATGTGTTAGCTAAAATGAATAGACATAATTTTGATTTTATTATTACTGATTGGAATCTGTCAAATATGGATGGCTTATTATTATTTGAAACTATTCGTTAGCATGAAAGGTGGTCAAAGCTACCAATTTTGATGGTTACTGCAGAAACCAAGAAAGAAAATATTATTGCCGCATCAAAAGCCGGTGCCAGTGTTTATGTGGTGAAACCTTTTACTGTGGCTATTCTCGAGCAGAAAATTGAATAGATTATTCAGAAAATGGCGTAAAACACAAGGATATAGTATGGTCGTTAGGCAACATGAAGAAGAACATCATAGTAATAAATTAGAAATCATTAACCGTCTTGGGCGATTGACTCACATCATTCATGAAGGGTTACGTGAATTGGGTTTAGACAAAAATATTTCCCGGGCAGTAGAAGTTATACCCGATACTCAACAGTGCCTTGATTATATCGTCCAAATGACTTTTCAGGCGGCAGAAAAAACCCTGAAGAGTCTCGATCAAATAAAGCCTAAGCAGGAATGGTTAATTACTTATGTGGAACAATTAACACAACGTTAGAATAAGTGGGCATAATTGTTGTTAGAATTAAGTGAAACTAAATCGCTAGTGGCAGATACTCGACAGTATTTGATTCAATTACAGCAAGTGAATGGTTACGTAAATCAGCAATTGCTAGCGATTATGGTGGCAAAAGATTTTCAAGATTTAACCGGCCCAGTAATTAAAAAACTCTCTTTAATGATTAAAGAGATTGAACATCAACTGGTTTCGTTGTTATTGGAAAATATGACGTCCGACATTGTTAATAGCTTATCATCAATTAGTCGATCGAATCAGTTACTTAATGGGCCACAACTAATGACTGAACGGCAAGAAAATTATTGTCAGCAAACACAGGTTGATGAATTGCTGACAAGTTTGGGACTATAAAAAATAGTCGGCAACATTTACTGTAATTGAATGAAGATATTTAATTGACGTTGAAAATAAAAGAGATACAAGATTATTCAAATAAAATAAATAATGTATCTCTTAATTACAATGGTTAAATATATTTACTTCGTATTTAACGACTGTTTTATCTGTTTCATTCCGTCGATACCTTGTTTACAAGCTTTATCTTGCTGATCTTTAGGTAAGGCAATGATCTGTTTTTTACTATCTTCAAGCTGATTTTTTATCGTATCAAGTTGGGCTTTTGTTTGTGGGTTTTCCGAAGCTTTGGCAATTAAGGAATCAACTTCAGAGAAATAAGCTTTACAGGTATCGGTTGCACCGATATAGTCGATTTTTTTCTCTTCTTCTGAACAAGCTGAGATAATGCAAGCTAACAAAGTCATACTACCAATTAATAGAAATTTTCTCATAATAATCCCTAACTAAATAGTCTTAATCTAGTTTAAAAAGTATAGATTCATTTTACTAATATTTGCAATATAAATGATTTTAGCTTGCTCAGATTATACACTCTGCTCTTGACAACATTTTTTATTTTTAAATAAAGCACAACAGCATAGGTCTGTCAAAGTAGCTAAAACGATCATTTTTTGTTATCCGTTATCCAGCCGAATTAATAGCCGTTAATAATTAACCTAATTTAGTAATTTTATAAAACTAATAAATATTATTTCTAGGTCTATAATTATAATTTTTTCATCTGATCTAATAGCAGAAATAATTACTATTTTTTCTTTGTTATCCCCTTCTTAGCTTGATTTTATTATGTCAAGCTTAGCGCATTTCCTTTGGTAAAATATTAGGGAGTGGCTGAAGAGAGTGATTTAGAAAAGACAGAAGAACCTACTGCCAGAAGAAAAGAAGATGGGCAGATTATTCGTTCGTGTGAATTAAGTTCTTTTTTATGTTAATTACCGGCGTCTCTCTATTATGGATTTGTGGACACTATTGCTATCAACAGCTGCCCACACTTTTTTCACAGAATCTTAATTTTGACAAACATATTTTATATAACAGTCACTTATTACCAAAATTAGTGCTAGAAACGATTAAAATTGGCCTCAATGCTTTGCTGCCTATTATGGCCGGATTGGTATTGATTGCTTTTGTCGCTCCTAGTTTATTCGGTGGCATATACGTTAATCATACGTCGATTAAATTCGACAGGAAAAAGTTAAATCCAATCAATGGATTGAAACGCTTATTTTCAATTAATACCTTAGCCGATATTTTCAAAGCCTTATTGAAAGTGGTTTTAGTTGCTATTGGGATTAGCCTGTTTTTATGGGTTAACCTTGCTGATTTTTTTCATTTAGTCACCCAACTTTACTAGTTGGTATTAAGTCAGGCGACGCAATTAATGATATTTGCTACTTATATTGGCATTTTTATGCTTATTCCACTCGTCAGCTTTGATGTTATTTATCAACTGTGCACGCATTTGAAAAAACTCAGAATGACCAGACAAGAAGTAAAGAATGAATTCAAGCAGCAAGAAGACGACCCGCATATTAAGGCTCGAATTCGTCAGCAACAGTGAGAGATTTTACGCCGCAGAATGATGACTGATGTACTTAAGGCCGATATTATTATTGCTAACGAGATCCATTACACAGTTGCATTACAGTATGACAATCAAAAAATGCAGGCACTGAAAGTATTGGCAAAAGGTGCAGGCTTAATTGCATTAAATATTAGGCAACTGGCTGAAGAAAATTGTATTCCAGTGCTAGAGGCCTCCCTCTGGCAAGAGCGCTTTATCGCCATAGCAAAGTCGGTGGTCATATTCCGGCAACACTGTATGCTGCGGTAACAGAGGTGTTGGCATGGGTATGTCAGCTTAGACGTTGGCAGCGAGAAGGCGGATTAAAACTAAAGAAGCCAGTCCTTTAAGGACTGGATTTTGCAGGAGATAATAATACTCATGGCAATTTAGCCTCACGATTGTGTTTACCAAAAGACTTGAAAGATTCTTAATGGCAAATTTTAGCTGGACCAATATTGATCCTATTAATTTTGTCCATGATGGTTTTGCCATTACCGCCTTTTTTATTAGACATATTGTTCACTTTTAATATTGCTCTTTCCATTATGGTGTTATTAGTAACGATGTTTACCAAGCGCACGCTTGAATTTACGGCATTTCCGACTATTTTACTGTTTTCGATTTTATTACGGCTATCACTCAATATTGCTTCTACCAGAGTTATTCTTTTAGAAGAGCATACTGGAGCGGCAACAGCGGGTAGAGTAGTCGAATCCTTCGGCTATTTTTGGGTAGGTGGTAATTTTGCTGTCGGCATTGTGGTTTTTATTATTCTTATTCTGATCAACTTTATGGTGATCACCAAAGGAGCAGGCCACATAGCCGAAGTGGGGGCACGTTATGTATGAGATGGCATGCCTGATAAGCAGATGGCAATTGATGCTGATCTGAATGCCGGCTTGATTAATGAAGCAGAAGCCAAAGCACGACGTAAAGAAGTAACCTAAGAGTCGGATTTTTATGGCTCCTCAATGGATGGTGCCAGTAAATTTGTCCGTGGCGATGCCATTGCCGGACTGATGATTATGGCGATCAATATCATTGGTGGTTTAGTGGTTGGTATTATGCAACATGGTTTATCGTTAGGCGAATCAGTGAATGTTTATACTCTATTAACGATAGGTGATGGGCTGGTTGGCCAAATTCCGGCCTTGATTATTTCTACCGTCGCCGGCGTGATTGTTACCCGGGTAGCAACCGATGAAGACGTGGGTGAACAGATGTTAGGACAATTGTTTGATAAACCGCGGGTATTGATGTTAACTGCCGGGGTATTAGGTTTGCTTGGTCTTGTTCCCGGTATGCCCAATATTGTTTTTCTGCTCTTTACTGTGCTACTAGGTTTTATTGGTTGAAATTAATGAAACGTGCAGCCAATCTGGTAATGGATGTGGTGCAACAATAGAATATTGAACAACATTATCAAGCGGTAGAAGTAAGTTGGGATGATGTTCAGCCTTAAGATCCTTTGGGTATGTAGATTGGTTACCACCTGATCCAAATTGTTGATCAGGGCCAAAATAGTGAGCTACTAAACCAAATTGGTGGTATTCACAAAAATTTTGCTAAACAGACCGGTTATTTACCACCGGTGTTACATATTCATGATAATATGACACTTAAACCAAAAGCCTATTGTATTTTAGAAAGGGATAAAAATTGGTCGTGGAGAATCTTATCCCGGGCGTTGGTTAGCCATCAATCCAGGTGGTGCTAGGTGAATTGACAGGTGATGCCACGCAAGAACCGGCTTTTGGTTTACCGGCTGTTTGGATCGATGAAGCATTACAAGAACAGGCTAAGGTGCAAGGTTATACCGTGGTAGCAGCAAGTACAGGAATTGCTACCCATTTTAATCACCTGTTAAGTCGTTTTACCCATGAGTTATTTGGTCGTTAGGAAGCACATTAGCTTTATGAACGGATCAGTAAAGAGTTGCCGAAACTGACCTAAGGTCTGATGCCAGAAGTGATCAATTTGACCTTGTTCCATAAAGTATTACAAAATTTATTAAGTGAGCAGGTACCAATACGTGATATGTGCAACATCATCAAAACCTTAGCAGAGCGCCAAACAAAAAGAGGTGACAGAACTGACCAGTTTAGTACGTATTGCCTTAGCCAGAGCAATTATTCAACACTGGTTTGGTGATAAAGAAGAAATTCAAGCCATTGATCTGGATATTAGCCTTGAGCGTGTATTGATTCAGGTGATGCAATCCGGGTGTGGCTTAGAGCCAGGTTTGGCCACTAACATTGAGCAGAAGGCGATTGAAGCGGTCAATAATCAAAGTTTAATTGGTGTGTCGCAGGTGTTAATTGTTAATCACAACTTACGTCCTTTAATGGCTCGCTTTCTACGTCGAAGCTTACCACAGTTGGTAGTTGTTTCCAGTCTGGAAATCAGTGATGATCACAAGATCCGCTTAACGGCCTTTATTGGTCAAGTAGCAAGTTAACTTTAAACATGAACGTTTTTATCACTGTTTAGTGGCAAAAGCGTTCATAACCGCCAGCAATAACCTCGCTTGTTTTCCCTTCACCCACTATAAAAATTAAAGAAGCAATATAAATAGTTCTTTTATCAGCTCACCATGAGTTAACTGTTATTTGCGCAAGCGGAACAGGTTTATGGCTGTGACTATGAGGTTTAATGTAAACTTTATAGCTGAATAGGCAAATGGCGAATAAGGCATTGCTGGCAATGCCATATGATCAAATTTTTAACTAGTAATCGCTAGTGACTGCATTTTCTATTTGACTATGTTTACCATAAGTGTTGGACTATGACATTTTTTAAGGAAGGTCAATTGTTGTTGATTGATCTGCATATGTTGTTTAAGTAGCAGCCCATTTTGACTATTAATCTGATAAAGCTGTTTAATTAGCGCTTCAATTTTCTGCCAGATTGGCGCCAGCGCATTATCTTGTTGATAGGGTAGTGGACAACCGCATTGGGCACTGCTAGTGATGCGTTGTTCTTCACTATGACTTAATACAGTTAACCAATACTGTTTTTTTTCTGTTACATCATTTAAACGCAGTAAATCAACTTTGCCTGCATTCAGTAGTTGATATTCGATATAGAGTAGCTCATTGAGCGTTTCCAGTTGGGAAAGTTGCTTAATGAGGATCTGCTGTAGTGTGTCTGGTGTGATCAATTTAATCACGTATGCTAATATTTAATTTGATCAGCGCGTCAGCGATTTTTTCGGCATAAACATCAATTTGCCGTTTTCAATTTTCTGCTGTATTTGTTCAACTTTTTGCTCACGAATATCTTTAACATTCGATTGTAATAATTTTTCTGTTGAACCACTTAAGCGTAAGGTAAAGATGGGATTTTTTCATCATTACTGGTAACTGATTTTTTTACTTTTGCTGATTGTGGTTGTGGATCTTCATGATGTGAAAGTGCTGCTATGCCACTGAGCGGGGTTGTTTTTTCAATGCCCATATTACATCCTGTTATTTAATTGGGTTAAGGTGATAGCCATCATAAATGTTCACTATCATGTTCTATAGATGATATAATGGTTTAGTGACCAAAAACTTTAATTTTGTAGCGTAATTTTTGCATTGCCATCTTTTTGCACAATTGTGCTAATGATTCTGCCTTATGGCATTCTGATCCTGACTGATGCATTTTCTACAGCATTATTAATCGCTTTTCCCTCATATATCACGTGAATTTAATTTTTTATATTAACAGATTGAGCCAATATTCTTGCAGAAGAATGGAATGCGATTAATATCTATTGAATCACCGATCAAGTTACTATATATAATATAACTTTAAAAAGTATAACGATAATATCAAAAATTAAAAGTTTCATGGCGTTGAAAAAAATAGTAATATTGAATAGATTTTGCTATTTTTCATAATTGAGAGTAATTTTGTTTAACCAGATTTTGTTGAGCTAAACAATTTCCTGCGATAAAAAAGGAACAAGCATGATGAAAAAATTGACAGTAGTCAGCCTGGTTTTCTTGAGCGCAGTAGCACAGGCACAGTCTCATCTTGACCGAGTGATGAAAACGAAAACATTAACGGTTTGCGCAACGGGTGATTATAAGCCTTATACTCATTTACGTCAGGATGGCAGCTATGAAGGAATTGACGTCACTATGATGGAAAATCTGGCCGCCAGTCTCGGGGCAAAAGTTAAATGGCAGAAAACCACTTGGCGAACATTAACAGAAGATTTTCGTAGCAAACAGTGTGATATTGCGGTTGGTGGTATTTCCGTCACCTTAAAGCGCCAACAGACAGCTTGGTTATCTACCCCGATTGCTGTTGACGGAAAAATTCCATTAGTGCGTTGTGATGATAAAGCTAAATATCAGACTATTGAGCAACTCAATAAGCCAACGGTACGTTTAGTCGCGTCATTCGGTGGTACTAATGAGGCTTTTGCGCATCGCTATTTACCTAATGCACAATTGCAACTAACCCATGATAATCCGGCTATATTTCAGCAAATTGTTGATAAAAAATTTGATGTCATTGTTACTGATGCATCAGAAGCCCTTTATCAACAAAAGCATTATCCGAAATTGTGCGCACTTAATCCGAAAAGACCATTGCAATATATCGAGAAAGCTTATTTGCTGCCACGTGACGATATGATTTGGAAATTATATGTTGATCAATGGTTACATTTAAATAAAAAGACCGGTGTTTATTCGGATATTGTTGCTAAATGGATAACCATACCTAAATAAGTCATAACCGATACTCGCCTATATTCATTTTTATTATTGGTGTATACTTGAATTAAATTTAGATAGTTATGACAAGTAATAAAACTGATTTGGTGATAAGAAATAAATAATTAATGTAAAATGGAGAAAGGTATTATAAAAAGTATTATTTTCCAGATAATGTAAACAATATCATACTTAATTAACTAAGAATATCATTAAATATTTTTTCGGCATATTTTTGGTAATGATAATTGTTAAAAAGGGTAATGAATAAATACCAATTAACAAAGTCAGAGGGAAACCGACAAAAAATAGAAAGTTGGGGAGGGGGGTGGTATTCGATTTAAGATTCCCAGATTAATAATAAGGTTAAAATAGGCAACACTAGTAATAAGCCATAATAAAAAATAATTTCGGCTGATTGGGCTACTAATATAAAGCTTTTGCTAGTTATTGGTAGTGATTGGATCGGAATAAGTTGAAAACTATCTGCCAATAGTGACAACATCCAAAGATGAATATCGAAAGATAGAAACAATAGCAGCAATAATAGATTAAAAAAACGTACTATTATTGGCATATTGGGACCCGTAGTCGGATCAACAAATAACGCGAAAGAGAGTCCCATTTGCATCGTTATTGCCATTAATAAACCGATTAAAATTTGTTGTATTAATAGCCAACAGCCAGCGGCGGAAAAGAGTTAGATATGCTAAGCTAATTTTAGCTCGCTTAGGAATTTGTTTTTCACCAGAAAAAGGTGTGATACTAAATAAAGCTAATACCCGAACAAAGGGCCAAAATAATTGGTTGATATAGGTATAAAAAAATCTGGTGTTAAAGTGATCATCATTAACCAATGATTTGTGATAGTTGAGTTATTAACTGACGGTTATAATCTATAAACAGTTCCAGCATCCATGGGTCGGCCAATACTGCAGTAATAAAGACTGCTATAATTTTAGGAATGAAAGAGAGAGTCATCTCATTAATTTGGGTCGCTGCCTGTAATAAACTAACAATTAAACCACTAAGTAAGGCTGCTAATAACAATGATGCGGCTAATGCTAAAGTGACTTTCAGACCATCGATAGCGAGCCCTATTACTGTTTCCGGTGTCATTTTTGCTCCTAACTAACAAAGCCTTGCACTAATGAGCCTAAAATTAACTGCCAACCATCAACCAAAACAAACAATATTAATTTGAATGGCATAGCAACAGTTGCAGGTGGTACCATCATCATACCAAGCACCATTAATACGCTTGCTACCACCAGATCAATAATCAGGAAAGGAATAAATAGCATAAAACCGATTTGAAAAGCGGTTTTTAGTTCGCTAGTAATAAATACTGGCACTAAAATGCGCAGCGGAACATCCGTTTGAGTTTGATAATCACTGTTATTGGCTAAGCGGGCAAAGAGTGCCAAATCCAGTTGACGGGTTTGTTGTAACATAAATTGCCGTAAAGGCTTGGCGCCTTCTGTTAAAGCCGCTTCAATTGTTATTTTTTTTTCACTAAATGGCAAATAAGCATTTTGATAAATTTTATCAAACACTGGTGACATGACGAAAAAAGTCATAAATAGCGCTAACCCTAATAAATTTTGATTAGGTGGTGTGGTAGGTGTTCCTAAAGCATTACGCAGTAATCCAAGGACGATGATGATGCGAGTGAAACTAGTCGTCATAAGCAGTAGTACAGGGATAAAACCGAGCGCGGTAATTAAAGATAATGGCAGTTTACACATCACTCTTTCTATTTTTTGTTAAGCATGTTTTCATTAACTGACCAAAAGAAGGTGGCACAGATACTGGCTGAGCTTGATCATTCGGTTCTGTTTTGTCAGCCATTTTATGCAGTAAGGTAATATTTCTTCGGTGACGTCAAGCACCAGAGCCTTTTGATCAACTTCAATAATAGTAATTTTGGCTTCATTGCCCAGTGAATAATTATCCCTTACCTTAATTGGGTTGGCGCGGGTTGTTAGATAACGCTTAGGTAAAAAACGACGCACTAGTCATAAAGTAACTACTAGACAACCAATAATCAGTAGCAGCGTGCTACTCATTTCAGTTAAAATGCTACTACCTGAAAGTAGAGAGGGTACTGGCTGTAGTCCTCCCTTTTAATAATGGAGCAACGTTATCTGTCACCCCAGCAATGAGAAAAGAAGAATAGGTTGGCATAATCTATCGACTCAATCTGTGCATGCGTTCTGATGGGGTAATAATGTCGGTAATGTGGATACCATATTCGTCTGAGACCACCACCACTTCGCCTTGGGCGATCAAATAGCCATTGATTAAAGTGTCTAACGGTTCACCAGCTAAGCCATCCAGTGATCCAACCGAACCTTGCGTCAAGTTTAATAGCTTTTTGATGGTTATTCTGGTGCGACCTAACTCAACGGTCAGTTTAACTGGAATATCCATGATCATATTAATATCTGAAGATTGATTTTCAATATCTTGAATTTCCAAATTATCAAAGATCGCGGGTCCATTATCAGTTGATTTAGGTAGTTTAGATTGCTGAGCAATGGTTTCTGCCCAGATGTCTGCAGCAGAAGTTTTAACTTGTTTGTCAGTAAATTCTTTGGTGTCACTCATGGTTTTTGTTCCTTTTCCAGAGTTTTTAAAATGGATTGAATAAGATGTTCGACAGGAAGGGCATACTGCCCATTTAATGTTCCATATTTACTGGTCAGTACGGGTACACCATCAACATGAACCAGTAGGCGTTCTGCTTTTTTGATAAGAATGACATCGCCTTTTTGCAGTTTAAGGATACTGGAGAGCCGCATTGGGTGCTCAATCAGGTTAGCGATTAATTCTAATTCAGAATATTTAACTTGGTTCACCAATCCTTCCATCCAGACGCCTTCATCTTGTTTAACATTTTCCACTGGCGGGTTGGTTAATCGTTCGCGTAACAGCTCGATCATAGCAAACGAGGCATAAATACTAAATTCACCAACCATGTTGCCAATTTCGACTAAAAACGGTGTGGTAATGACAATATCGTTCGGGGAAAAAGTGATATTAGTAAATTTTACCTGAATTTCAGAACAAGCATTATTCTGCCTGGATTTGAAAACACTCTTCCAGGCATCACTATAGGCATTAAGCGCCAATTTCATCATTTTATTATAATACGCTGTTCGGTATGAGTAAATTCACGACCGTCAACCGGGGTTGGAAAGCGGTCATCACCGGTAGGTTGCGCGCAACTGCATGATAAAACTCAATTTTGATTGATCCTACGGTAATGTCAGGACTACGCCACAGAATATTAAATAATCTCATA
Organism: Arsenophonus sp.; assembly: GCA_045399315.1. Lineage (GTDB taxonomy): Bacteria > Pseudomonadota > Gammaproteobacteria > Enterobacterales > Enterobacteriaceae > Arsenophonus. Next base: position 88,496 of record DAYVGO010000005.1, read on the forward strand.
CGAAATTGACGAGCAAACGCTCATTGATAATTTCAAGCGATTGCAGTCGTTCGCGTATAGCACGTTGTTGAGTATTCGGATTGTAAGGATGGATATCCATTTCAGCTGTAGATGTTTTCGCTGTATTGGTAGCTGTTTTATCAGTTGGCGCATCACTTAGCAAGGCATCAATCTCGGTTTGTGAAAGAAAGTTATCGCTCATATGATTTATAGTAAAATAAACGTTGTGAATAATACATCGGTAATAATTTGTTCAGACTCTTCTAATTTAAAAGTCGGTTTTAATACCTGCTTAATTTCAGACATAAGGTGAACTTTACCGGTGTCGGTAGCTAACTCAGCCGCTTTTTGGCAGAATGATAATAGCAATAGTCGGCTACGTACTTCAGGCATAAAATTATGTAGACATTTACGGGTCTCTTCACTGGTCAGGCGTAAGGTAATATCGAGATGCAAAACTCGATCACGGTTGCCGGTGGTTCTCCAATCGCTAACACGATTTCACGTTGTGTCATGGAATAACGGGTTAATAAGTCCATAATAAGTAACACGTTCAAACCGTGATCGTGAAAGTCTTCCTCAATCCGGGTGGAATAAGTGGTGCCTTGTAACCGCAATAGAGGAGAGACATTGGTGGGAGCAGTAATAACCACTGAGCGTTGTAAACCCGCTGAGCCAAGAATATTTTTGATAAAGTCTTTTACTTCCCGGCCCCGTTCACCAATCAGGCCAATCACGATCACGTCAGCTTGGGTATAGCGTACCATCATGCCTAATAAAATACTTTTTCCTACCCCAAAGCCAGTAAATAATCCCATCCGTTGGCTGTGACCCACCGTAAGTAAACTGTTAATGGCTTTTACACCCACATCAAGTGGGTGATTAATCGGTGCTCGTTGCGATGGATTATGGGAGCAGTAAACAGCGAAGCAAAGCTATCTGTGGCCAGCAAAGGTTTGCCATCTAATGGTTCACCAAAATCATCCAAAACTCAACCAAGCAACACAGGGCCAAGGGGAAATTATTGTCCCATATACTGTTGTTTTTCTGATAGCGATGGATGATAAATTTGAGCGCCTGGCATAATCCCCTCAAGATTCTGATAAGGCATTAATAACATTTTATGGTCATTAAATCCGACCACTTCGCAAGTAATTTTATCACTGAATGGTTGTTGTTGGCGTTTTATTAAACAATTTTTCCTTAACGGCATTTGCAGACCAGTGGCTTCTAACACTAAGCCTGTCACCCACGTTAATTTTCCATAATGACGTACTGGCGCCAATTGGCTAAGCTGTTTTTCCAGTAAGTCAATGTGGCCAAACCAGCGAGCAAGTCTTGCGGTCATAAGCATTTCTCCCGCATAATTAACTGACAAAGTTCCAGCCAGCTAGTCTCTAAATTGGCTTTTAATTCACTATCTTCAGCACAGATTTTACAACCATATTGCTGGAGCTCTGGAGCCAGGATCAGGTGCCAGCCATTTGCAGTTAAAGTATCGCCCAATTGTGATTCGATGAGTGTGATATCGGCAGGATTAACATGTAATTGAGGACGGCCTGTCAATAGCGGATCTTGTTGTAAAAATGACTGAGTGGGCCAGTAAGTCATACCATCACAGATTACGGGCTGGCCCAGCACTTGTCGGGCGGCCTGTAGAGCAATCTGCATTAGGCGTGAGACAATGATTGCTGTCTAAGCCTTCTAATGAATGGCGAAACTCGGTTAATAGCGATTACCATTGTTGGGTGATCGCTGCCATTTCATTTTGGGCCTGAAGCGTACCAGCTTGATGGCCTTCGGTTAAACCTTATTGATAATCAGTCTGGTAACCTTGCTGTTGACCATCTGTCAAACCGGCTTGTTGCCCAACAGCATAACTTGCTTGATAGCCGGTTTCTTTAGCTTGGGCTTTTAGTTCATCTAGTTGATTGATTTGGGCTAAAACATCTTTTTCACTATCTTCGGCTAATGGACTTTGACTCTCTGCATGCTGACTATGGGTGGCCGGATTTAAAACTGGCCAAACAGTAATTTCGTCGGGTAGCCAGGGCTGCCATTGCGATAGATATTTTTTAGAATAGGTATCTTCACCACCATTCACTATAATTTCACCACTTTCTGCTAAACGACGGACAATAAACAAGATCGCTTTTTGTTCGGCTTCCACTTGTGACAGACGAACAGGACCACGTGAAGCGAGATCATCACGCATGATTTCAGCAGCACGATGTGACATATTGTTGAGGAAATGATCACGTAAAGGTTTTTCACAACCTTTTAATGTAATAACTAGCGAATCGTTTTCCACTTCTTGTAACAGGCGTTACATCGAACAGTTGTCCATTTCGATGAGGTTTTCAAACAAGAACATTGCATCAATAATTTTTTGCGCTAATTCGTCGTCATATTCTTTAACGGCATTAATAACCACTTCTTCTTGTTGACTTTTCATTAAATTGATGATTTCGGCGGCAGTTCGCACACCACCCATTTTACTGTGCTTAATATTCTGACCATCGAGTAAATTATTAAGCACTTCAGTCAACTCGGCAAATCGGATGGTTGTACGCCGCCAAAGGTAGTGATCCGTAGCATGACATCATTACGTAATTTTTCATCAAACAAGGCTAAAACGTCGGCGGCGTGTTCGCGCTTTAAGTACACTAAGATAGTAGCAATAATTTGCGGATGTTCATCACGGATCATATCTGCTGCCATCTGTGGTTCCATAGAGTTCAGGGTATCAATACCAGTGGCGGTTTCTTGGTTTCAAAGATATCCTCCAACAAAGTATTAGCACGCTCTTTACCCAGCACTTTGACTAATACTAAGCGCAGATAATCATTGATATTAACGTTAATAGCCACATATTGAATGGCATTCTCTTCAAATTCAGCCAAAACAAACATTCGTCAATTCATGATTAGAGATTTGACGTAAACTTGACATAGCAATACTTAATTTTACACTTCATGGTTATTCAAGTGCTTAAAGATTTCAGCCGCTTGATCTTCACCAACCGACATTAACATGACGGCACTTTTTTCTGTTCCACTAAGACTCATAGTTCGTTACTCATCCAATCACGAACAACCATTGCCCCCACACGGGTATCTTTCTGTACCATTTCACGTAAGCGTTAGGTATGCATTTCTGCGCTAACGCGTTGACGTGTCTGTTCTTGGCGTAGTGCTTCGTCCTGCTCAATTCTTTGCCGGGCAGCACGATCGGCATCTTGTTTCGCTTTGAGATCAGCGGCTATTTTGGCGGCTTTCTCTGCTTCGCATTTTTTGCGTAATTGAGGTTTGATCACTAAACGCTACAATAGCCAGGTTAACAGTGATAACAGCAGATAACGACCGATTTCTAATATATTGGCGATAAAAATAGGCTGTTACCAAAACTCAAGCGGTTTGAGTTCCGCATCTGGTGCTTCAAATGGTGCATTTACCATATATAAGTTATCACCACTCTGCTTGGAAAAGCCCATTGCTTCACGTGTTAATGTTTTAATTTGGATCAATTTTTCATCTGTCAGTGGTAAGCTATCATCGTTCTGTTTGTTATCGGTATCGTCATAATTAAAAATCACTGCTACGGAAAGGCGCTGTAGATCACCAATTTGATGTTGGGTATGGCGAATACGATGATCTATCTCATAATTAGTGGTTTCATCAATCCGATTAATGTGATTATTATTTACTGGGCGAGGGTTATTTTTATTATTAGTTTTGTCAATCGGTGCTATTGGCAAAATTAAGAATGAGTACTGTGACCTCATTGAGCAACAGTTAATTTATATCTATTGTGAAATTAGCTATTTTTGCGAAAAATAACAGTAGAATTTATCTAAGTTATCAGCTAGACAGCATACATCATTAGGTCGTGTTGGCGTTATTACTAAATTTGATTGACAGGTTTGCGTAGTAAATTGCGCCGTTGAAATGGGATAACTAGTGAGTAAACAAAAAATTTGTGCACAGAAAAAAATTTAATGAAAGCATTCATAATAGATTTGTTTTATTGATGATGATCTTATTAATTCTATTGTAATAAATTGTTATTTCAATCTTTTTTGTGAAAATTTGATAACATTGCTTATAAAATGATATTACTAGAATTTTATATAACTTTTATCACAACATGATGGTAAACAGTTCTGCTAACATATTAACCAAAGCTGGCGGGCAATTTTCAGTTAATCCTTTGCTAGCGCCATTATTGGCTATATTTTATCAACAATTAGCTAAAACTTAACCACTTATTGTTGATGTTAGTAGCGGTTTTTATATACCAGGTCATCAATATAAAATACTAATTAAAGGGAGATTAATAGAAATAGTTATAATAAATTTAACTATCTTATTTTTATTATAACCTATTAAATTCATAGGTTATTATATTAATATTCACTTGAAAAAAACTGTTTGTAGTTAGAAATAATCTTGGGGATTTTCTTTATTAAAAAATAACGGAGAGTAAATTAAAAAGCAATAATAAAATATTAGAGATGAAATACCATTATCGATCAGGAGAATATATTTTAAAAATTAGTAAAGGAGTTATTTGCAGAAAGCAAGTAGGGCATTTGGCTTAATTATGATATTCATCCAATTGCCGAACCAAAAGCACGCTGATCTATTATTTTGCCACAGTAATTTATGTATTATTTACTTACCCTGGTATTATGTTTTGGCCACTTATGTGGTCTTTTTTATTAGGTTTTAACATATAAATTTGTTTGTTTTACTAAGTTAAAACGCTGAACTTAGATTAACTATGATTAGTAAATAGGAGTAGCTAATTCAGTAAGCTAATTACTCGTTTTCAGCATAACGGGATTAAAGCTGTTGTTGTTGAGCTGTCTGTTTAATTAACGCCGCCAATTCGTTCATTCTGATTTCCATTAATTGGCGTATTTCATTTTCGTTAGTTAATATCGCCTGTAATAGTTCAGTCAGTTTATGACGTAAAAGTTCAGACAGTACGGCAATTGAACTTAGTACGGTGATTTATTGTTGGCATCTTTTTCGGAGGCCTTAATCAGTTTAAAGATGACTCCTTCTGGTGCGTCTTTAATTTCATTGCTCGGTCGCACTATTTTAATACCATTAATTTCGATCTCGGCATTTTTTACGGCAATAGTTTGTTTTATTTGCTGATTATGATGACCACCGGCCGGTGCTGTACTCGACTGATAGCCTGAAAAAGCGTCTAATGTGTTATCACCTTTAACCTCTATATCCATCGCTGAGTCGGTGCCAGTTTTCTTTGAGGTTAGAATTAATTGATGTTCACCTTCTTTAATTTTAACCAGACTGGCCATGACATTACCATCAACTTTATTGATTCCATCACGAATTTCCAGCAGAGATATTTGCTCATCGGTTAGCTTAATTTCCAGCGGCTGTTTTTCATTGTTTTGCTTAATAACTAATATCCGCTCTTAGCCGGAGACAACCACACTACCTAATTTTTTCTTCACATCATCGATGGTTGTGGTCTTTAATGATTGTGCCTGCGCTAAATGCCCAGGAAGCACTAAATAAAACACAAGATACGCTAGGTACTATTATTCAACGTCTGTCGGCTGGCCTACGCATTAACAGCGCCAAAGATGATGCGACTGTTATGTCAATTGCTAATGGCATGATCTCTAATATTATGGGCATGGCGCAAGCAGCGTGTAACGCCAATGAAGATATCTCGTTAGCACAAACCACTGACGGGGCGTTAGCGCAAGTTAATAACCTAAAAGCTATTCGTCACTTAGCAGTGCAGGCTAGTAACGGCACTAACTTGGCCAGTGATATCGCCACGCTACAAAATGAAGTGAAACAGCGGTTAGACGAAATCAATCGATCTTTGAGCAGACTGATTCTAACGGCACCAAAGTGTTAAGTACCAATGCGATGAAGACGATCCAAGTCGGTGCTAATACGGTGAAACGATTGAGATTGCATTAGAAAAAATTACTTCTGATGAGTTAAAGATTGAAGGTGTTGATTTAAATGTGTTTGTAACACCAGCAACAGCTTATACCGATTATGATACAACAGTGGAAACTACGGCTATGTTAAAAGATGATCAACACCTAACTTATCCTGCTGGTACTACTAATAATGCTTTAGATGCTAATGATATTAAAATCACTGCTGTTCACGCTGCCAGTCGTCTTGCTACTACTTCAACTTTTATCCAAGATTTTAAGTTACATCAAAAAATTGATAAAACCACCAGTACTGCCATTGATGGTCAATATGTTGTCGTTGTGGGGACGGGTGCTAATGCTAAAACTTTTGAGGCCAATTTAACCCCAGGGGCAACGAATGGTAACGCTAAAAAACTTGATATCATGGTAGGCGCTGAAATTACCGGTGCTCAAGCTGGTACTGTAGGTACAGCATTATCACCAGCGCCACTGCCAGCCGGTATGGTAGCAGCAGATAAGGTTCTCAGCAGTCTGGATGATATTTTGACTAGCGTATCAGCGCTGAGTAGTTCATTGGATGTGATGCAAAACCGGTTTGAAGCAGCGGTAGAGAACCTGAATAATACTATCAATAACCTGTCTTCCACACGCAGCTGTATCCAGGATGCCGACTTTGCTGACGAAGTTTCTCACCTCAGCAATGGTCAAATCTTACAACAAGCGGGCACTACCGTACTAGCGATGGCCAATCAGTTTACTCAGTCGGTGCTGTCTTTGTTGTGTTAGTCGTTTAATTAACGACGATTTTTGTCGTTTTTTCTTGGTCAGCTTTGCCGGCCATAGTTATAAAATAGCGTTGGCATTGGCTAACCAAGATTAACAATTATTATCATTAGTGGAGTAAATAGGCGACAGTCTGGCATTTCTCACCAATAGCAATCCGTCAGCACGGTTTGCTCAGCGAGCACTCAATCATCAGAATCTAGCCTGACAACCACTATCCAGCGGCTGGCAACCGGATTGTGCATTAACAGTGCCAAACCGGCCGGTTTATCAATGGCTAATGACATCACTACCAATGTCCTTAGTTTGGCTCAAGCAGCATGTAATAGCCATGATGGTATCCCTTTGTTGCAAACAACTGAAGAAGCATTAAACCAGGTGACGGATAATCTACAGGCCATCAAGCACTTAGTGGTGCAGACATTAAATGATACCAATTCAGACCATGTTATTAAAATTCTGCAGCAAGAGGTCGATCAGCGCTTGCAGGAGATCGATTGCATTGCTGAACAAACGGATGGCGGTCCAAGATCTGGATTTGACCAATAAATCTAATATTGCTAGCCAGCCGATTAATCTGCTTAATCCAACACCCGGCACTCATCCTTATCCTGATTATCATATCAATCCTGCTTCGCTGAGTGATGTTAACCGTGATTTGATAGCGGCTGGGCAAATAACGTAGCCTTTAGCCGCAACCGATATAAAAATTCGTGGCGCTGGGTTGTCAAATTTAACCAGAAATTCAGTTTTTGGTAGAGGCTGTAATTTACATCAAAAAATCGATAGTACAACCGGCCAACTTCTTGCCACTGAATATACACTAATAACCGCAAATGGTAAGCGTTATGATATGACAACCTCATTTCATCCTACACGGACAGGGATGAATATGTATATTTGGCTGGCCACTCATGTGCATATTGGTACACCTGGATTACCTGTCACCCAAACACAACCGGCAATCCACGATAATATCTTAACCCACATCGATAATGCTTTAGCGCAAATAAATAGCTATCGCAGTTCCCTTAGTGCCAGCGAAAATCACTTGGCAGCCACCATCGACAATTTAGTCAATACGACTAACCATTTGCAGGTGGCCCACAGTCGTATTCAGGATGCCGATTTTACCTAGTAAATCGCAAACTTAACTAACAGACAAATTTTACAACAGATGACGACATTGGTATTCAAGCTGGCCAATCAATTAGCCCAGACAGTGGTGACTTTGTGTGCTAAGCATCCTAGTTGAATAAATTCAGTACTCAAACAACTTAGCCAATTAAAAAATAGTAGCTAACTAAAAAACATCCATTTTATACCGCTATTTTCATCATTATATTAAATTTAATTTCGGATAATAAGCATCTGTTTATTAATGATAGGTGCTTACGGTGAACGATCTCTATACTCAGGATGGAGTGATTGAAAAAGATATAATGTGGGAATGTTATATCCCTTTAGTGCGTCATGAAGCATTAAAGCTGCAAGTAAGATTACCGGTCAGTGTCGAACTGGATGATTTAGTGCAGGTCGGTGGTATCGGTTTGCTTGATGCGTTAGAGCGGTTTGATGCTGACAAGGCACTGTTTTACCACTTATGCAGTGCAACGTGTTCGTGATGCGATGTTAGATGAATTACGCATCCACGATTGGGTACCACTTAGTATACTTTGTCAGGCTCGTGAGGTGACCAAGGTCATGCAACAACTTGAGCAGGCGTTAGGCCGGCCGGCAACAGAGCAAGAAATTACCGATAGGTTAGATGTTGGTCTGCTGGAGTATCAACAGCTATTGTAGGATAATAATAGTCAGTTATGCTCTTATGATGAATGGCATGGAATTCATGGTGAAAGATGTGAACCAATTGTTGAGGTTGACGACGAACGAAATCCCCTGCAAACTTTAATAGCAACTGATATTCGTAAAAATATTATAAAGGCGATAGGATGTTTTCCTGAAAGGGAAAAAATGTTTTTGACTCTCTATTATCAAGAAGATCTGAACCTGAAAGAAATAGGCGCCGTGTTGAATGTCGGGGAATCCCGTGTCAGCCAGCTACATAGCCAGGCGATAAAACGGCTACGAGCGCGCTTAAATCCAGATAAATAATATTTTTTTGTTTAAGATTTACACACAGGGCTTATATAATATGTCTGTTTCTAACCAAAAGAAGCGGCCGCTGAGCCGTTACATTAAAGACTATAAACATAGTCAAATTCACTGCGCACACTGTAGCAAAACCCTTGATCGTATTTCACTGGTGTTTAATGATCAAATTTTGAATAAAGAAGCAATTTTATCCATGACCGAACTGGTTGATGGGCAAACATGGGCAGAATTACAGCATAAATTTACTGTATTATGTCGTTTTTGTAGTGAAATATATTGCAATAGTCATGTTGGCTATTTTGATATTATGTCTTTTAAGCAGTATCTCTTTAAAGAGACTGAAATGAGTCATAGCACAGTACGTGAATATGTAGTGCGGTTACGTCGAGTTGATGAGCTATTAAGTGAATCACATTTTTCTGTTGCTGAATTGACGATTAAAAAAATCCAAGCTCAGATACAGGCAAAAATGACCGGATCGGCGTTCAGTAATTACAACATTGCTTTACGCAAATACGAGCAATTCCTTGATTGGCAGGCTAATCATTTAGCATAATGTTTCTATGGCTAGAAGCTGAATGATTTAGTAATTATTAGATCAATAAAGTCTTAGTTGTTTGCTAAGGCTTTATTGGTAAGTAAAAAATTATCTAAGTATCATTAGACTGGCATTGCCGCCAACTGCTGCCGTATTAATACTGATGGTGCGCTCATGTACTAAACGTTCTGGTAATATGTGGTGGTCACCGGATCGTAATCCTTGCACGGCAATAATTGGTCCGTCACGCTTAGCCAGTGCTTGACACACGGTTTGCAATTGATGGCTATCGCCATGAAAAATAACCGCATCAAATTGGCAATCGGCATGCTGCCAGTTAGTGGTTGTGCTGATCATCTGATTCACTAACGGTGGCAAAATAGTACACAGTTGCTGTTGCAGTGAATGGTCAGGCCAGACTACTTGACATCCCATGGCCAACACTGCGACCAGCTGAAGCAGCGCGTCCGATTTTGTTTCAGCCAGGCAAAGGATCCGCCTGCGCGGGACTAACATATAGCTATTATGTTCACCGGTTGGGCCGACTAGTTCACGGCATATACCTCGTTGCACTAATTGCTGATAGTAATGAATAACACTGTCAATTATTTCATTATGTTGATTTTTTGCCCAATCACAGAAGGTATAAAATGGCGTTAATTGAGCTAATGGTGGTTGGCAAGTGACAAATGGATAGAGATTATCTTGTTGTTTAAAGATGTTATCAATGGCAACATCTGGCCGCTGAGCTAGTAATCGATAGAGATAAAGTGGACCGCCGGCTTTTGGACCGGTACCTGATAGCCCTTCACCACCAAACGGTTGTACCCCAACTACCGCACCGACCATGTTACGGTTAACATAAATATTACCCACTTTGACCATTTGGCTAACGTAAGCAATAGTTTCGTCAATACGCGTATGAAGTCCTAAGGTTAATCCATAACCCGAGTCATTAATTTGTTTGAGTAGGCTAGCTAGTTCATTACGCTTATAACGTAAAACATGTAGTACCGGACCAAAAATTTCTTTTTTCAGCTCACTAAAATGGCTGATTTCAATCAAAGTTGATTGGACAAAAGTGCCTTGTTGCCATTGATTATTGTGGCACAACTGGTGAATACTGTTACCTGCTTGCCGCATCTTTTCAATGTGTTGTTCAATGTTCTGTTGTGCTTCACTATCAATTACTGGGCCAATATCGGTCTCCAGCTGAGTAGGATCACCGATCCGGTATTCAGCCATCGCCCCTTTTAACATGGTCAGCGTGCGTTCGGCAGCCTCTTCTTGGATACATAGAATACGCAGGGCAGAGCAGCGTTGTCCGGCACTATCAAAGGCTGAGATGATAACATCATTAACAACTTGTTCAGTCAGGGCTGATGAATCGACGATCATCACATTTAAGCCACCGGTTTCGGCAATCAGTGGAATTGGCTGCTGCTGCGCGTTTAGCCGATCAGCAAGATTGCGTTGAATAAGTTTAGCAACGCAGATTGAACCGGTAAACATCACACCATTAGTATGCTTATCACTAATCAGTTTTGTCCCCACCGTGTCCCCGCTACCTGGCAGCAGCTGTAGAACATCACGTGGTATACCTGCTTGATGGAGTAATTTAACTGCCAACATAGCAATAATTGGGGTTTGCTCTGCTGGTTTGGCCAGCACCGTATTACCGGTAGCTAAAGCGGCGGCAATTTGGCCGGTAAAAATTGCTAGCGGAAAATTCCAAGGGCTAATACAAACCACCACTCCAAGTGGACAATAAGTGCCATTATTGAAATCTTCACTAATCTGTTGGGCGTAGTAACGCAGAAAATCGATGGCTTCACGGACTTCAGCAATGGCATTACTATAGGTTTTGCCGGCTTCACGGATCAAGACACCCATTAAACTGGGAATTTGGTTTTCCATCAATTGAGCAGTTTGTTGTAAAATAGCTGCTCGTTCAGCGATTGGGGTAGTCGCCCAGTTAACGCTAGCCTGACTAGCAATCTCAAGCGCATGCTCCACTTCAGTCATGGTTGCTTCCTGGACATAGCCGATGATATCGGCATGATTGGCCGGATTAGTAATGGCTTGTTGGGCTGAAGTTTCGTTTAATGAATTACGTTCACCGCCCAATAATGGCTTAACTTGATAATTGAGAGGAGCAATGAGTAGGGTCTGTGCTAGTGCTGCTAAATGATGCTCATTAGACAGATCAATACCAATAGAATTAAGCCGTTTTTTGCCATATAGAGCCCGAGGTAAGGGAATTTGTGGATGAGGCAAACCAAGTCGGCCTTCCACGGTAGCTGTCGCTAGCACCTGTTGCACCGGATCAGCAATTAGTTCATCCAATGGAATATTATGATCGGCAATCCGATTAACAAAAGAAGTATTAGCACCATTTTCCAGTAAGCGACGGACCAGATAAGCCAGCAAGGTTTCATGGCTACCGACAGGCGCATAAATACGGCAGGGACGGTTAAGTTTACCATCGGCAATTGAACCGACAACTTGTTGGTAGAGGGGTTCACCCATACCGTGGAGACATTGGAATTCGTATTGACCATGATAATAGTTTTCGCCGGCAATATAATAAATAGATGCTAATGTATGGGCATTATGGGTAGCAAATTGGGGATAAATTAAATTGGGTACCGTGAGAAGTTTGCGCGCACAAGCCAGATAAGAGACATCGGTATATGTTTTTCTGGTGTAAACGGGGTACCCTTCGAGACCATCAATTTGAGCGCGTTTGATTTCACTATCCCAATAAGCACCTTTTACCAGACGGATCATCAGACGATGCTGACTACGTTGGGCTAAATCAATAATTTCATCAATAACGTAGGGACAGCGCTTTTGATAGGCTTGAATGACAAATCCAATGCCATCCCAGCCAGCAAGTTGTGGTTCGAAGCATAATTTTGCTAGTAGATCGAGTGAAATTTCCAGTCGGTCGGCTTCTTCAGCATCAATATTGATGCCAATATTATAATGGCGTGCTTGTAAGGTTAATGTCAGCAAACGTGGATAGAGTTCATCCATAACACATTGATATTGTGCTCGACAATATCTGGGATGGAGCGCAGAGAGTTTAACTGAAATGCCAGCGCTGGCATAAAGGTTTTTACCACTAGAAGCTTGGCCAATTGCATCGATGGCTTGCTGGTAAACAGCCATATAGGCTTTCGCATCTACGGCTGTTAACGCGGCTTCCCCTAACATATCATAAGAGTAGCTAAATCCTTTGCTTTCCATTTTATGGGCATTTCTGAGTGCCTGGGTTATGGTTTCACCAGTGACAAATTGTTCACCCATTAGCCGCATTGCCATATGCACTGCTTTGCGAATAATGGGTTCACTACTTTTATTAATGATCCGATTAAGGGCACTGGATAGTTTAGTTTCATTATGACTGGCAACTAATTTACCCGTAAGTAATAAACCCCAGGTAGCGGCATTAACAAATAATGAAGAACTTTGTCCAAGGTGGGATTGCCAGTCAGCACCACTAATTTTGTCACGGATCAAAATGTCACGGGTCGCTTTATCTGGGATGCGTAGCAGCGCTTCAGCCAGACACATAAGAGCAATTCCTTCTTGGGAAGAGAGGGCAAATTCTTGTAATAGACTCTGTACTAATCCAGAACGGCCAAGACTATTTTTTTGTTCGCGTAGTTTTTTGGCCAGTTGATAGGCGAGTTGGTAAACCGCTTGGTTTTGGCTTTCTGCTAGCTGTGCTTGTGATAGCAAGATGGGTAATAGCTGTGTTTCAGGTAAGCAATAGGCAGAAGTAATGGCAGCGCGCTTTGCTGATTGAGGTAAAATACACGCTGCAAAATTTAAAAAAGACGAGTGATTGGTTTTAGAGTTTGCTGTTGATTTGCTAAATGAGTTTTCTTTTTCATTAGCTTTGGTAGCCGGGTATTCAACCATAGATTCCTCATTATCAAGGTATGTCAGATAATTAAATATAGCCTGACCTATTAACCGGTGAGTATAAAAGCTAGACGTTGTCGAGTTGTTTCAATACGTTTTCTGGTTACTTCATCAAGAGTAAGGATGATTTCAATTATTGTGTGATCGATTGCCATTCCTTTTGATGATTGTTAGAAGTCAGTAATTTAACAATATCCTTTATGTTTTAATTTGGTGCAATATTATTAACTTATGAAAGTGTTAGAAATGTGAAATAAATCTATTTTTGTATTAATCAAAATAGATTTTATTATAAGTATTGTTATATCTTTATGAAAATTAAATAAATAAAAAAAGATTAAATTAATTAATTGGTTAATTAAATATGTAACTAAATAAATTAACATTTGTGTTTTATTTGCTATTTATTAGCAAAATAACCGTTAATTTTTTGTTGAGCTGTTTTTTTAGTTGAGTTGAGTATATTTTCTCTAAATTTAAATCAAATTTCAGGATGAATAGGAAAATAAAAAAGCAGTTCACGTGTTAGAAATAAGCCTAATTTTTGCTAATATAAAATTATAAAAAATATACCGGCATTAGCTAGCTACCAAAACTAAAAAAGAAAAAAATAATAGAGAGGAACAGATGGCATTAAGCTACCCAATAATAATTATGTTTGTGGTTTATATTTTGGCTATGTTGCTGATTGGTTTTTTGGCCTATCGTTCGACAACCAATTTTGATGATTATATTCTCGGCGGACGTCGCTTAGGAGGGGTGGTTACGGCGCTTTCTGCTGGTGCCTCAGATATGAGTGGTTGGTTATTAATGGGCTTACCCGGTGTGATTTTTTTAGTCGGAATTTCGGAGAGCTGGATTGCCATTGGATTATCATTAGGCGCTTATTTAAATTGGCGATTAGTTGCTGGACGATTACGTATTCAAACCGAAAATAATAATTCACTAACATTACCTGACTATTTTACTAGTCGTTTTGAAGATAACAGTAAAATTTTACGTATTGTCTCAGCTTTGGTGATCGTAATTTTTTTTACTATCTATTGTGCTTCTGGTGTGGTTGCGGGCGGCTTACTGTTTGAAAATACTTTTGGCATCAGCTATCAACAAGCAATGTGGTTAGGCGCATTAGCCACCATTATTTATACTTTTTTAGGTGGCTTTTTGGCGGTCAGTTGGACTGATACAGTACAAGCCACATTAATGATTTTTGCCCTGTTATTAACACCTATTATGGTGATTTTTCCCGTCGGTGGACTGGAGAGTGCAGTAACGCTAATTAGTGCTAAGGATCCTGCATATCTCGATATATTTAAAGGTTTAAATTTTGTTGCCATTATTTCCTTACTGGGATGGGGCTTAGGCTATTTTGGCCAACCACATATATTGGCACGTTTCATGGCGGCAGATTCAGCACAAACTATAAACCAGGCACGGCACATTAGTATGACCTGGATGGTACTTTGTTTAACCGGAACGATTGCTGTTGGTTTTTTTGCTATCGCTTATTTTGATATGCATCCTGCAGTTGCTGGGCCAGTTATGGCTAATCCGGAACGAGTATTTATGGAACTAGCAAGTATTTTATTTAATCCTTGGTTGGCAGGGATATTGCTATCAGCCATTTTAGCCACGGTTATGAGTACCTTAAGCTGTCAATTATTAGTCTGTGCTAGTGCTTTAACTGAAGACTTGTATAAACCTTTTATCAGAGCAAAAGCTAGTCAGCGAGAGTTAGTGTGGGTTGGTCGTGCGATGGTATTAGTTGTCGCAACGATTGCTATTTTTATTGCCCGTGATCCAACTAGTAAAGTTCTGGTTCTGGTTAGCAACGCGTGGGCGGGATTTGGAGCGGCTTTTGGTCCAGTGATCTTAATTTCTGTCTTATGGCGACGCATGAACCGCTATGGTACATTAGCGGGTATGGTAGTTGGTGCTACTACGGTATTAATTTGGATGCAATATAAGTGGTTTGGCCTGTATGAAATTATTCCTGGTTTTATTTTTTCCTCTGTCGCGATTATGGTCGTTAGCCTGTTAACAACCACACCTAGCCAAAGTACAATAAAACGTTTCGACAAAGCGGAGGCAGAGTATAAAGCTAGTCAATAAGTCACTGATGACTGCTGATTAATTAACAATTAATCAGCAGTCATTTGCATATTTAATCGCCGACTTATTGGCTATTCGCTTAGTCGATTATTTTAGCAGGTTTTGTTATATTAATTAGTGACTTAATTATTTGTTGCTTATTGAATGAATAGGCTAACAAATTATGGATGTAAATATATTCTCTGTTAATTCTTATCAAAATTATAGATTGACAGTCTGTAAGCAGGTTAAAGAGTAATCAATTCCAACTTACAATCTTAAGTTGCCAACCGATTCAGCTAACGCTACTTTTTTTTGGCAAAAGTTTTATTGATTAATTTGTAATGGTGGTTTCATTAAGACTACCGTTTTTAGGTTAATTAGCCTGAGGATTTGCGTTTTTTAGCTATTTGATAACTAATAAATAACACCACAAACCAAATTGGTACCGCCAACAGTACCTGACGAGTATCTTTTTCTAAAGTCAGTAATATTAAAAAAAAAGCAAAAAATAGCAGACCAACCCAAGACATGAAAATGCCAGCAGGCATTTTATAAATTGAAGTTTGGTGTAGATGTGGTTATTTTTT
Source organism: Arsenophonus sp. (assembly GCA_045399315.1). Taxonomy (GTDB): domain Bacteria; phylum Pseudomonadota; class Gammaproteobacteria; order Enterobacterales; family Enterobacteriaceae; genus Arsenophonus. The sequence continues at coordinate 104,481 of DAYVGO010000005.1, forward strand.
GCGATAAGCCAAATAAGAGCAAAGGATTATACTCCAGATAAACATAAAAAGGATGGCTGATACCGTGGTGATGGGGACAAAAAACCGCATAACATTAGGGATAAAATAGATTAATATTACCGTCAAGCAGAGACAGCAACAGTTGAAAAATAATTTCTTAACTGAAACAGCTTTATTGGATAATTGACTAAATTGTTTAAGTGTATTTGCTTTTTGGGCTAATCCAAACAGCATACGGCTGGTGGAAAAGACTCCACTATTGGTAGACGAAGCCGCTGAAGTAAGCACCACAAAGTTAACAATACTGGTCGCCGTCGGTACCCCAATCAGCACAAATAATTCGACGAACGGATTCTTATCTGGCACCAAAGAATAACTGACATAATGACAACCAAGGAAAGGACATAAAAGGCGATAAATCTAAACGGAATAGCATTAATAGCTGCTGGCAATACTTGGCTTGGATCCTGTGTTTCGGCAGCTGTAGCGCCAACTATTTCAATACCAACAAAGGAAAAGATCGCTAATTGGAAACCAGCAAAAAACCATTAAGCCCCATGGGAAATATGCCAGCATTCCATAGATGAGTTAGTGATGCAATATGATCAGCTGGTGTTTTGAATGCGATGATAACTAAAATTAAGCCGATCAAAATAAGAAAATGGTAATGATTTTGATAATAGCAACCCAAGATTCTGTTTCACCAAATAACGATACAGAAACCAAATTAAGGGTTAATAATAGTAGTATACAAAATAATTATGTCAGTCATGGTGGAAAATCTGTGCATCCAATAACCAATATAGGCGATGAGTTGAATATGACGATTCTGTAAACCTCGTTTAAGTTGTGCTTGATCTATGTTTGTTGTCAATGATAATAGTTTGTCGTTCATAGATTGTCCAAAGTTATTTTATCTTATGTAGCAAGAGTTATCGGGTGATCATCTTAGAATAATTTTATTTAACTTAAGTGAGACAATTATAGCAGGCTCGATGGTGATATTTGATTTAATTAAATTGGCATATAACAAACTATTAATCATTTTTATATTCGTGATGAAAATAATTTGTATAAATAATTTTATTTTAATGATAAGTAAAATAACAACTTTTTTATGGCGTAATTCCATCAATTGAATGGTGATGATGGTTTTTTTATTAATTATTAAAGAGATATGATTATTTTTTGATTTTTTGTCAATTATTTTCTTAAAAAAGGTATTTAGCAATTGTTATCTCATTCATTTATTAGCTAATATTTTTAAGCATTTAACACTATTAGATATTTATCAATATGCTGTTATTTTCTTTATTCGTTATATCCTGATATATATAACGGTAAAAATAATGAAAAAGGGATCAATGATGAAGGAATATATAACTAAGATAATGATTGCAGTTGCACTTTTTTCTTAATCACAGGATCAAACTAGGTGGCAAAAATAAACTGACAGTATTTGCTACTGTGTCTTTAACCAGTGCATTAAATGATATCGTTGTGCAATATGAAAAGGAGCATAACACGAAAGTCATTATCTCTTATGCTTCATTGTCAACATTAGCGAGACAAATTGCACAGGGAGCCCCTGCTGATATTTTCATCTCGGCTGATCAGCAATGGATGGATTATCTGCAGCAAAAACAGCTTGTTGCAGATGGCAGTCGTCATACTTTGTTAGGCAATAATTTAGTTCTGATTGCGCCAATAAGTTCAAAACTAGACCAAGTGGCGATTACCAAAAACACGGATTGGCAAAAGCTACTCAATGGTGAACGAATTGCCGTCGGTGACCCTGATCATGTCCCAGTTGGTATCTATGCTAAACAGGCACTTATTTCTTTAGGTGGCTGGAAAACTGTTCAGGCTAGGTTAGCCAGAACAAACAATGTCCGTATTGGAATGGCATTGGTTAAGCTGGATGCAGTGCCGTTAGGTATTGTTTATGGCTCTGATGCTGGTGTGAGTAATAAGGTAAAAGTGGTGGGCATACTCTCGGCCACTAGTTATCAAGCCATCGAATTGACTTTTGCTAATGTTAAGTGAATATGAGTGGCAAGCTATTATTCTGAGCTTAAAAGTATCGGCTGTGGCCGTATTGGTTAGTTTGTCTTTGGGTATCTTGATAGCCTGGATATTAGTGCGTTGTCATTTTTCAGGCAAAACATTACGGGATAGTCTGATCCACCTACTTTTAATATTACCACTGGTAGTAGTAGGTTATCTACTTTTACTCTCATTTGGTCGCCATGGCGTGATAGGTGAATGGTTATATAATTGGTTCGGATTTAGTTTTACATTTAGTTGGCTAGGTGTGGCGTTAGTTTCAGCTATTACCACTTTTCCATTCTAGTTAGATCAAAAGGTTAGCATTAGAAGACGTTGATCGACGCCTAGAGCAAGCTGCGCGGACATTAGGCGTGAATCTATTACGGTTTTTTTACCATTACATTACCATTAATATCACTAGGAATTATTGTTGGTATGGTATTAGCTTTGCGTGCTCATTAGTGAATTTGGTGCCACCATCACATTTGTTTCTAATATTCCCGGTGAAACAAGAACCATCCCGTTAGATATGTATACCCTAATTGAGACCACTGGTGCAGAAATAGCTGCCGCTCGTTTATGTATTATTGCTACCATTTTGGCGTTGTGTCTGGAACAGCGTTAGGTGATTTATCTCTCTATGCCGATACCATTCTTTCTACTGAAGGGATCACGGCTATTTTTGGTGTTTCCGGTGTTGGAAAAACCTCGTTGATCAACTTGATAGGAGGACTTACCAGACCTGATAAAGGACAAATTATCTTTAATGATCGTGTGTTAATTGATACCGCTAAAGGCCTATTTGTACCACCTGAAATGCGAAGAATGGGTTATGTTTTTCAAGATACGTGCTTTTTTCCACATTATAGTGTCAAAGGTAATTTGCAATATGGTATGTCACCAGCAATGAAATCACATTTTGATGATATTATTCAATTGCTAGGTATTGAGACTTTGTTAGTCCGGTTACCAGCCATGCTGTCAGGCGGTGAAAAAACAGTGAGTAACCATTGGCTGCGCATTATTAACTGTGCCTGAATTATTATTAATGGATGAGCTGTTAGCTTCGTTAGATCTGCCACGCAAAAGAGAGCTGTTTCCCTATCTGGAAAAGTTATCGAAAGATATTCAAATTCCTATTCTCTATGTCAGCCATAATCTCGATGAAACAGTCCGGCTGGCAAATAATATTATTGTTATGTCAGCAGGTAAAATTGAGGTAGTAGCACTGTTAGCCGATATTTGGTCGAGTAGTGTTTTACGGCCATGGTTATAGGCTGATGCATTAAGTAGTATTTTGAATGTTAAGGTGATTGAGCACCATGCTCTGTATGTAATGACTTCGGTTGCCTTATTGGATCAATTATTGTGGCTGCCGCAAATGCAATTTCAACCAGGCGAGGTGGTTCGAATTCGGATTGATGCAGACAATGTTTATTTAGCATTAAATAAGCCAACACAACCAGCATTCATAATATATTAAGGGTCAAGGTGGTGGAATGTATTGATGAGTCTGATAAGTAAATGTTAAGTTATTAATAGATAGTCACTTTATATGGGCAAGGATCATGCATTGGGCACGAAATGAGCTAGAAATAAAACCAGATAAATGGGTTTATGCCCAAATTAAGAGTATATCTCTAGCTCGTCAACTTTAAGTGACTAACTAATTAAGATATGTTTGCTAAAAAGGTTGTTGGCCAGCCTTAAAAATAGCTATGTCACTGCTATAGGACATATTTTTTTATCACTGCAGCAATACCTGGCGCACTATTTTCGGCGGTGATCATATCAGCATAGGTTTTGACTTCATCACAATTCCTAAACCAGCAGCAGTTAGCATACTGATATTATTAAAATTATCTCCAAAAGCGATAACCTCTTTCATCGAAAGACCTTGTGATTCAATCCAACGTTGTAAACGTAAACCTTTATTGTTGATATAACATGGCATCATCGACATACATTAAGTATTTGATATTAGTACCTTGCAATCGCGCAACCACTTGGTTGGCTTCTTCTGCTGATAAAGGATCAGCTGCCAGTGCTTTTTTACGTTGATAATCATAGACATAAGTATCGTTACAACAAATTGCTGGGGTATCTAAATTTAGCGCTTGATAAAAGGAGTGAATGACAACGTGATCTCGTCCTGTGGCAATAATAACTTTGATTCCTTGGTGACAAGCTTGGTTTATAGCTGTTAAAAGTTGTGGCAAGATCTGCTTTTGTGGATCTAATAGGGTACCATCCAGATCTAAGGTGATGATGTGATATGACATAAACCAGCCTCATTAAATAGATTAAATAACGGTTAAGCATTTAATCTATGCAGTAATTTTAAACAGTGTAATTTAGTAAATTATTTATCTTAATTTATTTAATCGATAAATTATCCATTTGGTAATCATATCTAATAATAGACGTTAACTTAAACTAGTAAAAATAAATAATTGTCTAATGGCTGATAAACTAGCACTTGAACAAAATATAAATAATCAACAAAATTTTATCGCAGCTTTTTAATAATAGCTGTTATTATGAAATAATAAGTTTTAAATCAATATAATATATATAAATTAGTTAATAAATTACACTTTTATTATTTTAATGTGAATATCGTTATATGTTAAAGAAATATTCATTACCATTTTTTACAATTGTGCGGCTAATTGAGTTGGCAATTTTAGTTTTTGAATTTTTTGTTATGATTTTTGTTAAATTTTAGTAGATATGCTAGTTAGATTATTAATTGAATATTAAGTTTATCATGCTATGTAACTAGCTAAAAATATTCTCATTGATAAAGTTAAGTTTTAAATTATAACTAAATACAGTACTCGAAAATTTTATATTAAAGGCTCTGTTTTTGTAGTGCAAAATTATTCAATATTTTACTTAAACTTAAATGAAATTTTTAAGAAAAAATACATTAATTAAATTAATGTTTTAGTTTTGTCAATATAATAATTTACACTGCTTTAAATGATGTTATATAAAATATTCTCAATTAATAAAAATAGAAACTATTTAAGGGATGTATTAAATGAAAAATAAATTATTATTAGCTCCATTAGCATTAATCTGTGCTGCTAATATAGTAGCTGCAAATGTGAAACCTGAACCATAACATGGTATTATTTTTGAACCTAAAAGTTGAGCAGTTTTATGTTGGATAAATGAAAATAGCGACTGTGGTGCTGTTAAAAAAGATCAAATCTATTTTGATTGCGATGTTCCACAACGTACTGGCTACCAAGTTATTTTAGGTGTTTGGTCAATTGCCGATACGGCAAATACTTTTTATCAAGTTGTCGATGTGAATATGAAAGCTAAATAATCTTAATAACAATTGTTTTCACTAAAAAATTAATTAATATTGTAATTTCAAACTAGAATTGCAAACATTTATAGTAAGCCATTTTAATTATTATCAATTGCTAGCTATTTCTAAATTAGCTAGCTTTTGTAAAATAATTACCAGCAATGGTTAGTGTTATTTTTATCTACGTTTAATGGCTAATAATTTGCTTCAGCTAGCATAATTTATTATTGCTCATACTGGATAATTTTTTGCCAAATAACGGAAACATAATGCACTTGATAAAATGCGCAATTAAGCGCATTATCCCGTGTTTGATCAATTGTCAGCTCATTTTGTAAATCAAAGCCAAGATTCAGTCCCATATCGATAATAGTATGGACATCACGATCATTATCAACATGCCAGAAGGGGGTTAAATGTGATCTTTCATAAGCCCCTCTTAATACAAAGTTGGCGCTTTTTCCCCAGACTTTCAAACAATCTATCCGTTTTTGCGCATTTTCGCGTGCCCAATAATGTAGTTCACGTAGCACATTGTCAATAAGTGGTAAACTTTTTTTGGCAATGGTTGCACGGGCTTCATTGGATTGGCATAACCACCATTTGATGGTTTCTCCATTAACTGTTCCACCGGCAGACATCGATGAAGAGAGATCGACAGCTTGATAAAAGGCAGCACCTGTTTCACCAGTTGTTGGATTAAAGAAAACCGCACCTATTGCCACAATAGCGGCACAACTGCCCATTCCCATGGTTTCTAAGTCTACCATTAAATTTTCGTGAGGTTTCATTTCTATTCCTTAATTTTTAATTAACAATTGTGGGTGTCAATCTGCTCATCATAATATTTTCGGGTTATTATTGTTTAATTTCGCTCACGACTGCCTAATTTTATTTATTACAAATTAATAATTATATGAAACTTATAAAAATCAATACAAAGAAATGGATCAAAAAAATTTTTGCTTATATGTTGATTAATAATGTGAAATTTATACTAAATTTTTGTACCAACAATATCGATTAATGGTATTTAGTTTTCTAAAAATATTCTTATTAACAAAAATAAATATTTTTATATATCTATATAATATTATTTTTGATTTTTAACAATTCGTTTTTTATAGTGATTAACTTAGTTTTTTATAATCTGAAGTTAATGTGGTGCAAGTAAAGTTATATTAAATTATTATAACCGATTAACAAATCATTATTAACCTTAAACATAACATTTAATCAAACAATGATGATCGATGAAAATAGCGACAATTAACATGTAGACATCATTAACCCGATTAAAATGTCTTTTTATTACCGATTAGAGTATTTTTGTGATTATTTATTCTCAAATCGGATATGATAACCATTGTTATTTTAGCGGGTACTTGTCAGGAGTTAATCAATGAAACAGGTGGTGTATGTTGCCAGTCCAGAAAGTAAGCAAATTCATGTTTGGTCAATGGATGAAAAGGGTAAGCTGACATTATTGCAAGAGTTAACATTACCGGGTGAAGCTCAGCCAATGCAGATTAGTCGTGATGGTCAACACCTTTATGTGGGTATTCGTCCTCATTTTGCTGTTATCACATATTATATTTCAGCTACAGGAAAGCTCAGCCAGCAGGCTATTACCAATATTCCCGCCACGCCAACTCATATTGAAATCGATCAGCATGGTCATTGGCTATTTATTCCCTCCTATCATCAATGTAATTTAGTGGTATTGCCAATTGATCACCAGGGGAGCGCACAGTCGCCAATTCAAGTTATTGCCGATTTAAAACATCCCCATGCTTCTGGGGTGAGTTTTGATAATAAGCGGTTATTTGTCCCTTGTTTAGGTGAAGATCATATTCGCATTTATGCTATCAATAACAGTGGACATTTAACCGAAGATGTTGCTAATCGGATTTCTACTAAAAAAGGAGCGGGTCCCCGCCATTTGGCATTTGCTAACAATCAGAATGTCTTTTACTGTTTAAACGAGTTAGACGCAACGATTCATGTTTATCATGCATCTGAACCTTATCAACAGCTGCAAAATTGTGACATTTTGCCAGCTGGCTCAGAAAGCAAACCTTGGGCAGCAGATATACATATTACACCGAATGGCCGTCATCTTTATGCCAGTGAACGTTCTACTAGTATTATCCGCCACTTCCAGGTGACGAATGTGCAGGGTAAATTAATAGCTAGCGACGCGTATACAACAGAAAATCAACCACGGGGCTTTAACATTGATCAAACTGGTAATTTTTTGCTGGTTACTGGTCAGAAGTCTGAGCATATTACCATTTATAAGATAGATCCTGTTACTGGTGCTCTTCAGCCCTTAAACCGTTATCCTGTTGGTAAGGGCCCAATGTGGATCACAATCCACTCACCAGCACAATAACTTATTTTTTAATTGGTAGTTTTATAACTATTTTTTTTATGGCTTGTGCCAGTTTGGTCAGTTGTTCAGATGTAATGACATAAGGTGGCATTAGATAAATTAATTTACCAAATGGCCGTATCCAGACCCCTTCAGCCACAAAGTGACGTTGCAATTCAGCCACATTGACAGGGTCTTTCATTTCGACAACGCCGATTGCGCCTAGAACCCGTACGTCAGCCACTTGTGGGTAGTTGCGTACAGAGTCGAATTCGGCTATCAATTGTGTTTCAATATTTTTTATCCATTCTTGCCATGGACTATTTCTTAATAATGTTATGCTTGCATTGGCGATCGCACAGGCTAATGGATTGCCCATAAAAGTTGGTCCATGCATAAAACAACCAGCTTTTCCTTGGCTGATAGTATCTGCAATATTGCGAGTGGTCAGTGTAGCTGATAGGGTGACATAACCGCCAGTCAGTGCTTTACCTAAACACAAAATATCAGGTGCAATCGCGCCGTGTTCACAGGCAAACAATTTACCGGTACGGCCAAAGCCGGTGGCGATTTCATCGGCAATTAACAAGACATTATAGTGATCACATAATTCTCTGACTGCTGTCAGATAATTAGGATGATAAATGCGCATGCCGCCTGCTCCCTGGACAATGGGTTCAATAATAATAGCGGCAATTTGCTTAGCATGTTTGGCCAGAGTTTTTTGTAATGGGATAACATCATCTGGTTGCCATTGCTCATAAAAACAGCATTGAGGAGCTTGTATAAAAAAATGGGCTGGGAGGTAACCTTGGTAGAGACTATGCATTGAGTTGTCAGGATCGCAAACTGACATAGCCCCAAAGGTGTCGCCATGATATCCGTGCTGTAAGGCAATAAATTGTTGGCGAGTTTCACCACGAGCTTGCCAATACTGTAGTGCCATTTTTAATGCCACTTCTACTGCCACAGAGCCGGAGTCAGCCAGAAAAATACACTCTAAGCTATCAGCGGTTATTTCAATTAATTGTTGGCACAAGGCAATAGCTGGTGGATGAGTAATGCCACCAAACATAACATGTGACATTTTACTCAATTGCTGTATGGCAGCTTGGTTGAGTACCGGATGATTATAGCCATGAATGGCCGCCCACCAAGATGCCATACCATCAATAAGTTTTCTACCATCAGCTAGTTCAAGTTCGACACCTGCTGCTCGCACGATAGGATAGGTTGGTATTGGCTGAGTTAGAGAAGTGTATGGATGCCAAATATGTTTAGCGTCAAAATTAATATCTGCAAGTTTCATTATGTTTGGTAAACTAGTTTTATTCATTTTGGTTGACATGATAACGCGATTATTTAAACTGGCACAATACTTTTTGTTTCAGGAGAAATAAGTGAAGATGGAAAAACCGTGGACACTTAGTCAGGCGCAAGCATTGTTTGATTTACCTTTCTTTGAATTACTTTTTCAAGCTCAGCAGGTTCATCGTTTACGTTTTGATCCGCAACAGATTCAAATTAGTACCTTACTCTCAATTAAAACTGGTGCCTGCCCAGAAGATTGCAAATATTGCCCACAAAGTGCCCGCTATAAGACTGGATTAAAAGCTGAGCGGCTGCTAGAAGTACAACAAGTGATCGAATCTGCTAAACAGGCTAAGAAAGCGGGAGCGACCCGTTTTTGTATGGGAGCGGCATGGAGAAATCCCCATGAACGCGATATGTCTTATTTAGAAACTATGGTGAAAGAAATAAAAGCTTTGGGCATGGAAACCTGTATGACGTTGGGCAAGCTAAATGACGATCAAGCACGTCGATTAGCGGAAGCAGGACTTGATTATTACAACCACAATTTAGACACTTCACCTGAATTTTATGACAGTATCATTACCACCCGCAGCTATCAGGATCGTCTTGATACCATAGATAAAGTTCGTCAGGCAGGTGTGAAAGTATGTTCAGGTGGGATTATTGGGTTAGGCGAGAAAGTCGCTGATCGAGCAGCGTTATTGGTTCAATTAGCTAACTTACCACAAGTGCCTGAGAGTGTGCCAATTAATATGTTAATAAAAATAAAAGGCACCCCTCTTGCGGATAATGACGATGTTGATCCCTTTGATTTTATTCGCACCATTGCTGTTGCGCGTATTATGATGCCAACTTCTTATGTCCGGCTATCTGCCGGCCGTGAACAGATGAATGAACAGATGCAAGCGCTCTGTTTTATGGCAGGTGCGAACTCTCTCTTCTATGGTTACAAATTACTAACTGCCGCTAATCCAAAACAAGATAAAGATCTGCAACTTTTCCGCAAGCTAAATATCAATCCACAAACAACAGAAACCGTATTTAGTCACCAGCAACAAATAGAGAAGTTGGAAGAGGTTTTAATGCAAGGCGAATCGGCACAATTTTATAACGCGGCACTATGAAGAATTGGTCAACATTTTTAACCAGCCAACTGGATGTGCATAAGCAGCAAGCATTGTGGCGCCAACGGCAGATCATCAAAAAAAATAATGCCCGCAGCGTAATATTTAATCAACAACAGTATGTTAATTTTTCGAGTAATGATTATCTTGGATTGAGCCAACATGCGGCCATCATCAAAGCCTGGCAAACTGGATTAAGCCAATATGGAGCGGGTAGTGGAAGTTCTGGTCACGTTATTGGTTATAGTTGTGCTCATGCCCAATTAGAACAACAACTTGCTGATTGGTTAGGTTATCCTAGAGCACTATTATTTATTTCCGGTTATGCCGCCAATCAAAGTGTGATCGCTACTTTAATGAGCAAAAATGATCATATTTTAGCTGATAAGTTAAGCCATGCATCCCTACTGGAAGCCGCAATGTTATCACCAGCCAAATTGAAACGTTTTGTTCATAATCAGCCTGATGTCTTACAAGCACTTTTGCCGACAAATCATATTGGCAAAACATTGGTTGTTACTGAAGGGGTGTTTAGTATGGATGGTGATAGCGCTCCTTTAACTCAATTGCAAGCAATAGCGCGGCAGGCTAAGGCGTGGTTATTGGTAGATGATGCACATGGTATTGGCGTTAGAGGTGATGAAGGCCGAGGCAGTTGCTATCTGCATAAGGTAAAGCCTGAACTGTTAGTGGTGACTTTTGGCAAAGCATTTGGTTTAAGTGGTGCGGCATTGCTTTGTGATGAAATCACCGCAGACTATTTTTTACAATATGCACGGCATTTGATTTATAGTACTTCAATGCCACCCGCTCAAGCAGTAGCGTTATCTGAGGCCATTATTCAAATTCGTCAGGCAGATGAATTAAGAGCCAATTTACAGCGCAATATTGATTATTTTCGTCAATTAGCTAATCATTATAATTTTCCATTATTAAATTCCACTAGTGCAATTCAGCCACTGGTGGTGGGTAGTAACCAACGTTGCTTGCAGTTATCTCAATTTTTAGCTCATCGAGGATTTTGGGTGCAAGCTATTCGTCCGCCAACTGTACCTACCGGTAGTGCCAGATTAAGGATCACTTTGCTGGCTAATCATCGACTAGCCGATATTTTACACTTAATGGAAACGTTAAATGAATTCTTTAGCAAATATAACAATGAATAAACAAGCGATTGCCCATGCTTTCGGGCGGGCGGCTAAAAATTACGATAATATAGCGCGATTTCAACAACAAAGTGGTCAACATTTGTTTAATTGTTTATCAACTATGCCAGGTAATACTGTGCTGGATGCTGGCTGTGGCACCGGTTATTTTAGTCAGCAGTGGCAGTTTGCCGGAAAACAGGTTATTGCTCTTGATCTGTCTGTAGCAATGCTAGCTATTGCGCAAAAAAAGCAAGCAGCAATGGTTTATATCCAGGCCGATATGGAATTGTTACCCTTAAAAGATGAGAGTGTGGATCTCTGTTTTAGTCACCTAGCAATCCAGTGGTGTAGTAACCTATATACCCCATTAAGTGAGTTATACCGTATTACTAAAAAGGGTGGGGTAGTGGCTTTTTCTACTTTAGTCGATGGTTCATTGCAAGAGCTGAAACAGTGTTGGCAGAAAGTGGATAACAAGCCGCACATAAACTCTTTTTTGACTTTTGAACAAATCAAGCTGGCTTGTAGTGGCTGGCCACATGGTTTAGAACAACAATCCTGGCATTTAACTTATCCTTCATTCGGTTGTTTATTGCAATCTTTAAAAGGTATCGGTGCAACTTATCTAGCGCAAGGGCGTCAGCAGCACGGTCTAATGACTAAAAATCACTTAGCTAAGCTTGTTGAGCATTATCCGCATACGGGCGATCAATTCCCGTTAACTTATCAGCTTGTTTTTGGAATGTTATATCGTGAATAAATGTTTTTTTCTAACCGGAACTGATACCGATGTTGGTAAAACGGTTGTAAGCTGTGCACTTTTGCAAGCGGCGGCAGCTAGAGGCTATCAAACAGCAGGCTATAAGCCGGTAGCTTCAGGTAGTGAACAAACATCTTTCGGCTTAAGGAATCTAGATGCCAAACTATTAAGAAAAAATAGCCGCTTGAAACTAAGTTACCATGAGGTTAATCCCATCGTTTTTGCTCAAGCGACGTCACCTCATATTGCCAGTCAAATCACAGGAGAGCCGATAGATTGGCAAATAATGAGTCAAGGATTAAATAAATTAAAGCAGTCTGCTGACTGGATTGTTGTTGAAGGGGCCGGTGGATGGTATACGCCGCTTTCAGCTGAACAAACTTTGGCTGATTGGGTTGTACAGCAGAAATTGCCAGTGATATTAACTGTTGCAATTAAATTAGGTTGCATCAATCATGCAATATTAACTGCTCAGGCAATTGCGCAAAGTGGTTTATTATTGGCAGGCTGGGTTGCCAATGAGATTGTTTTAACAGGGCCATATCAACACAATTACTTGCAAACGTTACAGCAACGGCTTGCGGCCCCGTGCTTGGGAATTATTCCCTATTTAGCGGATTGGCAATCTCGTTCAATTGGCAAATTTGTAAATTTAGATAACATGTTGTAATAAGAATAATTGTAGGCTGGTATATGATGCTAGCTTAGCGATATTTTGCTTGAATTGGGCTAATTCTAACAAAATGAAATACTTTTTTCATTTTTTTCTTATACAAAAAAATTTTTTTATAGCTATTTTGCAGGCAAAAATTATTCGCTGATGCTCAGATGAAAATCTTACAACTATTGATGTCTAAAAGAATTTATTGAGTTATCCACTATTCCTGTGGATAACCTTGTGTATTAGATCTAGAAAAGTTGCGCTAAGCAAGGTGAGATGAGGCTTAGCGGGCGGTTGGTGCCATTCTCGGCTCTAAAATAAAATAATATAAAAATTAATGAGTTATATAAAATCAAGTCTCAAATGGCATATAATAAAGTTTCACATCGGCTGTTTAGCATAAAATATAATTAACAGTGATAGAAAAGCTTGGGGATAAATAAGTTATTAAAATAATAAATATATGTAACTAATTAGCTATGATTGAAAATAATTTTTTATTTGGTGTGGCATTGAAACTGTTTTTTTGTCCAGTATGATAAAGAAATATTTTTAGTGAGAGGGTTAGATGAGTAAAGTCTTCAAATTGCATGCTGAATTTCAACCCGCAGGAGATCAGCTTGAAGCAATACAGAAATTAATCGAAGGTCTTGATGATGGTTTGGCTCATCAAACGTTACTTGGCGTCACAGGATCTGGCAAAACCTTTACCATCGCTAATGTCATTGAACAAGTTAACCGTCCCGTGATGCTGTTGGCGCATAATAAGACGCTGGCAGCACAATTATATAGTGAAATGAAGGCATTTTTTCCTGAAAATGCGGTGGAATATTTTGTTTCTTATTATGATTATTATCAGCCAGAAGCTTATGTTCCGAGCTCAGATACTTTTATAGAAAAAGATGCTTCTATCAACGAACATATTGAACAGATGCGGCTTTCTGCTACCAAAGCACTACTTGAACGACGTGATGTGATCGTTGTTGCTTCGGTGTCAGCAATTTATGGCTTAGGTGATCCTGATAGCTATCTAAAAATGATGCTCCATTTAACCAAAGGTATGATTATTGACCAGCGTGCTATTTTACGCCGTCTGGCGGATTTACAATATAGCCGCAATGATCAAGCGTTCCAGCGCGGTACATTTAGAGTTAGAGGGGAAGTAATTGATATTTTTCCTGCTGAATCAGACGAATATGCGCTACGGGTTGAATTATTTGATGAGGAAGTTGAACGGCTAGCGCTTTTTGATCCCTTAACCGGCCAGATCCAACATAATGTGCCACGATTTACCATTTATCCTAAAACCCACTATGTTACCCCGCGTGAACGTATCCTAGAAGCTATAGAGCAGATTAAAGTCGAATTAGCTGAAAGACGTAACTTACTACTAGAAAATAATAAACTGGTTGAAGAGCAGCGGTTGACACAACGCACCCAATTTGATTTAGAGATGATGAATGAATTGGGTTATTGTTCTGGTATTGAAAATTATTCGCGTTACCTTTCAGGCCGAGCTAGCGGTGAACCACCACCGATACTGTTTGACTATTTACCGGCAGATGGCTTATTAGTTATTGATGAATCTCATGTCACCATCCCACAGATTGGCGGTATGTATCGTGGTGATCGCTCTCGTAAGGAGACATTAGTGGAATATGGATTTCGTTTACCTTCAGCGTTAGATAATCGTCCGTTACGTTTTGAGGAGTTTGAAGCACTCTCACCGCAAACCATATACATTTCTGCCACCCCGGGTAAGTATGAATTGGAAAAATCGGCTAATGAAATAATTGAGCAAGTTGTGCGGCCAACTGGCTTACTCGATCCTGAAATTGAAGTTCGACCGGTTGCGACTCAAGTTGATGACTTGTTATCCGAGATCTATCTGCGTACAGCAGTAAATGAACGAGTGCTAGTAACAACTTTAACCAAAAGAATGGCAGAAGATTTGACCGATTATCTACAAGAACATGACATTAAAGTCCGTTATCTGCATTCTGATATTGATACTGTTGAACGAGTCGAAATTATTCGTGATTTACGCTTAGGAATATTTGATGTGTTAGTTGGTATAAATTTATTACGTGAAGGTTTGGATATGCCAGAGGTTTCGTTAGTTGTCATCTTAGACGCAGATAAAGAAGGTTTTTTGCGTTCTGAGCGTTCATTGATTCAAACAATTGGCCGTGCAGCACGTAATTTGAAAGGTAAAGCCATTTTATATGGTGATACAATCACTGATTCCATGGCTAAAGCAATTAGAGAAACCGAACGTCGTCGCGAAAAGCAAATCGCATTTAATAAACAGCATGGCATTGTACCTAAAGGTTTAAATAAAAAAGTTGGCGATATTTTGCAAGTTGGCGTGCCCGTATCGGCAAAAGATAAACTTAAGAAACAACAACCGCCAGTATCACCACTAATAGAGGATTATCATAAACTTTCAACCAAAGAATTAGAGCTTAAAATTCAGGCGCTAGAAGCACAAATGTATCGTTGTGCGCAAGATCTTGAATTTGAACAAGCGGCTAGTTTGCGTGATCAAATTCAATTACTACGTGAACAGTTTATTGCTAATTCCTAACGAGATAGGCAAGTGCTGTGTAGAAAAACCACCGCTTTTAGGATAGGGAGGTGGTGAAACAACAAATTAACTGACATTTGGAAACGGTGATAAGTTAAAAGGGTTGCTCAGACATAGGAATAAGATGAGCATTAACTTTCAATAGATTACGAATTAAGTTGATCACATCTAACAGCCTAACGCTCAGATGATCGAGAGACTTAAGCATTAAATTACCCAGATTATGACCACCAAGTTCACCGTTACCAACAAAGCGATATTTGAACATCGTTGAGGCAACGGACGGTTCTGTGATTAACTGGTTTAAACAATTGTGTATCTCCCCAAGCAATACCGCCTTCTGAACGGCGAATTCAACCGGTAGAGCCACCATTATCTGTGGTTGTGACAATACCCGTTAATTGAGAATTTAGTATGGCCAAGGATGACATAACACGACCCAAACCATGACCGCCATCCAGTGTGACAACCTGGCCTAAGTTTTTAAGAATACTGCAATTGTGCATACTGATCCTATTTTATTATGTGTCTTATGACGGTTTAACATAATTTTTCATTCAATGTCAGCTTATATTGAATTAACGTGATATTAAACAATAACTTTGTCATTCATTTACATTACATTATTTTCAGTTAATTGATTAACTTGTTGACTATCAAGGTATAGATTAAAGTACTTATTCGCTTTTTAAATGCTTAGCAATAAGATTTATAGTAACAATATTACGTTATTATTGTACGTGGTGTTATTAACTCCTAGCCTTTTTACCTAAGTTTATGAACTCAATGGCTTAAATAGGGTATTGAGGCCGTGGCATTTATTAGCCACCAGGGTGTGAGGTAGCAATGCCTGCATGTCCTGTATTTGGAAAGGTGTTATTATGAATCAACTGATTGATACTTTTGCCCACAAATTCTACTATCTAAGACTATCTATTACTGATGTATGTAATTTTCGTTGCACATATTGTCTACCAAATGGCTATCGAGCTTTTTTATCGTTGAAGGAAATTGCTCATCTGACTAAATCTTTTTCTGAACTTGGTACAGAAAAAATCCGCTTAACTGGCGGAGAATCAACTATGCACCGTGATTTTTGTGAAATTATTACCACCATCAAAGAAAATGCTGTGATCAAGAAAATTGCAGTTACTATTAACGGTTATCGGATGGCCAAAAATGTTAGCCAGTGGAAAATGCTGGTTTAACCAACATTAATGTTAGTGTTGATAGTCTTGATCCGCGACAGTTTTTAGCCATTACTGGGCAAGATAAATTTTTTCAAGTTATGGCGGGAATTGACGCTGCTTTTGTGGTGGGTTTTGACAAAATAAAAGTCAATATGGTGTTGATGAAAAATATCAATGACACCAGTTTAGCAAGCTTTATAAATTGGATCAAATTTCGACCTATCCAACTGAGATTTATTGAGTTAATGGAAACCGGTGATGGTGATAAGATATTTAGTTGTCACCATTTATCAGGGGAAAATATCCGTCGGCGTTTATTAGAGCAAGGTTGGCAGCAATTAGCACGTTATCGTTCTGATGGACCAGCACAGGTTTTTAAGAGCCAGATTATGCTGGTGAAATTGGTTTATAACACATATCAACTCAGTAGGTGAGGTGCATATAGTGGATGTGGCAACAAAAGCTGAAATAATTCGTGAGGTTCAGGCTGAAGCATTTATAACAATGAGTAGTGAAACACTTAGTATGATTATTAATGGTAGTCATCATAAAGGTGATGTTTTTGCTACTGCGCGTATTGCTGGTATCCAGGCAGCTAAAAAACCTGGGATTTGATCCTGCTCTGCCTCTGTTATTACTGAGTAAAGTGGAGGTTTTACTTGAAGCACAAATAACTAATAATCGCATCCGTATTGAATCTTATTGTCTATTATCAGGTAAAACCGGTGTGGAAATGAAAGCGTTAACAGCCGCTTCAATAGCAGCATTAATGATTTATGAGTACTAGAAAAGCAAACATTGCTTTTTGCCGTCAATTATACATTTGTGCAGGCAAATCATCTATTAACTGTTGGCGATGAAATTGCTTTTTTCCACCGGTAACAGGAGGATAGATGATAGATATCCGGCTTGTTATTCAAAAAGCGAATTTTAATGTAGGTGAACAATATGAATGGTTAGCACAATGCCAGGATGATGGCGTGGTGGTTACTTTCACTGGTAAGGTGCTTAATCATAATTTGTGTGGTAATATTAGGACTCTGACCCTTGGGCATTATCCTATTATGACCGAAAAAGCGTTACAGCATATTGCCAGCGAAGCGCGTTGTCGCTGGCAATTACAACGTATCTGTACAATCTCATTGGATTGGAGTTTTATAGCCTGGTGAAGAGATTGTGTTTGTTGGTGTTACCAGTGGACATCGTAGTAGTGGCTTTTTTAGCTGCTGAACTTATTATGGATTATTTAAAGAACAAAGCGCCATTTTGGAAAAAATAGCATTTAAATCAAGGCAAAAGTAGCCGTTGGATAGAAGCTAGAGCCAGTGATCAGGTCACATTTCAGCGTTGGTAAAGCAATTTTTAGTGAATTTATTTCAATTTGGTGAAGTTTAGTTAAATAAAGTAAAAGTAATGTAAAATCTTCACTTTTTTGCTCATATCAAGCAATGGTTTTAACAAGAAATTATGGTAGACTTAACTTAAGCTTACGGAGTTATTTAGTTTATTAAATAACTTTATCTTTAACTCAAATGGTGAGGGTAATCATCATGGATCGATTTGAACATCAAAATGATTCGATCGTCCAGCGCGCTGGGGCAGGTATTCAAACCTATATGGCGCAGGTATATGGCTGGATGACAGTAGGTTTGTTATTAACCGCGTTTGTTGCTTGGTATGCGATTAATAATAGCAGTATTATTATGTATCTGGCAACGCATGGTTGGGTATTGATAGGCCTCATTATTTCTGAATTTGCCTTAGTTATCGGATTATCATTTCTGTTGCCTAAATTGAGCGGAGCGCTGGCAACGGCAATGTTTATGTTCTACTCGGTGCTGACAGGCTTAACCATTTCTTTAGTATTAGTTGCTTACACTGGCGCTTCTGTTGCGAGTATGTTTTTCATAACTAGCGCCATATTTGGTACACTTAGCTTTTATGGTTATACAACCAAACGTAGCTTAAGTGGCATGGGTAGTTTCTTATTTATGGCACTGATAGGGCTGATTATTGCATCATTGGTGAATATTTGGCTACAAAGCTCTGGCTTGACGTTGGTCATCACCTACGTCGGGGTATTAATTTTCTCTGGTTTGACAGCCTATGATACGCAGAAATTAAAAGACATGGGTAGCCAAATTGATAGTCGTGATCAAGAAGGTATGCGTAAATATGCGATTCTTGGTGCGTTAACTCTCTATTTAGATTTTATTAACTTGTTCTTAATGATGTTACGGATCCTAGGCGATCGCCGTTAATTAAATCTGTCCTATTAAAAAATCCTGCTGATGATCTCACCAGGATTTTTTTCTTTTTTTAGGCAATTTTTCTACTAAATAATCAATAAGCTATGCTAGTAGTGCATAATGAAATAATAAGTAATGGCTAGCAGTTAGGCCATAGCACAGCTAAGTCTGCGTTTTTTAAATAAATTTGTTTAGTGATAGCAGTAAAATGTTGAATAAGATTGATCCAGGTGAAATTTTGTAGCTAAATGGACATATTTTCTATTGGCGAAATGTAACCTGATAATAATACTGCCGGCATCATAAAAACAAATATACCAATAAACGCTTGTTGCTGAGTTGAGCACATAACGGAGATCAATAAGCCAAAATCGACTAGTGACAAACCATAAATCGTCATTGTAGTATAAAAAATAAATAATGAACCAGAAAATGGAATTTTGTAACAGAAAATGCCAATAATCAGTAATAAGGTGGCCTGCAAGGTAACAATAAGTAATGCTGGAACGGCTTTACCAATAAAAATCTGCCAGATAGTTAGAGGTAAAACCAGTAGTTGATCAAGTGTGCTTTGTTCACGCTCACGGGCAACTACTAAAGAAGTTAAAATAGCATCGACAACGGTAATAATGATACTAATAGCGCCTGGGATAATAAAATGTTGGCTAATGACAGCTGGATTAAACCAGAAGCGTGATTCAGTAACAATTAATGAGCTAGTATCGTATCCGACGTTTTCACCTTGTTGCTGCCGCCAAGTTTGCTAAAATACCTTTGGTATAAGCTTGCACAAAATAGGCGGTATTTGGTTCGCTACCGTCGGTAATAACTTGGATCAGCGTATGTTGCGACGGACGATGAAGCTGACTAGCAAAATTAACTAGGATCATCATCATACTGTGGATTTCACCCGCTTGCATTGTTAGTAGTTTTCGATTATCACTGATGGTCACATCAAGAAAAGGTGAGCCGGTAAAGGTTGCCACAAACTCGCGTACTTGATGGTTTTGTTGATTAATCAGAATGCCGAGCTGTAATTTGCCCGAATCGAGATTGATACCATAGCCAAAAATGAATAACAGCATTAATGGAATAACAACAGCAATCAGCACACTACTGGGATCACGTAAAATTTGCTTACTTTCTTTAATACAAAGAGCTCCATGAAAACCGCGCTTCTTGCGATGATAATTGTTGCTGCTGGCTCATTTTAGCCCTTGATCATAGTCAAGGATCAGACCAATAAAAGCCTCTTCTATTAAAGGATCAGGTTTTTCTGCCGTGGTAATTTGACTTTTTAGTTGATCTGGTGTGCCGCTGGCAATAATTTTACAATGGTAAACTAACCCAATTCGATCACAATATTCAGCTTCATCCATAAAGTGAGTGGTGACCATTACTGTAACACCTTTATTTACCATGCCATTAATATGTAACTAAAATTCTCTGCGCGTGAGGGGGATCTACACCAGAAGTGGGTTAATTAAGGAAAAGAATGTCGGGTTCATGCATTAGCGAGTAGGCTAAAGCAAGAGGCTGCTTGAAACCTAAGGGTAATTCATCGGTAGTTTTTTTAGTAGTGGATTTAGATTAAACACATTGATCATTTTACTAATTTTTTGCTGCTGTTGACGGCCACTAAGTCCATAAATGCCTGAGAAAAATTTTAAGTTCTGGGCAACGCTTAAATTACCGTAGAGTGAAAATTTTTGTGCCATATAGCCAAGATGTTGACGGGCTTTATGGGAGCTGATTTTCAGATCCATCCCCAATACTAAGGTACTGCCTGCCGTTGGCACCATTAATCCGCACATCATTTTAAATGTTGTTGATTTACCGGCTCCATTGGGACCTAGCAAGCCAAAAATTTCACCACGCCTAACAGTAAAGTTGACGTTATCAATAGCGATAAAGTCCCAGAATCGTTTGGTAAGATTTTGCGCCTCAATAACTGTTTCCATCGGATCAGCTGCAATCCGAGGCATAATTTCTGCTAACTCAGAACGTTGCGATGGACTACCACCTAATAAATCAATAAAAGAATCTTCAAAGCATGGCTTGGTGGTAATTAATTTACTATTGGCTAAATTTAGATTTCGTAGAAAATCGTTTGCTTGACAATTTTCTTTCAAATCACACGAATATGATGCCCTTGAATAACACAGTCAGTGGTTTGTGGTAATAATAGCGTGCATTTTGTAAATATGTGTGGCGTTGTTGTGTTGGAACTTGGAGTAGAAATGAGCGACCGGACATTTTGTTGATTAATATTTGTGGTACACCTCGGTAGAGTAGTTGCCCCTTATTTAGCAATAAAATATCTCGGCATTACTCAGCTTCATCTAAAATAGGAGGTATTCCATAGGATCAGCCTCCCATCGCTCGCCAGTTCATGAACCATTCGTCAGAGTTCTTGACGAGCAATAGGATCAACACCGGCACCAGGTTCATCTAACAATAGAATTTTGGGTCTTTTGATTAATGTACAAGCAAGTCCGAGTTTCTGTTTTATGCTGCCGGACAATTTTCCAGCCAGCCATTGGGTAAAATGAGTAAGATCGGTAAAATTCAGTAATTGCTGATAGATTTTTTACCGGGTTTCGTCCATCACTCCACATAAGCTAGCGTATAAATCTAGATTTTCTTGCACGGTCATTTTCATAAGGCCCAAACTTTTATAGCATATAACCAAGATGGTGACGAACTTCTACACCTTGACGAATGGGATCTAACACCATAAAATTTCTATATTGCCATGGTCTGGTTTTAATAATCCAGCCAGCATTCGTAATAGGGTAGTTTTCCCTGCTCCATCAGGCCAAGTAGGCTGGTTACTGAACCGTCGCTAATCTCGGTTGTGAGTTTTTTCACTGCAGGCGAAACTAAAAACCGGAAAAAAGTTTCTCGACTGCAGTCAATTTTATCTTATGAACAGTAGTGACCATTCATTAAGCCTTAGTTATTTTTTCTGCAAAAAAGTGTTATTGGCATACCTTGTCGCAACATATCGTCAGCATCATTGACAATAACCCGAATACTATAAACCAAACCGGTGCGTAAATCGGTGGTTTACTCACTTTTTAGTGTAAACTCTGCAGTTGGTGAGATAAAACCAATTGTGCCATGATAAGGTTTGTTTGGACGGCTGTCAGTGTAGAGCTGTATTTCCTGGCCAGGTTTGGCTTCATCAAGGTGAGGTTCGCTGACATAGGTTCTAACTCAGACCGGCCAGATCAATGAAACGGTGAAAACGGTACTGCCGGCGGTAAGAATAGTTCCTGGTTCAATGGCACTTGTTAGAATCGCATCGGCTGAAGGTGTGGTTAAAATGGTATCTTCCAGATCAAATTTGGCTTGCGCTAATGTGGCGACAGCCTATTCCCATTCACCACGAGTGGTGGCTATCTCTTCTGTTCGATAACCAGTATGGTATTGATTCAATTTATCTTTTGCGGCATTTAGTGCTGCTAGCGTTTAGTTGCGATTATTTTTCGCATTTTCTAATTTGTAGGCTGATATAACCCGTTGTGTCCAAAGCCCTTGTTACCGTTGGTAAAAACTATTGGCATATTTCCAAGCTGCTTGACGTTGTGCCACTTCAGCTTCAACCTGAGCTATTTCTTGGCTACAATACCCATTTTCTAACATATCCAATTTAGCTTTTGCGCTATAAAATAGTTCAGTACTATGGAATAAGATAAGGTTATACATAATTAATTTTATCAGGTTAATTGTTATTTGATGAATTTATGTTAATTATTTCATTTACTATCCATTAGTCGATAATTGCTGATTTCAGTGACCAATTTTTTTGCTGCAATTAACTACTATTTTAAATAAGTAGTGGTGTATTTAGCTTATGATGATCGTTTTATGTTTAATTGGCTGAAACTGAGTCAAATGAAATTTGGAATATTTTATATTTATGTGTTTTAACTCATTGGGTTTATCTGAAGAGATATTATCGGCTATTAAAGACCGACTTTAATTCAGCAACAAGCGATCCCGGCAATTTTAGCTGGAAAGGATCTATTGGCGAGTGCGCAAACAGGAACTGGTAAAACCCGCTGGATTTGTTTTGCCTATATTACAATATCTTAGCCAGACTGCCGTAGTGGTAAAAGGGATAAAATCAGTGCGGGCGCTAATTTTAGCACCAACACGTCAATTAGCAGCCCAGGTGGCACGAAATGTACGTGATTATAGCCAGTTTTTGCGTTTGAAATCTCTGGTTATTTTTGGTGCTGTTAGCATTAATCCACAAATGATGAAATTACTAGCAGAGTAGATATTTTAGTGGCAACACCAGGTCGTTTGCTCGATTTAGTGCAGCAAAATGCAGTCTGTTTGTTGAAAGTTGAAATTTTAGTACTTGATGAAGCCGATCACATGTTAGATATGGGGTTTATTCATGATATTCGGCAGATATTAAATAAATTACCACTAAAACGCCAAAATTTACTTTTTTCTGCCACTTTTTCTAATCAAATTAAAGAACTGGCTAATAGTTTGCTGCATGACCCGATGCTATTGGAAGTGGCACCACGTAATTCTGCCTCACAGCAGGTCAAACAGCTTATTCATTTTATTGATAAGCGCCGTAAAGCTGAATTACTTTCTTATCTCATAGGCAGCGAAAACTGGCTGCAGGTATTGGTTTTTACTCGTACCAAATATGGATCCAATCGTTTAACTGAACATCTGGTTAAAGATGGTATTAAGACTATGGCTATTCATGGCAATAAAAGTCAAGGAGCACAAACACGGACTCTGACCGATTTTAAATCAGGGGCAATTAAAGTGTTGGTAGCAACCGATATTGCGGCTAGGGGACTGGATATTGAACAATTACCTTATGTTGTGAATTACGAATTATCTAATGTGGCAGAAGATTATGTGCATCATATTGGCCGTACCGGGCGTGCAGCAGCAACCGGTCTGGCAGTCTCATTAGTGGCTATTGATGAACAGAGTTTATTAACCGCGATCGAGCGATTATTAAAACAGCGTATTCCGCAAATGACTCTTACCGGATATGAACTGGATCCGAATATACAGCCCGCAGTAATGGCAAAGAAAAAAAACTCCAATAAACTTGATTCGCTAGCAAAGAACCGTCAGCATAATGGTAAATTAGTAAAACAACACGCAACTAGAATGTTGCTAGTAAAACTTCAGCAGCTAACAAATCCAGCTAAAGAGGGCTAATGCGATTATTACTTGCCCCTATCGAAGGAGTTCTCGATTCGTTAGTGCGGCAATTATTAACAGAAGTTAACGAATATGATCTTTGTATCACCGAATTTTTGCGGGTAGTAGATCGGTTATTGCTGGCCAAAGCATTTTATCGGATTTGCCCTGAATTACATCAAGCAAGTAAAACCGTAGCAGGTACATTAGTACGTATTCAGTTACTTGATCAGCATCCTCAATGGTTAGCAGAAAATGCTGCAAGAGCAGTAGAGTTGGGTTCTTGGGGCGTTGATTTAAATTGTGGTTGCCCGTCTCTGATAGTTAATGGTCATGATGGTGGGGCACATTATTAAAGGATCCTGAACTGATATATCAAGCTGCTAAGGCAATCCGAGCGGCGGTGCCAGCGACTTTACTTAGTTTAGTCAAAGTCAGGTTAGATTGGGATGATCGTTTCTGGCATTTGAAATTACCGATGTGGAGCGACAGGCGGGCGCTACCAAAATTATTATTCATGGTCAAACCAAAAAAGAGGGTTATCAGTCTGAAAAAATTGATTGGTGAACAATCGGCCGAATACGCCAAAAGTTGGCTATACCGGTTATTGCAACGGTGAAATTTGGGACTGCACAGCGCTAATGATTATAGAACGATAACCGGCTATGACGTGCTGATGATTGGTCGTGGTGGATTACATGTTCTTAACCTGACTCAGGTGATCAAATATCAAGTTGAACCGATGGCTTGGCATCAGGTTATGCAAATTTTATTCAAATATATTCAACTGGAAAAACAAGGTGATACCGGTCAGTATCATGCAGCGCGAATTAAACAATGGTTAGGTTATTTATGTAAAAAATATGTTGAAGCCGTTGAGTTATTTAATCAGATCCACATACTGAAAATATCGACGTAAGTTACTGATATAATTGAACATTATACTCTTTGCTGACTTATCTTAATATGGTTAAAAATATACTATAAAATGCAATATCTTATCTCGCGGTTAGGTTCTTTACTAAAAAGTGTTCATATGTTTGAAATGTTAGCAAGTTAGCTTTTTAACTTATTTAATATTGGATATTTTGGAGGGTGTGTATGGGTATTTTGTCCTAGGTTATTTTTGGTTTGATCGCTGGTATCATTGCTAAGTGGTTTATGCCAGATGCTTACAATATGGGGATTATTATGACCATTATCCTCGGTATTGTCGGTGCAGTTGTCGGCGGATATATTAGTACCTTCTTCGGTAAAGGCAAAGTAGGTGGCTTTAATTTAAGCAGTTTTATTGTTACGGTAATTGGTGCTATCGTTGTTCTTTTTATTGTAGGAATGGTCGGTCGCCCATAACTAACGATCTAAAGATTATAAGCATTTCTCATATAAAAACATAACTGCCAAATAGGGAATTATGTTTTTATCTTACCCAGTTTCAATAGGTAATCCATTATTTTGGCCCCATTCAGCCCAAGAACCATCATAAAGTTTGACGTTTTTATTACCTAACATTATTAATGCCAGTAATACTACTGCGGCGGTCATGCCGGAGCCACAGCTAATTACCGTTGGCATCATAATGTCAACTTGTTGTTTGGCAAAGATAATTTTTAACTCTTCAGGTGATTTATAACAACCGTCATTAACTAGCCAGTCCCAAGGGACATTTTTGCTGCCCTGAATATGTCCGATTCGCAATCCTGGACGTGGCTCTGGTTGCTGTCCGGTAAAACGTGCAGTGGGGCGTGCATCAATGAATTGCACATTAGATTGGTGCAGAAGGGCGATCACTTGCTGTTGTGATAAAGCTTGATCAGGAATACAGTTAGTACTGAAATGCTCTCTTTTACAGCGAGCAGTAACACCGGAATCTAGCACATAGCCGGCTTTTTTCCATGCCTTTAGCCCGCCGGCTAAAATTTTGACATTGTTACAACCTAATGTTTTAAAGGTCCACCAGGTTCTGGGAGCAGAAAATAGATCGCCCTGGTCGTAAATAATGACTTGATGATGATTGCTAATACCTAATTGTTCGACTGCTTGAGTAAATGTTATTTCATCTGGCAGCATGTGTGGCAGATCGACATCTTGCCCAGCAACGATATCTAAATTGAAAAATTGCGCACTTGGGATATGTTTTTGATAATATAGTTGTTGATAGTCGGTTGCGTCGGTTGGCGCAGGCGTGGAAGCATCGAGTACGACAATATTTTCATCGTTCAAATGATGACGAAGCCATTGTGGGCTAACAAAAAATGCTGGGTACATAATACCTTTCTATAAACAATAATTTTACTTATGCTTAAGCTTCAATTGAAAATAGTATATCGATTTTTTGTTAGAAATTGAATGCAGAATAAATTTTTATCTTATTAATAAAACCGTATGTTAAGTGAAGAACTTATAACGTCTTATGCTCAATCGTTAAGTTGATACTTTTATGGCAAAATACAAACTGTAAATTTTTATGCAAGATTTCTATGGTGCTATCTAACGCAATTTAAGAACCAAATTAGCCATTGGTATAAGTCTCTATCAAAATATATTGATGGCTTTATTCCTCTTATGGCCCAACGACAGATGATCGCTGAAGCTGCGAAGACATTGTCTGGCGAATAAGGTCACCATTTGGTAATCGAAGCACCAAATAGGGTAGGAAAAACACTATCTTACTTAATTCCAGGTATTGCTATCAGTCGGGCAACAAGCAAGCCTTTAGTAATTAGTACGGCAAATGTTGCTCTACAAGATCAAATTTTGCATAAGGATTTAGCGTTGCTGGCTAAAATTATTCCTGAACTAGGTTTTATTGCTATTTTTGGCCGCAGACGCTATTTGTGCCCACGAAATCTTGCTGCAATCTATACAACGGATGAACAGCAGATTGATTTGATGTTATGACTACAGCAGGAGATGGCAGTAACTAGTTACCAGGAACGAAGTATTTATCAGCAGTTACAAGCTGATTTTGTAGCTGGCCATTGGGATGGGGTAAGAGATCATTATAAAACAGTGCTAAATAACAGTTTATGGCAAAAAATTAGTACTGATAAAGTCGGTTGTTTAGCCAGAAATTGTCAATTTTACCACTGTTGCCCGTTTTTTTGGCCAGATGGAAAATTGACCAAGTTGATGTCATCGTTACTAATGATGCATTGGTCTTGGCAGCAATGGAAAGTGGCACGGGTTTTACCTGAGGCAAGAAATATGTTGTTAGGGCTTGATGAAGGGTATCATATCGCTGATGTGGTACGCGAAACATTAGAAGTTGAAGCCAATATTAGTTTACCGTCTTTGACGGTGCTACTAGATAATTTTCTGCCTTATGTTGAGCAATATTTGCGCTAATATTGTCTAATTAAGCCGCCAAGATTAGCACAAGCAAACCATTTAACCGGCATAGACAAAATTTAATTAATTGTTTTAGTGAGGTTATGACTATAACTCAGCGTTTATTACCTGCCAATAGTAAAGACGAGATCTATCTATTTAAATTAGGCAAATTACCACTAAAATTATATGTTTGTTGTCAGCAGCTTTTACAGTTTAGTCAACAATTAGTATTACGCATAGAAGTAATATTGGATCATTTGTCTGAACTGACCGGTAAACATGATGTGGTTAATTTGCACCGTACTATGTTGATCAGTGGCAAGATGCTTAGTTATTGGGAGAATATGGTAAAGCTTTGGCGTTTAGCAGGCTGTGAAACTTCATCCAAAGCGCCAGTATCCAAATGGCTAAGTCGGAGTTATGACAAAAATCAATTATATTACTATTTTCATTGTGCCAGCATACGTGTTAGTAAGCAGTTAAATCAGCTGTTATGGCAAAATATTCCCCATATAGTAGTGACTTCAGCCACTTTACGCTCGTTAGGTTAGATAGTTATGCCCGTTTAACAGAACTGACGGGTTTGAATGACTATGAAAATGATCATTTTGTAACATTAAACGCTTCTTTTGAGCATGTTAAACAGGGGCGATTGTGATCCCTAAAATGTCAATTGAACCGACGATACAAAATGAAATGTTACATTTGGCTGAAATGGCAGATTATTTTAAACAACAACTCCAGGCTGGAAAATATCGTGGCATATTATTTTTATTTAGTAGTCAACATGTAATGGATGGTTTTTTGAGTCTGTTTAGTGAGTTACGCCTGCAATTGTTGGTGCAGGGGGATAAACCATGTTATTGGTTGGTAGAAATCCATTGTCAACGTATTGATCAAGGACAAACCAGTGTGTTAGAAAGGCGATTATTTGACGCAGGTTCATATTCATAAAATTGCCTTCCCACCGATCACCAACCCTATTATCACTGAAAATAAATGGTTAAAAAAGTTAAAACTGCATCCATTTGAAGTACAAAGTTTACCGAGTGTATCGTTTACATTAATTCAGCAAGTAGGGCGTTTGATCCCTAGTAATCATTGCCATGGTGAGATTATTATCTATGACAAACGACTAAGAACCAGAAAGCATGGTGCGTGTTTATTAGCCTCATTACCTGTATTTCCGATAGTTGAACCTGAAATATCCGTTATGCTAGCAAACAGAACGGAGCAATAAGCATTTTTATCGACGACTTATTACTTCTTAATGACGTCAGCTAATTTTTTTCAGAAAGCAGATTTTGAGCACTAAGCCTTTAATGTCTTTTGCATTACACTCAATTTCATCTTTACTATGGATTAGGCGAATGTTTTTATATAGTTATCAATTTGCAGCGGTTATTTTTCAATATTGGCTTCGATGAACCAAAGATATTTATCTAGGTCACGCGAAGCACCAGTTAAAATATCTTCAGCATTGACCTCGCCAACTTCATCAATTGCTTTACGAACGTTATTGGCAACCACAGCCGCACGATCGGCTAGTTCTTTCAAATTCTTTTGTACATCGTGAATACCGGTTGGGTACGCTTTTAAAGGCATATTGTCGTGAATATACTCTATCGTGCCCAGGGCCGTACCACCCATTTGTACCACACGTTCCGCTATTTCATCTTGATGCTCTAAAATAGAGGAATGAAATTCATCTAATAATTCATGAATAGCGATAAAGTTTCTGCCGCGCAAATTCCAGTGTGCTTGTTTTGTCATCAATGAAAGATTAATAAGTTGTGCAACTAGCGGATTTAAAATTGAAATAATGTGTTTTTTAGTGCTATCACTAATATTATTACGGGTATAGAGTAGATCATTTTTAGGTACTTTAACTAATTTAGCTGTGCTCATTATCATGCTCCCGTTATATCAAATAATGTATTAATACTTTATCTAAAAAATAACTTATTATTGATCAACAGTCTTATCATTTGATCCTATTAAATTGATCGGTAATATTGATGTAAACGATATTTTATTACCTACATTATAAATTATGGTGATAAAAAATAGGAATGCAAGGAAAATTACAAACAAGTTATAGTGTGAATTGGGTTACAATTCACACTGACTTACGCTAGAAAAGTAGCTTAATTGATTTCCACTATTTCTGTTTTTGTTTTCATAGTTAATGTCGAACCAATTGATGCGCCAATGATACAAAACAGTGCGAACCACTGAGTTAAAGTTAAGTGTTCATGAAGAAATATCATTCCCATAAAGGCACCCATTGCCGGCTCCAGACTCATTAAGGTACCAAATGTTTTGGCCGGTATTCGTGTTAATGCAAACATTTCAAGGGTATAAGGGAATACGGTAGACAAAATAGCAACGGCAAGCGCAATCAGTAGAATTGACAGATCAAAAAGTGGTTCGATGCCAACGGTGAGCAGACCGACAGGAAAGAAAATTAACGTCGAGATAAACGAACCTAAAGCCACAGTTGCTGAGCCATAACCTATGCCAGCACGTTGGCCAAAGATAATATACATTCCCCAGCAAATACCAGCAGCTAAAGCATAGATAACCCCAATAATATCTAAGCTATTAATGCTATTGCCAAAAGGTAGCAGAAATGCTAACCCAATAATTATCATTAGTATCCATAGAAAATCAATCAGTCGACGAGAAGAAAACATTGCTACCGCTAAAGGGCCGGTAAATTCTAGTGCCACTGCGATCCCTAATGGGATCCTTTCTAACGATAGATAAAATAGTGAATTCATTGACCCCAACGATATACCATAAATAAGTAAATACTTGAGTGAATGGCCGTGTAACTTCCTTCTCCAAGGCTTGAAAATTACAAACAGAATTATCGTTGCTAGAAATAACCTTAATGCCGTTACTCCAAGTGCACCGATAGTTGGAAATAAACTTTTGGCTAATGAAGCACCACCTTGTATTGATATCACCGCAAAGAGTAACAAGAATACAGGCAACAGCGTTTGACGCTTATGATTTAAGGCAAATGACATCAGGATATAACCTCAGTAAAATAGAACTGAATAACCGTAACAAAATTAAATAATTCAGTGACCGTAACCGCACGATTTACTTAATGATATTGAGTAATTATCGCATAAAAGATAGATAAACAAATATTCTTTCAATACAGCTTTTAGTACAGAATGGTAAATAGATACTGATTATAATAAATCTTAATTTTAAAAAGGGTAAATAGTATAACGGTCTATTGTCGCTCTAGTGTAGGGGCTAGTGGTATTTACCAACAACAAGCAATCGCATTGGCAACTGAACTGGTTAAAAGGAAAATAACGCTGGTTTATGGTGGTGGCCGAGTCGGTATTATGGGAATTTTGGCTGATTCGGTGTTGGCACAAGGCGGTCGAGTGTTTGGTGTAATGTCTAATTTATTAGTTGAACGTGAAATTTCCCATACGGGCCTGACTGAAATCCACATTGTCGATACAATGCATCAACGTAAGCAGAAAATGATTGATTTGGCTGATGGATTTATTGTGCTACTAGGCAGCTTTGGTATCTTAGAGGAATTTAGTGAGGTTTTTATCTGTGGTCAAATTGGCTTACATACAAAACCGTGTGGTTTATTAAATGTGAATAATTATTAGGCACCTTTGTTACTATGATAGAAAAAATGGCTGATGAAAAGTTTTTGCAAAAAAATATCGTCATATGGCGATTGTCGATGATAGTCAGGCCAATTTACTTGATCGTTTTTTACACTACAAGGCACCCTCAGTAAAAAAATATTATGATCTATAGCTGTGCTTATCGCCATTGTTTGGCTAAAATTAGCCAAACAGATGACTAACAAGCACATGTTACTCTTATTGGTATAAATATTAGCACTATTTTGATTGCCTGATAGATTTCACAATTAGGATCGGGAATTAAATTGATAGTTCGAAATTTTGTTGACATAGCATCGTAAAAAAACACTTTGCCACTGATAATTTTACCGTAGTTAGTCAGTAATTTTAGTGTTTCCATCGCTTGTAAGGTAACAATAGTGCCAATTAATGGAGACATGACGCCGTTTTTAACACAGGAGAGATTATTTTCACCAAATAAACTACTTAAACACTGATAGCATGCTGTATTATCTTGATAAGTAAATACTAAAAGTTGTCCTTCCATGCGGATAGCGGCACCTGATACTAACGGATGTTTTAGCGCAAAACATAAGCGATTAAGCTGCTGTGAGTAGACACATTATCGGTACAATCAACAATTACATCTTGTTGCTTGATTAAAGCATTCAGTTCTTGTTTTGCCAACCGGTTATTAAAAGTAAAAATTTTTATATGTGGATTAATACTAACTAATGAGGCTTTGGCCGCATCTATTTTTGCGGTACTATAGTTTGGTCACTATTAACTTTTACATAAGTTAACAAAGCATAATAGGATCTGCCGTTGCAAATTTGCCAGCAAAACTGTATCAAAATCGAGCAGAGTAAGTCGTCCAACACCAGCTGCTGCCAAATATTGAACGGCTGCGCAACTTAAACCACCAACACCGACAATTAACTCTTTGGTTATTTTTAATTTTTCTTGTCCAACAAAATCAAAATCTTGTAAAATAATTTGACGATTATAACGCAATATCTTTTGATCAGATAATTTACTAACTATGCTTATTCGCTTAATAGATGATTAAAATACTCAATATCGACCAATTCACCAGGATTAACCGTGCCATGATTTTGCTCTAACAGGACAAAACAGTTGCTTTGCTTAAAGGAACTCAAAATATGTGAGCCTTGCTGTGCCATCGAGGTGACATCTAACTCTCCTTGAAGATTTACGCTGGCAACACCTTGTTAAAACTCAAGGCGTCCTGGCGATGTTTTAATTTGGCTGGTGGAGCGAGTTTTTAAATAGGCAGTGCTTTGCCATTGGCTAAAGCCAGCAAGGTGAGCAGTCACAGGTTGAACTAGTTGATAAAACGTGACTATGGCGGAAACAGGATTGCCGGGCAAACAAAAAAAAACCAGGCAGATTTTAGTCTGCCAAAGACAAACGGTTTACCAGGTTTGATTGCTAGTCACCAGAAATTGATATTACCAATTTCATTAAAGATCTGCTTGATATAATCGGCTTCGCCTACGGAAACACCACCGCTACTGATCACTAAGTCGGCCTGTTGATCGGCTTACTCAAATGCTTGCTGTAGTTGGTTAGGTCGTCTGGAGATAATGCCTAAGTCAATTATTTGGCAATTCATTTTTTCTAACATCAAACGTATTACCAAGTGATTAGTATCATAGATTTGCCCAGCAGCCAGGGGGTTGGTCAACTGTTTGTAGTTTATTACCAGTCGATAAAATAGCAACTTTTAGTTTGCGATAGACCTCAATTTGGCTTATTCTCAAGGATGCGATAAGAAATATCTGTGTGGCGGAAAGTTTCGTTCCGATTGGTAATAATGTCTCACCTCGTCGAATGTCTTCGCCGGTAAAACGAATATTACTACCCGGTTTTATTGACTGCCTAAAACGGATGGTATTATCAGCCACAAGCGTATTTTCTTGCCTGGTAACCATGTCGACCGCAGCAGGGATCGGAGATCCAGTCATAATGCGGATACAAGATTTAGCCGGTAGGGGATCGCTAAAAGGAAAGCTAGCCAGCGCTTTACCTGCAATAGTAAGCATAGTGGCGTCATTCTGCTAATCACTAAAGCGTATTGCATAATCATCCATAGCTGAATTATCAAATGGTGACACATTAATTTTAATTGGCGACATGATTTCTGTGGCCGTAATATGGTTAATTTATTCTGGCAGAGAGATAATTTCTTTTTCTACCAGCGGACTAGTAACTGTCAGTATATTATTTAATGCTTCCTGCAGTGATAATAATTCGTTGGTTTGATAATGCTCCAATTTGGCTCCCGCTAAAACTATCATTTTGTCGGTTGTTGGCACAATTTTGACAAATATTTTCAGCACATTATGACAATAATCTTGCTTATTGATAAAGAAGTTATCTACTTTGTCTCCTTTTAATGGATTAACTTATTTTAACTATCATGATTGAGAAAATAATTACTCATGTTTACATAAACTTGGGTTGTACAATTTATTGCTGATGTTAGAATAAATATTCATCTTCAGCGAGGGTACCATGAGAAAAATGCAGTATATAATAAAATGGTTTCTCGTGCTGGCATACATATCGGTACTAATTTGTACGATAAGCCGTATTGCTGGCAGACAGTTTATCTATTATCCGCTAACTAAAGTACCGGCGCTTGTTTCAGCAAATGAACAGCTGGATAATATTGATAGCTCGTCAGACCTTGTGAATTGAGCACAAAATCGTTAGTCAATATCCCGTCTGAGATCACACAAGCGTTGTTGATAAGTTTCAGCGTGTCATTAGCTTTACTGATATTTATCCAATGGCTTGCGGTACCACTATCTTTTTCTATTCCAACTTTCTCCTTCTCGACTTCGTATTTATTTGCGACTCTGCAATTTCCGGGAATGAACACTGACAAGTTTATCGCCTGGGCAATTTCATTTTTGGAGATAAAACATGTTAAATATATTTCGTAATAGCTTGGCAGCTTTGTTTTTGTTATGGTTGACAGTTGTTTTTGCTGCCGACACAGGTTGGCTTAAAAATTCAGACGATAATCATACCGAAGTTCGTTTACGTGCTGATAATAGTTTTGCTGACGTTACACGTATTTTACTCAATATACGTTTACAGAATGGTTGGAAAACTTACTGGCGAACACCAGGCGAAGGCGGTATTACGTCCACAATCAGCTGGCAGGATAATTCAATCAATGCGCAATGGTTCTGGCCAACTCCACAACGCTTTGATATTTCTGTCATAACTACCCAAGACTATCATAAGGGTCTTACACTGCCGATCCAATTAAATGACAAAGTGAGTACACCACTACTAGGGACCCTGACGTTGTCAACTTGTAGTACTGTCTGTATTATTCTAACCAATTATCCCTTTACGCTAGATCTACAGCAACTAACTAACCGGGCTTTTGGATATGATTATGCTGCAGCGATGGCAAAATTCCGCAAGAAAACGCATTACAGGCAAAATTAACCGCAGGTTTTCGCCTTGGTGAAGTGCAATTACTGGTTGAATGTTTAGCAGGCTGAAAAGCACTAGCAATTTTTGTCGATATGCCAGCAGGTGCCAGCATCGGCAAACCTGTTTTACAGTGGTAAGGGGAAGACTTGTAGATCAGCCTGCCAGTGACTGATGATTGGGACGATAGTGTGCTAGATTTGACTGGCAAAACGTTATCGTTAGTTATCGAGGATGAAGGTAATAGCCCAGCAAAGTACAATCACTATCGGTGCTCCATTGTAATTTGATAAACTAAATATGCCTTTAACGTTAGCAGAATTAAGTGCCAACAAACCACTACTGGTTTATTTTTGGACTAGTTGGTGCGGTATTTGCCGTTTTACTACCCCTAAAATAGCAGATTGTGCGGCTAATGTTGGTAATGTGTTAACTGTAGTCTTGCGTTTTGGAGATGATGCTAAAGTACAGCATTATTTGACGTAAAAGCAGTTTATGATGCCAACGATTAATGATCCAACTGGTGCATATTCTGCTCAATGGAAAATTAGTGTAACGCCAACTTTTGTGATTATTTATAAAAGAAAAGTTGTCACTATAACAACCGGCTGGAGTAGTTTGATCGGCTTGAAATTTCGCCTTTGGTGGAGTAATTACTTGAATTAATTAGTTAATAATTATCTAATAATAACAAAGTAGTTCAGTTCAGCTAGCAAAATTTTCGTTCAAGCAACTGTTGTTTTATTCACTATAGAATTTGTAAGACGAGTATTTGTTAAGTAATATAAGTAAATGTTTTTTATATAAATGAGTATAAATAATATACGATAAGTATTTACTTTAATATGAAAAATTAGAGCGATAGCAAGAATATTTTGTTAGGATAGGTGATGGTAAAGGGATACTGGTATCCATTTATCCGGTGTGCTATACAACCTTATCCTTTATGACGGCAACGTAATTAATGCGGGATTTTAGTTTGTGAAGAGATGAAGTTTTAAACTTTTTCGCTGAAGCAGAAACCCACCAAAGCGAAACAGATCCCACTTTGAAGCTGGTAGCAATCTTCGACCTTTAGGGTGGGGAGGGTGTCAATCAGTATGCAATTGGATAAATTTTGAATTTTATTGTTGGAGAAATGCATGTCATCCCTAAGTCAAGAAGCGCATCTTGTTCATAAAACACTAGAAGTTTGTGGTCTTGAAACCCCTCTTTGTGGTCAATCTCTTTCCTCAAATGAGCGGAAACGACAGATTGAAGGGCATATGAATGAAATTATGCGTTTGCTTAATCTCGATCTTAGCGATGATAGCTTAGCGGAAACCCCTAAGCGCGTTGCTAAAATGTATATTGACGAAATTTTTTCAGGCCTCGACTATAGTAACTTTCCTAAAATTACTTTGATCGAAAATAAAATGGATTTTGACGAAATGGTGACGGTTCGTGATATTACTTTAACCAGTGTTTGTGAGCATCATTTTGTCACTATCGATGGTAAGGCGACAGTAGCTTATATTCCAAAGGATAAAGTGATTGGTTTATCTAAAATTAATCGTATTGTTCAATTCTTTTCACAACGCCCACAAGTTCAGGAGCGTTTAACACAGCAGATATTAATCGCGTTACAAACTTTATTAGGCACAAGTAATGTTGCTGTTTCGATTGATGCTGTTCATTATTGTGTTAAAGCCAGAGGGGTCCGTGATGTAACCAGTAGTACAATGACAACCTCTCTCGGTGGTTTATTTAAATCTAGTCAAAATACCCGACAGGAATTTTTACGCAACGTTTCTCGTCTGCGTGACTTGTAATTAATGATTTTTGCTCACAATAGATGGCAGCGGATTGAACAAATGATCTGCTGCATGGCAGTGCTGTTTTAGCCATTTTAATGGTTAATATCTCTGGCCTTACGCTACCTTAACTAGCTTATATAAATCCGGTTTATGTTATTGGCATGACGGCTAAAGATATCGCCAACTGTGTATGTTTGATATACTGAAATTAAGTACGACTTTTTTCTGGCTATCATGTGTCTAATACATTGCATTGGGTTATGGGAGGGTGATATTTTATTGCCTCATGCTCTGACTGGAGTTATTAACTATAAAATTTATTTATTTTAATAATTCGAGACAACTATATTTTAAATCTATCATTATTTATTTAGTTGGTTTAGTTATTTTTTGTAGTTTTAGCTATTTTACTGATCCCTCGTCATTTTGGTACCCGACCGAAGATTATTTTACTGATGAAATTAACATTAAAACAACTGGGGGTTAGCCCGCATTTATATATCGGATTGATTCGACGGCACAAAGATTGATGATGTTAGTGATCAACTATGGTTAGCAGCTATTAGCTTTAATGATTACTAGTGCAGAATTAGTGAAAGCCGGATGGTTAACAGGGCATTTTACTTATTTTCATTATCATTATATTGCTTATTGGGCAATACCGCTAGCTATTTTTATGCAGTTATTTTCTATTACCATCCAGTATTATTATAACTGGAGTTATATTGCCACCGGAACGTTAGGTTTTGTTGTTAATCAGCTTATTATACCAATACAAGTTATTGGCTATATTGCTATTGTTTATGGTTTTTGGCCACAGATAAAGAGTATTTTTATTGTTAAATGTTACAATGTGTTGGTCACATGGTTTTAACGAGCTACTTATTACAAGCCCTAATTTGTACAGCTATTTTTTATCACATCGGTTTTTTTGCTCATTTTAACCGCTTACAATTACTCAGTTTTGTGCCACTGATTTGGCTTATTAATATTTTATTTGCCATAATTTAGTTAAAATATTTTTCTCAAAGGCCAATGGAGTGGTTATGGTGTTATTTAATAGATAAATATGTCGTTGATCAAGCTGATATTATTTAAGTTCTTCGAGCGAAACAGCTGGATATCCTTTGATGCCATCGGGCATTTTTATCGGTGCTGGAATCGATTCTTGTTGTCCTAAAAAACGGGGTTCACTTTTTAGTATATAAAGATCAATCAAGGCACCAATACGGGCAAAAACCTCGCGTACACGAACTTTAATAATTTTTTTTGGTGAAGCAACGGAATAGCACTGAGCATCTATGCCTCTTTTCATTGCGATAAATAACGCTCTTTCACAATGGAAACGTTGAGTTATAATCGTAAAGTTATTGGTCGCAAACACTTGGCGAGTTCGGATAACGGAATCTAATGTTCGGAAGCCAGCAAAATCCAATACAATTTTGGCAGCCGGGATACCCGCTGAAATCAAATCCCTACGCATGGTGATAGGTTCATTATAATTGTAGTGGGCATTATCTCCGCTAACGAGCAAGTATTTTATTTTACCGCTATTATAAGCATTTATAGCGCCTTGAATACGATACATATAGTACTCATTGGGTAAACCAGAAGGATAATATTTTGCGGTGCCTAAAATCATGCCAACCGTGCGAGGTGGCAATTTTTTTACATCGTCATAAATATAATCAGCAGTTTTCCAGCTAATCCAACGGTCGAATGCGAGGGTAGCGACGATGACAGTTGCTATAATGATAAGTAGACTATAAATAAAGAATTTCCTCATTACCTATGCCTATATAATTACATGATAGAGAATGACAGCTTAATTAGAGCTATTTTATTTATTATCATGCTGCTCCCTATTTAATTTAACAGTTTGTTGTAAGGTAAGACTTATAATAATCAGAAGGAAGTAAGTTTGTAAATATGATATTCTGCCAGGCAGAAATCACCCTCAATTACCTGATTAAAGTACTGTTTAAGATCACTATGACAGTTGCCTGGATTTGGTGGTCATTTGTTTAACTAATAACACTAATAATTAAAATTAGCACGTTCTACTGATATTAGACTTTCAATCATATAAAGTGATTATTATTTGGATGGATCATTTTTATACATGACTATTTAGTGTAATAAATGGATTAATATAGGAAAAATCAAAGGTGCAATTAATGAATTGATAATGCCATAGGCCATTAATGCGAGAGAACTATATGCACCTTCAATATACTTTATCTCGGCACTACGTGCAGTGCCTACTGCATGTGAAGCTGCTCCCATCGCTAATCCTCGAGCAATAGGGTTTTTTATGTGCAATAAATTAAACAATAAGTGTCCGCATATGGCTCCCAAAATGCCGGCTAAGATCACACAAGCTGCACTGATGCGGGTACTCCACCAATGGCCTCGGACACGGCCATAGCAATAGGTGTTATGACAGATTTGGGTAATATTGAAGCTGCCATTTCAACTGTTGCACCGGTCCATAACGCAATAGCGGTTCCAGTTGCCATGGCAATAACACTACCAATAAAGCAGACGCTAATAATAGATTTCCACTGACCACGAATTTGATGTAACTGTTCATATAATGGTAAAGCCAAAGCTACGACAGCTAGCTGTAGCAAATCATTGAGAATCTGGCTGCCTGAGAAATAATGGTCGTAAGAACTATGTGTTAGCAATAAAGTAGCAATAATGATACTAATGGAAATTAATAGTGGGTTAAAATAGTCAGTTTATGTTTTTGGAATAATTTTCTGGCTAATAAGTAAACGATAATGGTAAAAGGTAGTGACCACCAGATATGATTTAGCATTTTTGTTACTCGTCATGTGGCAAATTTTATCAGCTGAATTTTGTTTTTTTAGCTGCTGCTTATCAGTATTTGAAGTATCTATTGCATCTTGACAATGAATATAGTGCAAGCTGTAAGCAACAATAATCATAATAATTAAGGTACTAATAATGCATGAGAGCAAAATAGGAATAATTTGTTGACTGAGTTGATCATAATAATTCATTATGCCTATTCCAATGGGAATAAATAGCAGTGTCATATTTTTTAATAACAAATGACAACCTGGCTGTATCCAGTGAGCAGGTATGATCTGAAGTGTTAACAAAATAAACAAAATCAGCATGCCGACTATACTGCCTGGAAGAGAAAAAGGTAGTAAGACTGAAATTAAGTTTCCTATTATCAGGCAGAGGTAAATGTAATATAAAGGATATTTGAAGAAAACAACGTAATACCAGTCCTATAATAAACATACTGATAATATATTAAGCCACTTAATGCGTTAGGTTGGCACATTAAGTGGAATTAAAAATGTCACAGATTATATCACCGCTATTTTTATTTAATATTTTTCTGAGCGTTAATCTATTTTACTTGCATGCCGGGTTTAGCGCCAGCATCTGGACTTAATAGAAAAATATCTTTATTACCAGGACCAGCGGCTAATACCATTCCTTCGGAAATACCGAATCGCATTTTTCTTGCGGCTAAATTAGCTACCATAATAGTTAAGCGGCCTTCAAGTACTTTGGGATCTGGATAAGCGGAGCGAATTTCAGAAAAAACTTGCCGGCTGCAATCACCCAGATCTAATTGTAGCTTTAGCAGTTTATCGGAACCGTTTACAAAATTGGCTTGTTTAATAAGAGCAACGCGTAAATCTACTTTGTTAAAGTCATCAAAACTGATTGTCTCTTGGATAGGATTTTCTGAACTTTCTTTATTAGTTATGCTTTGATTGGTTATATTTTCGCTAGATGCTGCTAACATGGCGGTTACTTGTTTCATTTCAATACGTTGGAATAGGGTTTTAAATGGGGTAATTTTGTGATCTAATAAAGGGTGGTTAATGTCATCCCAATTGAGTGAAATATTTAAAAAGATTTCTGTGCGGCTGGTTAATCCAGGTAATATGGGTTTTAAATAAGTCATCAGTACGCGAAATAGGTTAATCCCCATAGAACATATATCATGTAAATCTTGCTCACGGCCTTCTTGCTTAGCGACGACCCAAGGTGCTTGTTCATCGATATAACGATTAGCTAGATCGGCAAGTAACATAATTTCACGAATCGCTTTATTATATTCACGCTGACAAAATTCTTGACCAATTTTGTTTGCCGCTGCAATAAATTGCTGGTAAAGGTTGGGAGCCACAAGGCGTGGCGATAATTTACCCTGAAAGTGTTTGTTGATAAATCCGGCATTGCGGGCTGCAAGGTTGACAACTTTATTTACGATGTCGCTATTTACCCGCTGAACAAAGTCTTCTAAGTTGAGATCAATATCATCAATACGAGAAAAGAGTTTAGTGGCATAATAGTAACGTAAACAATCAGCATCCAGATGATCTAAATAGCAACGCGCGGTAATAAAAGTACCTCGTGACTTAGACATTTTTGCACTATTAACGGTTATATAACCGTGAACAAAGATATTGTTAGGTTTACGATAACCGCTACCTTCTAATATTGCTGGCCAAAATAGGCTATGGAAGTAAACAATGTCTTTGCCGATAAAGTGGTAAAGATCAGCGGTTGAATCTTTGTGCCAATAAGTATGGAAATCAATGTTGGTTTGTTTTTCACAAAGGTTTTTGAATGTTCCCATATAACCAATAGGCGCATCTAACCAGACGTAAAAATATTTGCCTGGTTCATTAGGGATTTCAAAACCAAAGTAAGGGGCATCACGAGTAATATCCCATTGCTGTAAACCCGCCTCAAACCACTCTTGCATTTTATTAGCGACTTGCTGTTGTAGCGCTCCTGAGCGTGTCCAGCTTTGCAACATATTACTAAATGCCGGTAGATCAAAGAAAAAATGCTTTGTTTCGCGCATTTCAGGCGTTGCGCCAGAAATTACCGAATAGGGATCGATGAGCTCCGTTGGGTTATAAGTTGCACCACAGGCTTCACAATTATCACCGTATTGATCAGCCACTCGGCATTTTGGACAGATCCCTTTAACAAAACGATCGGGAAGAAACATACCCTGCTTGGGATCATAAAACTGCGAGATTGTTTTGCTTTTGATATAGCCATTATTTTTTAGGGACAAATAAATTTGTTCAGATAATGTTTTATTTTCTACACTATGAGTTGAATGGTAATTATCATAACTAATGGCAAAGTCAGCAAGATCATGTTGATGTTCCTGATTTACTTTAGTAATCATCTCCTCAGGCGTTATGCCTAATTGCTGAGCTTTTAGCATGATTGGTGTGCCATGGGCATCATCGGCACAGATAAAGTAAACCTCTTTGCCGCGCATTCGTTGATAACGAACCCAAATATCGGCCTGAATATGTTCTAACATATGGCCAAGGTGAATTGAACCGTTAGCATAAGGTAATGCACAGGTTACCAAAAGTTTTTTCGCGACTTGAGACATAGTAAGGATCTAACTTCCATAAAAAATTGAACAATAGTTGATGTTAACCGATTGTATTTTTCCGGCTAGGCCTGAACAAGATTAATCTATCATTATCTTATCGTAATTTTGCTTGATAAGTGTCGTTTTTATTATCTATTTATCTTAATTAAATTGTTCTCTGGTATGATACAGTGATCAATTGTTGCTAATTTAATATTAAATAAAAGGAGCTGCGATGAATTCAGGATCCTTCGAACAAATAAAACCAGAACATTTAACTCAGCAAGTTGCTGAGGTTTTGGATACATTTTCCCATCCAACACTGTTCAGTAAGCTCAGTACATTAAGAGCATTATATCATTGTGTATTATTAGATGATGTTTTACATATTGAACTAGTTATGCCTTTTGCATGGAAAACGCCATTTAAGCTATTAATTGAACAGCAAACAGCACAATTACAAAAAATAGCTGGCGCTCGTGCAGTGGAGTGCAAATTACGTCATAATATTAATACATTACGTAGAGTGAATGATTTACCTGGTATTAAAGGGATCCGCAATATTATTGCTGTCAGTTCAGGTAAAGGTGGGGTTGGCAAATCAACAACTACAGTAAATTTAGCTTTAGCATTGGCACAAGAAGGGGCAAAGGTAGGTATTTTAGATGCTGATATTTATGGCCCTTCTATTCCGACTATGCTGGCAACCAAAAATGAGCGGCCTACATCACCTGATGGGCATCACATGGTACCTATTACGGCTTATGGGCTGGCCACGAATTCAATCGGATATTTGGTTAATGACGACAATGCGATGATATGGCGTGGTCCAATGGCTAGCAAGGCTTTAATACAAATGTTACAGGATACTGAATGGCCAGATTTAGATTATTTGGTGGTTGATATGCCACCAGGAACTAGTGATATCCAATTAACATTATCACAGAATATACCAGTTACTGCGGCAATTGTAGTGACCACCCCACAAGATATAGCGTTGGTAGATGCGATGAAAGGTATCGCTATGTTTGACAAAGTGAAAGTTCCTGTCTTAGGGATTGTTGAAAATATGAGTCTACATATTTGTAGTAATTGTGGTCATATAGAGCCTATTTTTGGTTCTGGTGGTGCTGAAAGATTGGCTGAAAAATATCAATGTAACCTTTTAGGTAAGATCCCGTTACATATATCGCTGCGTGAAGATTTAGATCAAGGTCAACCAACGGTTATCCGAGATTCAGATGGTGAGTTTGCTGATATTTATCGGCAAATTGCATCGACTATTTCTGCGCAAATGTATTGGGACGGGGAAAAAATTCCCACCGAAATTGCTTTTCGAGCTATTTAAACTAATTAATCTCATAGCTTATTGATTAAAAATAACTATGTAGTGATGATGATTATTAGGTTTTGCTATAAAAATTAGCAAGACCTAATTTTAAAGGCTAGAAGATACTACAATAACCCCTTATAATTCCTGCGATCATAATATTTAGTTATATTATTCCCTTCATTCAAACTCAGGTTATTTAAAATGGCTGACACAGCACATAAGTGCGCTATCGTAGGTATATCAGGTGCTTCTGCATCTGGTAAAAGTCTTATTGCGAAAACACTTTATCATGAATTACGTACTCAAGTTGGTGATCATAATATTGGTGTTATTGCTGAGGACTGCTACTATCGAGATCAACATGATATTCCGATGGAAGAACGGGTAAAAGTTAATTACGATCATCCAAATTCAATGGATCATGATCTGCTTTTTCATCATCTTCAGTTATTAAAGACTGGTGAAGGGATTGAGCTGCCACAATATGATTATAGCCAGCATACACGTAAGAGTGAGACAATTTTTTTTCAGCCAAAAAAAGTGATTATTATTGAAGGTATTTTATTACTAACGGATAAGCGTTTACGTAAAAATATGGATTTTGCCATTTATGTTGATACGCCGCTGGATATTTGTTTAGTAAGAAGAATTAAACGGGATGTAAATGAACGAGGGCGAACATTAGATTCTGTCATTGAACAATATACTAAAACAGTCCGGCCGATGTTTCTCCAATTTATTGAGCCATCAAAACAATATGCCGATATTATCGTCCCTCGCGGAGGAAAAAATCGGGTGGCGATTGATATTCTAAAAGCTAAAATAGGGGAGTTCTGCCAGTAATTATTTATCTATGAAGAGATTAGGCATGCTCGCAAGGAGATGGAAAAATGCGACTTTGTGACCGCGATATAGTTAAATGGCTTGATGAAAAGAAATTGGTTATTGAACCACGTCCATCAATCGAACGCATCAATGGGGCAACAGTTGATGTTTGTTTAGGCAATAGGTTTCGAATATTTCAGGGCTATACTGCACCTTATATTGATCTTAGTGGGCTGAAAAATGAAGTCAATGCTGCACTGGATCGGGTGATGAGTGACGAAATTACATTAAGTCAGCATGATGCTTTTTTTCTGCATCCTGGTGAATTAGCATTGGC
This sequence comes from Arsenophonus sp., assembly GCA_045399315.1. Classification (GTDB taxonomy): domain Bacteria; phylum Pseudomonadota; class Gammaproteobacteria; order Enterobacterales; family Enterobacteriaceae; genus Arsenophonus. The sequence continues at coordinate 148,583 of DAYVGO010000005.1, forward strand.
AGTCACTTTAGAATCAGTTACCCTACCTGATAATATTGTTGGTTGGCTGGATGGTCGCTCTTCCCTGGCTCGTTTGGGATTAATGGTTCATGTTACTGCACATCGTATTGATCCGGGTTGGTGTGGTCAGATCGTGCTAGAGTTTTATAATTCAGGCAAACTGCCATTAGCGCTACGACCAGGTATGATTATTGGTGCCTTAAGCTTTGAAGCTTTATCCGGTTCTGCCGATCGTCCGTATAATCGCCGTCGGGATGCAAAATATAAAAACCAACAAGGTGCGGTAGGGAGTAGAATTAGCGAAGAGGGTAAAAGTAACCATAAATTGTAATATTTTAAATTGATTAATGTGGTATTTCGCTGAAATCATGCTATAACCAAAATATTTCTATTTTCTCAGGTTACAGAAAATAAGCTATCTAAGATGAAATCATTGATTGGTTGCTTGGATACCATTAATGGAGAAAGTGATGAAACGATTTCTGACAACATTAGCTATCCTGATGGTGGTTATTCTGGCAGGGTTAACGACGTTAGTGTTACTTGTTAATCCCAATGATTTTCGTCATTATTTAATTGACAAAGTTGAACAAAAAAGTGGTTATCGGTTGGTTTTTCAGGGCGAAATGCGTTGGCATGTATGGCCCAGGCTAAGTATAATCACCGGCCCGATTTCCCTCACTGCCCCAGGAGCGGCTAAAGCTGTTATTCGTGCAGATAATATGAGGCTTGATGTATCATTGTGGCCGTTAATTTCCCACCAACTTTCTGTTGAACAAATTGTAATTAGCGGTGCAGTTTTACGCTGTACCCCTGAGAGTGAAGCAAAAATAAATCCAGATGGCCCGATTGCTCCAGAAGGTCTCAACAGTATTAATAGAAAAAACAGTAAAGATAGTAACTGGTTATTTGATTTTGACAAAATTAAACTGACGGATAGTTTATTAATTTGGCAGATGGATGATGACAGTCAGTTGAATATGCGTAATATTATGTTAGTGTTGAAAAGGCAAGATGATCATTTTATTAATGTTAACTTCAGCAGTAATGTTAGTAAGGATCAGCAAGAGCTAACATTTTCTCTAAAAAGTAAGCTAAATATTGCTGATTATCCGCATCACATCACAGGGGAAGTTAATCAATTAGAATATAAAATTAGTGGCATTAATTTACCAACTAAGGGAATTAGCGGTAATGGTACATTATTGTTTGATTATTTACATGATCAGCAACAAGTATTAACCATTTCTAATTTAGCTACTAACGTTAATGATAGTAATATAACTGGGAATTTAATTGCCCGTTTTGGTAAGTTGCCAGATTACCAATTAAGCATCGCTTCCCGCCAATTGGATTTAGATAAAATTTTAGGTAAGCAACCTTTATTACCACAACATGCGTCAAAAACCACAATAACGCCTCAAATAGGTACTAAGTCTGTCATCGCTAGAGCTGAAACTGATAGCTATGATTTAAGTTATTTAAAGCAATTTCCATTTCGGGCAACTATTGCTGTCGATAAACTAATATACTGTGGTTTAGTTGTTGATACATTCAAGGCTAAGCTAGTCAATGAAAAAGCGATATTAGATATTAGCCAGTTAGAAGGTGGCTTATTAGGTGGAAGTTTTCAACTTCCAATTAGCGTAAATTATGAAAACAGCCCGGCTATTATGACCGCTAACCCAAAATTTAATAATGTTAAGTTAGCACCTTTACTTAAGGCATTTAATATACCAACTAAACTAGACGGTTCATTAATGCTAGCTGCAAATTTATCAGGGCCAGGTTATGGCAAATTTGCGGTACTAAATTTTTGGTCTGGTAATGCTAATGTTGTGTTAAATAAAGCACAATTAACAGGATTAAATATTGTTTCATTGATCCAACACTCGTTTTCACGCCTGACTGATAAAGTGGATACTCCCCAATATCTGGATAATAATACACAAATTGAATATTTAAATGTTGCTACCAAGCTTAATAAAGGTAAGTTGTCGTTTTCAAATTTGGTTGCCTCTTCTGACGCTATTGATGTTAATGGTAACGGTTGTTTAAATTTAGTGAATCAATCTGCAGATATGCGACTGTTGGTTAAAATTAATAAAGATTGGTATGGGAATGATAGTTTTATTAATAGCCTAAAAAAAATGGCAATTCCTTTGCGTATTTATGGCAATTGGGGAAATTTACAATATCAATTAAATATTGAAAAATTGCTGCGTAATGAGTTTCAATCACAAGCTAAAAAAGCATTAGATAATTGGTTAGAAAAAGAAATGAAATCTCAGAATTAGTTTTAGGCTAATTTTTATTATAACCTAACGCGCCATGAAGCGTTATATTAGCTTAAGGTATTTCTTTAACATCATTTTTGGCTAGTTGCAGTGTAGTGATCAAGACTTTTTTAAGCCGATGGCTGGTGACTTCCAATGGTTCAAAAATCCAGTTTTCAATTTTGATACGTTCACCTACAACTGGCATTCGCTGCAGATGCTCCATTAATAATCCTGCAATCGTTTCATATTCACGTTTTTCATCAAGGGTAATTGGCACATATAGGATTAGATCTTCTAAAGGCATAAAGCCATTAGCAACCCAACGACTGTCTTCTAGTTGTTGAATGTCGTGACGTGAATCCACTTCTTCTTCGCTGATCGGCATATTACCAGCGATAGTTTCCATAATATCCGTCAGAGTAACAATCCCTTCGACAGAGCCAAACTCATCAACGATAAAGGCAAAATGGGTATGAGCTTTACGAAATTGCTCCAAAGCTTGCAATAGTGATAACCCTTCAGGAAAGATTAATGGTTGAGTGATCAGGGCATGTAAATTAAGTTTTTGCTTTTTTAATTGCTGATTTAGGATGTCGATGACGTGCACAACGCCGACCGGCTCATCGCTTATTGACTCATCAGTGACAACCAGGCGTGTATGTGGTGTTTTTTCTAACAGATAAAGTAGCTGATCTGCTGGCCGATTGATATCAATATATTCAACGTCATGACGAGAAGTCATAATACTACTAACATTACGTTGAGCGAATCCTAATAAACGAACAATCATTTGACGTTCTTGTGGCTCAAAAATACTATTATTATCAGAGACTAAATCAGAGGTGTGATGATCTAATTCAGCACGTTCGTGTTGTCCATCTAAAACACGTAATACTGCTTCGGCAGTTCTCTCTCTGAGTGATTTTGTTCCTTTTAAAAAACGGCGTCGATTAAATGAAGCAAATTGATTGAGAGATTCAATCATAATAGAGAAACCGATAGCGGCATAGAGATAGCCTTTTGGTATTAGGTAACCAAATCCTTCAGCAACTAAGCTAAAACCAATCATAAGTAAGAAACTGAGACAGAGAATAACAATAGTTGGATGGCTATTAACAAATATTGTTAATGGTTTACTCGCGATAATCATTAAGATCATAGCAATAGTGACTGCGGCAATCATAATGCTAATGTGTTCAACAACCATGCCAACGGCGGTTATTACCGAATCAAGAGAAAAAATAGCATCTAATATAATTACTTGTGCTACAACAGCCCAAAATTTGGCAGTTTTACGTTGTTTACCAGATTGTTTATCTTTACCTTCTAACCGTTCATTAAGCTCCATAGTAGCTTTAAAAAGCAGAAAAAGTCCACCACCAAGCATCAGAAGATCACGGGCACTAAATGGGTGACCCCAAAGTTTAATGATAGGATTGGTTAAAGAAACGAGTAAAGTGAGACTAAACAATAAGATAACACGCATAAATAACGCGCATGTTAAACCTGTTATTCTTGCTTTATTACGTAATTTTGCCGGTAATTTATCCGCTAAGATAGCGATAAAGACTAAATTATCAATGCCAAGCACGATTTCGAGTATGATTAGGGTAAGAAGTCCCGCCCATATCGTAGGATCAGCGATCCATTCCATAAAAATTTTTTTACCTTCTAAGTATGACGGTTTATACCGACCATTAGAATAATGAGCACTTTGAACAAAAATTTCAATATAATAACGTTTTTTTAATTATTTTTACTCCAGTTAAACTGAGCTTGATGGCATTAAATTACTATCACTAAACTATAGAGTAAGTTAATATATAAGTACGTTAAAATATATTTGCTCGTAAATCGTGGGTAATCAATTGTCAGACAGGGATTTTTAATGTCAAAACAACAAATTGGTGTAGTCGGTATGGCTGTTATGGGGCGTAATTTGGCGCTCAATATTGAAAGTCGGGGTTATTCTGTTTCGATTTTTAATCGTTCTAAAGAAAAAACCGATGAAGTGATGTTAGAAAATCCAGCAAAAAAATTAATCCCCTGTTATACGATTAAGGAATTTGTTGATTCATTGGAAAAACCACGTCGTATTTTATTGATGGTAAAAGCAGGTCAGGCTACTGATAAAACTATCGCTTCATTAACACCATATCTAGATACAGGTGATATTCTAATCGATGGCGGTAATACTTATTTTCAGGATACTATTCGCCGTAATCAAGAGCTTTCAGTGCAAGGGTTTAACTTTATTGGTACCGGTGTCTCTGGTGGTGAGGAAGGCGCATTGAAAGGGCCTTCTATCATGCCTGGTGGTCAAAAGCAGGCCTATGACTTAGTTGCTCCTATTCTGCAACAAATTGCCGCTAAGGCCGAAGGTGAGCCATGTGTGAGTTATATTGGGCCCGATGGTGCAGGCCATTATGTAAAAATGGTGCATAATGGCATAGAGTATGGTGATATGCAGCTTATTGCTGAAGTTTATTCAATACTAAAAAACACATTAAATTTAAATAATGAAGAATTAGTCGATATTTTTACTGAATGGAATAAAGGTGAATTAAGTAGTTATTTAATTGAGATTACAGCGGATATCTTTCGTAAGAAAGAAGAACAAACTGGTATTTATTTAATTGATGTTATTTTAGATGAAGCGGCAAATAAAGGAACAGGCAAATGGACCAGTCAAAGTGCTTTAGACTTGGGGGTTCCAGTTACCCTTATCACTGAATCGGTATTTGCTCGTTATCTCTCATTTTTAAAAGAACAACGGGTGGTGGCAGCCAAAGTGCTGACGGGTCCAGCGGTTAAGTCATTCAAAGGTGATAAGCAGGAATTTATTGAAAAAGTTCGCCGTGCCCTTTATTTAGGAAAAATTGTTTCCTATGCTCAGGGCTTTCAGCAATTAAAAACGGCATCAGACGAATATCAATGGCAGCTAAATTATAGTGAAATTGCCAAGATTTTCCGCGCTGGTTGTATCATTCGGGCACAATTTTTGCAAAAAATTACGGATGCTTATAGTCAAAATCCATCTTTAGCCAATCTTATGCTTGCACCTTATTTTAAAAATATTATTGATGAGTATCAACAATCATTACGGGATATTGCCTGTTTTGGTATACAAAACGGTATTCCTTTACCAACATTAACGGCAGCAATTTCTTATTATGATAGCTATCGTTCAGCAGTTTTATCGGCAAATTTAATTCAGGCACAGCGTGACTATTTTGGCGCCCATACCTATAAACGTATTGATAAAGAAGGCATCTTTCATACTGAATGGTAGAGAGTAAAGCATAGCTGGAGCGATATAAAATATATTGGATGGTCTTTATCATTATTTGTAAAGGCCATTTTTATTGACTTTGGCTGCTAGCCAGCTAGCAAATTTACTTGCTAATGTTTCATCTGTTTTTTTAATTTAATAATAAATCAAAATAAATAAAACTATATATTATATTTTATAAAGTGATTTTATTATTTTAAATAAATTCATTATTTTTTATAGAACAAATAAGCCTTTTATCTAATAAAATAAATTATGACTAAAAATAAAAAAGAAATATTTTTTAATAAATTAGTAATTAAAATTTATTGTAATTTTTGCAATACATATCACAGTCTTAATATATAAAAATAACTTATAATTATAATAAAAAGTTAAATTTGAAAGAATAAGTAGGGTTTTTAAATAAAATTATATATTAATATTTTTTATTATTGAGCTTGATGAAAATAAACATAGTAACTAATTAAGTATTTATATAATAAGGAATTGTACGATTTGTTAGTGTGATTTTGTTTATTGATAAATTGTTAATTATTTCTTGTGTAAATATATTTCACGAATTGGATAATACAATATGGATAAATTGACTCCACCCAAGCCCTTACCAACCTTAATTGCTATCACAATTACTCTTATAATTTGGTTTATTATTCCTGTTCCTGATGGTGTTAATGTTAATGCCTGGCAATTATTTGCTCTTTTTATTGGTACTATATTGGCTATCATTGGCAAAGCTTTACCAATAGGTGCAATTTCAATTATAGCTATTACTTTAATTGCTGTTACTGGAGTAACCAATCCCAATAATGTGAAAGAAGCAATTAATGATGCATTGAGTGGTTTTTCTAATCAACTTATTTGGTTGATAGGTATTTCAATAATGATTTCTGTTAGTTTAAATAGGACAGGATTAGGAGCACGTATTGGTTATTATTTTATTTCTTTATTTGGCAAAAAAACTTTAGGTATTGCTTATTCATTGGCGATTGCAGAGACAATATTAGCCCCGGTTACACCAAGCAATACAGCTCGTGGTGGTGGAATAATGCATCCTATTATGCGCTCAATTTCTAATAGTTTTGGCTCTAATCCAGAATTAGGTAGCTCAAAAAAAATTGGTCGCTATCTTTCGTTAGTTAATTTTAATATTAATCCTATTACTTCAGCGATGTTTATTACGGCAACCGCACCTAATCCATTGATTGTGAGTTTGATCATGGAAAATACAACCCCGTCATTTGAGATCAGTTGGGGAATGTGGGCAATAGCCGCTTTGGTACCAGGCATTATTTCGTTATTAGTTATGCCATTAATTATTTATTGGATTTATCCACCAGAAATTAAAATAACACCGGAGGCGCCAAACTTTGCTAAGCAAAAATTGCATAAGTTAGGGCCTATTTCCCAAGCAGAAAAAATTACCTTAGTTGTATTTGGCATGTTGTTGGTTATGTGGGCTGGCGTACCGGCACTTATTTTCGGAAACGTTTTTACTATTAATCCTACGGCTGCGGCATTTATTGGGCTTTCTATTTTACTTTGTACAGGTGTATTAAGTTGGGATGATATTTTGAAAACCAAGGGCGTATGGGACACTATTACTTGGTTTGCTGTGTTAGTCATGATGGCATCTTTTCTTAGTAAACTTGGACTGATTAATTGGTTCTCCCAGACCGTTGGAGCCGCTATTAATCATATGGGGATCGGCTGGATTGGTAGCATGTTGTTACTGGTTTTGATATATGTATATTCTCATTACTTTTTTGCCAGTACTACCGCCCATATCATGGCCATGTTCGCAGCATTTTTTACTGCCGGTTTAGCCTTGGGTGCTCCCCCTTTGTTGCTAGGTTTGATCCTGGCTTTCTCTTCATCATTAATGATGTCATTAACCCATTATGCCACCGGGACGGCACCGATTATCTATGGTTCTGGTTATACAACGCTAGCGGAATGGTGGAAAATAGGTTTTATATTAAGTGTGGTCAATCTTTTTATTTGGATCGTAATTGGTGTTTTATGGTGGAAACTGTTAGACTATTGGTAAGTTATCCTTAATATAACAGATAGCTGAGTTTTATCTGTCTATTAAATGTGTGTTAAAGTTTAAACAAATCCAACCTTATGGTAAGAGTAACACTAAGTATCTTCTAGCTAGTCTATTAGCTTTATTTAATAAGTAAGTGAGGAAATAATACAATTACGAAGGTTAGGCTCAACAGAATTTACTATTCCGCCTCTTGTGTTTGGCGGCAACGTATTTGGCTGGATATTAATGAAAAAAAGAGTTTTACCATATTAGATACTTTGTATGATAATGGTTTAGTTGCCATCGATGCCGCAGATGTTTATTCAAGTTGAGCGTCAGGTAATAGTGGTGGAGAATCTGAAACTATTATTGGTAACTGGTTGACTAAATATTCAATAGCTAGAGATAAATTAGTTATTTTTACCAAAGTTGGTGCAGATTTAGGTTTTCCATGAAAGGGCGGGCTTTCGCCCGTAGGATCACCAAAGCGGTTGATGATTCTTTACGGCGTTTACAAACAGATTATATTGATCTCTATTTTTCCTATTAGCCAGACCTAAATACTCCTTATGAAGAGACGTTAAATGCTTATCTGAGGACACCTTGTAGTCAAAAAATATTGGGGTTGTCACTTACTATAGTTTGGCATCAGGATTTTTAACCGATAAGTATCGTCGTCAAAGTGACTTAAATATCAGCCCAAAAGAAAGCGATGTCGATAAATATCTTAATCAAAGAGGTGAAAAAATTCTCAATGTGTTGCAGATAGTTGCTGATGAGCATCAGGCAACCTTAGCAGAAATTGCTCTTGCCTGGTTAATAGCTTTTAATGGAATTACTGCACTGATTACCAATGTGATTACTGTTGCTTAGGTTGAAAGTTTTGTTAAAGCCATTAATTTAACATTGACTAAAGCGCAATTTGAATATATAGATTCTGAAAGTAAAGTAAATTATAACGTATTTTCTATATCTAGCTAATTTAAAATTTGATTATTAAAAATAGATCATTCGTTAGCTATTTGCAAACAGAATTTATCCATTTTTATGGTTTTTAGCGTGTGCAATTTTGTTATTTAGATAAGACTTTAGTAACAAAATAATAGAGATAATTTAATAGCCATTTAATATATTTTTTCTTATTAAACATGTGCTTAGCAGCATATCTATATTGATTAGGCGTTGATGCTGCAATAAGAGGAGTGGCTTTCCAAGGAGATTTTGTTTTTATTGTTATAAATAATTGAATACTAGGATATTCAGACCAATTATTCCATGGTTTGGTTGGACCAATATAATGGATAAATTTTACATTATTAATGATAGGGAATAATGGTTTGTTTTTTAATTCATAATTAATACTAAATTGGGTATTAAACTTTTTGTCTAGAAATAAGACATGATTTACCAGTAATATATTCAATGCATCCTGATCATAAAATATAAATTTTGCCTTTGATTTTTCGTCAAGTAATATATTTATTGTTTTTTCTGTTACCTTATTTTCATGCCATTTGTTTGTATTGATCAACATAACACCTGAGTTAAAATAGCCATTATCTATTCCCGGCATTGCTAGCATTTTAGCGCGTTTTTTCCATAAATATTCATCTCGATCAGCGACAGCTGCAATAATATGTTGGTTTAAATCGATAGTGAATAATTCTGATATATCGCCAGAGCAAATAATGTCTGAATCTAAATATAAAACTTTATTTATTTTGTGGTAAAAATAATTGGCAATGATGAAACGAAAATAGATTGCATGAGACCATAACTTATTTGTGGGTAATTTTTTTAGCTGTAGCGTGTCGATGAGTAATATTGTTATTTTTGTATTATATGATTTTGTTAGTTCATCATATTTTTTAAGTTCGGACTTAGAAATCGTATCCGTGAAGATATAAAAGTGAAGGGTATAATTTTTATTAAAATGTAAAATTGAACAGATGGAAATCGCTGTACCAAGGGAAAAATTCATATCTGCACCGTAGGCAATATGAAAATGGCAATTTTTTTCATCTGTAGATGAAAACTCATAACTTGTCAGTATTATCTCCTTACTATTAAAATACATTAAGTTTCCTTTTGGCAAAACTTGCATTAACTTTTATCTTAAATAGTTATCTGATTTTAGCGTTGGTGGAATGAAAAAACCATTGTTAAGACTATTATACTTTATAAAGATTGATTAATAATCATTATATCTTCAGAATTAACAAAAACACTATATTATATTGAAATAAACATAATTTTATCTTAGTTATATGTTTTTCTAATAGTTATTTATTAATTTTTGGTTATAAATTTTTATTATATTAAATTAATAGATTATTATTTTTGAATTAAATACAATCACAAACTCATTGAAACAAGTGTTAATTTTTTTACGTCATATTAAATAATTAGTGAATATGATATATAGCTAATATATTATTTTTAGACAATTATGATATCTTTTTTTAACATATTAGTTAAATTTAGTTAATAATTTTAGCTATTAAATTTTACTGTGGTAGATTTACGAGATAAAAGAGATAATTTTTAAAATCTAGTATTAATATAATAACAATATTATGTTCTTATAATTATTTTATTCTATTTTGCTATCGAGGATAGCGTATAAAATAAAATGCTTTTCTAGTGTAAAGTTTAGAATGTAGTAAAAATAAATTTAAATAGTTATAATTTATGTTAATTTTTTGTTAAAAATAAATTTTTGGTGGCACAAATGAATCAGTCTTGCCCTATTTTTATTGTCTCATTGAAAAAGGATATAAATAGAAGATCACAAATTAGTCATGCATTGTCTTCACAAGCTTTAACTTTTACGATAGTCGATGCCTTTGAAGGGGCTAAATTAACTCAACACGATATGCCTTGGTTAAAACCGCCATATTCTAACCAATCTTTTGTTGAAGCAAGCAGTATGAATGAGGTTGCTTGTAGTTTTAGCCATCAATCTATTTATCAATATATTATAACCAACGATATTGAATGGGCTTTGATTCTTGAGGATGATATCATCATTGATAAAAAATTATCACCTTTAATTAAAGCGCTAGAACAGGGTAAAAGTGATTTACTAAAAAAAAATTGTGTTTATCTGCTGGGTGGTCAAGAAGGACTTAGTTCAAGAAAACGAATTTCGTTAAGTTTTTTTAATAAAATAACCGTAGCCAATGTTACATTTCGGTTATTAACCTACAGTCCGAATAAAATTTTTCGCGCCTGTTGTTACTTAATTCATCGTACCACTTGTGAAAAAATAATCTCTGAGTTTTCAAAGAAATTCTTTGTAGCTGATTCATGGGGATTATTTTATAAAAAAAAAGCGGTTAGAGGATATTATTTAGCTGAAATTATAAAGCATCCGATTGTAACTGTTGAAAATAGCAATTTGGAAGCTGATAGAAGAAAGTATAATATTAAGACCAAAAGAAGAAAGAGAGGTAAGATTGAGTCTGCTTTGGCTTTTATTTTTCTACAGATTAGGCGTTTTTTTCGTTCGTTAATTTTTTGGCATAAATAGCATTTTTATATTGTTTTAATGATGTTACAATCAAATTTTATTTATGATGCGGATTAAATAAGAATATTTAATCCGCTAAATTATATCACGTTAGAATTTTTTTAGGGATAAATTAACTCTGTCAATGTAACTAGCTTCATAAAAGTCTAAGATAGAATTTTTTATGTTAGTCTGCGTAGATGAGGTTTTATTATGAATAATACCTTGTCATATATCAACAAAACAAGGCATATCATTAACGGGAAATGATTTTCCATTAATGTCATTTTTAATGATGTCTTCTGGCCCTGTTGAGCAATTTAAACTTATCGTGTAAATGCCATAGGATATAGCTTCAAGAAGAACCATACCGAGTCCTTCAAGGCTAGAAGTTAATAGGGGGCCAAAACTGTTTTGATATGATTACGTATATAAAACCATGGATCTGGCTGCCATGCCAGTTAATTTTTTCTTCAATATTTAGTTTCTTAGCTAGTTGCTTTAATTGATAGATCTCTTTTTCTCCGCAGCTGCAGACAATATTCAGCTGCCAATCACCAGTGACATTTGCTAGATTAATAATAAGTAGAAAAGCAAGTTGTTTTTGTCCATCAAAGAATATTCGACAAATAAAGAAAGGTGATTTTACCTTCGGTCGAGGGATGACAATATTGTGTTTTTTATTGGATTAAATAAGGTAAAAATATTATTTTTATCGACTCCAAGAGCAATTAATTATTTCGCTATACCTGAGCTGATCGCGTAATAATAATCAGCTTTTAAAATATATTCTTTTTTATAGCTTCCGCTAATGGAAAAATGCGGCTAGGGAATTAGTGGGATTTTTCTAGCTAAGATAAGTTTTCTACTGATATTTGAGTTATAGCAGGCAATCGAATCCAAGGCGATAATTGCGTTAATTTTTTGTTCTATAAGTAGTTGTCACAGCTGTAAAGCATAATGAATACGACGTAGCTTGCTGTTTCTGATGCTAAAATATAGTCGTGTGTATTTTATGTTATCTAACCAATTATCATTAGGTTGGGTTTATTTATTATTAAAAAAGACAAAGCTTAAGGTTATATCTGGCTGTCGTGTTTTTAATAACATAATAAAATCACGACAAATGGTTTCCATACCACCAAAGCCACTAATGTTATAACTGGTTATTGATATTTTGCTGGACATAATCTTCTAGTCTCATCAATTTCTTACTTTAAATTATATCTATTAAGCCTGATTTTTTTAAAGAAAATAGTTTGAATAATTAAAAGTGGATCAGATAGTGCTTTGTTATTGAAAAAAATCGCTTTTAGCGGTTAGTTAATCAATTAAAATTTAATAATTTTAAAGTTTTTATTCAGCAACTTATGGCATATCACTGAAAATTTCATAATTTATCCTTAATTGATTTAAATCATAACCTATTTTGTCATTATTTTTTTAACATAAAACAATAACGATAATTTATCGTTATTTTACTATTGGGTAATGTCAATGACTAAAAAGAAAGCAACACACTTTGCGCAAATGAATCGGCGACAGTTTTTACAGACTTCAGGGACAATTGCCAGTGTTGCATCCATTGCTGGAAGTGTCACACTTTCTTTCTCTGCTCAGGCTAAATCGACAGGTATTATGTCAGATGAAATAATCAAATACAGTGCTTGTTTAGTTAATTACGGTAGTCGCTGTCCACCCAAAGTACATGTGAAAGATAATGTCATTCAACACATTTCAAATAAAATCTTCTATGATGATGCCAAATTTAGTGAACATCAAATTAGGCTTTGCTTGCTTGGCAGATCAGTGTGTTGGAAAACCTATAATCTTGATCGACTAAAATATCCCATGTTACGGGTAGGTAAGCGAGGTGAAGGTAAGTTCAAAAAAATTAGCTGGGATGAAGTAACAACCATTATCGTACAAAAATTAAAGGAAGCTATTGAGAAATATGGTAATGAAGCTATCTATTATCAATATGGTACCGACTCAACGGGAGTAAATTTACACGGCCGTATAGCTTGCAAACGTTTATTGGTGCTTATTGGTGGTTTTCTGGGGGATTATGGTACTTATTCTTATGCCAATTAACAGAAATTACCCTTATGTTTATGGCAGCACTGAAGAAAGTTTATTAAATGAAATTGCTAATTCTGATTTAGTGGTGATGTTTGGTCATAATTTAGCCGAAACATGTATGTCAATTTTATGAAACTTTAAATACACTACAAAAATGTCAAGCCAAAGTCATTATTATTGATCTCCGTAATACAGATAGTGTTACGACATTAGGTGCTGAATGGATTCCGATTTATCCAGGTACTGACGCGGCGTTATTTGCGGCACTTGGTTATGTCATGATCAAGGAACAACTAAAAGACGAAGCTTTTTAACAAAATATTGTGTTGGCTGTGATAAGTCAACCTTACCTCCATTAGCATTGCCTAATGCTGCATAAAAAGATTATATTTTGGGTAATGGGCTAGATGGTATTGCTAAAACACCTGAATGGGCAAGCAGCCTGACGGGTATTTCAAGTCAGCGTATCATTCAATAGCCCGTGAAATTGCTAACGCTAAAGCTGCTTGAATTTCACAAGGGTGGGGTTTGCAACGTACGGCGAATGTGAACAAGCCCATTCAATTATGATGCTATCGTTGATGAGTGGTCATATTGGTCGTCCAGGTACTAATACTGGACTTTGGGGAGAAAGCATTACTTATCCGGTTGCCAATTTTTCGTTGCCTAATCCAGTAAAAACCACAATACCAACATTTATATGGAGTGAAGCGATTGTTCGAGGGCCTGAGCTAACAGCAAAAAATGCCAGCATTAGAGGTAAAGATAAATTAGATATCGGCATCAAATTTTTGTGGTGCTATTTCAGTAACGTTATTGGTAATCAGCATGCTGATTTAAATAAAACTCATCAAATTCTTACTGATGAATCAAATTGAACAACGCCAATGTGCAAATTCTTCGCGACTTGCTTTTTCAGTAGTATGCTTAAATCTATCCCGTATGATAGCGTCAAATTGTGGTTGTTTTTCGAACCATTGTTTATTGGTAGATTCTTTAAACCAAAAATCTAAAACTTCTTACCATTCATTATGCATTATATTTATCTCTTTAAATTAGCAACTTTATGGCTGTAAACCATCTATAATTACGAGTATGTAAAAATGAAATGAAGATGAAAATTAATATAGTGACTTTATAAGAAAAATTCTGTTAAATGGAATAAATCATTTCATAAAATTGTCTGATATGTAATGATAATGCAATCTCGAATTATTTTATTAGTATGAGTAAAATATATAACATTATTATTTTAAATTCTATTGAGTTTAGAAAATATTAATTATTTTTTTGAATATTAATTCTTATTTTTTATATGCTTTTAAGTGGCAAATTTTTAAAAAAGATATGTAATCTTATTATCTAGTCTTGAATATTTAAGAATTTTATTTATATTTTAATTATTTGATATATTAAAATGAACATTAAATACTTTTATATAGTTCAGAAACATGGCCACTAAAAAAAGCGGTCTTATTTTTGTATTAAATTAACCTCTTAGGCATTTACTCATAAATACTTGACTTTCACCCTTTTTTAATTGTTTTTTGGTTGTTTCTACATTATATTTTCTCATTCTGAGAATTACCTTTCTTAGTAGACTTATTACTAAGACATGATGTCATAAAAGATTTTCTTTTTTGACCCATTAATGCTTTCTTTTTTGCTTGGATATTGCAATCTTTCTTTCTCATTTGTTGAGAGTTTATTGTTTTTTTGACAGTTTTTTCGACATCAAAAACAGGACCTACAAGTAAAAATTTAATTAATGTGATAGATAGTATTTTCAATTTCATAATAGAACTCCGAATTTGCTTGATATCAATAAAATAATAGTAGCAAATTATGATTTATGTAAAAAATAGTCATTAAATATTTAGAGTAAGTTTTTGAATAAGATATTTTCTGCTATTTTATTACAATAAATTATCTTGTCTCATTTTGTGGAATAAGCCAGAATACTAGCAGATATAGATAGTTATGTATTTATAATTATCTATTTAACCAGCTAAGTTAATGTGTTTAGGTTCTTGTTTTATTGATTTGGGTATATAAAGCGATTTTATTTCTGTTAATACATAGCAATCTTGAGCTAATTGATGATCACTAATATCTTTTTTAATGGCTAAATAATTATCATAAAATTTAAGTGCAATAAATAAAATATCGTTTTTAAGATCCTCACCAGCAAAAGATTTTTCACAAAAAATTAGCGCATTACGCGCGTTGGCTATCGCAAAAACATTTTCTTCCAGTAGTTTTTTTGTTTTTAATTCATTTACTATTGAATAAAATTCTGTCTGATATTTATTACCAGGTGGCGCAGTTTTATTATATGCTAGCTGATGGGAAAAATTATATTGATAAAAATACCAAACATAATTTCTATCATGTTCGCTTATTTTCTGTAATTCTTGATCGGTTCGTGACAATGAACAATGATAAGATTCAAAAAATTTATTATTATTTTTAAATTACCTCTTTAGAAAGGTTATAACTTTCCTAGTCAGTATCACCAGATTTTATGGCAACCATACCAGACTTTATTTTTAATATTTGTAACTCTTTCATAAAAGGACTGGTAATATATTCATTTAATTTAATATATTTATCATACAAATTTTCAATTTCATTAAGTAATCCCATAATTTTATTATTAACATCTTCTTTTTGTTTTAATGTCGTGCCGTTAGGATCACCGATTGTTAAATCTAATTCTAATAATTTATTATTATAATTATCGGTATTAGCTTCGAGTTGCTCGGCTGAATATGATGGAAAAGTAATTAAAGACTATACACGCATGTTAATTTATCACAAGATTATATAATAACTAAATATAAAAATTTAGTTATTATAAAACTATTTATGCCACTTAATATTTTTATTTTTTAAAGATATTTGCTTAAGTGATGAACAAATTATTTTTTTTATCCGATCCTTTAAGATTGTGTTGGTCGATTTTATTTATATATAAACAGATTTGATTTTTTATTTGGCCATTGTTTTTTAATTCCTCAGTGATTAATTGTAGGATACTATCACTTAATTTACTAATTTTTAAACGAATATTCGATAAGTCAGCATTTAGCTGCCCATTCTTCAGCATGGACAACCAATCTGCTTTATAACAATATTGAATTGCTTTAGCGACATTTATTTGTGATATCATAAAAGGCTCTATTGATTTTTTGTCCAAACTTAAAGCTTCTGCTTTATTAATCGAGTTCAAAATAACTTTATTTTCTTGGATAAAATCTTCTACTGGCAGGTGTTTTTCAAATGTGTACCTGGCAACATATTTCATATAAGAGAGACGTTGCTCAATAAGATCAGCAATTTCTTTGTACTGATGAGCACTAGCTGTAAATGAAATGAAAAAAAGCATTGAAAAAGAAAACTTCAAAATAGCTTCAGTGAGTTTATGACGTTTGAGGTTATTAATCATAATGTATCTGGATTCTTATATTGTTATAATAACCTAAATATATCAATAAATTAAATAATATACAACATTATTGAATACATTAATTTAATTATTCAGAATTCAGCAAATCTTTTTTTCCTTCAATTCCATATTTAAGTATTTCAAGATAAGCAGGGGCTTCTGTTTCAAATGATACTTTAATTTTATCACGCGCTAAATTAACTAATTCCGGTTCGGCTGTTTCAGGGTTTCCTGAATGGAAGGGGAACTAAGGATCATATTGGGTAAATTAGTTGCATTAACTTTGCGCCAGTTTCTGATTTTAACATGGATAATAAGTATAACCTAAAATCAATACCAGCGGTGACTCCGCCATCAGTAATTCTATTTCTATCAATAGTAACACGTTGGTTTGAAACGGTAGCCCCGAGCTGGGCTAAAAATTCATTGTAACTCCAATGTGTTGAAGATTGATAGTTATCTAATAGATTTATAGAGGCTAAAAACATTGAGACATTACAAACACTAGTAATATATTTAGCATTCTGACCAACCTTATGTATCCATTTTAGTATCTTTAAGTGCAGGAAAAGGATTATGAGAGTCAATAATACATAATATATTTCCACATTCAATTCATCAAATGTCATTGTTACACAATTAATTTCCGTTGCAACAGGTTGTTTGTCATGCCAGACATATTCTATGTTAAGCCCTTGATTTTGTAATAGTGTGGCCGGTCCAATAATATCTAATGGTGTCATTCCGGAGAAAAGGACAAATACAAAAATTAATTCTTTTTGCTCGGTAGAAATTTTTTTATTGTTCATATTATAACCTATTTAATGTTATAATAAAAAAAAATTAAATATTAAGTTATCACTCTTATTCTGTTAACATAATTTTTTACTGATAATCTTAAGAAGTAAGCTCTTTTAACAGCAACAAAATAGATCTAAGCGATTATTGATAATTGCTTTAATATTAACTTAATATCTAACGTTACTTATTTCGTTTATTACTAGTGTTTTTAAGATCGAGTAACCATTTACAATTTCATCGACTTTTTCTGGTCCTTGTCCATGGCGTAAAGTATAAAATGATAAATTAGGATTAGTTTCGGTAAATGGATACAAGACAGAATTAGCTTGATTCACATCAAAAACTACTGGCATGCTATCTGCTGTTTTAATATCAAATGGTATTTCAAAAACATCATAGTTATAGCTTAAGATGCCGGTGATATAATTATTTACAATTTCGCCGTCACGCTCTATACAAGTAACAAACCAGCTTTTAATAACAGTATCTTGCGGGTGTTGATAAGGAATAAATCTCAGAGTGACTTCTCCAGTTAACACAGGATCACATTGAGATGTGTCACCTGGTTATTCGTCATAATTGCTAATACCTTGTATTTTAAAGGTAAAGTCGTTCTTGTCGTGAGATCCAATCAAGCCATCTCGACAATAGAGTAGTCGTCGTGATTTTTAACTTGTATGGTGTCAAAAGAAATTAATTGTTCTTTATAGCCTAAAATAACTTTAATTTCAGCGTTATCTACTGGTGTGGCTTCAATATTGCCTGAAACAATATTATCTCGTGACTTAATTTGGGTATTACTAGTAGAAATAAACTCTTTTAGTTTATCGAGAAGGTATGGTGATGAAATTCCTCTTTGCAGGAGTACTTGACCCCATAAAATTCCTAATGCGTGATGGTTTTCCCAACTAATTAGCGGGGCGTCTAACGATCCTAGCTCCATATCGCCAAAAATGATTAATTTACCTTCTTGCCAACCAGTATTTGTTGATGTAAAAGGATCCATAATAACAGTTTGTCGAGCACTAATTTGTAAAGGTTTTGCACCACCATGTTGGAGAATATATATGTTTTCACGCTTCTCATTTATTGTTTCTTGAAGCTTTAAACCGCCGAATAAAGCTTTAACGTGAGCATTCTTGCAAGTTATACTAACATTATGTTTTTGAAAGGTATTATGCCCTAATTTATCTTTCTTATTAGTATTTTTGTTTAATCGTATCAAGTTATTGGTTATCTACAGTATTTAAAATGAAATACATTAATAAAATTAATAAATATTTAATTATGCAAATAATAGTTAATGTAAATTACATCTGATAATAAAAATGATTTATTACATAAAATGGTATTAAAACTTAAAGTCCTAAATAGATTTCTAGTAGGACTTTTAAGTATAAATTAAAAATTGTAAATATTATTTATTGAAAACATTTTTATCTGTTTTATGCATTAATTGGCTAGTAATTGTTCCTGCAACCATTGAACCATTAACATTTAGTGCAGTTCTTCCCATATCAATCAGTGGTTCGACCGAAATAAGTAATGCTACTAAAGTAATAGGTAGCCCCATCGCAGGTAAAACCATTAATGCAGCAAAAGTCGCTCCGCCACCAACACCGGCAACCCCAGCAGAACTAATGGTTACAATAACAACAAGTGTAGCAATCCATATGGGATCTAGCGGATTGATTCCAACAGTTAGGGCAACCATTACAGCAAGCATTGCCGGGTAAATTCCTGCACAGCCATTTTGACCAATTGTGGTACCAAAGGATGCTGAAAAATTAGCGATTGATTCAGGAATACCTAATTGTTGAGTTTGTGTTTCAACGTTTAATGCAATACTGGCGGCACTAGAACGGCTAGTAAATGCAAAAATTAAAACTGGAATGACTTTTTTAAAAAATTTTATTGGATTAATGCCAATTAAAGAAAGAAGAATACCATGAATGATAAACATTAAAGATAACGCTAAGTAGGATGCAATAACAAAACTGCCGAGCTTGATAATATCTTGTAAATTTAAATTGGCAACAACTTTAATCATTAAAGCCATTACGCCATATGGTGTTAGTCGTATAACTAAACGAACCAGCTTCATGATCCAGGCTTGAAAAATATCTATCGTCGATAAAATTTTATCACCTTTTGCAGGATTAATTTTAGCTAATTGCAGAGCAGCTATACCTAAAAAGGTAGAAAAAATAACAACGCTAATAAGGGAAGTTGGATTTGCTCCGGTCAGTTCGGCAAAAGGATTTTTAGGAATAAATGATAATATTAATTCAGGTATTGTTAAATCAGAAATTTTTTGAATATAGTTGCTTTCTATAACACCAGATTGAATATTTTCATGACCATGACTACTTTGTACAAGACCTTCTGCCGTTAAGCCAAACAAAATTGTAATAGTGATACCAATGAGAGCGGCAATCGCTGTTGTAAAAAGCAGAACCCCGATGGTGAAGAAACTGATTTTTCCTAATGAAGATGTTTGATGTAAGCGTGCGACAGCATTAAGTATTGAAGCAAACACTAAAGGCATAATGATCATTTGCAGCAGTTTTACATAACCATTGCCAACTATATTGAACCACGACAATGAATCATGCACTATTTGATTATTAGTACCATATACCAAATGCAAAACCACACCAAAAAAGGTACCAATAAGAAGACCGACGAAGACTTTTTTTGACAGGCTCCATCCATGTGTACTTACTTTTGCTAATAATAGTAATAACATAGTAAAGACAAGTATATTAAGGATTACAGGGAAATTCATACCCATTTTCCAACTCCATATTGTTCTAGGTATAGCATTTTTTGTCATTGGGGAAGTATGATGGTTAAAAACTTCCAATGAAACGTATGTTGCCTTATATATTATCAACATAAAAATATTTTTGTTATAACTAAATGCAATTTTATTTTAATAATTTTTCAATGAGAACGTAATAATTTTAAGCCGTTTAGTTCATTAACTACATATGTAATAACGTTTTTTTTCGTTTCTTGTAATAGTGGTAGTAGAGGTGATTGATAGTGAGATGGGATTAATACTGTACAAATAGCTAATAAAATAGCAATAGAATGCTCTGCTCGGTGATTAGAATTATTGCCTAAAATAGGGAAACAAAAGTAAAGCTTCAATGGCCATAGGAAAGGTATACCTTTTGTGGTTAACATATCTCCAATTAGATGACTGAAATAACCTAACAAAAATGCTTGAATTAGTGCATCAGAAAGCCAATAACTACTGGGAAGTTGAGTCGATAATAATACGATCAGCAACCATGCGAGTAAGCTATGGGTAAAGCCACGATGACCACATAAACGACAAACTGGAACAGAAATAAAACGAAATAGACGCCCTAAATGAGAAGATGGATGATCAATATCGGGTAATAGAGCACCAAGTAATGCACCGGCTAATAAATGAAGCCAATCACCATGTGTAAACTCTGGTGTAATTGCTAATTTATGCACAAATATTAATGATGATACTGAAAAAAGTAGATGCCCGGTGGCAGTCATAACACATAATGTCCAACTGTTTATTTATACAGTTTATAGAGTATAATAGTTTTGACATGATTTGAGTAGTGTAATCGAAAAAAATATCTTATTTATTAAATAATAAGATTAGTATTTTGTAGTTAGCTGGTGAGAAAAGTAATAATGTTTTAGTTTGACAGTATATATTCAAGTTATATTACTGCCAATCGATAAAGTTCAAATGATATGTTTAGTTGTTAATTCATCCAGTGTATTGAGTTTGATATTCGCTAATGCCCAACGAGGATCAGTAAAATGATCTGCTAGTGGAGCAACGATACTACGACGGCTGAGAAGCAATCATGAATATTAAACATAGTAAGTACTTTTTCTAGCATATGTTTGGGGAAGCAGATGCTAAACCGATTTTTGAGTTATGATCTTGACATAGTTGAAGAGCATGTTTAACACTGGGCAATAGTAGACTTTGTTCTTCTATATAAGCGCAATAACACGTTTAATAATTTTTGTTCCACCTCTTTTAATGAGGCCCCTTGCCAAGGAGAAGCCAAATACCACAATTGTACAACTTGATCGATGTGTAGTCCTAATGTGTCAGGAAGTTGATTTGCAATTGAAGTATTTACACCAAGTTTACCTAGAATTTCTTTTTTTGCTTGACTCAAAGGGGCTCAAAATTAATCAATAAACCAACCATGTCAAAAATAGCAGCTTTGATAGATAATTGATGAGATATTAAAAGGACTCCTATTAATTACCAATTAATTTTATCAATTTAAAATAAAGAAATTTTTTAATATAGATAGGCTAGGGCTAATTTTGATTAGTGATAAAATAACAATTATATGTTTTTGATAATATTTAATTATTCTATTTAAATAGTAATATAAAAAAATATGGGGAACTTTAATAAATTACCAAACAGTATTTTATATCGCTATTGGAAAGCGTGTTTTAAGGTGGATAGTTTTTTCTCTAATGCTCGTGTCTACAATAGTATCATTAATTTCTTTAGCAGAAAAGCAAAGCTTTACAAGACACTGATTTAAATGTGGTAGTCAATGATTTTATTAAAATTATGGTGTATATAGTAAAATAAAATACCGCTTTTATAAATTTTTTGGCATAATTCACCTATTCCTAATACTCATATGGGATTTTTATTTTAACAGCTAATTTCGGTTTTATTTTGCTATTTTACTTGATGTTTGTTGGTCAAGCTTTGAGTGCTTTAGCTAACAGAATGAATCGTCAATTAAAATTTATCAAAGAAAGTATTGAAGATCACCTCATTGTTGAAAGAGCAAAAGGGGTTTTGAAGTTTCAAAAGAAGAAATAGAAGCAAAAATTATTATTCTGTCTCATACTATTTTTTAGCAAATTTTCCTACTGTATGTATTGCTGGTTATATTAGGGGGAATGCTTTACTTCGTATTGAATATCTTAGGTTGGTAGTTTTTTTATTATAATCAATTTGAAAATAAATATATTATTGAAAGGTAACGTGAAGATCATAATTAATTACTTGTCTAGTTGTAAAGTTATTGTCATTGTGAGGGATTATAGTAATTTAATAAATAATGACGATATATTGCTTAGCGCTTATCAAAAGATAAATATAGCGTTTTTTATTTAGCTTTAGTAAGCAGTTTTAAGATACTAAGGATCCGTTTAATTAATGACTTATTGCCTGCTGATGTTTTAGCAGTTTCCCTATTAAATTTAAGTTAAGATACTATATTATATCTGATTAAGGTTAGTGAATAGTCTCTGCTAGTAAAAAACAGGATTATCATCTATCAAAAATAAGATAATCCTAATTTTTGTCAGTTATTTTTATATTTAACAATATTGCTTATGAGCGAATTGATATTTTATTCAAAAAAGAACGTTTTTTTATTTTACTAATATAGTTGTAGATTAATGCAGCTATAAAATAGATTGCTTGTGTTAGTACAATACAAGGACCAGTTGCGCCATCAATATGAAAACTCAGAATAGTGCCGATAAGTGAGGAGGTGGCAGAAGCAATAACAGCAATAATTAGCATTCGATTAAAGTTTTGACATAACGTAAAAGCAATAATGCCAGGAGAAATAAGCATAGCTATTACTAGAATTATTCCTACTGCTTGTAAAGATGCAACAATGGTGAGAGCTAATAAAGACAGTAATCCATAATGTAAAAGTTTAACAGGTAAACCGATAACTTTGGCCTGATTAGGGTCAAAACAGTAGAGCATAAAATCCTTACGTTTTAATAGAATAATTGCAATGGTAAAAGCTGAGATGTAAAGTGTTTGTTTAAATTCGGTCTCAGTAATGCCTAGGATATTGCCAAAAAGAATATGGGTAAGATGTTGATCTGTATCAATACGGGCAAATAGTACTAATCCAAACGCAAACATCCCGGAAAAAACAATCCCCATGACAGTATCTTCTTTTATGCGACTATTTTCTTTTAGATAACCGGTCGCAAATGTACAAAAAATTCCTGATAAAAAAGCGCCGATTGATAAGGGAATGCCGATAACAAAGGCAATAACGATCCCGGGTAATACAGCATGAGAAATAGTATCACCCATTAAAGACCAACCCTTAAGTATTAAAAAGCAGGAGAGGATAGAACATACTGTTCCAGTAACAAGTGCGGTAATAATGACTTTTTGCATAAACGGAAAAACAAAAGGCGTTATTAATAACTCCATAAATTCATTCATTGTGACTTACCTCTTGTTCTAATTGTTTGAGATTTAAAATTTCTTCGCGTGCTTTTCGGCGGGATGCAAATAAACCATATTTAGGTGCAAAAAAGAAGACTAAGAGGAAAACCAAAGTTTGTAGGGTAACAATGATTCCACCGGTAGCACCATTAATAAAATAGCTAATATAAGCGCCAAGAGCACTAGAGGTAAATCCGATCAGTATGGCAATAAAGAGTAGCCATTTGAATTGATCCGTGAGTAAATAAGCGGTTGCTCCAGGTGTAATGACCATTGTGATAACAAGTATGGCTCCCACGGTTTGTAAAGCGGCAACCGTACAGGCGCTAAGTAGCATAAAAAAGATAATTTTTAATTTTAACGGGTTTAGTCCAATAGAGCGAGCGTGATTTTCATCAAAGAATACGACAAGTAAATCTTTCCATATAAGCATAAGCATAATAAAAGAAATGGTAATAATAATTTCAACTTGGAGTATATCTTCATCGGCAATACCTAAAATATTGCCAAAGATAATAGTTTGTACATTCACTGACGTGGGATTTAATGAAAGAATTAGCAATCCTGCGGTGAAGAAGGTGGAAAAAATAAAACCAATTACTGCATCTTCTTTCAGTTTCGAAATATGGCGCACAAATGTCATAGAAAGTGCAGCAAGAATACCGGTAAAAAAAGCACCTATAGCATAGGGGAAGCCAAGTGCATAGGCGCCAGCGACACCTGGCACGATAGAATGGGAAAGAGCATCACCTATTAATGACCATCCCTTTAACATTAAGTAAGCAGAGAGAAAAGCACAGACTGCACCAACAATAGCGCTAACCCAGATTGCTTTGACCATGTAGTTATATTCAAAGGGCTGAAGTAATAGATCCAACATGATTTATTCCTCTGGTTGTTTTTTAATAACTGATGCTTGTTCATGGTGACCATAAAAAACAGCTGCTCTTTCATCATCAGTAATAACAGTCAATGAACGAGGATCATCATCGTCATGAAGTTCGGCTCCAGAGAGATTAATATGCCGCAGTACCCCGCCAAAAGCGAGTTGAAGATTTTTCTGGGTAAAAGTTGTTTCAATTGGCCCACTAGCCAGTATGGTGCGGTTTACTAAAATAACTTGATCACAAAATTCAGGCACGCTTCCCAAGTTATGAGTAGAAACCAAAATCAGATAGCCATTGCTCCGTAATAAGCGTAAAAGCTCAATAATAGCATTTTCCGT
Source organism: Arsenophonus sp. (assembly GCA_045399315.1). Classification (GTDB taxonomy): domain Bacteria; phylum Pseudomonadota; class Gammaproteobacteria; order Enterobacterales; family Enterobacteriaceae; genus Arsenophonus. Next base: position 173,497 of record DAYVGO010000005.1, read on the forward strand.
TTTTACATCGACACCAGTAAAAGGTTCATCAAGAAGTAATACTTTTCCTTTTTGGGCAAGTGCTCGTGCGAGAAAAACTCGTTTCTTTTGCCCACCAGAGAGCTCACCTATTTGTCTTTTTTCTAAATCGGTAAGATCAACCCGCGCCAGCGCATCAGCAACAATTTGTTTATCTTGTTGACTAGGAATGCGTAAAATACCCATTTTACCATAGCGTCCCATCATTACTACATCAGAAACTAGGACCGGAAAATCCCAGTCAACTTCTTCAGTTTGTGGTACGTAAGCAATAATATTTTGTTTAAGGGCAGTTTTGATCGGGGCATTGTTTAATGTTACCCGACCCTTTGTTGGTGTTACTAAACCCATTATTGTTTTAAACAAGGTGGATTTGCCGCTACCATTAACTCCTACTAGCGCACAAATTGAGCCGCCAGTGATATTGAAGTTGACGTCATAAATAGCAGTATGTCCGTTATTGTATGTAACAGTTGCATTATCAACAACTAAGCTAGGCTTTTCGTGAAAAGTATCGTTACTCATTATTATTGACCAAAACCTTTTGCAATAGTATTAACGGTAGTTTTTAATAGTTCTATATAGGTTGGAGCCGGGCCATAACTGTTAGAAAGAGAGTCAACATAGAGTACACCACCATATTGAGCACCGGTCTCTCTACTGACTTGTTTAGCTGGTTTATCAGAAACGGTACTTTCACTAAACACGACGGGAATCTTATATTTTCTCACAATGTCGATAACCTTACGAACTTGTTGTGGTGAGCCCTGTTCCTCAGCGTTAATTGGCCACAAATAAGCTTCTTTAAAGCCATAATCTTTAGCCAGATAACTAAAAGCACCTTCACTGGTCACTAACCAGCGTTTTTCTTGCGGTATTTGGGCTAGTCTTTTACGTAGGAGTTCATCAATATTGCTGATTTTACTGGCATATATTTTCGCATTATGGTTATAGATATCTGCATTTTTAGGGTCATATTTTACGAGCGCAGCCCGAATATTTTCAATATATATTAATGCATTTTGCGCCGATATCCAGGCATGAGGATTAGGATTACCTTGATATTCACCTTCACGAATAGGTATTGGCTTTATTCCTTTAGTAACAGTAACGGCTGGAATATGTTGGAAATTTTCAAAAAAGCGTTTAAACCATGTTTCAAGTCCTAATCCATTCCATAAAATTAAATCAGCATTATGTGCTTTTAGAATGTCTTTGGGAGTCGGCTGATATTCATGGATTTCCGCTCCCGGTTTGGTGATCGATTGAACATTTGCTGCATTACCTGCTACATTTTGCGCAATATCTTGGATGATAGTAAAAGTAGTTACAACGGTAAATTTTTTTGCGTATGCAATTGGATTAAAAAGAGCAAGTGTAGTAATTATAGCTAAACCAGTAAAAATTTGCCTAGACCATAAGCTGGATCTTTTATACATAAATGTTTCCCCGTTAATAAAGTAATAAATCATACCTTAATGAGAATGATTATCAACTATATAGGAAAGATGTCAATATGATCAATAATTGTAATTGTGATGTATATAGTGATAATAAGAGCATCTTAACAACTCAACGCTCAAAGGGACTATTTTTTTCTCATTAGGCTATGCTAAATAGGATAAAACAACTGGAGGTTGGCGTAAGGTGAAATTTAAAAGTTGTGGCGTCGTATTCATTATTGCATTGGTAGATTGTTCTAGTAAACAATCAAATACCCAGAAAACAGCCTATCAAAACGATTATCTACGCTATTTCATAGAGGAGCAAACCGAAAGTGTATCATCAAAAACCGCTTACGATGCTATAATTAGACAGGCAGCCCAACACCATAGTGTTGATGAAAACCTAATTAGAGCAATTATCAAAGTGGAATCTAATTTTCGCGCTAATGCAGTCAGTAAATCTAACACGATCGGTTTAATGCAAGTTAAGGCTTCTACCGCTGGTGGTGATGCTTATAGGTTACAGGGTAAAGCAGGGCAACCGACAACGAGTCAACTTAAAGATCCGGTGATTAATATTGATGTTGGAACGGCCTATATTCGTTTTATTCAAGATAAACATTTATCGAATATCCGCGATCCGAAAATACTTTATTATGCAACCGTGGTTGCTTATGTTAATGGTGCTGGAGCATTACTACGAATTTTTGATAAGGATCCTTATCTGGCAATAGATAAAACTAATAAGTTAACCACAGAAGAGTTTTATCAGCATATTCAAACAAAACACCCAAGTGCGCAAGCACCACGCTATCTTTGGAAAATTAAAACTGCTTACAATTCGATAATTATGATAGATTAGTTATTGATTTATAATAGAAAATTGTTAATAATTTTTCATTATAAGCTTTCTTTCCAAAAATCACTGATTAGCAAACATCAGTAAAATTTTAGTAATAAACTCATATAGTTTTTTAATACTATTTTATTGTATAATAAAAAATAAACTTAAATTAGGGTGATTAATCAAAATTTAACTAGCTGACAATTAATTTGTTGCTACATTTTTAGTATTTTATTCTTATTATCTGAGATTTAATATATTAATCAATCCTGCATAGTGATATTATGCGCCGCTAAATTAATGCAAGTACGTATATCCCCTTTGCCCTGTTTGGGCATTTTCTTAACGTACATAACTTACTAGGTGAAGTAAGAAATTGCTTTAACTCATTTTTAACAAAAATATATTTTTGTGCATGTGATCTTGCGTATGGGTCACCACTGTAAATAAGGATTTTAAATGCCAGTTATTACTATTCCTGACGGAAGTCAACGTCAATATCAGCATGCTGTTTCAGTTATGGATATTGCTAATGATATTGGTTCAGGCCTTGCAAAAGCCTGTATTGCCGGTCGTGTAAATGGTGAGCTTGTTGATGCGAGTGATGTGATTAATAATGACGCTCAAGTAGCCATTATTACCAGTAAAGATCTTGAAGGCTTAGAGATTATTCGTCACTCATGTGCACATTTACTTGGACATGCAATTAAACAATTATGGCCAGCCACTAAAATGGCAATTGGCCCTATTATTGAGAATGGTTTTTACTATGATGTTGATCTAGAGCACTCTTTAACACAGGAAGATTTGGACAAACTTGAGCAGCGCATGCACGAACTCGCTGAAAGGAACTATGATGTTATCAAAAAGCGAGTTAGTTGGCAGGAAGCTCGGGATACTTTTGTTGCTCGAGGTGAGGATTATAAAGTTAAAATTTTGGATGAAAATATTAAAAAAGATAATCATCCTGGACTTTATTATCATGAAGAATATATTGATATGTGTCGTGGGCCACATGTCCCCAATATGCGTTTTTGTCATTATTTCAAATTACAGAAAGTAGCTGGAGCGTATTGGCGCGGTAATAGTGATAACAAGATGCTACAAAGGATCTATGGAACAGCTTGGGCTAATAAAAAACAATTAACTGCTTATTTGCTACGTTTAGAAGAGACAGCAAAACGTGATCACCGTAAGATAGGTAAGCAACTTGATCTTTATCATATGCAAGAAGAAGCACCAGGTATGACATTTTGGCATAATGACGGTTGGATCATATTTCGTGAATTGGAAAACTTTATTCGTACTAAATTGAATGAATATCGATATCAAGAAGTAAAAGGTCCATTGATGATGGATCGTATTCTTTGGGAAAAAACAGGTCACTGGGAAAACTATAAAGAAAACATGTTTACCACGTCATCGGAAAACCGAGAATATTGTATAAAACCGATGAATTGTCCAGGGCATTTACAGATATTTAATCAAGGCTTGAAATCTTATCGTGATTTGCCACTACGTATGGCTGAGTTTGGCAGTTGTCACCGTAATGAACCATCCGGCGCTTTACATGGCTTGATGCGCGTGCGGGGATTTACTCAAGATGATGCCCATATTTTTTGTACTGAAGATCAGATTTTAGATGAAGTAAAAAGTTGCATTAAAATGATTTATGATGTTTATGCAACATTTGGTTTTGAAAAAATTGCTGTGAAATTATCAACCCGACCAGAAAAACGGATAGGCACTGATGCTCAATGGGATCACGCCGAAGCAGATCTGGCTAAAGCACTAGGGGATATTGAATTCGATTATCAACCTGGTGAAGGCGCATTTTATGGCCCCAAAATTGAGTTTACTCTGTATGATTGTTTGGATCGGGCATGGCAATGTGGTACTGTACAGCTTGATTTCTTATTACCGAGTCGTTTAGGTGCTTCCTATGTAGATGAAAATAATGAACGTCAGGTTCCGGTAATTATCCATCGTGCTGTTTTAGGCTCACTTGAACGTTTTATTGGGATTTTAATTGAGCAGTATGCCGGTTTTTTCCCAACCTGGTTAGCTCCATTACAAATTGTTATAATAAATATCACGGATGCGCAGGCTGATTTTGTGCAAAAAGTAGTAGAAAATTTGCTTAATTTTGGTATTCGTGCAAAAGCAGACTTGAGAAACGAGAAAATAGGCTTTAAAATTCGTGAGCATACTTTGCGTCGTGTTCCTTATATGTTAGTTTGTGGTGATAAAGAAGTTGAATCGAACCAAGTATCTGTTCGTACTCGCGATGGCAGGAATTTGGGAACATTTGACGTCACAAAATTTGCAGAAAGAGTGCTTGATGAAATTCGTACTCGTCATATTTATCAACTGGAGGAATAAGGTATTAAAGGCGGAAAAAGAATTCAAACGGTGCGCCCGAATCGTATTAATACGGAGATTCGTGCTTCTGAAGTTCGTTTAACTGGTTTAGATAGCGAGCAGATTGGTATTATCAGTCTAAAAGAAGCTCTTGAAAAAGCCGAGGAAGCAGGTGTTGATTTAGTCGAAATCAGCCCAAATGCCGAGCCGCCGGTTTGCCGAATCATGGATTACGGCAAGTTCCTCTATGAGAAGAGTAAATCGATCAAAGAGCAGAAAAAGAAGCAAAAAATTGTTCAGGTGAAGGAAATTAAATTCCGACCTGGTACAGATGAAGGTGATTATCAGGTCAAACTACGCAACCTGATTCGCTTTCTAGAAGATGGTGATAAAGCTAAAATCACGTTGCGTTTTCGTGGTCGTGAAATGGCGCACCAACAGATCGGTATTGATATGCTTAATCGTATTAAAATCGATTTGGATGAGCTGTCAGTCGTCGAATCTTTTCCAACTAAGATCGAGGGTCGTCAGATGATCATGGTGCTTGCACCGAAAAAGAAATAGTTAGGCAACCAAGCAATAGAGTTCTATTTAGTTTGAAAACTATTCGCCTGACTAGTTTGTTAAATTAACAATGCGAAGTGGATATTTATAATGTCAAAGATTAAAACAGTACGTGGTGCGGCAAAACGTTTTAAAAAAACTGCCAGTGGTGGTTTTAAGCGTAAGCATGCTAACCTTCGTCATATTCTGACTAAAAAGTCAACTAAGCGTAAGCGTCATTTGCGACCAAAAACCATGGTTTCCAAAGGTGATCTGGGTTTGGTAGCGGCTTGTTTGCCATACGCATAAATTTGAATTTTTAGTTTAAGATTATCGAATTTAGTTCGAAGTGATAGGAGGAATATATGGCTCGCGTAAAACGTGGTATAATTGCCCGTGCACGTCACAAAAAAATATTAAAACAAGCGAAAGGTTACTATGGTGCGCGTTCGCGTGTTTATCGTGTTGCTTTCCAGGCAGTAATTAAAGCCGGTCAATATGCTTATCGTGACCGTCGTCAGCGTAAGCGTCAATTCCGCCAATTATGGATCGCACGTATTAATGCTGCTGCACGTCAGAATGGTTTGTCTTATAGTCGTTTTATTAATGGTTTGAAAAAAGCATCAATTGATATTGACCGTAAGATTCTATCTGACATTGCTGTTTTTGATAAAGTTGTATTTGCAGCATTAGTCGAGAAAGCAAAAAGCACATTAGCATAAAACTGTTAAAAAAGAGAGGGGTTAGCTTTCTCTTTTTTAATCACTATGGACAGTTGTCTTATAAAAATGAGTTATTCTATGAATAGTAGCTTAAAGATGAAAATTGTTTTTTTTCGTTTCTTTTTTTACTTTAGCACCTAAAGTTTGGGGCTTTCGCGCATTTAAGAAAAAAAACGAAAAACCGCGATAAGCCTCTGAATGGAGGCTTTTTGTTTGTAATTGTTAAAAAAATTTTTTTATTTTCAATAACGATTAGGCCAAAGGGTCGTAAGAAGAGGGAATAATGCCACATCTCGTTGAGTTGGTTGCACAGGCAAAAGCAGCCATCGAAAAAGCTCAGGATGTTGCTGCGTTGGATTCAGTGCGTGTTGAGTTTTTGGGTAAAAAAGGCCATTTAACACTACAGATGTCAACGTTGCGTGATCTACCTGCAGAAGAACGTCCTGCAGCAGGAGAAATTATTAATCAGGCTAAACAAGAAGTTCAAAATTCATTGAATATGCGTAAAGAGCAGTTAGAAAATGTTGTCTTAAATGCTCGCTTAGTGGCAGAAAAAATAGATATTTCCTTACCAGGTCGCCGTACTGAAAATGGTAGCTTACATCCAATAACCCGCACAATTGAACGTATTGAAGAATTCTTTGCTGAACTTGGCTTTTCTGTTGTTTCCGGGCCTGAAATAGAAGATGATTATCACAATTTTGATGCTTTAAATATTCCTGCTCACCATCCTGCTCGTGCTTCACATGATACTTTTTGGTTTGATACAACATGTTTGTTACGTACCCAAACTTCTGGTGTTCAAATTCGTACTATGAAAGGTAAACAGCCGCCTATTCGTATTATTGCCCCTGGTCGTGTGTATCGCAATGACTATGACCAAACACATACACCAATGTTTCATCAAACTGAAGGCTTACTTGTTGATAAAAATATTAGTTTTACCAATTTAAAAGGTACGTTACATGACTTTTTAAATCATTTTTTTGAAGAAAAAACCCGCGTTCGTTTTCGGCCTTCATATTTTCCATTTACTGAACCATCAGCTGAAGTCGATGTGATGGGTAAAAATGGAAAATGGTTAGAAGTATTAGGTTGTGGCATGGTACATCCAAATGTATTACGCAATGTTGGCATTGATCCTAACTTATATTCTGGTTTTGCCTTTGGAATGGGAATGGAGCGTTTAACGATGTTACGGTATGGCGTGACTGATTTACGCGCTTTTTTTGAAAATGATCTTCGTTTTCTTAAACAATTTAAATAAGGCAGGACTATCACATGAAATTAAGTGAACTTTGGTTACGTGAATGGGTAAATCCTGCAATTAGTAGTGAAGCCTTGGCAGAGCAAATGACGATGGCTGGGTTAGAAATTGATGAGGTTAAACCAGTTGCGGGTCAATTCCAAGGTGTGTTAGTTGGTGAGATTGTTGAATGTGTTCAACATCCTAATGCAGATAAATTGCGGCTAACAAAGGTCAATATTGGCGCTGATCACTTACTAAATATCGTCTGTGGAGCACCAAATTGTCGTCAAGGATTAAAAGTCGCTGTCGCAACGCTTGGAGCAATTTTACCTGATAATTTTAAAATTAAAGCAACAAAACTGCGTGGCGAACGATCTGAAGGTATGCTTTGTTCTTATTCTGAACTCGCTATTTCTGATAATCATGTGGGCATTATTGAATTACCTCACGATGCGCCGATCGGTGTCGATATTCGCAAATACTTACAACTAGATGACCATATTTTCGAAGTAAGTTTAACACCCAATCGCGCTGATTGTTTAAGTATTTTAGGTATTGCTCGCGATATTGCTGCTATTAATAGCCTTGAATTAGATAAAGTAAACATTGAACCTGTTAAAGGCACTGATACGACTGTTTTTCCTATTTATATTGAATCGCCGGCGGCTTGCCCACGTTTTTTAGGGCGCGTAATAAAGGGGGTTGATGTTAAAGTTCAAACCCCTAACTGGATGAGAGAAAAATTATCTCGCAGCGGGCTCCGTACTATTGGTTCGGTGGTTGATATTACTAATTATGTGTTATTAGAGTTGGGGCAACCTTTACATGCTTATGATCTTGATCGCTTAAATGGTGCCATAATTGTTCGCATGGCAAAACAGGATGAAAGATTAGTTTTATTTGATGACACAGAGGTAACATTGAAGCCAGATACTTTGGTCATTGCTGATGAGAAAAGCGCCTTAGGCCTTGCCGGTATTTTTGGCGGTAAGTACTCTAATGTAAATGAAAATACCACTAATATCCTGTTAGAGTGTGCTTTTTTCGCTCCATTAGCCATTGCCGGCCGTGCACGTAATTATGGTCTTCATACTGAAGCTTCACATCGTTTTGAACGGGGTGTTGATCCACAACTACAATATAAAGCTATGGAACGAGTTACCAGATTAATACTTGAGATTTGTGGTGGTGAGGCTGGAAATATTATTGATGTTAGCCATGAAACGAATTTCCCGCAAGCGGCAGAAATAACGCTAACTCGGCAAAAACTTGATCGTTTAATTGGTCATAGTATTCCAGATATTAATGTTACTGAAATCCTAGAGTGCTTAGGTTTCCAGATAGTTGCTCAACAGGATAGCTGGCAGGTAATTGCGCCATCTTGGCGTTTTGATATGCAGATTGAAGAAGATCTGATCGAGGAAGTTGCCCGTGTCTATGGTTATAATAATATACCCAATATACCATTACATGCTGATTTAGTTATGACTGCACGTTGTGAGTCGGAGCTGCCATTAAAACGCGTTAAAACTTTATTAATTGATCGTGGTTACAATGAAGTAATTACTTATAGTTTTGTTGATCCTAAGATTCAGGCTTTGTTACATCCAGATTCCGATGCGATGATTTTACCTCATCCAATTTCAGCTAATATGTCAGCAATGCGGCTTTCTTTGCTGCCAGGATTATTAATGTCGGTAATTTATAATCAAAATCGGCAACAAAATCGGATTCGACTATTTGAAAGTGGATTACGATTTGTGCCGGATGAAACAGCTGAACATGGTATTCGTCAAGAATTGATGTTAGCAGGGGTTATTACTGGCAATCGCTATGAAGAGCATTGGTTACAGGAAAAACGGGCAGTTGATTTTTTTGATATTAAAGGTGATCTTGAAGCAATACTGGAATTAACCGGAAAATTAGACAATATTGTTTTTAAGGCGCAATCTTTTCCTGCTCTTCATCCTGGGCAAAGTGCTGGGATTTATCTGAATAATAGTTATATTGGATACGTAGGTGTAATTCATCCTGAACTTGAACATAAGCTAGATTTAAATGGTCGGACACTTATTTTCGAATTGCAATGGAATGCAATTACAGAGCGTGTTATTCCTAAAGCAAATATGATTTCACGTTTTCCTACCAATCGACGAGATATTGCTATTGTTGTTCCAGAAGAGGTCGCAACGGCGGATGTTTTAGCTGAATGCAAGAAAATTGGCATAAATCATATAGTTGGCATAAACTTGTTTGACGTGTATTGTGGTAAAGGTGTAGTGGAAGGTTATAAGAGCCTTGCTATTAGCTTAATCTTGCAGGATACAGGCCGTACTCTGGAAGAAGAAGAGATTGCCGCAACTGTTGATAAATGTGTTGCTGCGTTAAAACGGCGATTCCAAGCATCCTTGAGGGACTAAACCTATGGCGCTTACAAAAGCTGAAATGTCAGAAAGTCTGTTCGAAAAACTAGGTATAAGCAAACGTGATGCGAAAGACCTAGTTGAGCTCTTCTTTGAAGAAGTTCGTCGTTCATTAGAAAATGGGGAGCAGGTGAAACTGTCAGGGTTTGGTAATTTTGATCTGCGTGATAAAAGTCAACGTCCAGGTCGAAATCCAAAGACTGGTGAAGATATTCCCATCACTGCTCGTCGAGTAGTGACTTTTCGACCAGGGAAAAAGTTGAAAGGCCGGGTTGAAAAGGTAACACCTCATAAATAATGAATTATTATTTTAAAAAGCCGCTTCAGCGGCTTTTTTATTAATCAATTTATGCCAATATAATTTTAAAAATAAGAATATGTTTAGTGAGTTAGCTATTTTAGTTTTTATCAATCAAAATTATTTTTTAACAAAAATTGCGCTAACAATAACTTTAAAATTACTTATTATTGTTATTAGGAAACTTTTTTATTGATAAGAATTGTTAGGAATTTTATTTATTTTTTGATTTGCTTAACTAAGTATGAAATCTTCCTTAGCCAAGCATATTTAACAAATTGATATGTTCTAACTAGTTATATTGGAAAGTTATTACCATGTTGATGTGTAGTTAAGTTATTTTATGATATCATAGACAATTAACTATAAAAAATATTAGATGAATTGCTAGTAGGTTAATCTCATGAATGATTTTCTTCCTTTTTCTCGTCCAGCAATAGCTGATGAAGAAATTCGGGCGGTAGAAAATGTATTGCGTTCTGGTTGGATCACCACCGGCCCACAAAATCATCAACTTGAAGAAGATTTTTGCCATAAGTTTGGTTGTAAGCATGCAATAGCTTTTTGTTCGGCAACTGCAGGTATGCATATAGCACTTATGGCCTTGGGAATTGGTCCTGGTGATGAAGTTATTACACCTTCACTAACATGGGTTTCAACTATTAATATGATTACCTTGTTAGGGGCAAATCCAGTCATGATTGATGTTGATCGTGACACTTTAATGATTCAGCCTGACGTGGTTGAGGAGGCAATTACTACTAAGACTAAAGCGATCATTCCTGTGCATTATGCAGGAGCGCCATGTGATCTTAAGGCGTTACATCAGATTGCCCAAAGAAACAATATTGCATTAATCGAAGATGCTGCCCATGCGATAGGTACTCAGTATCAAAATGAATGGGTTGGCCAACAGGGCACCGCTATTTTTTCGTTTCATGCTATTAAAAATATCACTTGTGCTGAAGGTGGTTTAGTTGCTACTGATGATGATGCTTTGGCTAATCACCTGCGATGTTTAAAATTTCATGGTTTAGCTGTGGATGCTTTTGATCGACAGATACAAGGTCGTAAACCACAGGCAGAGGTTATTGAACCCGGATTTAAGTATAATCTTTCTGATATCCATGCTGCAATTGCAGTTGTTCAATTTAAAAAATTAGAACATCTAAATAAACGTCGTGCTGAGCTTGTTGCCTATTATCGAGAAGCGCTTGCCAACCTGCCGTTGAAAATGTTGACTGTGCCTGTTTATCCCCATTTGCATGCTAATCATCTGTTTATGGTACGAGTTGATGAAGCTGTCTGTGGTATTAGCCGTGATAACTTTATGGAACGCTTAAAAGAAAAGAATATTGGCACAGGTTTGCATTTTCGTGCTGCTCATACACAAAAATATTATAGAGAACGTTATCCATCGCTTTCTTTGCTTAATTCTGAATGGAATTCGGCTACCTTATGTTCATTACCACTATTCCCTGGCATGCGTGCTCAAGATGTTAATCGCGTTGTGACTGCTATTAATGAAATTTTTTCGGAGCTGAAATAGTGTCTTTTCAAAATGATTTTGAAGAAATAAAAAAAGTTTCTATTGTTATCCCTATTTATAATGAAGAGCAAAGTTTACCCCAATTATTGGAAAGAACCTTGGCTGCTTGTCAGAGATTGAAACAGCCATATGAATTAATTTTAGTTGATGATGGCAGCGCTGATAATTCAGCTAAGTTGATGATAGATATTGCTGAAAATCCAGCAAATCATGTTATTGCTGTGATCTTAAATCGTAATTATGGCCAACATTCTGCTATTATGGCTGGTTTTAAACATGCACAAGGTGATCTTGTAATTACTTTAGATGCTGATTTGCAAAATCCACCCGAAGAAATTCCACATTTAGTGCAGGTTGCTGAAGACGACTATGATGTAGTTGGCACTAGACGAATGAATCGGCAAGATTCTTGGTTTCGTAAAACGGCATCAAAAATTATTAATGCTATGATCACCAAAGCAACCGGACGGACAATAGGCGATTATGGCTGTATGTTGCGTGCTTATCGCCGTAACATTATTAATGCTATGCTACAGTGTCATGAACGTAGTACATTTATTCCTATTTTAGCCAATACTTTCGCTAGAAGAACGATCGAAATAGATGTTGCTCATGCGGAGCGTAAGTTTGGTGATTCCAAATATAGCTTTATGAAGCTAATAAATTTAATGTTTGATTTGCTAACGTGTTTAACCACTACCCCGTTACGTTTGCTTAGTGTCATCGGTAGTTTTATTGCGACAAGTGGATTTTTATTGGCGGTTGTATTAATTATTTTACGTCTTATTTTTGGTGCAATGTGGGCAGCAGAGGGTGTTTTTACTCTGTTTGCCATTCTGTTCATTTTTATTGGTGCGCAGTTTATTGCCATGGGACTACTCGGTGAATATATTGGCAGAATGTATAATGATGTTCGTGCCCGACCCCGTTACTTCATTCAAAAAATAGTTGGTATTGATCAAAATGCTGACAAAAATCAGGAAAAAAAATAATGAAAGCTATTGTTTTTGCTTACCATGATATTGGTTGTGTGGGATTAAAAGCGTTACAGAAGACGGGCTTTGAAATTCAGGCTGTTTTTACACATACAGATGATCCAAAAGAAAATCATTTCTTTTCTTCAGTTGCCCGTTTGGGGGCAGAGATGGGGTTGCTTGTATTTGCGCCAGAGAATGTTAATCATTCGCTTTGGATTGAGCGTATTCAGGAAATGCAACCTGATGTTATTTTCTCTTTTTACTATCGCCATATGCTTAGTCAACAATTATTGGCGTTAGCCCCTAAAGGTGCTTTCAACCTACATGGTTCTTTACTACCTAAATATCGTGGTCGAGTGCCGATTAATTGGGCTATTTTGAATGGTGAAACAGAGACTGGTGTTACGTTACATAAGATGATAGTCAAAGCGGATGCTGGTGATATTATCGTACAGCGGAAAGTGTCGATTGATGCAATAGATACTGCATTAATGTTACATGAGAAAATTCGTCAGGCTGCTGAACAACTTTTAGATGATACATTACCATTAATTAAAATGGGTGATTATTTAGCAACACCACAAGATGAGAATCAAGCAACTTATTTTGGTCGTCGTCGGGCTGAAGATGGTTTGATTGATTGGTCTAAATCAGCTACCGAAGTGAATAATCTAATTCGTGCAGTAACAGAGCCATATCCGGGTGCCTTTACCTATTTAGCTGAGAGCAAAATGATTATCTGGCGTGCGTGCGTGTTGGAAAAATCGCATGATAATTTACCCGGTATAGTCATTTCTAGCGATCCGTTGCAAATCGCTTGTGGTCAGGGTGTGCTTGAGGTACTAACCGGTCAGTGTGGTTCTGGATTATATGTTGAAGGATCACGTTTGGCGACTGAAATGGGAATTGTAACCGGTGTGCGGGTTGGAGCTAAACTAACAGCCCAGGTAAAACGCCGTAAACGTATCTTGATCTTAGGTGTAAACGGTTTTATTGGTAACCATTTAACTGAACGTTTGTTAGCTGATGGTCACTATGATATTTATGGTTTGGATATTAGTTCTTCTGCTGTCTCACGCTTTATTAATGATCCCCGTTTTGGTGATGATCAGCGTTTCCATTTTGTTGAAGGTGATATTAGTATTCATACTGAATGGATTGAATATCATATTAAAAAATGTGACATCATTTTGCCACTCGTTGCCATTGCAACACCTATTGAATATACCCGCAATCCATTAAGAGTTTTTGAACTGGATTTTGAAGAAAACTTAAAAATAGTTCGTTATTGTGTAAAATATAATAAACGTATTATTTTCCCATCCACTTCTGAAGTTTATGGGATGTGTGATGATAAACAGTTTGATGAAGATACCTCTCGTTTAATTGTTGGACCAATTAACAAACAGCGTTGGATTTATTCTGTTTCTAAACAGTTATTAGATCGCGTTATCTGGGCTTATGGTGCCAAAGAGGGGTTGAAATTTACTCTATTCAGGCCTTTTAATTGGATGGGGCCACGTCTTGATAGTTTGCATTCAGCTCGTATCGGTAGCTCGCGAGCGATAACTCAATTAATTTTAAATTTGGTTGAAGGTTCACCAATAAAATTAGTTGATGGAGGCTCTCAAAAGCGTTGCTTCACTGATATTAAAGATGGTATTGAAGCATTATTCCGCATTATTGAAAATAAAGATGAAAAATGTGATGGGCAAATTATCAATATTGGTAATCCAACCAATGAGGCAAGTATTGCTCAATTAGCTGATATGCTACTTTATAGTTTTGAAAAACATTCGTTACGTAAATTCTTTCCTCCGTTCGCTGGTCTCAAAAAAATTGAAAGTAGTAGCTATTATGGTAAGGGATACCAAGATGTTGAGCATCGTAGACCGAGCATTGAAAATGCGCGTCGCTTACTCGATTGGCAACCAACTATTAATATGAAGCAAACTATTGATGAAACTTTAAATTTCTTTTTGCACACGGCTGCGGAAGAGTTAGGTAAAAAAGAATGAAGAAAATTGGCTTAAGAATTGATGTCGATACTTATAAAGGTACAAAAGAAGGTGTGCCACAGTTACTTAAAGTGCTTGCTAAATATCAAATTCGAGCCAGTTTTTTCTTCAGTGTGGGTCCAGATAACATGGGGCGCCATTTATGGCGCCTGTTTCGACCTAAATTTTTATGGAAAATGTTAAGATCGAATGCAACATCACTTTATGGTTGGGATATTTTATTGGCTGGTACGGCTTGGTCAGGTAAAAAAATTGCCAATGATTTAGGCTACTTAATGAAACAAACGATAGATGAAGGTCATGAAGTAGGGCTACATGCGTGGGATCATCAAGGCTGGCAAGCTAATGTAACTAGATGGCCTAGAACTAAATTGGTTGAACAAATTAAATTAGGTGTGGATGGGTTAGAGGCTGTAACGAGCGCTACAGTAAAATGTTCAGCAGCGGCTGGTTGGCGAGCAGATGAACGGGTATTAGCGGCCAAAGAAAATTTTAAATTTGACTATAATAGTGATTGTCGAGGTACACATCCATTTCGTCCTATTTTAGCTGATGGTTCAATTGGTACCGTTCAAATTCCAGTGACACTACCGACTTATGATGAGGTGATTGGTAGTTTAGTTAAGGACGAAAATTTTAATGATTTTATTATTAAAGCGATGCGGGAAGATACAGGAACTTCTGTTTATACCATTCATGCGGAAGTAGAAGGAATGTCTAAATCGACACAATTTGACTGCTTATTAGAAAAAATGGTTGCGGAAAAAATGGTATTTTGTACCTTGCGTGAATTAATACCAGATGATATAGATTCTTTACCAAAAGGAAAAATTATTCGTTCATCTTTTCCAAGACGTGAGGGTTGGTTAGGGTGTCAACGTGAGGTATAGTGCTCGATGTTAACTAAACAATTACAGAAAACAGGTGCTTTTTTATTGGCACTTTTTTTTATTTTTACTTATTTAGTACCGTTGAATGGTCGATTGCTGTGGCAGCCGGATGAAACGCGTTACGCAGAAATTAGTCGAGAAATGTTGCAAAGAGGCGATTGGATTGTCCCTTATTTGCTCAATATTCGCTATTTTGAAAAGCCAGTGGCCGGATATTGGATAAATAATATCAGTCAAATGATATTTGGTGATACTAATTTTGCTGTCCGTTTTGGCGCTGTGTTTTCAACTATGATCAGTGCTGGGTTAATCCATTGGCTGGCAATGATAATGTGGCGTAATCGAAATGTCGCGCTTGTTGCTACCTTAATGTATGTTTCGATGTTTTTGGTATTTGCTGTTGGCACTTATAGCGTACTCGATCCTATGCTAACAATATGGCTTACTGCTTGTATGCTATGCTGTTTTTGGTTATTAAAAGCGTCAACCCTGTCGGCAAAGTTACTTGCCTGGGCAGTTATGGGGCTTACCTGTGGTATGGCCTTTATGACCAAAGGTTTTTTAGCTTTAGCGATTCCAGTTATCGTCATGTTGCCCATCATGCTTTATCAAAAACGTTTTATTGAGATGCTTAAATTTGGTGGTATAGCGATAGCTAGTGCGGCATTAATAAGCTTTCCCTGGGCATTAGCTATCAATAAATATGAACACGATTATTGGCATTATTTTTTCTGGATAGAACATATTCAGCGTTTTTCATCCGAAGATGCTCAACATAAAGCGCCTTTTTGGTTTTATATTCCGATCATTTTATTTGGTGTTATACCATGGCTAGGACTTTTACCTGGCACATTATCTAAGAGCTGGCAGCAACGAAAAATTAACCCGGAGATGTTTTTTCTACTTTGTTGGTTTGTTGTACCTTTGCTATTTTTTAGTATTGCTAAAGGTAAGCTTCTAACTTATATGTTGCCAGTGATGGCACCACTTGCATTAATGAAGGCAAAATACGCGATTGATTGTATTAAAAATAATAACTTAGCACCGCTTAAATTTAACGGATTTACCAATGTTGCTTTTGGTATATTAGCGATTATTGCATTGGTTGTGATGGAATTATTTGTTGAGCATCCTCTATATACACCAACAGAATGGCCTAAACTAGCCTTAAGTATAACTGTTTTTTCTATTTGGGTAATTATTGGCTATTTTAGTCTAGTATCTAATGCTAGATATTGGTTATGGGGGGCAGTATGTTCTTTAGCCTTAAGTTTATCAATAAGTAATGTCCTGCCGCAAGACACTATAGATTCTAAATTACCGCAGCACTTAATTCGACAAAATATATCTTTACTGGCAAAAAGTAAATTTGTACTAGCAGATAATGTTGGGCTAGCTACAAGTTTAGCGTGGGAGTTAAAGCGAGGTAATATTTATTTGTATGAAAGATCTGGGGAGCTAAGATATGGTTTGGCTTATCCTGATAGCCAATTTCGTTTAATCAAACAACAGAATTTTACTAAATGGCTTAGCCATGCGCGTAAAGAGGGACAAATTTCAGTGGTACTTTTATTATGTAGAAATGAAGACCTTCCTGAAGATATTCCTAAGCCTGATGATGTCATTCGCAATACCCGAATGGCAATAATGACTTATTATCAGCAACCATGACACATTTTTTATTATTAATATTTGTAAGCCTGTTAATTTGCTTTGGACAGGTTTGTCAAAAGCAAGTAGTTATCTATTGGCAGAGTAGTTTGCCTCAAAAGAATAGTTTAGCCATTAAATGGCTTCTTTTTGCGATTATTCTGCTTGCGCTAGCGATGCTATTTTGGCTTAAATTATTACAACTTTTACCGCTTAGTATTGCTTATCCGATGTTAAGTATTAACTTCGTTATTGTTACCCTAATTGGACAACTTATCTATCAAGAAAAGATAAGTATGAAACATTGGGTGGGCGTATTTATCATTGTGTTTGGTATTATTTTATTGAATATATGAAAGGTTATTTTTGGGGTATTAGAAGTGTAATATTGATCACCTTAGCTCAGCTTTGTTTAAAGGCTGGGGTAACGATATTACCTGAGTTTAAATTGAGTAATCAATGGGTAGATGTTAATTGGTTATTTGAAAACAGTCAGGCATTTGGCTTAATTTTAGTCGGTTTAATTGGTTACTTTTTTTCTATGGTTTGTTGGCTATTTGCTTTAAAGTTTTTAGCATTAAGTAAAGCGTATCCACTGATTAGCTTAAGTTATGTTTTAGTTTATTTATTAGCAGTCACTCTGCCTTGGTTTAATGAATCGGCGACCTTGATTAAATTTGTTGGTGTAGTATTTATTTTGTTCGGTATTTGGTTAATTTCTCGACCTGAAGTAAGACGTTAATAAAATCAAACAGCGTGAGCATAATAGTTATTTTGTTACAAATAAGGTTTGGTTAACACAAGTAAAAGTTATGTATTAATAAGCATTTGTTATTTTATTAATTATAGATTAAAGTCATTTTGTTATTGCTGTTAGGCGATTAAGGTGCTTTATGCCAATAAGAATTAAACACCTGCTTTTTTTATTCTACCTAATTTTAATAGGTTGCTCCTCTATAGTAAACCGACCAGCCCCACCGTTAAAAACCGAACTTTCTGATCCTATTATGACTATCGCTCAACTTAAGGAACAGCTAATACAATGGTACGGTACGCCATACCTTTATGGTGGTTTAGAAGCAAGTGGTATTGATTGTTCAGGATTTGTTTATCGGACTTTTAGTGACCGTTTTGCGATTCAATTACCGCGTACCACCATAGCTCAAACAACTTATGGTACCCGTATCAATATCAAAGATCTTATGCCAGGCGATTTGGTTTTTTTTAAAACTGGCTCAGGTGAAAATGGTTTACATGTTGGGATTTATGATACAGATAATGCTTTTATTCATGCATCAACGAGTAAAGGGGTTATTCGCTCTTCACTTAATAATATTTACTGGCGCAAGGTTTTTTGGCAGGCGCGTCGTATTTAATTACAATAATTTTTGATCTTTGCTAGCACAAAATGAATTTAGGTTAACCCAATTTTTATGGCTTCAATACGTCTTTTTATTTCTGAATCATTTGATGTTTGGTTTAATTTAGCGGTTGAAGAGGCTATTTTTCGCCAAATGTCAGTTCAATGGCGAGTTATATTTCTTTAGCACAATAACAATATGGTCGTTATCGGTAGAGCGCAAAATCCATGGAAAGAGTATAATACCCGAAAAGTGGCACAAGATGGTGTTAAATTAGCCTGTCACCATAGTGGAGGTGGTGCAGTTTTTCGTGATCTAGGAAACACTTGTTTTACCTTTGGCGGGTAAATCCGCTTATGATAAAACCATTTCAACCCAAATTATTATTGCAGTATTGGTAGAGCTTGGAATTAATGCACAAGTTTCTGGTAGAAATGACTTAGTTATTCATTCAACTCAAGAAGAACGTAAAATTTCCAGCTCAGCATATTTTCAAACTCATGATCGAGGTTTTCATCATGGTAGCCTGCTAATAAATACATATTTAAACCGTTTGGCGAGTTATTTAAATCCAGATCCAAAAAAATTAATTAGCAAAGGCATTACATCAGTACGTTCTTGGGTGATGAATTTAGAAGAAATTGATGCGCATATTACCCATGAAAAAGTTTGTAAGGTATTAGTCAGTAATTTTTTTAAATATTATGGTGAAGTGGTGCAACAAGAAATCGTTTCACCGACTAATTTGTCAGATTTACCCGATTTTTAGATACTGATGCTGAACAATCTAGCTGAGAATGGAATTTTGGTCACACGCCAGCTTTTAGTCATATCCTAGAGAGTCGATTTATTTAGGGAGGATTAGAACTTTATTTTGATATTGATAAAGACAAAATTTCGGCTAGCAAAATTTATACGGATAGTTTAGATCCTGCGCCATTGGAGCTGTTTAGTCAAAAGTTGGTTGGAGAAAAGTATCAACCAGTCACAATTAAGATGATAATTACTGAGATTATAGTTCAATATCCAAATTTTCATGAGCAGCTTACACAATTAGAAAATTGGTTAGTTAATGAAATAGCCTGAACTAAATAAATAATTTTTAGTTATTAGCATTGGTTAAATACTAGATAAATATTCAATAAAAATTTTATCGCCATAAAAACCAGTATTTAGACTGGCATAGATTTGGTATTTAAAGTTAATAGTTATTACAGGTTAGTCCATAAACTGATTAAAATTGGGTAATTGCCCATTTTGGCGAAATTTGGCCGGTGTAGTATTAAAATGTTTTTTAAAAATGCGGGTAAATGTTGCTTGAGAACTAAAGCCGTATTGTAGGGCTATATCTAGAATAGAAAATTTATCTTCCCGTAATAACCTAGCAGCTCCAAATAATCGACGTTTACGAACATATTCATCTAGTGTACAGCCTTTTAATTGTTTAAAGATCCGTTGTAAATGCCATTTAGAATAACCACTTTTATTTGCAATGGTATCAATTTTAATGCCTTCATTTTGTTGTAATTGGCTTTCTAACCAACTAACAATATCATTGATTACATTTTCCGACATGTTCACCTTCCACAATATGTGGGTAAATAACCTAACAGTAAAGAATCTCATATATTTTATAAGTTCTATTTTATGATTTTTGATATTTATATATAGGCAAAAAATGCTATTTGTAATTGATTATAAATATTATCATTAATCTATAATATATGGTGTTTTATTTAGAAATAATGAAATCAATTAAATGGATTATTATTTTGTTAATACATACTATTTGCTAGAAGATTTACAGTTAATAATTTTGTTAGTAATGATAAAAATTATTAATGTTTATTATTTATTTCTAGTTATTTTTAGCATACAGCAGAAAATTTAAAAATATAGTAATGGTTTAATCATTTGGTAAGTTAAATATGTTCATAAGTTATACTAAATCCAATAATAATTAGAATAATGCCGCCAATCATATCGGCTTTTTTACCTAATAATGGGCCAATATAACGTCCTAATAATATACCAAGTGTTGCCATAATTATGGTCATTAGTCCAATTGTCATAACTGTATGGATAATATTAATTTGCAAAAAGGCTAAACTAACACAAATAGCTATTACATCCAGACTGGTTGCTAAGATGGGAATAATAATAGTTAAAGAATTGTGGTGATGAATAGATAAATTATTATTATTTTTTGCGGGTTGATAACTTTGATGTATTATTCTGACACCTAATATTAATAATAGGCTAAAAGCTATCCAATGGTTCCACTTTATAACATATTAACTGGCTAATAACTCTAAATTCCAGCCAACAATCGGTGTTATAACTTCAATAATGCCAAAGATAAATCCAGTTCTAATTGCTTCTCGTAAGGAAGGATTAAGTAGTGTAGCATCTTTGCAAATAGAGGCAGCAAAAGCATATATGGATAATGCGAGAGATAAAATCAAGGTCGCATAAAGGTTCATCATAGCGCCTCGGTTGGATAGTCATCCATACACATATTTTTACCTCCAACCTTAAGTAAAAATATGTCTATGCTCTTGCCAACCGTATCCGGTATTCATGCTACGTTATTATTAACAAGTATGTTGACATGAATTTTTTAAATAAATATCTAATTAACGATCTTATTTAGAGCAGGCTACTCCCAATGACTTATAGCGAAAGATATCATAAAAATAATAAAAGGCAATTATTTATTAATTTATAAAAATATATCTTATTTAATATATTAATACACATAATAATTATTGATTAAATATATAAAAATAATTAACAATATTATTTATCATAAATTGGTAAATTTTATCTAAATCATTCAATTGATTAACACTAATATAAATTTTTCTTTTTGTTAAACCGACAATTAATATTCCATCTTCAGATAAATTAAAGGTTTTAATATGATTGTATAATATAAAAACATTATTGTAATAAAAACCTCGTTCTTTAAAATAAAGCTTAGGATGACGAATGAATGTTAAGTAAATAGCTATTAGAATAGTGATCATTAATAAATAAGTTGTTAACTGACTACCATGTTGAATAATATTATGATAAATAACAATAGTGACAAGTATGATAAAAATAACGGCATCAATCCTATTTTTACGCTTTAATTTTATTTTTAATTTTGTTTTACCGTGTAATAAATTAACAATAAACTCTTCATAAATAGCAAAAGTTAGCATTAGTAGGATCAAGATAGTCAATACAATATTATTCACATTCATTAGCAAAGACTCCAATTAATTATTGTTCTACGCTAAGGATAAAATTAAAACGGGAGGCCACAACCTCCCGTAATTGACAATTAAGAGATTGAGCTAGCTTAGCCTAAAAAGCCTGCCCAATAACCAACAATACCTAGGATAAAGAAACCAATAATAATCCATAATGGATTGACTTTACGCCGTAACAACCACATGCAGCCAAAGGTTAACAGTAAAGGAACTAAACCAGGCATTAATTGATTTAGAATAGTTTGTACGGTAGTGATCGTCACTTCACCGGTCTCTAGATTTTCTACCTCTGATACAACTAAAGGGATATTAACATTGGTCCATTTATTAACTAATGCCCCCATGACAAATAGGCCCAGAATAGAGGCCCCTTCGGTCATTTTTTGTAAGAAGCCACCACCCATATCTTGAACAATATCAATCCCTTTCTTGTAGCCATAGTTGACACCATAATAACGTGTGAGTAAGCGAACTAAGTTAAATAAAATAAAGAATAATAGCGGGCCTAATAGACTACCTGACATCGCAATTCCGGCGCCTAATGCTGCAAAGACTGGACGTACTGTGCCCCAAAAAATAGGGTCACCAACACCTGCTAAGGGGCCCATTAAGCCGACTTTAATACCATTAATTGCACCATCATCGATACCTGTGCCATTAGCTCTTTGTTCTTCCATTGCCATGGTGACACCTAAAACAGGTGAAGCCACATAAGGATGGGTATTAAAAAATTCTAGATGGCGCTTGATTGCTTGTTTACGTTCTTCACTGTTTTCAGGATATAAACGCCGGATTACTGGGATCATTGAAAAGCAAAAACCAAGTGCTTGCATGCGTTCAAAGTTCCATGATCCTTGAAAAAGATTGGAACGTAAGAAAACTCCGTGAATATCACCCGCAGTAAGCTTTTTTTGAGTTGTCTGGTTTACTGAAGTTGTATCTGTCATTATTACATTCCTTAATTAATCTAATTCATTATCTAAGTCACTATTTCCATTATTTTGCGAAACAGCAACTTGTGATTGGTTGTATTTTGGACTGAGTTGAATATAGAGGATTGCCATCACGATACCAATAACGCCTAAAGCAACTAGATTGAAGTTGGTAAATGCAGCAGTTACAAAGCCCAAGTAGAAGAATGGCATCAGGTAACCTGCACGCATCATGTTGATTACCATAGCGTAACCGACAACAACGATCATACCGCCAGCAATATTCAATCCGTTAGTCACAACTTCAGGAATTGAATCAAGTAAATGTTGTACTTCTGAGGTACCTACCGAGATAGCAACAATTAAAGCAGGAATGGCAATACGCATTGCCTGTAGTAACAGTGCTGAGATGTGAATTATAGTTAATGCACGTAAATTGGCAGATAGCGCGGCGCGATCAGCGGCATGTTGAAATGCAACCGTGATTGTCCGAACAATAATAGTCAATACTTGACCTGCGGCAGCTAAAGGGATCGCCAGCGCAATACCGGTACCGATATCTTGCCCACCGGCAATAACAAGAATGGTAGAAATAATTGAGGCGAGTGCAGCATCCGGAGCCATAGCTGCGCCGATATTCATCCATCCGAGAGCAATCATTTCCAGTGTGCCACCAATAATTATCCCGGTTTTTAGATCACCAAGAACAAGACCAATTAGGGTACAAGCAATTAAAGGGCGATGAAATTGGAACTCATCTAAAATAGAACCCATACCTGCAATACAAGCAACAAGGAAAACGAGCATGATTTGAACAACAGTAAGCTCCATTGTTTATCTCCTGTAACCAACACTGTTGGTGAATCTATTGTTAAGTCGTGAATATATAACCAAAAAAGAAAATCTAGCTTTTTGCTTTTTTGATGAGAGCTAACATATCCAGTTTGTTGTCACTAGAAACTTTACGCGCTTCGAGTTCAATTCCTCGTTTAGATAATTGATTGAAAGCTTCTATATCCTTATTATCGATCGAGATCGCATTGTTAACCTGGGTTTTGCCATCACAATAGGCCATGCCACCAATATTAACAGATTTTATTTCGACGCCACCTTCGACAACGCATAACACGTCTGTTGGATTGGTAAATAACAGCATGACACGTTCACCGGCATACTTAGGATTATTGTAAACGCGAATACATTTTGCTATATCAATTACATGCGCAGTGACACCAGGTGGCGCTACCTGCTTTAATAAGGTTGAACGGACATGATCTTTAGCAACTTCATCACTTACCACAATAATACGCTTGACTTTTGTCTCCTTGGTCCAACGAGTAGCTACTTGACCATGAATTAAACGGTCATCAATTCTTGCGAGAACGATAAGCATATGACCTTCTGCAGAAGGTCTGGCTACCTGTGATGGGGAAGTTGGCGTCGATGAATTTTGTGGTTTATTGCTAGTTTCTTTAATATTAAGCGATTTAATTTCGCCACGACCTGTTTCAACAGCGGTGTTAACTAATTCACTAAAAGCAGGATCGTCATCACGGGATAATAGTGTAGCAACTAACATGGGGACGTTAACGCCGGTAACTATACTATATTTATCTTTATTTTTGCTTTCGATAATTCGACTAGCAGCATTAAATGGACTACCACCCCACATATCAACGAAAAATAATACACCTTCAGAAACATCGAGCTCATTAAGCTTTTGATTGTATTTTTCAATTAAGGTATCAGTGTTTTCACCTGGAACAAAATCGATATAAGCGACGTTTTGTTGTTCACCAATCAACATTTCAGCGGTCATGAGCAACTGTTTTGCAGCAACACCATGAGTGCTAATTATAATGGCTACACTCACTACTTTTCCCCTTAGAAGTAAATTAAATAATAAAAATGATTATTAGGGTGTACTCTCCCTTGACGGATGAGTACAATCAAACAATCACCTGTGTGAATAGTTTTTCATGATATAAATTATTAACCATAATTAAAACTAATTAATCACTTATAGGTTATCATTTAAAAGTACGAAAAAATATGCCAATGATCAGAAATTTCAAAATACAGATAAATATATTTAGCAATTTATAAATTTCATCTGTCAATTTAATATTGTTATATTTGTTATTATCTTGTGTGAAATAATAATAAAAATTAATTATTAACTATATAAAAATAGATTTAAACTGTACTTTAGTGCAGAATGATTTTAAGTAAATTAAAATAAAAAGGTATAATAAATAATATATTTTAAAATAGGAGATAAATTAATCACATTATACTTTAATAGCTAAACCACCACGAGAAGTTTCTCGGTATTTAGCATTCATATCTTTACCCGTTTCATACATAGTTTCGATAACTTTGTCTAAAGAAATGTGAGGTTCACTTGTGCTACGTAGTGCCATTCTTGCTGTATTAATTGTTTTTACTGAGGCAATAGCATTACGTTCAATATAAGGGACTTGAACTTGTCCTGCCACGGGGTCACATACGAGACCTAAATTATGCTCCATACCAATTTCAGCTGCTATGCAGACTTGCTCGGGATTACCACCAGTAAT
Source organism: Arsenophonus sp. (assembly GCA_045399315.1). GTDB lineage: Bacteria > Pseudomonadota > Gammaproteobacteria > Enterobacterales > Enterobacteriaceae > Arsenophonus. The sequence goes on from DAYVGO010000005.1 coordinate 198,616, forward strand.
TCGGCTAATCCAGCAGCGGCCATTGAACAGGCAACACCAACTTCACCTTGGCAACCTACTTCAGCACCTGAAATAGAGGAATTCATTTTATAAAGAATACCAATAGCTCCTGACGATAAAAAGTAATGGCTATAAAGCGTAGGAGTAATGGGCTCAATACAGTGATCATAGTAAGCTAAAACTGCAGGAATGATACCACAGGCACTATTAGTTGGCGCTGTTACGACACGACCTCCGGCAGCATTTTCTTCGCTGACCGCTAAAGCAAATATATTAATTAGATCAATGACATCCATTGGATCATTATGGTATGCCAAATATTGGCAAAATAGTGATCAATTTCTTCTTTAGAATGCAGCTCTAATTCATTGTTCAACATTTATTTTTTAACATCTTAAACAATCTGTAATGCCAGCTGATTGAGAGTCGTTGCGGTTAGTCCCCAAATTAAACATTCATTATAGCGATAAAAAATAGGCGTTTATTATGGCCTGTATTTTGCATGGTAATGGAATGATGATGAGCCAGAGAAAGGGCGTGTTTCAGTGGTACTTCAAAGATAACAGCCACTGCCGCTGGATTTCTGTAATAAGAAATGTTTCCTACAATAGGCATTACTAAATAATCACTATGGCTTTTTAGCGGCTGCATCTTGCTGAGGATTCGTACTTGGTTTGGTAAGATATTAATCTCCTCATAGGATTCACGTAAGGTAGTTTCGATTAAGTTGTGATTCTTTGGTTTATAAGCGCCGCTAGGAAAAGAGATTTGATTGGCATTGACGCGTAAGTTATCTGTTCTTCTAGTAAATAAGTAAATAGAAGAGAGTTGGTTCTGGGTTACAAATAACAGGTAACAGTACGGTGGCATTTTTCTCGGCACTATCTACAGATTGAGTTGAAGTGGGTAATATTAATTGAAATCGATTAATAAAATTATCTAACATATTCATTAATTAGTTAGCATTTTTTAATACCGGTAATATTCGACTCAATTTATAGAAAGTTTCTTGATACTCTTTTTCGGCGGTACTATCTGCAACAATACCACCTCCTGCCCAACAATAAAGGTATTGGTCTTCAGTTAATATGGTACGTATACTGATATTAGTATCCATGGTACCGCAGAAACTAATATAACCAATTACTCCACAATAGCTATGGCGGCGATGAGGCTCAAGCTCATCAATAATTTCCATGGCGCGTATTTTCGGTGCACCGGTAATAGAGCCACCAGGAAAGCAGGATCTTAATAGATCAGTGGCATGGTAGTGGGAAGGTAACTTTGCGACAATAGTGCTGACCAGGTGGTGAATAGCAGGAAAAGATTCGACAACAAAAAGTTCGGATACATTTACTGTGCCGGGTATCGCGACTTTACCAATGTCATTACGCAATAAATCGACTATCATTAAGTTTTCAGCACGATCTTTTATTGATGATTTTAAACGGTTTTTCTGCTGTTCATCTTCTTGCTGGTCAGTCAACCTAGGCAATGTACCTTTAATAGGTCGGGTTTGGATTGAATCGTTATGAAGCCAAAGAAAACGCTCAGGAGATGCACTGAGGATGCAATTCTGTGTTAAACGAATAAAGGCAGAAAAGGGGGCTTGATTATTTTGATTAAGTTTAAGAAATGCTTCCCATTCACTACCTTGATATTTAGCCTTAAATCGTTGTGCTAGATTAATTTGATAACAGTCACCATTACGCAAATAATTATGAATTTGGCTAATTTTATCATGATATTGGTTTTCCGACATGTTGCTTTGCCATGGTTCACACATTTGAAACTGCTTAACGGGCATTTTCGATTGTTTTTCTAACCAGAATAAGCGTTGTTCAACCTTTTGATGACTAAGCAAAGTAACTATTTTTTTATGGTGGTCAACGACTAAAGCCCAAAGATAGATGCCAATCGACATGTCAGGAAAGTTTAACTCTTTTTTAGCCTGTTCGGGCAGAATTTCTATACGTCGACCTAAATCGTAGCCCCAAATGCCTAAAGCACCACCTTGAAAGGGCAGATCACTATTGGTTGAGAAAGTCACATTTAAGTGTTTCATTTCACTTTTTAGTAACTCAAAAGGATCAAGTTCTGAGCTAATTTTTTCATTTTGACGGTTAATTTTAGTGATATTTTCTTTTGTTTCTAACGTGATTATTGGATCAGCAACCATGATATCAAAACGATTATGTGAGTGGATTGCATTACCTGAATGTAATAACATTGCCCATGGTTGGTGAGCTATAGCACTAAAATAATTTAAAGCAGCATCTAATGAATAGGGTAGTTGGATTGTTTGCAGGCGCATATTAATTTAGGCAACAATAAAGATTATTAACAGATATAGTACCATAAAATAACGTTTTTCAAAGGTCAAACTATGCTAATGTTATATTAATAATGATATTTAAATAAAAATGAGTGAAAAAATGTTTTCAGATATGCCAACATTAAATCATCAACAGCAACAAGAAGCTGTTGAACGTATTCATAAATTGATGGCTAAAGGAATAAGCAGTGGAGAAGCGATTGCTTTGGTCGCTAAGGAAATACGTGCTAAGTACGTAACTAAAAAGCATATTCATGTCGATCTTAAGCAGCAAAAATAACATTTTTTTAACGTTGTTGTATCTTATTGATATAATGGATATTAATTTACACCTCAATTTATAATCGTGATCACTGACTGAATGTTTAGGAGTGAATATGAAAGTGATAAATCTGCTTCTTATGCTACTTTCTATAGTCTCTGTTTCAATATCGGTTCAGGCTAGCGAAATTAAGGAAGTAAGAACAGCAAAATTTATCAGTTGTAATAACTTAACCTAGCAATAAATTAGTGCAAAAGTAAAGAATGACTTTATTCAGACCCGCTTGCCATTTACCATCCTAGGAAGAAAAAAAAAGCTACTTGGTCCCAAGGTAGTCGTATGGATTAATAATAGCATTACGCCAATTAAAGATAGCTATAAAATCCCTTTGATTGTTTGTGGTGCGAGAAAAGATATTAACTATCAAGTTATTGTTGATTGTCAAAATTAAGAGCATTACTTACCAGGTTAATAGCCATTAAAAGTTAATAAATTGATATTTATAATGTTCTTATATTATCCTTTGTGTGAATCGTAGGCTAATCGATTTAGGGTATTAGAAAGTTTTCGGTATTGAGTAAGCCGCTTACGGAAGTGTTCTCGTAAATGAGGCGCTTGATCTGCTTCAACTTTATCGGCTATGACAGGCATATTATATCTTTCTTTAAAAGCTACACTTGCAGCGGCAAGATCGAGGTTTATTCTTTCCATCTCATCTGGTGGTAATTCGGCAAGATTATATTTCATTATTTGTATTTTTAACCTCATAAAATATGATTGCTAGATTAATTTTAGTAAACTAGTTATAGTTTGTCTTGCATAAATATGTAACTGTTTATTATTTCTATAATAGTAATTGATAATGAAAATGATTTGTTTTAATAGCAGCTTTTTTAATCAAATAACCGTTGCTTTTAGATTTTAATTATAAGGCTTTTAATATTTATATGATTGGAGATAATAAAATTGAATTTCATTTAATGACATAGGAATTGTGGACAATGTTACAACAAGAAATGGTTAAAAAATTAAATAAACAGTTTAACTTAGAATTTTTTTCAGCGAACTTCTATCTTCAGATGAGTGCATGGTGCAATTATAAAGGGTTTGAGGGAGCGGCAGTATTTTAAAGGGCCCATTCTCAAGAAGAGATGGAGCACATGCAACGTTTGTTCAATTATCTTAACAATACGGGTGAAATGCCAATACTTGGTCAAATTGATGCTCCATATAGGGACTTTAATTCAATAAAAGATATTTTTGAAAAAACTTATCAACATGAACAAAACATTACACACGAAATTAATGCTCTTGTTCATCTTGCCTTGGAAATGAAAGACTATTCCACGTTTAATTTTTTGCAATGGTATGTCGCTGAGCAACATGAAGAAGAAAAATTATTTAAATCTATTTTGGATAAATTTGAACTTGTTGGTGATGATAGTAACTCACTATTTTTATTAGATAAAGAATTAAAAGGGATGTCGAATACCGTAAATGTTTAATCTAATATTTCCCACTTTGAGCTCAAGTGGGAAGTTTATTTTCTCTGTTATTAATTAATATTTTTATTTAATTTTTTGCTTTGTTTGCAATAAAAATAAGCCAGCGATAGAAATTATTTTTAATTATATCTATGATATTGAATTATAAAGCAGTTTGGTAATAAATGGGTTTTTGTGTGGGAGGAAGTTATGCTTGAGTACCGCACCAATGGCGCACTATTTTTTATTAATCCTATTACTTTAATGTAATATCCGCTTAATGATATAGTGATAGAAAAGTTGAAAGACCGTGAAATTATTGCCTCGCTACTTTCAACTATATTACTTAAGCAGACTAACATATCACGACAGAAAATAGACATCACGCCGTTCCAAAAGACCACCCAAAGCTTCTGTAAAACTAATTACAAATTGATAGTTAAATACTATCAATAAGGTTGCCGAGTCAATTTTATTTAAGTGAAGATGATTGATTAAAAAATGTTATCTTTTTTAGGGTGAAAACATTAGGAAAATATAGACAGTATATTTTAAATTTTATAGAAACTATAGGTAATTTAAATTTACTACTAGCTGGATATTTTGTTTTGTAAATAGCTTATGTTAATTAAATGTAATTAATGTGTTTTTGCCACTGGCTAATTTTATAACTGACAGCTAGTATTAAATTGCATTTTGTTACGTCTCAATGACAAATTTTAGCGCACGGCTCTCTAGAGCCATTTCCCAAGACCGAGTATTGGAATTAGCTCGGTCTCTTTTTTAATGCTTGTGTTATCAAACTATTCTCATAACCCAATAATGTTTTTTTAATCATAGTACTGACGAATAGAGTAAAACCGGTTTATTATTTAGCGTGGCAGGAATACTAGTATTTTCATCCTACCCATCGAGTTGCATACAAAATTCAGTATCTGATTCACATGAATACTGATCTTATTTTCGGCAGTGTCAGATAGCAATGCATCATCAATAAGATAGGTGGAAATTTTTAGTTTCGCTTTCTTCATATGTTATCCCCACTAATTATTTAACATGTTAATAAATCGCTACATTTACTTTAAGTTCTTAGAATAATATAAATGGAAGCCTTTTCCAAAATAATTGATATAGCGGTAAATTTAATAGCTATTTTTAGTATTTTTATTAAAAATCAATATAGTTAAACAATTTTATATTGATTGAAGATGCTTTTTTGTCACTCTAGCAATTAGCCTACTGACGATAAAGTTGCATTGAATTAATATTGATAATTTAAATTGAAATATACTTTATGCTAAAAGAATAAAAAAATGGTTGAAAATTATCATCTGTGATTTTTTGTTATATGTTATTACTGAAAATGCTTATATTTTTTAAGAAAACTTTTTTCATATTTAATAATTAGCTAAAATTTAAATTAGCCTTAATTTATGAGTGATTTGATCGGCCAGTTAAATTACAATAAGTTAAAAAGAATATAACAATTAATATAGTGAATTCGAATTGTTAACATTGTTAGATGAAAAAACCATCATATAGGTGCTTTATTTATCTATTAGGTAAGTATGTGTAAAATTTGACAAACAGGATGTTATGAGAAAAAAGTTTTTCATCATAATCTTTTATCTGATTTAACTAGCTTAGTTGCTGGTGAATATTATTTTATTGCCACACTTGCCAATACTAGTGTGCTACTGTTTGAAAGATTAGATAATATTAATTGGCTAGGATTTTATCTGAAAAGTAGTGATACGCTGGTTCTTGACCCATTTCAGGGTAAGCCTCATGTGTGCATATTCCGTTAAGAAAAGGTGTTTGTTACACTGCTTTTTATGGAAAATTCAGTACAGTGTATCGCAGATATCCATTCTTTTCCTGGGCACATTGCTTGCGATAGTCACAGTAATTCAGAAATAGTTTTGCTGCTGGAAGTCGATGGGCAACTAGTCGGGGTATTGGATATTAATAGTCCTATTTTTGTTCGTTTTGATGAAGAGGATGAAAATGGTCTAAAAGCTTTAGTTGTAATATTTTGTAATCATTTTAAAGCGTGTGTTATACCAAAATATCCACAAATTAATGTAATTTAACCGTTGGTTTGCGTGGCAATTGTCTGCAACGCTATTATAATATCGCCTGTTCATGCCTGCGTTGGTTGGCAAAACCGTTGTAATCAGGAAATTTCATGGAAAATCAACCTAAGTTGAATAGTAGTAAAGAAATAATTGCTTTTTTAGCTAAGCGTTTTCCTCGCTGTTTTATTGCTGAAGGTGAGGCTTGTCCACTGAAGATTGGAATCTTCCAGGATATTGTGGCGAGACTGACAGCAGAGGATGGTATCAGTAAAACTCAGTTGCGTTCTGCTTTGCGGATGTATACTTCTAGTTGGCGCTATTTGTATGGAGTTAAAGAAGGTGCTAAACGCGTTGATTTGGATGGCAATGATTGTGGTGATCTGGAATCAAAACATGTCAAGTATGCGCGGCAACAGCTTACTGAAGCAAAGGCTCGTATTCAGGCTCAGCGTAGTGAGCAAAAATTAAGAAAACGACTATCTCAACAGAAAGCTCATAATATAAGTAACGAAAAAATTTTATCGACAACTGCTGGTAAGAAAAATGAGGCCGCGTGCTCACATACTGAGGAAATAAATAAAAAAAATAAACATCATTCTTATTCTAAAAATCAAGCTAAAAAAGCCTACAGTAGTAAAATGGCTAATTTAACCAAATTACAGTCTGTAACGGATATTTCTACATTAAAAATTGGTCAAGTATTAAAGGTTATGGTTGGCCAAAGTATTGTAGATGCGTCAGTACTTGAGATAGCTAAAGATGGTGTTAGGGTACAATTGCCGACAGGATTAGCAATGATCGTACGTGCTGAGCATTTAAAGTTCTGATACGGAGACCAATCACGGCATGAATAATTATATTAAACTGGCTTTTGTGTTTAGTATAACTGCAATGACTGCTTCATTTGCAGATACTGTAGCCCCTCCGAAACCCTTAACAACTCAAAAGCTTCCTCAGCTTCAACAAGAATGCCAGCATGCTATTATTAGCGAAAGAGTTGTTTCGTGCTTTACACGTTCTCACTATCGTCAATTTGATTTGGATGAAAACTTTTCTAGCAAGATTTTTGATCGTTATTTAAATCTGTTGGATTATAGCCATAATATTTTTTTACAATCTGATATTGATAAATTTGTTAGTGAGAGAAGCAAGGTAGGGCAACAGCTTGAAAGCGGTCATCTGAATGAGTTGTATGCGATATTTAATTTAGCACAACAGCGACGTTATGAACGTTTTCAATATGCTCTATCTCGACTTAACATGCCGCAAGATTTTGCTAATAACGATACAATTGAGGTTGATCGTAGTAAAGCGCTTTGGCCTAAAACCGTTGACGAGTTAAATAAGCTCTGGGATGCTAAAGTTAAGTTTGATTGGTTGAATCTGAAGTTATCAGGTAAAAATGATAAGGAAATTAAGCCAATATTAACTAAACGCTATAATTTTGCATTAAAATGGCTAGCTCAAACTCAAAGTGAAGATGTTTTTCAATTGATTATGAATGCTTTTGCACGAGAAATAGATCCACATACTAACTATCTTTCTCCCCACAATACAGAACAATTTAACTCAGAAATGAGTTTATCATTGGAAGGTATTGGTGCAGTGCTTCGACAAGATGAAGATTATGTTATTATCAACTCGATGGTGGCTGGTGGGCCGGCAACAAAAAGTAAATTGTTAAAGGTTGGTGATAAGATTATTGGCGTAGGACAGCCAGGTAAGGTGATGACAGATGTTGTTGGTTGGCGACTAGATGATGTTGTTGCGCTTATTAAAGGCCCTAAAGGTAGTAAAGTGCGTCTTGAAGTTGTCTCAGATTCGAAACACTCTAAGCCTCATATCGTGACATTAATTCGTGATCATATTCGGCTTGAAGATAGAGCGGTAAAATTAACCATCAAAAATGTAGGCAAGAAAAAGGTCGGTGTACTTGATATTCCAAGTTTTTACATTGGATTAACCAATGATGTTAAAACACAGTTGCAAAAAATGGCTAAAAGTCATGTCACAGCGCTTGTCATTGATTTGCGTGGTAATGGCGGTGGGGCATTAACCGAAGCTGTATCGTTATCAGGTTTATTTATTCCAAGTGGTCCGATTGTTCAAGTCATTGATAAAAATAAGAAAATTTTTCAGAATGTGGATGATATTGTTTATTATAAAGGCCCACTCACGGTATTAATTGATCATTTTAGTGCTTCGGCGTCAGAAATTTTTGCTGCTGCAATGCAGGACTATGGCCGTGCTTTAATTATTGGCGAGCCATCCTTTGGTAAGGGTACAGTTCAACAATACCATCCACTAAGTCGTGTTTATGATCATATGTTATGCCCTGATTGGCGTGCTTTAGGTTCTGTTCAATATACTATTCAGAAATTTTATCGTATCAATGGCGGTAGTACCCAGCGTAAAGGAGTAACACCGGATATCGTTATGCCGACAGGTATTGATCCGGCAGAAACCGGTGAAAATTTTGAAGATAATGCCTTACCTTGGGATAGTATTGCTCCAGCTAGCTATAGTGTTGTCGGTAATATTAGCCAATATGTTCCTAATTTAATCACTAAATATAGGGAACGTATAGCGAAAGATCCGGAGTTTAAATATATTGAAGAAGATATTGCTCGCTACCGTGCTATGAAGGCGAGCAAAAATATTATTTCACTTAATTATGTAAAGCGTGAAAAGGAAAATAAAAAAGCTGATACAATTAAATTACGTCGTATTAATGAACGGTTTGCTCGACAAGGCAAAGTGTCATTAAAAACGATAGATGATTTACCTAAAAACTATGAATTGCCAGATCCATATCTTAATGAAACAGTACGTATTGCAGTTGATCTTGCAAATTTAGAAGCTTCACATCTTGTTAAGAAGTAAGGAATGTTTTCCCTGTTAGCTAAAAAAAAACCAGCTTTTGCTGATTTTTTAAATATATATAGTTTATTAATGTATTAAAGGAATTTTGCCATTAAGCAGATTTTATTTATTTTTTACATAGTTTATTTAAAGAAATAAAATTTTTATTTAAATCATCACCATATTATTTTCGATATGGCTTGAATAAGATGATTTAAATGACCAATTTAAAATAATCAAAATATATATTTATTATAATAATTGATATTATTTATCTCTTGCTAAACTAGATATTAATAACAAGTTATTTTATAAAATTAGCGTATATAAATTTTAAATATGTAGCAATAATAGATTAATTTATAAAGCAGAATTAGCCTCAATTGTCTGATTATTTGCGGTAAAACAGACTTTAGTAAAATCTTGTAGATTAGGCGGCCAAGTTGTGCTATAAGTACATCCGGCTTTTAGATCATGGATTATGGCATTTTTGGTAATGAAAGAGTTTCCGGCATAGCCCTGCATTAGGATCGGTTTAGTTCTAAATAAGTTTTTTAATACATCGACACTTTTGACCGGACTAAAGATAGCACATAGTTTGGCTGTGGCAAGCCGTCATAATGTATTTGCCGATGAATTATCAAACAGCTGCCAGTCACCTTGAGAATATTTTTTCACCATATGTTTTTCTTCACCAAAGGGATGATTGGTATGGATAAAATATAGCCTTTTTTGGTGCCATCAATCACTTTATTACCTTTATCCGTTATTTCTATGGTAATAATTTGGTTATTTAAATCGACAAAGCTTGGTGAATATGTGCTATTGATTTTTAGATCAGAAAAAATAGCAGGGATTTTATAGACATTATCATTTTTGGCAGCGATTGCCATAATCACGGCACTAATCGGCATATCGTTTTTCCTACTACCTTGACGTATGCCTTCGATAATATTTGTGGTGGTTGCTAGTTTTTTCCCCATCATAATTGAGGTAAAAAATGGTGTCGACGCATGTACAATCAAGCTGGGGCTTTGCCAAATAGCGCTCCAGCCGGAATTAGGTAACATTCATATCTTGGGTTTGACCTAAGGTGTTAGCTAGCCCTTGCCAAAAATTAATTAATTCAAGGAATTGTTATTTTAATAATAGCCAGATTTTTAACAATCGCATGTTGGTCATTGGCTGTTATTTGTTCTTTTACTAAACCAAACTGCAATTTGATGAAATCACCCATTACATCACGTTTAAAAGCCTATTCGTAGTCGTCAACGATCTGTTGTCCACCTTTGGTAGACAAACTTTCAAATGCAATAACCGGGGTTATTTTTTGATTAACATCTGTTATATTGGGATGATAATAATCACCAGTTAAATGAAATTCTATGTTATTAAAGGTGTTTATAACATTGTTATTTGTTATCGCTTCGAAATAATTAATTAAGACAAATAAAAAAATTATTATATAACTTACTTTTTTCATTAGTTTCCTTAATAAATATTTACTTTAATTTATTATTAATTTTTTACTTCTTATTTTTTGAGTTTATTATTTAATAAGATATTGATTAAATAAGTTAATAGTGTCTCAATTTTATAAAAGAGTCATGTTGTTAAAAAATTAATTTTTTTTATCTTAGTAAGATTTTTCTATATTTTGATTAAATAAATTATTAATGGTTAGATTTTGATCAAAATATTAATTTTATATTTTTATATATTATCTGGGTTATTTATAATAAAATATTTAATATTTATGTTGTTTAACTATCAATCTGATAAATTTTCAATATGATTTAAATAACTAAATTTTTGCTTAAAAATAAGCAGGTTATCTCATGGTTAAAGAAATAATTTAAACTGGTTTGGTTCAGCAACAAATAAAGCCATAATTGACCATGATAAGGTTATTTTGTATAGTTTTTAACTGGGATGGTTTTATAGAAAACAATAAGTTATAAACAAATTGTGCTTTTAAGATAAAGTTAGAATACCATCTTGTGCCGGTTTTTTTGTAAAAATGTAAAGTTGAGTAGATTTTTTCATATTAGGCTAACAAAGGGCTTGGAAAATAGTCAAAAAACATTATTTATGTTACTAAATTTAATATTAATCATTGTTAATTAATAAAGGAAAGCAATTTTTATGATGCGAATGGCCTTGTTTTTACTTACAAACTTGGCAGTAATGTTTGTATTTGGGATTATTTTGAGTCTGAGTGGTATCCAAGGGCAAAGTGTTCAGGGATTAATGATCATGGCCGGTCTGTTTGGTTTTGGTGGCTCGTTTATCTCACTATTAATGTCTAAATGGATGGCATTACGTTCTGTTGGCGGACAAGTTATTCAAAATCCAACAACTGAAATGGAACATTGGTTGTTAAATACAGTCAAGCGTCAGGCTGATCAGGTTGGCATAAAAATGCCAGAAGTCGCTATTTATCATGCACCTGATATTAACGCTTTTGCTACTGGAGCTCGGCGTGATTTCTCCTTAGTTGCTGTTAGTTCTGGATTACTAGAAAGTATGGATCGTGATGAAGCTGAAGCAGTTATTGCGCATGAGATTAGTCATATTGCTAATGGCGATATGGTAACAATGACTTTGTTACAAGGAGTAGTAAATACTTTTGTCATCTTTATTTCACGTATTATTGCTCAATTGGCCGCCGGATTTTTATCAAATAATAATAATAACAGTGAAAGTAGTCAGGGTAATTCAATGATCTACTTTGCGGTATCAATAGTGCTAGAAATTGTATTTGGTATTTTAGCAAGCATCATTACTATGTGGTTCTCTCGCTATCGTGAATTCCGGGCAGATGCAGGTTCGGCTCACTTAGTCGGTAGAGAAAAAATGATTGCTGCACTACAGCGTCTGAAGACGAGTTATGAACCTCAGGAAGCGAGTAGTATTTTGGCTTTTTGTATTAATGGCCGTTCTAAATCTTTTAGTGAATTATTTTTATCTCATCCGTCCCTTGATAAACGTATAGAAGCTTTACGTATGGGCACTTATCTTAATAAATAAAAAATAATCAATCCCACCTGAAAGAGGTGGGATTTTTTTATTAACGATGATAGATAGTTTTGATTTGATCGATTATCTTTTTAAAAATTTCTGTTTGTTTAGGATCTTGCATGGTAATGATTTCTTTTTCCATGTTAAGTATAGCTCTTCCTGCATCGGCTTGATTTAATGCTTGGTTATAAAAGTTTTTAAGCAACAAATTTCACTAGCAATGGTTTCCGTATCGTGAGTACTGGAACAGTCATTTGTCTGCCTCAATAGATTAAAAATAGAAGGTAATAATTTCTTTACAGTATTTTACACAGTAGTAGAATTTAATACAAGCCTTTATATCAGTTTTTAATTTAAACCATATGTTTAATATAATATTAACTATTTGATTTTAATTTTTATAATATCACTTTATCGCTATTGTTTTGAATATTTAAATGAAGAACAATGACAATAGAAAACAGAACTGAAAATGGATGTCGAGGGTATTGTTGTTTATGTAAAAATATTTAATTTATGACTTAAAGATATTCACAATTATTTTATCACTTTTATTTTATTACTTTAAAAGTTGGAATAAAATTTTAGATGGAGGTGTATATGTATAAGGTCATTTTAGTAGCCGTATTCCTCAAGAAGAACTAACAAGTAAAGCTATATGACAGGCGGTAAAGTTTGTTGAAGTTTCAGGAGCTAAACTAAATTTTATTCATGTATTACCTATTCCATCGGCGATTATAAACGCATATGCATTGGGATATATGGAAATAAAAGATCGTGCCACACTAAAAGCAGAGGATGATATGCAAAATCTACTTGAACCGATCGATTTGCCAGCTGAACGCCTAGGTTATACCATTGCTTTTGGCTCTCCACGTGATGAAATCATTAGTCGGGCTGAAGAAATTAACGCTGACATTATCATTCTTGGCTCAAGAAGTCCTAATATCACGACACATCTGTTAGGTTCAACGGTGGGTGTGGTACGTTATGCAAAAACTTCAGTATTAATAGTACGATATCGAGATTTGTTACCAAAATTAAGATATTAATTGTTTATAATGTTAACAGTTGTTTCAATAAATTAAGTTGCTTACGTAGCGTATTTTATTATTTGATAAAATTTTATATTAATGATAATAGAAACTGAGATTGAGTGCTTATCGTTTGAAGGAGTAAATATGTATAAAATAATTCTTGTTCTAATTGATATTTCAGAAAAAGAACTAATAAAAAAGGCACTCAAACATGCACTTTATATCGCTAAATTATCTGATGCTAAATTGTATTTCTTCCACGTAGTCCTTGATATGTTTCGTTATTTAATGAGTTATAGTTATCATTATGATCTAATGGCTAATTTTGCCAGGGAAACAATTGAAAGTTCACAGCAACAATTGGAAAAAATAGTTAAGCATATTGATTACCTTAAAGAAAAAACCTCTTACTCTGTCGAGATGGGATCGACAAGAGATAAAGTATTATCACAAGCAGAAAAGCTAGGCACTGATTTGATTGTAGTAGGTTCTCGTCGGCCAAATATTGCTACCATTTGCTAGGTTCTAATGCTTCGGCTATTGTTTCATATACAAAGATTTCTATATTGATAGTTCGTTAGCTAATATTGTCATAAGGTAAGAAATTGGTTAATTAGCCAATTTTTTACGATTAGATTAGTCAAATAAATTTTTATTTTAATCCTATTAAATGAGTTTATTTGTTAAAAAATATTGATAATTTTAATCTAAAGTGATTGCTATTGATGATTATGTTTAATGTTGGTAAAACTTGCTTCGTTATCATCATGTTAATTAAAATTCTGTAGGTATAGGCCATAAAATGGAATATGTTGAAACTAATTATCATACTGAAACTGAAAGACAGCGAAAAATTACTCACCTTTGTATTCAATGTGCACAGTTACTTTTTCAACATGGTGCTGAAAGTATGTTAGTGAAGCAATTATCAACTCGACTAGGCATTGCCTTAGGTGCTGATCAAGTAGACAGCGCAATATCTTCTAATGCCATTGTATTAACAACAGTGATTGACGGTCGTTGTATGACGTCTACTCGTAAAAATATTGATCATGGTATAAATATGTATGTGGTGACTAAGGTTTAACACACGGTGATATTGGCTGAATATAAATTATTGGATTGTGACAAGGTTCAACAGCGTTTGGATGAGATAAAACCATTATGTTATCCTTGTTGGTTACTTGTGCTTATGATGGGATTATCTTGTGGTTGCTTTTGTAAACTTAATGGGGATGGCTGGGATGGTTTTTTGGTCACTTTTATTGCCAGCAGCTGTGCAATGTACATTCGCCAAATTCTTACTACCCGCTATATGAATCCATTGATCAATTTTTGTGTTACCGCATTTGTGGCGACAATAGTATCTGGTTTTGTATTGAATATTCCTTATTTTTCGAATGCATCAACGATTTCAATGGCAGCGAGTGTTAATGCTAGTTCCCGGTTTTTCGTTAATTAATTCTGTAGCAGATATGTTTAAAGGTCATATTAATACTGGCTTAGCGCGTTGGGCAATGGCAAGCTTGCTGACATTAGCAACTTGTATTGGGATAATGATGGCTATGGCTGTTTGGGGATTAAAAAATTGGGTATAATATTTTTATTAACCTTAATTGAAAAAATGTTATTAGCTGCCATACCCGCTGTCGGTTTTGCGATGGTGTTTAATGTGCCAGTACGGGCTTTAAGATATTGTGCTTTGCTCGGTGCCATTGGTTATGGTTTGCGTATGATACTGATGGAAATAAGCTTTAGCATTGAATGGGCAAGTTTTTGTACCGCCATTTTGATCGGCATCATAGGTATTCAATGGTCGTGTTGGTGGTTGGCTCATCCTAAGGTATTTACCGTTGCGGCGGTTATTCCTATGTTCCCAGGTATAAGTGCTTATATTGCGATGATATCATTAGTAAAAATTGCTCATTTAGGTTATAATGCTGAGTTATTTGGGACATTAGTATAGTAACACATTTTCTTAAAACCTTATTTATTGTTGGTGCTTTATCAGTTGGCTTATCTATTCCTGGGTTATGGTTATATCGTAAGCGTCCGCGAGTTTAGTTTTTTATTGAATTTAAAGGTAATATCTAATTGTTGCTCACCAGAGATTATGATTTGAATGTTAAGTTCATGTTCAGAAAATTCGGGAATGGTAACTTTAATATCATTTTCTTGAGTGTGTTTTTTAATTACATCAAATAATTCTGCTTTTAAGAGTTTTATCAATGTATTCATTTTATTCCTTAAATGAAAATTAAATTTTATATTTTTATGTAATTTATTTTAATTAGTGAGTTATATTTTTATACAAAAAAGCATAATTTTTATAGATATTCATCATATAAAACAGGAAAATAAAATTAAATTTTTCATAAAGTTGTCGATAATAATGAAAAAATTATATGACTAAAATGATCAATTGATATATTAATTTTAATCAGGGCGTTAATTTTGAAATTAGTACATTTTTTAATGGTAACTATTACCGTGATGGTAGTTTTTTGCGTGCCATTTTATCTGTTAGCTATCCCAGCTAGTTTTGAGGAAGCAAAAAAGATTGCACGCCAAGAAATTTTTTTTGATCAAGCTGCGGGTAAGCAAGGAACACTTTATTGCGGATGTCAATGGCAATGGATAAGAAAAAGTGGTGATAGGGTAGATTTAGCCACTTGTGGTTACCAAGTCAGAAAACAGATAAATCGAGCACAGCGTATAGAGTGGGAGCATATCGTTCCGGCTTCGGTATTTGGTCATCAGCGCCAATGCTGGCAGAACGGTGGACGAAAAAATTGTGTTATGACCGATCCTGTTTTTCGTGCAATGGAAGCTGATCTCTACAACATTGCTCCTTCTATCGGCGAAGTGAATGGTGATAGGAGCAATTTTAATTATGGTCAAGTGGCATTTTCAGTTTTATCACATTACGGCCAATGTCAAAGTCGGGTGGACTTTAAAAATCGTATTTTTGAGCCAAGAAACGAAGTTAAAGGCCAAGTAGCCCGTGTTATGTTTTATATGTATGACCGATATAATCTTAAAATGTCAAAGCAACAACAACAGCTATTAATCGCCTGGGATCGACAATTTCCGGTTAATAGTTGGGAAAAGTTACAAAATGAACGAATAGGCAAGATTATGGGGCACTATAACCCGTTTGTGACCGGTGAATTAACCTGGCGGTTAGGACATAAAAATCAAGCCATCGGTCTGACAGCGATAGATAAAAAAGTAGTTAAAACAAAGGGTAATCTTCCTACTATGGCCAGTAATAATCTAACAGCGGTGATTAAAGGTAACCAGATTAGCCAGATATACCATTTTTCCCATTGTCAGGGATATAGAATTTTATCAACAAAAAATAGTGTCACTTTTGAAAATGAGCAGGCGGCAATTGCTGCCGGTTATCGGTTAGCCAAAAATTGTCAACGACCTTAAAAAACACTTTATTTTCATATAGATAAAATATTATTGTGTTGATTTTATTGCTTACAGCTAGTTACAAATTAGTAATTGGCTTGTGGTGTTAGTTTAGGCCATACAGTTGACAGACAAGCAATGATCAACAATATTTTTTATAGTCAATCAATAGATATAAAATAATATTAGCTTCTTGAAGATGTTTTATAGTCGTAGTTCTGTGTTTGATGATGTTTAACATAAGGATATAGATGATAAAATATTTAAAATTTACTCTTTAATCATTAACCAGTTATAAGTCATCCATAAAAATGTCATATGGAGAAATTTGTAACCGGTTTTTTCATATAAATGATAAAATTGTAGGTAATCCTCTCCTTAGATAGCTTTTTTGTGTAGATATTCAAACATTATTACCCTCGAAATATAGGCTATCGAAAGGTAAGACTATGAGTAGACAGAAAGCTGCGACAAAAGCACGTCGAGAATTAAGAAGATCTTTAGGAAAAGAAAGTCGTTAGTCTCGTTTAAAAGAGATCAACAATATTGCTTCTTTTGCTAATTTTTCTGGTATTGAAACCATCGGTATGGCTTGTGAAACTCGTGATAGTTCTCCCATTATTCCACGAAGTGAAGCACAAAGAAAATACATTGAAGCAATGTAAGTGGCAAAAATTGATTTTGGCCAATGGTGAAGCAGGCTGTGGTAAAATATTTATTAGCGTTGTGATGGCTGCTGATGTCCTCATCAATAAAGAAATAAATAAAATTATTGTCACTCGTCCGATTCTGCAAGTAAGAGGAGGATTTAGGGCTCTTACCGGGTAATATGGCAGAGAAATTTGCCCCTTTCTTTCGGCCAGTATATGGTATTTTAGCCAAAAGGTTGGATCACTCTTTTCTACAATATTGTCTGCGGCCCAAGGTAGGCAAAGTAGAAATCGCGCCTTTTGCTTACATGCGTGGTAGAACATTTGAAAACACGTTTGTGATAATGGATAAAGTGCAAAATGTTACTGCTAATCAAATGAAAATGTTTTTAACCCGTTTAGGTGAAAATGTTACTGTAGTAGTCAATGGTGATGTTTCTCAGTGTGATCTGCCATTAGGCATCGTTTCTGGATTGTAAGATACATTGCGACGTTTTGATTGTGATGATTTAGTCTTCGTCGTGGCATTTACCATTGGTGATTGTGTCCGTTCTGAGTTCTGTCATAAGGCCTTATTAGCTTATGAGCTTTAATTAAACAGGTGGTTTATTTGGATAGCGTTCAGTCGATCTGGGTGCTATTTATTTTTGTATCAGCAAGAAAACTATTTAATATATTTTATGTTATCAATAAAAATAAAATAGCAAAATTGCCAACATACTTTAAAATGTGATTTTGTATTATTATGTGGCTAATAGTAGTAAGAAAGCTAACTAGTAGAGTCGACACTTGCCAGATGGTTACCCGTAATTTTAAGTAGAATTAATTTATTGGTAACAAATAACCAATAAATTTAACCCCCTTCCTTCTCCAACAATCAAATATTTTACTATTGATCATTTGTTATTTGCCGGTCTGGATAAATGTCAACACAAATATTATTATTTACACATATACAATTGATTAATTTATTTTTTTAATATATTTTATCATCTACTGATAAATCATGTTTTTTATTCCGATAAACAAAGGTATTTTGGATTTTAAATTCAAGATAAATTGTCATATCAGTAAAGTTAAATATTAAATTTTGTTTAATAGTAACGCAGCATTATTTAATTGCCATTTATGTCAATTTATGTAAAGTGTAAGCTTGCTATTTCATTTAATTTGAAAAATATGTACAACCAATGAAATTATTACCCATGCTTAGGAGTCGTGTTTTATCTAGCACGATTTTCTTACATTTATTTGCGGACACTTCTTTATTGTGATTGGATAATAGCGATAACCTATTGGATCGCCAAATCCCGTTGCCAGCCCAACAATAGCCGTTTAAGGCCAAACTAGCGTATGTTGGTTTATTTGAAGCACAAGCTAAAAAAATTGTTATTTCCGGCGGAAAGTCGTTGTTTCATAATTAAACAAGTGTCTGTCTCAGGTCAACAAGTGTTCCCACATTGACTACCTCTTCAACGACTCACCAATCAAGCCAAAGGTCATTACTTTGGTATTGACGGGATCAACCTATTGGTAACAAATCTACAAAATAGGTTAATTAACCATCGTTGGATCACCAGCCGCGTTTTTGTTCCTGCCCAAGATTTATCTACCGGAACACTCAAACTGGTTGTGATAGCAGGAAAAGTGGCAAAAGTTATTTTTACTAGTGATTCGTCGACTTATAGTAATTTATATGTGGTAATGCCTGCTCATAAAAATAGTCTACTCGATCTACGTTATATTGAGCAGGGTTTAGAAAACCTGCAGCGTTTACCAACAGTACAAGTTTCAATAGAAATGGTATCGGGTGAAACGCCAATTGTTATCAATCACCAGCAATCGCGCTATTAGCATGCAGGTGCTTGATTGGATAACTCAGGCTCGAAAAGCACAGGCAAATCTCAAAAAGGTGTAATGTTAGCGCTGGATAATCCGACATCACTAAGTGACCTATTTTATATAACGGCTATTCGAGATGATATTTTTTCTGACAATCAACACCCGATTAACTATAGCATCCATTACTCTTTACCTTTGGGATATTAGCAATTTGTTGCAACAGCTAGCTATTATGAATATAGCCAATAGTCAAGCTGGTGATGGCATGAATGATAACAGCCAATATCGTGGTAAAAGTAAAAGCGTAACTTTGCTATTGAGTAACATGTTATACCGCGACACGACCGCTAAAACAATAGCATCTTATGATATCTATGTGTGCGAAAGCCGTAACTTTATCCATGATACTGAAATTGAAAATCAAAAACGCCGTACCACAGGATGGAAGCTCACACTTAATCACCGTCAATATATCGGACCAGCTGTGCTAAATTTAGAGGCAACTTATCAACACGGAACTCACTGGTTTGGCACGCTGCCAGCCTTTGAAGAATATTCAACCACTAAACTCACCAAATTATGCCACCGCACTAGTAAAAATCATTCAATTTTCAGCATCAGCTAGTGTGCTTTTTTATCGTGAAGCAACCAATGTGTTTTGAAACGCAATATCTGCGCCAGCTCAGTGTTACACCGCTTACTGTGCCAGATAATTCAGTATAGGTAACCGCTGGATGGTGCATGGCTTTAATGGTGAACGCACGCTGAGTGCAGATCGTGGTTGGACTATTAGAAACAGATTGTCATGGACTTTACCATTCCCCAGCCAAGAACTCTATATTGCTGCCGATTATGGTGAAATTGGTGGACGAGGAGCAGACTTGAATCTTGGCACCCACTTGGCGGGTAGAGCGATGGGTTTGCGTTGAGCAATTAACACTGCTAATCTGAGCTATGATTTCTCTGTTGGCACACCATTCTCTAAACCGGTTGGTTTCAAAACCGAGTCGGCAACGTTTGCTTTCTCTATAAATTAGAATTACTGAGATCTATCACCATGAACAAGTTATTTTATCGTTTAATTTTTAATGCCGTGCGCTAAATGGTGATGGTAGTTGCAGACATTACCCTAAGTCATCGTGCAGGGTCTGCTTGTTGTTCCGTAAATCGACTGACAGAGAAAATAGATCACTGCATTCATTGGTCAGTAAAATCGCTAATGGCTTCACTGTGGTTAACCCTTGGCCTGGTCAGTATCAATGGCCAAGCTTCTAATATTAAGGCAGATGATAATGCTCAGGGTAACCAACAACCGACCATCGTTAATAGCTAAGATGGCTCGCCATAAGTCAATATTAAAGCACCAAATCATGATGGCATTTCACGCAACCAATACAGTCAATTTGATGTTGACCAGTGAGGCGCGATCTTCAATAACAGCAGTAGCAAGGTAAATACCCAATTGGCTGGCATGATCCAAAGCAACGATTGGTTGGCGAAAGGAGAGGCTAAAATTATCTTGAACGAAATCAATAACCGTGATCCAAGCTAACTCAATGACTTTATTGAAGTGGCAGGTAAAAAGGCGCAAGTAATTATCGCCAACCCTGCCGACATCACTAATGACAATGACACTAACTATACAGCGTTAATTGCCCGTTCAGTGAATATCAATGCCAAATTACATGCACAGACGCTGGTGATACAACAGGTAAAAATTAGCTTGCTGCCGATGGCAAAACGATCCTTAAAAGCGAGTAGAGCAAGATGCAAAACCTAAATTTGCACTCGATGTCGCAGCACTGGGAGGTATATACCAACAGAATAATCATGCGCGGCACTGAGCATGGCATTAGGGTGCGTAATGTGGGTTATATTGGTGCTCAGGCAGGGAATATTTTCTTATCTGTTGACGGTAAAATTACCAATATAGGGGTTATCACCAGCAACCAACATTTGGCAATTGAAAGCCAGCAAGCGGCAATAACCACGGCATATTATTGGTTGGTCAGAGTGTTAACTTGACAGCTAAAAATGCCATTAACAACACAGATAAAGGTCAAATTGTCGCTGGCCGTGATGCCATTCTGAGTGCAGAGCAGGTTAACAGTAATTCGATGACACTACTTGCTACCGGTATCGATAGCAAAGGGAAATTCACTACGGCGGGCTCACTCATTATTAAAGGTCACAAAGCGGTTGTGTTACAAGGAGATATCGTCGCCAAAGAAAATATTGTGCTGACAGCGGGATTGCTTGATTTAATAGGCTCTAATATACAATCAAAAGATATTACCTTAACCGCCACTGAATCAGCTATTGACACTCAAAAAGCCAATATCGTTGCTGTCAATAAAGCGATATTCAAGACAAAAAAAGGCATTAATAACCAACAGGGTAAATTGATTCAAAAAGGCACGGCTGACCGTTTATTACATAGCTATTCTTTGAACAATCAGCAAGACGGAATCAACCTTACTGGTGGCGCGTCTATAGTGGTCAATGAACTAAATAACCAATCAGGTAATCTCAATAGCCAAGGTGATTTAAGCCTTAATGTTAATAAACTTGAAAACCAGAAAGGGACAATGGTAGTGGCAAAAACTGGGTCATTAATACTGGTTGCGCGGGAAAGTATTGATAATACCCAAGGCACCCTGTTTGGTGAAAAAATATTGTGCTAAATACAACATCGTTGACAAATCTTGATGGGAAACTAATCAGCAAATAAGATGATATGTTAATTCAGTCTCAAATGTTGCAAGGACAACGTGGCGAAATTTTAGAAAACGGACAACTGATGTTAACAGGTGAAGAGATTGATCCCGCTGAAGCGAATACCCAAGTAGATAATATCCAACTTACCACGAATAACCTGAATCATAACCAAGGCACTTTAGCTCAATTAGGTGAACAGCCAGAGGCAATTCAGGTTGTTCAGAAGTTGGCTAACCAAACCGAGGATATCTGCACTAACGGTTCATTCCTGATCAAAGCCAATCAATTGGACAACTAGCAAGGTAAAATATTTAGCGGCCAAAAAGGGAGCACTCAAGCTACAAATTCAGCAAGTGTTGAATATACTGATGGCGAATTAACCAGCCGTCGGGGTGTGATAATGGATAGCCCGTTGTTATTTAACCGAGCGGGAATGGTTACCGTCCCCTCTGGGGATCTAGTACTGAATGCATTATCGCTGGATGGTAATAGAGGAACATTGCAGACGAGTAAAACTCTTGACCTGAAAGGAAATGTACTATCGTTAAATCATGCACTGAGCCAAGCAGATTACATTCTTATAGAAGCCGACTCCCTTAAGCATTAAGGTGGTAAGCTGTTACAAACAGGCGATCAAGCGGAGCAAATTTTTTACTGGGTAATTTTCATAATCAAGGTGGTGAAATTGGCAGCAATGGCGATTTGCTTCTGCAAGCCAATACCCTTAATCACCAAAGCGGTCAAATTATCAGCGCCAAAAATGGTCAGCTGACTGTTGAACTGGACAATGATTTGCTGAATCAACACGGTGTGGTTGTCACTGAAACAAAGTTAACAATTCAGGCTGATCACATCGACAACCTGCAAGGTAAATTGGTTTCCAGGCAGGGGCAGTTGCAGCTTGCTATTACTAAAAATATTAATAACCAAGAGGGTTTGATTGCCGCTGAACAGTTATTGATGATCAGCAATCAAGCACTGCTAAACCGACAAGGTCATCTGCAGGCACAAAACATCAATATGTAGATTAATACTCATGGTCAGCAACTGAGTAATAGGCAAAGCGCTGCTGGGAAAGGTATTTGACTGATCGGTTGAAGCTACGGTTAGCCTGTGAAACTGATGCTTACTGTTTGGCTGATTACTATTGTCACAACAAAGATTTTTTAAAGCCTTAGGAGCCTGTTCGTAATAGCAGTTATTATCAGCCTGTGGCCTGGAGTAAACGTTTGCATATTATGGTAAAATGTATCATCGCAAAAGTGCTTTTTATTTTCTGTTGTTAGATAAGTTAGCTTGCCAAATCAATTTTGCGTTGAAAAAGCGCTTTAACGCTTTTTCACAATGACACACTAGTTTTGCAATTAACTTATTTGCTGTTTGGTTGGCTAAATAGCTCGTTGAGAGAAATCGCGCACACGAAAACCAAAAACAAACAACGCGGTAAAATAACTGATTGCACCAGCAACAATGACCAATAATAAGCGCACGATGCGCATCAACATATTGCCTTGTTCCCATGCTGGCATAACATTTAATAACAATAATAATACCACTATCATAACAATTAACGCCATGGTTAATTTGACCAGGAATTTTCCCCAGCCAGCTAACGGAATAAAAATCGCCTGACGGCGTAACTGCCAATAAAGCATCAAGGCATTAAAACATGCCGCTAAGCCAATGGATAAAGCCAATCCGGCATGTTTTAGCGGGCCAATAAAGGCAAGATTCATTAATTGCGTCAAAATTAAAGTAATAATCGCGATTTTGACCGGTGTTTTAATATCTTGTCGCGAATAGAAGCCAGGTGCTAATACTTTAACGACAATTAACCCCATTAAGCCAACGCAATAGGCAATTAAGGCACGCTGGGTCATTACTGCATCATAAGCGGTAAAGTTGCCATACTGAAAAAGTGAAACTGTCAACGGTTGAGCTAAAATAGCTAACACGATGGCGCAAGGTAGTGCTAATAAAAAGCAAAGTCGTAATCCCCAGTCCATTAACCGCTGGTATTCTTTATGATCACTTGTTGAAAAACTTTTTGCCAGAGAAGGTAATAAGATAGTGCTCAATGCCACACCTAACACACCGGTAGGAAGCTCCATTAATCGATCGGCATAATACATCCATGAAACAGAGCCTGATTGTAAAAACGAAGCAAAAATAGTATTAATAATTAACGAAATTTGACTCACAGAAACACCAATAATCGCTGGTCCCATTAACTTTATTACTCGCCACACTCCACTATCACGAAAAGAAATACGCGGCAAAACTAACATACCAACCTTGCGTAAATAAGGTAATTGATATAGCAACTGTAAGATACCGCCCGCTAAAACTCCCCAGGCTAATGCTATGATAGGTGGTTGACAATAAGGCGCTAATAGCAGTACTGACATAATCATACTGATATTAAGTAAAGTGGGCGCAAAGGCTGGAACAGAGAAACAGTTCCAGACATTTAGAATAGCACCAGCTAACGAGACTAAAGAGATCAACAAAATATAAGGAAAAGTTATTCTTAATAAGCGAACGGTTAAATCAAATTTATCCGCTATATCAGTAAAACCGGGGGCGGTAATATAAATAATCCAAGGAGCGGCTAATATCCCCGCCAATGTGACAATCGCCAAAATTAATGTCAATAAACCGGCAACATAAGCAATAAAAGTGTGAGTGGCCTCATCATCTTGCTGATTTTTATATTCGGCTAATATAGGTACAAAGACTTGGGAAAAGGCGCCTTCAGCAAAGATGCGGCGTAAAAGATTCGGCAAACGAAAAGCAACAAAAAAAGCGTCTGTCGTCGCACCAGCCCCAAAAAAACGTGCGATAATGGCGTCACGAATAAACCCTAATACGCGGGAAAACATAGTCATAAAGCTTATCGTTGCTAACGATTTTAGTAGATTCATGCAATATCTTTATTAATGGTGTCCATAATAGATTGATAAAGTGTATCAGCGATCCATAGGCATGACCATGAATTAGAATAACTTTTTTGCCAAGGCAAAGTATAAGCGCTATTACACACATCTTCCCGTCATATTTTAATTATTCTTTAGGCGAAGTTAGTCTGGTAAATTACGCGCTCAGGTTTTGCGACTAAATCCCTTGGCAACCTGCATTTATCATCCGCTTTGCACATTGAGTCAGATATATGCTAGTATTTAAGGGTTATGAGGTTTACTAAAGCCCAAAATATCACAAATTATTATTATCATATTATCAAAATCATTTTTACTACCAACAAATACATCAGGAAATCCTTTTAGCATTTCACTGGCTTTATCAAACTCCATTTCTGATGCATTTGCTTTAAAAAATATTTGCTTAGTAAAATGGCTCAATAGTATCAACTTGATCCTTACTTAAAACAAAAAAATGTTCTTTAGTTAGGTTGACTTTTGCATAATAGCAATTATCTATATGTTTTAATATTTCATCGCAACATTCGCCACAATAGCCCTTTCTGCTTTCAAGCAGCACTTTTTTTTTCATATGGATCTTGCTGGTAATAATTAAAGCCAAACATTTCATTATTTTTTATAATAATATTATTTAAGTGAGCCTTACCTTACTGTTTAACATTTCTACCAGAATATTACCGTTATTAATGTCTACCTTCATTATTACTAATTTTAGCTAACACAGCTTGTTGATTTATTACTTGTTTTGTTATAATAATGTCTCTTTTAAAAATAAAAAAATGAACAGCTGGTTATTAACCAACAAAATTTAACATATTAAAAAGTTTAAATCTTTCGATCATAGCGCACTAGAACTAGATATTTCGTTTATAATTTAAAAAATTAATCTCGATTATTTTTTGTGATTAATGACATCAAAATATGATCTTGCCATTCACCATTAATTTGCAAATAAGTTTTAGCATATCCCTTTGGTTTAAAACCTATTTTTCTCAATAAATTACCACTACGATGGTCATGGGGCATATAATTTGCCATAATTCTATGCATCTGCTGCTGGTATTGCATAAAATGAATAGTCGGGATTAACGCTTCATACATTAACCCTTTTCCCTGCTACATTTCACTCATTGAGTAACCTAGATAGCAAGCTTGAAAAGCCCCTCTGATAATATTTGCTAAAATTGATCACAACGATAACTTCAGTCTCATGCTTATTTTATGAGAGCAAATGGGATTGAAAGCTGTATGACTTGGTGCGTCCGAGTGGACTTGAACCACCGACCCCCACCATGTCAAGGTGGTGCTCTAACCAACTGAGCTACGGACGCAATAAAATTATCATAGCGACAATGTGGAAACGAATATTAACGGGCAGTTTTAATTCTGGCAAGGAAAAAATACAAATTGATGTCTAACTGCTCGTATTTAATGCTATTTAGCATAAGAGTGCTATTTATATTCCTTCTACTCTTATATTATAAGCAGATGGTCATCGAGCTGAATTTCGTAAGACAAACTCATCAGGCTGACGTTGAAGCCATAATATGCGGCTAAATATCATAATAGCTGATGTGGTTAAGCCAATAATAAAACCGATCCAAAAACCTTTCGGTCCTAGATGTGGTACCATCAAGTCAGTTAAACCTAGTAGATAACCACTTGGTAGGCCCAGTAACCAGTATGCGATGAAAGTGATAAAGAAGACAGACCGTGTATCTTTATAACCTCGTAATATGCTAGCACCAATCACTTGAATGGCATCGGAAATTTGATAGATAGCGGCAAATAACATTAACTGTGAAGCCAATAAGACCACTTCTGGATTTCGATTATACATTAATGCGATCTGCTCTTTAAATGACGCTGTCACAATTGCAGTGCAACAAGCAATCGTTAGACCTACCATAATGCTAGTGTAAGCTGATACTTTGGCATTTGCCGTTGAGGCACTACCTAAATTATAACCAACACGAATAGTTGCTGCCATCCCAAGAGAAATCGGAAACATAAACATTAACGAACTAAAATTTAAAGCTACTTGATGTCCTGCGACAGCAATAATGCCTAATGGCGCGACCAGTAGGGCAACAATAGCAAAAAGTGTTACCTCGAAGAAATAGGCTAGACCAATAGGTAAACCTAACACAAAAAGACGTTTAAGTAATGCGAAGTCAGGTAAAGCAAGTTGTTGATTATCATGTATATCGTGTTGTGACGGTGCATGGCGGACGTACCAGCGCATAACAAGGAACATAGCCCAATATACTGACGCAGTGGCTACACCACAACCTACACCACCAAGTGCTGGTGCGCCGAAATGACCATAGATAAAAATATAGTTGACTGGGATGTTGATAAATAAGCCGAGAAAACCAATAAACATCCCTGGTTTTGTTTTGGATAACCCATCACACTGACTGCGTAATACTTGATAAAAAAGATAGCCTGGCGTTCCCCACATAATTGCATGCAGAAAACGTATGGCTTTATTTGCCAATTCATGATTAATATTAGGCATGTTATTAATAATATGGTTGCTATTATAAAGTATACTTATAACAAAAAGTGATAAAAAGAAAGCCAACCATAATCCTTGTTGTATATGATTACCGATAATTTGACGGCGGCCTGAACCATTTAATTGAGCCACAACGGGTGTTAAGGCCAGTAATAAACCGTGACCAAACAAAATAGCCGGTAACCAGATTGACGTTCCCACTGCAACGGCTGACATATCGGTTTCACTGACTTTGCCCGCCATTACAGTATCAACAAATCCCATAGCGGTTTGAGAGAATTGGGCAAGAATAATTGGAATACCTAATGATAATAAACTCTGTGCCTCTTTAAAATATTTATTCACGCACGATACCTTATTAAAAAATGAATAGAAACCGGAAAAGTAATCCATCCTCTAAAATTTGCTTATTGTATCGATTTGACAAAGCTATAGCTATAAATAGATAGAAAGTCGCCATATTTATTGTTCCTAGAGTGCTTATCTGTCATAACTGGCGTAGAATGAGGCTTAATCCTTTATTTAAGTTGGGAACATAAAATATGTTTACAGGCATAGTAAAACGAAAAGGAACAATAGTTGCTGTGGAAGATAGTGTTAATTTCCGTACTTATACCGTCCAATTTCCTAGCGAATTACTAGCTGGTTTAGAAACAGGCGCTTCTGTCGCCAATAATGGATGTTGTTTATCTGTTACTCATATTGATGGTAATAAAGTAAGTTTTGATTTAATGAAGGAGACCTTGCGACTGACAAATTTAGGCAGTTTAAAACCAGGCGATAGGGTAAATCTAGAAAGATCGGCAAAATATGGTGATGAAATTGGAGGCCATATTATGTCGGGTCATATCGTTACCACGGCAGAAATAGCCAAAATTTTTAAAGCCGAAAATAATATCCAAATTTGGTTTTATGTGTATGATAAACAATTAATGAAATATATTCTGTATAAGGGCTTTATTGGCGTTGATGGCATTAGTTTAACGGTAGGTGATGTAGTCAATAATCGTTTTTGTGTGCATCTTATCCCAGAAACTATTGCGCGTACCACCATTGCCGAAAAGCGTCTCGGTGATAAGGTTAATATTGAAATTGATGTTCATACTCAAGCAGTTGTTGATACTGTTGAACGGGTAATGTCTCAGAAGATATTGTGACAAAGAGTGCTTGCAAAATAGTAGAATTATATTTTAGCTGAGTTTAGCTGTTGCTAACAATAGAAACAGTATCCTATAAGCATTTGGTTTAGCTATAGTTTTTTCTTATTAGGTAATAGGTTAACGTCAAAGTTATTTAACTGTGTCCGACCTAGTTGTTGCTTGCAGATCTATATTTGTAAATAAGATCTATCTAAATGTAAAAATAACTTAGTAAAAATGAGTTGCCAGTATTGAGTGCGGTAATCATCTTATAATAGCATAGTCTACCCTCGACTGACAGCCCATTTTAAGCTCTCATTTTGTTAATAGCAATTTTCTAACCCGGAGTGCAGGTAGGTAGTTGTCTTAGCTGCTTGTAATTGTGTTCACTGGTTTGCTGCTGAAGGCCTATCGGTTCTTTACTAAGCGACGGTGCTATCTGTGTTATACTTAGTAACCGTTCAGGTATTTCCTGTATCCACAGTAAGACGATTCAAGCCTATGATTATGCTCCATTGATATTTATGGATGATCATGTGGCATCTGCAAACGAATTGACCTGCTCTATATTTGCTAAATTTCCTAAAATAATTTTTAGTAGCTGTTATCAATTGGGTCACGATTCTGGTAAAGATATTAATGATATTTGCTATTTTCATATTTATGATCCGATATCGTGGGTTAGAGAAATCAGCACAAAAGTTCTTCAAATAAGTAAAGATAAAATCTTAATAGTATTTGATAAATATGGTAGTTTGGAACCCTCGCAAAATTTTTTCGCCTTGATAGAATTGAATGGCTTAGATCTTGTTACTGGTGATTTGATTATTTTTTTGGATTTGGACCTGCAGCTGCATCGATCTCTTTTCTATTGAGTTGTAGGGAAATTGCTAACTCGATTAATTTTATATCCGTTTAAAATAATACCTTAACGTAATGTTTTTAAAAATTAATCTAATGGTGTGTTTTACACCTATCATCGCTCATATAGCCACTTAAACAATAAGATTCCAATGAAACTTTGACTGAAAAAGCAGCACTTAAAATGTTCTGTTAGTTGAAGTCAGAGATCTGGCAAACGATCGTTTAAAAATTTTTCTTACTATTCGATGGATAGTGTTATGGTATTGGCTGAGTTATTTTTTTTGCGTCCAGTAACCATTAGCATGGGAACAATGGTAGCAACCATAACAGTGTTAGTAGCTAGCAAAGGGTTGGCAATTAAGCTAGAGTTTGCCAGGCTTGTGGTAAAACATAAACCCAGTTGGAGAGTATTTTGTAAAGCTGTGGCTTTACCACTGTCTTTATGAAAGACACTTAATGCCTTTGACACAGCAATAGGATAGCAAGCGCCATTCATCGCCGTCATACAACAGAATTGCAGCAAGAGAGCCAATAAGTTAGGTTGCAAGTACAGGGCAAAGAAACAGATAACTAATACACTTAGTGCATAACCGATAAGAATAATTGACAGCAGGATGTGGTTTTTTATTTTTGTTATTAAATAACACCCATCATAACCACCGAACATAAAAGCGATAGTTTGCGGTACATAACTGATCCCTATATCCTGAGGATCATAACCCATTTTAGTTAAAATAAAGGAAGAACCAGTTTAGCCAGGCAAGAAACCGGCACTACAGGCGGCATAAATTAATACATTGCCGCTAAAAATAGTAGAACGTAGCAATGTGGTAACAGTGATGGTTGATTTTATTTTGTCCGCTTTTGCAAGGCGATTTTTCCTTGTAAAAAAAGGGCGGCAAAAAAAAGCAATATTCCGATAATAGCTAAAGCAAAAAATATAATTTGCCAGTTATCACCGGTAAATAGCCAAGCACCTAATAGCGGTGCTAAGGTGGGAGAAAGTGCAACTAAAGGCATGATGGTGGCCAATACTCGTTTAGCGTATTGGCCGCTAAAACGATCGATCACCAGAGCTTGCCAAATTACCGCAGTTGAACAAACACCAACACCTTGTATAAATCGTAAAATAAGTAATTGCGTACTGTTAGTGATGCACAATGTCGCCAAACAGCTAATAATGAACAGCACAATTCCAATTAATAAAACTGATTTTCTGCTAATATGATCAGAAAGTGGTCCCTAACAAAGTTGAGCGAAGGCAAACCCATATAAAAAAAGCTAAGATTTGCACTGATAGTATTTGCTGAGGTGTTAAGTTGTTGCTACATACACTAAAAGCAGGTAAATACATATCGATGGCCAAAAAGCCCAGCATACTTAAGCCAGCAAGATAAAACAAATGTAAAATTGCTTTGTTTAGTATTGTTTTTGTTCATAGTAACATTAATAAATTAAAAAAAATTTAACATCGTTATTTATTGTATAAGAGATGATTTTTTGTTGTGAAAGGTTATATTTGCATATTAATATCAAATATTTTGAAAGGTGAATGGCTATGTGGTCTGAGTATTCTCTCGAAGTGATTGATACCGTTAAGAGAGAAAATCATCTCTTATACAATAAATAACGGGCAGCTTTAGTGCCGCTGCTGCTGAATTACATAGAGTTCCTTCAGCGGTAAGTTATACTGTAAAACAACTGGAAGAGTGGCTGTGCTGTTCCCTTACTTGAACGACGTTATCGTGATGTTGTGCTTATTGATGCAGGCAGGTTTTTTGTTAAAAATGCACGCAATATTATTAAGACAATGCGTGAAACAAGCCATTAGTGTCAACAAATTGTCAATAGCTGGCATGGACAATTTAGCATTGTTATCGATAGTATTATTAAGCCACAAAGAGTATTTCAATTAATATTAGATTTTTCTCGTCATTTTACTAATATTGAACTCTCTATTTACCAGGAAGTGTATAATGGTGTATGGAAGGCGCTGGTTGATGGTCGAGTAGATATTGCGATCGGGGCAACTTGTGTGTCACCTATTGGGGATCGATATAGTTTTCGTGATATGGGATTTA
This sequence comes from Arsenophonus sp., assembly GCA_045399315.1. Classification (GTDB taxonomy): domain Bacteria; phylum Pseudomonadota; class Gammaproteobacteria; order Enterobacterales; family Enterobacteriaceae; genus Arsenophonus. Next base: position 229,869 of record DAYVGO010000005.1, read on the forward strand.
TGCCCTGGTCTTGTGTTGCCAGTATCAATCATCTTTTAACTTAAATTAGTGGGCTAATTAGTTATCAACAATTACGTAATTATCCAAGTTTATGTTTAGAAGATACCTCTCTTTACTTGCCCAAGCGAGTCACTTGGGCATTAGATAACCAAAAACGACTTATCGTACCTGATTGGGAAAGTGGTTTAGCCTGTTTGAAAAATGGATTATGTTTAGGATTTGTGCCAAACATCGGGTAGGGCAACTTTGCCAAAAAAATGAATTAAAAATTTTGTAAATTAAGCAACCGCTACCTGATAGTTCTTGTTGTGTTATATGGAATGAAAAAAAACATTCCACAACTTTGAATTGGCTACTGGATTATTTAGGCGATAGTCAAATCCTTAATGCCGAGTAGCTAACTGATTGATAGCGCTTAAATTAATGCTTCATCTGCGATAGTCAATAAACGGACCATCGGCAACTGAGCGCTGTTCGATAAGTTCTGTATGTATTTCTATGGCTTGCGCATCTTTTCGTTTGTTAATAATGTGATCAAGTAGCATGGTAAAAGCCATCTGACCTAAGCGTTCTTTCGATTGGTGAATAGTGGTTAAGGCCGGTGTAAGAAAACATGCATTACACACATTGTCATAGCCAATAATAGATATATCTTGAGGTACCCTAATTCCCAACTCATTTGCTGCACAGATAGCACTCATTACCATAATATCACCACCACAAAAAATGGTGCTAGGTCTTTGTTGGTGATTTAAAATTTGTTTCATAGCGCATAGCCGGAGCCAGGTTTAAAATCACCTTCAACAATCCATTCGTTACGTAGCTTAATGTTAGCTTCGGTCATAGCATTAAAAAAACTTTGTAGTCGGTGCTACTAGTATTGTGTTTTAATGGCCCACAGATAATACCTAAATCATGATGTCCTCGTTCGATAAGATAACGATCGGCCAGATAGCCGTCATAAACCGCATTATCAATGATGACATCGGTACAATCACCATGAACTTGCCCCCAATCCATAACAACCATTGGAATATTACGGTATTCTTCTAATATCTGAAGTAGTTGTTTTGGATATTCTGAGCACATAATCAGTAAAACATCGACCCGTTTTTGCGCTAATATTTGTAAATAGGCTTGTTGTTTATTTAAATTGTTATGCGAATTGCAAAGGATCAGGGTATATCCTTGACTAAAACAGTTGTTTTCTACTGATTCAATCAGTTCTGCAAAATAAGGGGCTTTATTAGATGTAGCCAGTAAGCCAATGGATTTAGTATGGTTAACTTTCAAACTGTGAGCGACTGCACTGGCAGAATAATTAAGTGTTTTAATGGCCACCCAAACGATGGTTTTAGTCTCTTCGGTGACAAAACGGGTTTTATTAATTACATGAGATACGGTAGTAGTTGAAACACCTGCCAGTTTTGCCACATCCTTAATTGTTGCCATAAATTAGAAAGACTCTTGACCCATTCTCAATTCCATTGGTATTTTTTAAAAATTATTGTCATTGATAACTGACAATTAAGTTACCGGTAAACAGATTATTTTGTCTGATTTGTGATAATAACAAAAGTGTTAATCAATATTTGCTAGCTGATATAATAGAAAATAGCTTTTATTGTTGTATGATATCATGACATTGAATTATTTTTTATTACCGAATTTAACAATAGCTAATGACAAAGGTGAGGTGAAGTTATGGATACCGATTTTAAATATGGTTTATGTACCGGAGTGGTTGTATTGTTAATGATCATATCTTTTGTTTCTTTTATTTTCTAATCGTTATTTTGACTTAGGAGTTTTTTATCATTGAAACGATGTTATTTTGCCTAATAATTATAGCGTAACCTGCAAGCTGCCCAAATTGGCAGCATTGCGTATAAGCGGTGGCAGTTACATCCTTTCTACCGTTTCAATTCCTAGTGTATCTAAACCAATTTTTAAGGTTTTTTGCGTCAGCAACGCCAGTTTTAGTCGGCTCTCTTTAACGGCATTATTTTCTGCATTTAAAATCGGACAATGTTCATAAAAACTAGAAAATAAACCAGCCAGGTCATATAAATAAGCGCACATAATATGCGGTAAACCTTCACGAGCAACGGTTAATATTGTTTCTTCAAATTGTAATAAACGAGTAGCCAATGCTTGTTCATACTGATTTGTTAAAATTACCGGCAGGGATAGTTCGGTTAGATTAATGTTGGCGCGTTTAAAAATGGAGGCTACACGGGTATAGGCATATTGCATATAAGGTGCAGTATTACCTTCAAAAGCTAACATATTGTCCCAGTCAAAGATGTAATCAGTGGTGCGATTTTTAGATAGATCCGCATATTTTACCGCACCGATACCGACTGCATGAATAATCGATGGTAATTCATTTTCGGGTATAGCTGGATTTTTCTGGCGAATAAGATGAGTGGCCCGTTCAATCGCTTCATCGAGCAAATCTGCTAGTCGGATCGTTCCTCCAGCACGGGTTTTAAAAGGTTTGCCATCTTTGCCTAGCATCATGCCAAGCATATGATGTTCTAGGGTCATTGAATCGGGAATATAGCCGGCTTTACGTACAATCGCACATGCTTGCATCAGGTGTTGATGTTGGCGTGAATCTATATAATATAATATGCGATCAGCATGTAGTATTTCATAGCGATATTTTGCGCAAGCAATATCGGTTGTTGTATAGAGATAACCACCATCTTTTTTCTGGATGATCACCCCCATTGGATCACCATCTTTATTTTTAAATTCGTCAAGGTAGACAACGATAGCGCCATCACTTTCAACGGCTAATCCTTTAGCTATTAAATCAGCAACGATAGCAGGTAGCATGTTATTATATAAGCTTTCACCCATCACATCATTTTCCGTCAGGGTGACATTTAAACGATTATAGGTTTGTTGATTTTGCGCCATAGTAATATCAACTAATTTACGCCACATTTTACGACAATATTCATCACCAGATTGCAGTTTAACTACATAATTACGCGCAAGTTGAGCAAAGTTTTCATCTTCATCATAATGTTTTTTAGCTTCACGATAAAAAGTTTCTAGATCGGCTAAAGCCATATCGGTAGCGTTTTCTTGCTGAACCTTTTCCAGGTACGCAATTAACATACCAAACTGAGTACCCCAATCGCCGATATGGTTGGCTCGTATCACTTTGTGACCTAAAAATTCTAATGTGCGAGCGATAGCATCGCCAATGATGGTGGAACGTAGGTGACCAACATGCATCTGTTTTGCGACATTGGGCGCAGAATAGTCAATAACAACTGTTTGTGGTGTAACGCTGGTGATCGCTAATTTTTCATGTTGCAGATTAAGTTCAATATGTTTAGCTAGCCATTGCTTATCGAGAAAAATATTAATAAAACCAGGTCCTGCTATTTCTACTTTACTGGCAATATCTTCCAATTTGAGCAGAGGCAATATTTTTTCAGCCAATTGACGGGGAGGAATACCTATTTTCTTAGCCACCGACATAACACCATTCGCTTGGTAATCACCAAATTGGGCTTTGGTCGAAGGACGTATGTGCGCTTCACTATCTGTAGGAGCCCCTGCGGCGATTAATGCATTACTAATTTTTTCTGAAAGAAGAGCCTGAATATTCACCTGATTACCTTAATGATGAAGATAGCTGTTGTGTCCGACGAATAATATACATCTATGAGGGTCGTGATAAAAATAGCCGGTTTTATACCATAATTAACTATTCACATGCTACTAATCAACTATTTGATCGATAACTTTATTGTTAATAATTAATATTAGATAAGTTCACTTTTATATCATCTTGTATATCATCTTGCTGCATGACAATAGAAGTTTTTTATTTAACCTTAAAAAGTGTTCTCTGTTTAAAATTGTAATTTTGATTAGAAATATTAATTTAAAAAATAGGTTATGTTAAGTCTCTTTATTTTATAGATTAAAAATTATCTTCATGAAAAGTTCAAAATATATTGAATTTTTGTTATTAAAAATTGGTAATGTTTTATAATAAAATATTATCCTTTTTCATTAAAATTAATTACTTGTAGTAATTACTGTTTGAAAAAACGGGATTTTATTTGCAGAATAATAAGCTTATTAATTGATAATTAAAAAATAGAAATAACAATAATTAATTAGAGGTGGCAGTGTTATGATAACTCTTGAAATTTGCTGCTATGGGGCTAAATGTGCCCTAATTGCACAAAAATTTGGCGCTGATCGTATTGAACTTTGTTCCAGTCCTGCTGAAGGTGGATTAACACCTAGTTATGGTTGTTTAAAACAGACCATAAATACAGTAACAATTCCGGTTCATCCAATTGTACGCCCTAGAGGAGGGGATTTTTGTTACAGTGATAGTGAGTTTGACACTATCAAATATGATATTGAATTTATCAGAGAATTAGGATTTCCAGGGGTAGTTTATGGGGTATTAAACAGAGAGGGACATATTGATATGCCACGCATGCGGATTTTGAAAGCACTATCTGGTGATATGGCGGTCACTTTTCATCGTGCTTTTGATATGTGCATTAGTCCAGAGCAGGCTTATTTACAACTTACTGAGCTTGGTGTTGCGCGTATATTAACCTCAGGTCAGCAGCAGAATGCTGAATTAGGTTTACCCCTATTGAAAAAATTAAATGCATTATCTAGTCAAACTGCAAATGGACCCATTATCATGGCCGGCTATGGAGTAAAATTATCAAATTTACAGAAATTTATTGATGCTGGTTTACCAGAGATACATACTTCTGCCGGAAAAGTGATGTCATCGACAATGAACTACCGTAAAGCAGGAGTGACGATGAGTTCTAATATTATGGAGATGGATGAATTTACCCATTATTATGTCGATAGTGATATGGTGGAAGCAATGAGGAATTTATTAGCTATTGTCAATTATGATTGATAATGAGTCTAGCATAATGACGGTATTGGATACCGTCATATTTACTTTTTTTGGCAACCAAAGTAGCACGTAAAGGAGTTGGATAACCTTCAACGGTCAATTGATTGTTATTTGGATCAAGAAAATCTGCTAATGATTCAGTTGCCATCCAGGCAGTTTTCCGTTGTTCTTAGGTGGTTGTTGCTGTTTGATTAACAATATGCACATCACAGAAACCACATTTTTGCAGCTAGATTTTGAGCATTTTAGCTGATGGAATAAAGTAGACATTACGCATCTGAGCGTAACGTTTATTAGGTATTAAGCATTGCTTTTCATCATCTTCGATGACTAAACTCTCTAATACCAATTCACCACCGGAAACTAATTGATTTTTTAGTTGATAAAGATGGTCTAATGGTGAGCGGTGATGATAAAATACTCCCATTGAGAATACCGTATCAAAGGCGGCTAGGGTAAGAAGTTGCTCAATGCCTAATGGTAATAGATGTGCTCGTTAATCATTATCAATTAATTTGCGTACTGCTTCAAATTGACATAGAAATAGCTGAGTAGGATCAATACCGATTACAGATTTTGCCCCTTCACCAACCATTCGCCACATGTGATAGCCATTACCGTATCTGACATCGAGTATCAGTTTATCTGTTGGTGGTGAAAGATAAGGTAGTATACGTTGCCATTTCCAATCCGAACGCCATTCTCTATCAATGTTAATATTGTATAGGGAAAACAGACCCTTCCACCAGGGCATTAAACTAATTAACAGCTGTTTGATCTGTTGCTTGTCTTTTAAACAAAGAGGATACTTATTTTTAGCGATCACAACGGTTTTTAGATCTAGTTGGTTAGGTGTCATTGTAGGTAAATTTTGTACTATTTTTTGCCAACCTTTGAATTGCCCATGTTGACTGTTTTTTTCCATTGTTCAATTTGGCCTGGTAGTGTTTCTAATCAATGATTAAGTGGCTCGACAGAGATTTGTTGATAAAAATGTGCAAAGTCTATCATCAATCTGAATCCTTGATAGCTAGCAATGAACCGAAATTGAAACACTGAAACCATAAATCACAATGATTAAAACCTGCTCTTAGTAAACGGGATTTATGTTTGTTAATCGAATCAGTTAACATTACATTTTCCAACATATTTCGTTTTTGACTTATCTCCAGCTCACTATAGCCATTGGCGCGTTTGAAATCGTAATACATATTAAACAATAAATGATCAATTTTTTCGTCGCTAAAATTAAATTTTTCTGATAGCACTAAAACACCACCTGGATTAAGTCCTTGGTAGATACGGTTAATTAATTTTTGACGGATGGCAGGGTCGATAAATTGTAGGGTAAAATTTAATACCACCATTGAGGCATTTTGGATGTCGATATTGAGAATATCATCTTCGATAATTTTAACAGGCGTATCCGCTTTATAACCATAAACATATCGCCGACAACGCTCAATCATTGCAGCTGAATTATCAACAGCAATTATTTTACAATTTTCAGTGTTGATATTACGCTGGATTGATGATGTTGCTGTACCTAAAGAACAGCCAAGATCGTAAATAATACTATTGGGGGTGACAAAACGTGACGCGAGCATGCCAATCATGGTAATAATATTTGCATAGCCAGGAACAGAACGTTTAATCATATCAGGAAAGACTTCAGCAACTTTTTCATCAAATTGCCAATCACCTAAGTTTGCAATAGCAGTAGCAAACAAAGTGTCTTTCTGTTTATTTAGAATTTGGTTGGACATAACCTGTAGATCAATTAAATAGCAAACGGTAATTTATTCTAACAGATTTTATATTAATACATAAGTTAAATCTCATTAACATGGCAAACCACTGGCTATGACCATGTTAATGTAATAAGCATTGTATCAAGGATCAAACGAGAAAATTTGTATCCAGGGTAAATAATAAATGTTAACTAGGATCATCAAGATCATAGAAGTAAAGGTTATTATTCGGCTAAAATGGCGCCAGGTATATTCTCTATGTTTTAGGCCAAAGTAATGCAGAATTCTGGTTGTGATAAAAATTAGCCCGCAAAGAGAAATAGCCCAAACCGGTGCGCCATTCATCTCCATCATTAATAATAACAGCATAGGGATAGGGATATATTCAATCACATTACCCTAGATGCGGATTGCTGTTTGTAATTCATAAAAACCACCATCACTGGATGCAACTTGGTATTGAGTTCTAAGTTTAATCACTTCTACAGATATTTTAAGCAATATTAAAGCGTTAAATATGATGTACAGAGAACTAACCATTTTTTCCCAATTTTTCTAAGCAGAACAGCGAAATAATGATACATCTCAAAGCTGTAACTGTTACCATAAATATAGTATTTAAATTAATAAAAAGCTTTACTAGTGCAAAAATGGTAAAAGTTGTCTGTCCAATATGGTTTGGCTTACTTATTTATTTCTCAATAGAAATTTCTGTATAATAGCAATATTTTTGATTGTGTTTGAATAAATAGTACTAAAACTATTAGTGCAAACGACTCTGCAAGTTGAGTATGATGAGTAAAAGGATATCGTATGCGGACAAATTATTGTGGGCAATTAGGTGTTGCTCACGTCGGACAAAAAGTGACTCTCTGTGGCTGGGTGAATTGTCAGCGCAATTTAGGTAAATTAATTTTTGTCGATATGAGAGATCGCGAAGGTATAGTTCAGGTGGTATTTGTGCAGGAAAATCACGCAGAACTTTTTACACAAGCGGCACAGTTACGCAACGAATTTTGTATCCAGATCACAGGCCTAGTGCGAAAGCGTGAACAAATTAATCAAGAAATAGCGACCGGCAATATTGAAATTGTTGCAGAAGCATTGACGGTTATTAATCGGGCTGAGCCGTTGCCAATAGATAGCAATCAACAGAATTCAGAAGAAATGAGATTAAAATATCGTTATCTTGATTTACGTCGTCCAGTAATGGCAACTCGCTTAAGAGAACGAGCTAAAATTACTAGTTTTGTGCGTCGTTTTATGGATGCCGAAGGTTTTATCGATATTGAAACACCAATTCTGACGAAAGCAACCCCTGAAGGTGCGCGTGATTATCTGGTTCCAAGCCGTGTGCATAAAGGCGAATTTTATGCTTTGCCGCAATCACCACAACTTTTTAAGCAATTATTGATGATGTCGGGTTTTGATCGCTATTATCAGATAGTCAAATGTTTTCGTGATGAAGATTTACGTGCGGATCGTCAACCTGAATTTACTCAGATCGATGTAGAAACCTCTTTTATGACTGCGGAACAAGTTCGTGAAGTCATGGAGCGTTTGATCCGCCAGTTATGGCAGGAAAATAAAGGAATTGAGTTAGGTACCTTTCCGGTAATGACATTTGCTGAGGCTATGCAACGTTATGGTTCAGATAAACCAGACTTACGTAATCCTTTGGAATTAGTTGATATTGCGGATTTAGTTAACTCCGTTGAATTTAAGGTATTTGCTGAGGTTGCCAATGATCCCAAAGGGCGGGTTGTTGCGCTTTGCGTTCCAGAGGGCACTAAATTAACACGCAAGCAACTGAATGGTTATGGTGACTATGTCGCTATTTATGGCGTAAAAGGCTTAGCCTGGATGAAAGTAAATTCTGTTGCTGAAGATAAGACAGATATTCAAAGCCCACTAGCTAAAATTTTGCCACAACAGGTCATCGATAATTTGTTAGCTCGTACCCAAGCTAAAACCGGTGATATTTTGCTATTTGGTGCTGGTAAACAAAATGTCGTTAATGATGCGATGGGAGCGTTACGGTTAAAAGTCGGGCGTGATTTAGCAATCACCCAAAATAACAGCTGGAAACCGTTATGGGTTATTGATTTTCCGATGTTTGAAGAAGATGAAAATGGTGAACTTAATGCTATGCATCATCCATTTACTGCACCGAAAGACTTTACCCCTGAACAATTACAAGCAAATCCTCTGGCCGCGGTTGCCAACGCATATGATATGGTAATTAATGGTTATGAAGTTGGTGGTGGCTCGGTACGAATTCACCAGAATAAGATGCAACAAGCTGTTTTCGAAATTCTTAATATTGGTAAACAAGATCAAAAAGATAAATTTGGTTTCTTGCTAGAGGCATTACAATATGGCACGCCACCACATGCCGGTTTAGCATTTGGTTTAGATCGGTTAGTGATGTTATTAACGGCAACAGAAAATATTCGCGATGTTATTGCGTTTCCAAAAACAACAGCCGCTGCTTGTTTAATGACCGATGCCCCAAGTGTGGCTAATCCCGCTGCATTAGCAGAGTTGGCGATAACTGTTGTTGAGAAAGCAAATAATTACTATGCAATATAAACGGCCGGAATCAATATTAGTTGTTGTTTATGTGCCATCGAGTCGCCAAGTACTCATGCTCCAGCGGCGTGATGATCCTGATTTTTGGCAATCAGTGACCGGCAATCTTGAGGATAATGAAACACCACGAGAAGCAGCATTGCGCGAAGTGCAAGAAGAGATCGGCATTGATATTATCAAACAGCATTTGGAATTAGTTGATCTGCAACGTAGTCTCTATTTTGATATTTTTTTAAAATTTCGCTATCGCTATGCGCCAGGTGTAACCCAATGTAAAGAGCATTGGTTTTCTTTGGCCTTGCCACAAGAGCAAGATTTTTTGTTGATAGAACATTTGGCTTTTCGTTGGTTACCTACTGCTCAGGCGGCTGCATTGACCAAGTCATGGAGTAACCGTCAGGCGATTGAAGAATTTGTTCTAAAATGATTTTTATTGACGTATTTTGGGAGATATTTCATGGCAGGTCATAGTAAATGGGCCAATACTAAACACCGTAAAGCGGCACAAGATGCTAAACGTGGTAAAATTTTTACTAAAATTATTCGTGAACTTGTGACCGCAGCTCGCTTAGGTGGTGGTGATACTGCATCAAATCCACGATTGCGTGCGGCCATAGATAAAGCATTATCTAATAATATGGCACGAGATACTTTAAATAGAGCGATAGCACGTGGTATGGGCAGTGATGAAAATGATAATATGAAAACGATCATTTATGAAGGTTATGGCCCAGGTGGAACAGCTATTATGGTTGAATGTTTAAGTGATAATCGTAATCGTACGGTTTCTGATGTACGTCATGCCTTTACTAAATATGGTGGTAATTTAGGTACCGATGGCTCGGTCGCTTATTTATTTAATAAGCGTGGTGTGATCTCATATGCGCCAGGCATTGATGAAGATAGCTTGATGGAAGCGGCATTAGAAGCTGGTGCAGAAGATGTTGAATCTTATGATGATGGTGTAATAGATGTTTATACTATTCTTGAAAATTTTGGTGACGTAAAAGATGCTTTAGACGCGGCTGGTTTTAAAGCCGAAGCAGTGGAAGTAACAATGATCCCTTCAACGAAAGCATACTTAGATGCTGAAACTGCACCTAAGCTTCTGTGTTTAATCGATATGCTGGAAGATTCTGATGATGTACAAGAAGTGTATCATAATGGGGAAATTTCAGATGAAATTGCAGCTCAGCTATAATTAAATCAATTTTTTTATATTAAGAGATAGCATGCTGATTATCAGTATGCTTTTTCTTTGGATGTTTAACCTACTTAGTGAGTCAAGAATATGGCAATTATTCTTGGGATCGATCCTGGTTCTCGTATTACCGGTTATGGTATTGTTTGTCAACAAGGTCGCCAGTTGATCTATTTAGGTAGTGGTTGTATACGTACTCAGGTTGAAGATCTGCCAACCCGCTTACAACGTATTTATGTTGGTGTTAATGAAATTATTACCCAGTACAAACCGGACAGTTTTGCTGTTGAGCAAGTGTTTATGGCAAAAAATGCCGATTCTGCTCTAAAATTAGGTCAAGCAAGAGGGGTGACGATTTTAGCTGCGGTTAATAATGATTTGCCGGTTTTTGAATATGCGGCGAGACAAGTCAAACAGTCCGTTGTTGGCACGGGTGTGGCTGAAAAAAAACAGGTTCAGCATATGGTATGTTCAGTATTAAAACTATCATCGCATCCGCAAGTTGATGCGGCTGATGCTTTGGCGATTGCGATCACCCATTGCCATTTTAATCAAAATTTAGTTCGGATGGGTGATCCTAAGCTATTATTGGCCAAAGGACGTTTACGTTAATTGCTGGATATACATCCAGTATTTTTTGTGATATAAACATTAACAGAATAACCCAAAAGAGGGAATCAATGTGATTGGTCGCTTGCGAGGCACTATTTTAGAAAAACAGCCACCTATTGTTTTACTCGAGCTAAATGGCGTAGGTTATGAAGTTCATATGCCAATGACTTGTTTCTATGAATTACCTGATGTTGGTAAAGAAGTGAGCTTGTTGACTCAATTTATCGTGCGGGAAGACGCTCAGCTACTTTACGGCTTTAATGACCAGCAAGAAAGAGCATTATTTTGTGAATTAATTAAAGTTAATGGTGTTGGCCCTAAATTAGCACTGGCAATTTTATCGGGAATGTCGGCTCACCAATTTGTTACTGCTATTGAGCAAGAAGCGATTACAACTTTAGTAAAATTACCTGGCGTTGGCAGAAAAACGGCAGAACGGTTGGTGGTGGAAATGAAAGACCGTTTTAAAGGACTAAACGGTGATCTATTTAATAACAGAGAAGTAAATTTACCTGGCTTAGCAGCAAAAAAACAAAATAGTAATGATATGGAAGCAGAGGCAGTTTCTGCGTTAATTTCTTTGGGCTATAAACCACAAGAAGCAAGTCGTATGATTGGTAGAGTTGCCCATCTTGCCACTAATTGTGAAGCATTGATCCGTGAAGCATTGCGAGCTATGTTGTAAATTGTTAAGTAAGAGACAAATATATGATTGAGGCTGATCGTTTAGTTTCTGCTGAAAATTTAGCTGATGAAGAAGTGATTGATCGGGCTATTCGTCCAAAACTACTTACTGAATATGTTGGGCAACCTCAGGTTTGCCAACAGATGGAAATCTTTATCCAGGCTGCTAAATTACGAGCTGAAGCACTTGACCACTTGCTAATTTTTGGGCCCCCAGGGCTCGGTAAAACCACTTTAGCCAGGATTGTGGCTAATGAATTGGGATCAAATTTACGCACAACTTCTGGTCCGGTATTGGAAAAGGCAGGGGATTTAGCGGCTATACTCACTAATTTAGAGCCACATGATGTGCTATTTATTGATGAAATACACCGTTTATCGCCAGTTGTAGAAGAGATCCTTTACCCAGCAATGGAAGATTATCAATTAGATATCATGATTGGTGAAGGACCTGCCGCGAGATCAATTAAAATCGATCTACCTGCTTTTACTTTGGTTGGTGCAACCACTAGAGCTGGCTCGCTGACATCTCCACTTCGGGATCGTTTTGGTATTGTACAGCGGCTTGAATTTTATAATGTCGATGATTTACAAACGATTGTATTACGTAGTGCACGCTTCATGGAGTTAGAAATCTCTGATGCTGGTGCCAGACAAATTGCAATGCGCTCACGAGGAACTCCACGAATAACTAATCGTTTATTGCGACGTGTGAGAGATTTTGCTCAAGTAAAAGGCGATGGTATTATCGATGATACTATTGCTTCACAGGCATTGGATATTCTTAATGTTGATTCAGCCGGTTTTGATTATCTTGATCGTAAGTTATTGATAGCTATTATTGATAAATTTATGGGTGGGCCGGTAGGATTAGACAATGTTGCCGCTGCAATTGGTGAAGAAAGAGAAACAATCGAAGATGTTCTTGAACCTTTTCTTATTCAACAAGGCTTTATTCAGCGTACGCCTCGAGGTCGAATAGCAACTGATCATGCTTATCACCATTTTGGTCTCAATAAAGATGATGATATTAATTAATCTTATCGATTAGTTTAAATATATTGCCCAGTAGATGTTATAATAATTAGCATAATTATTTTTAAAATAGTTTGTAGGTATGTTTACCTATCATTAATAATGATAGGTGAATAAATAATAATTTATTTATAAGAATATTCTATTTAGTTAAATCACTTTTATATTTCCTGAATAATTTATTAAATTAGAATATTGTTAATATAAATTAGTAATATTTTCTTATTATATAATAAGAAATTTAATATAAACATAATTTATAATTCATTATTTTTATTAATTTATTATATTATTTTAATTGATGTTATGTGGCTAGTTAAATAATAATTTTGCGGTAGTTTTCATTATCTCTATTAACTTTTTTTTAATAAATAAAATTAGTCAATTGTGGAATAAGCTAAATGAAAATAAAATTATTATTAATAATGTTAGCATTAGCAATATTAACATTAATTAGTGCTATAAGTTTTGCTTGTGCTGATACCACTCTCAAGCTGATACATGGTTATATTGATTTTCCTGCTAGCCGAGCTTATCTTTATTCATTAAGTAAAAATGGCAATTCTGGTGCGGTTATTGTTGAACTACAATCGGTTGAAGGTTGTAAAGGTTTTCCCCGCAAGGGACCACCTGATGGAAAAATTACCAGTGTCGGACACCGTTGGTTTGATGAGTTAGATGATCAAAGTGACATTCGTTGGACTAAGGTTGATATTTCACCTGGTAAGAATACTTTCCATTGGACGTTAACCGTACCTCATAGGACAACTGGCTGAGAGTATTTTATTACTAAACAAGATTAGGATCCTAATGCACCATTAGTGTGTAGTTCATTTGATCTGCAACCATTTTGTAGCCGAACAGATGGTGGTTAAATGCCTTCATTTGAAGTATCTATTGATTGCAATATGCTGTATCGTACCGGTTATCAGGTGATATTAGGAGTATGGACAATTTATGATACGGGAAATGTATTTTATCAAGTAATAAATACTAATATAAAACCTTAACTGTTTTTATTTTCACTAAATAGTTAATTATCATAATATTTAATAATATCGACAATTCTGCTATAGGCAAGCTAAAGATTTTCTCTATATTACTTTTAGTTTCTATTGTCAAAGAATATCTATTTATTTTTATTGCTGCTTATTTTTCTCTCACTGATAAATTAAATAATATTAGTTAAATTATATTAAAAATAAATATTAAATAACCATTTTATTTTTTTGTTTAAATAAAATTTAACAAAAAATCATTTGATTTTATATATAGCGTAATCGATTTATTTTGTATTTTTTAAGGACTATAGATTTACATATTATTCTATTAGGAATAAAAAATAAATGAAAAAAATATTAATAACATCTGTCATTACCACTATTTTTGTTAGTATTTCTGTTAATGTTTATACAACAGGTAAAAATAGTATATCACTGGATTATGCGTAAAGTCATTTACAATTTAAAAACTAAGGACTTAGTCATAAATCAACGGGTATTAATGTTAAATACCGTTATGAAATTGATCATCTCTGGGGAATTATTAGTTCATTTATTTATACCCACCAAGAAAATAGTTTAAAATTTTATCATGCTAAATTTACCGATATAGTGATGATATATTTTTCCTTGAGCTTTGGTCCGAGCTATCGTTTTAATAAAAATATTAGTATCTATGGCTTAATTGGTGCTGCTCGTAAAAGAATTGAGGTAAAATCACCACTAATTTCTGCTTTTAGAGACACTGAAACGGAATTAGTTTATGGTGTAGGTTTACAAGTTAATTCACTAAAAAATATGACCATTGATATTTCTTATGAATACACCAAGTTATCATTCGAACAATCTAATTTAAACGATATAAAAGTTGGGGGTTGGTGTTGGTTACCGATTCTAATCTGATTAGCAAAACAAAAACTCACTATAAGTCATAATTAATGGATTTATAGTGAGAGAAAATTGCGTTTAAAGTTTAATATCAAAAAGCAGTTTAACTTTAATCTATTAATAGATTAATTTTTTATTTTAATAAATAAACTTAATACAAATAAAATACTAGCTCCAAGTACTACCGAAGGCCCGGCAGGGGTATCGTAATAGGCAGACAATACCAGTCCCCCAGTGACGGAAAACATACCGATAATAATAGCAGCTAATGCCATTTGTTCTGGAGTTTTAGCAAATCGTCTGCCGGTAGCAGCAGGAATAATTAATAATGCAGTAATAATTAAAGCGCCTACGAATTTCATGGCAATTCCTATGGTAAGAGCAGTAACTAGCATTAGTAATACTTTAAGTTGTTGTATTTTTATACCATCAACAAAAGCTAAATCTTGATTAACAGTTATTGACAATAAATTACGCCATTGCCAAACAATAATTGCGCAAACAATAGCCACACCTATGGCAATCGCAAAGATATCTTGGTTTGTTACTGCCAACAAATCACCAAATAAATAAGTCATCAAATCCATGCGAATATTGTCCATTAAACTAACGACTACTAGTCCCAACGAAAGAGCACTATGTGCCATGATGCCTAATAGGGTATCAATAGCGAGTTGTGGCCGCTTTTCTAGCCAGGCTAATAAAATGGCTAAAATAAGCGTGACAGCAATGACAGTGTAAAACAGATTAATATCAAGTAATAAACCAAAAGCAATGCCAAGTAATGAAGCATGAGCGAGAGTATCACCGAAATAAGACATGTGCCGCCAGACAACGAAAGAACCTAGTGGTCCTGCAGCTATGGCTAATAGCATGCCGGCTAACCAGCCAGGTAGTAATAGTTCAATCATGATGACAAGTTCCTGTAGGGTTATCATTAATATCATCATGTAAGTCGTATTGATGATTATGGTGATGATGGCGATAAATGCCTATTTGTTCTGCCCCACGATGGCCGAACATAGCAATGAATTCGGGATCTAAAGCTATATCTTCAGGTCGACCAGAACAGCAAATTTGTTTATTAATACAGAGCACTTTATCGGTTTTAGCCATCACTAGATGAAGATCATGTGAGATCATAAAAACAGCACAATTTAATTCGCAACGAATATCGTCAATTAGATTATATAGAGCAACTTGACCGTTGATATCCACGCCTTGGGTAGGTTCATCTAAAACGAGTAATTGTGGTTGATTAAGTAGTGCGCGGGCAAGAAGAACGCGTTGTGTTTCACCGCCGGATAGTTTCTGCATTTGTTGTTCGATAAGATGATCAGCACCAACACGCCTTAAAGCGGGTATAATATTGGTGGTTTTTACTGCGGGTTTTAATGTCATAAAACATTTAACAGTTAAAGGCATTGTAACATCCAAAGACAATTTTTGCGGTACATAACCAATGAGTAAGTTGGTTTGGCAAATTATTTCTCCTTGACTTGGAACAACCAGGCCTAGGACTATTTTAGCAAGTGTTGATTTTCCGGCACCATTTGGACCTAAGAGTGTTAATATTTCTCCTGAATGTAAATCAAAAGAGATATTTTCGACAATTTGGTGAGAACCAAAACTAACAGCAATATTTTTTAAGCTTAATAGCGTTTGCATGATAAATAATTCTTGCAGGATGGTTAAAATGTAATAATATAACATTGTCGAAATTAGTCTATGGAAACTATCTTATGTTACACAAAACAAAAAAAATTTTTCAAAAAATTATAGGGAAAAAACTCATTTTTGCTGGACTTTTACTCAGTTTTTTATCTACTGTACAGGCTGATGTTGTTACCTCAATCCGCCCGTTAGCTTTTATTTCGACTGCGATTGCTAATGGTGTAACTGATGTACAAATATTATTACCCGATGGTGCTTCTCCACATGATTATTCATTAAAACCCTCTGATCTGGAAAAGATCAAAACAGCTGATCTTTTCATTTGGATTGGTTCAGATATGGAAACTTTTCTAGAAAAACCTTTAGCGCAATTACCAACCCAGAAACAGATCGCATTAGCAGAAGATCCTGCTATAAAAGCGCTTTTAATCAAAAGTACTGATAATCTGCTAGCAAATAATAAAAAGTCTGCAAGCCATAGTGATGAGCACCACCATAAGCATCATTCACATGGTGAGTATAATATGCACATTTGGTTGTCACCAGATATTGTGCGTATTGCCGCTAAAATTATCCACGATCGATTAATCGTTTTATATCCTAACCATAAAAAACAGTTGGACGTAAACCTTCGTAAATTCGATGAGAAAATGACGCAAACTGACAAAAATATTGCTAAGATGCTACAGTCGGTTGGAGATAAGCGATATTTTGTTTTTCATGATGCTTATGGTTACTTTGAAAAACACTATCATTTAGCCCCATTAGGTTATTTTACTATTAATCCTATCATTCAGCCTGGCGCCCAAAGACTATATCAAATAAGAACAATGTTGGTTCAGAAAAAAGCAGTTTGTGTTTTTGCTGAACCACAATTCAGGCCAGCTGTGATTGAAGCTGTTATAAAAGATACCGGTGTACGAATGGGGATATTAGATCCATTAGGGAGAGGTGTCGGGTTAAGTACGGATAGTTATGTAGAATTTTTAACAGTATTATCTAATCAATTTAAGAGCTGTCTGGATAAAAACTAGAAGGAATTTAATACGTGCAGCAGATGGCGAAGACTATCATTCAGGTATATGGCAGTCTGCCTAAACCGCATAAAATTATGCTAGGCACACTAACTGTAGCAACATTGGCAGTTGCAATTTTGCGGCCTGTTGTTATTCAACACGATGATAAAGATGAAAATACCCTTCAAGAATCGCCAATAAAACCGGGTATTATTATTGGTAGCAAAAATAATACTGAAACCGATAGTAGTCAAATAGATAACTCAGGTACTGATGATATTATCACTGATAGTAGTGAACAGTTACCCGATGAGGGGGTAACTGATGAAAAGGGGGCTGATACACCCGATGAGCATATTGTCTCAAACGGTGATAATCTAACCAGTATTTTAACTCAGTACGGTTTAGATGCCGGTGATGTTGCCGCACTTTCTAATCAACACCGAGTATTACGTAATTTGCAAATTGGCCAAACGTTAAGCTGGGAATTGAATAAAGAGGGTGAATTACAGACACTGACATGGATTATTTCTCAGCGTGAAACCCGCATCTATACTCGTCAAGGAACCTCTAGTACTTTTAATGAAGAGAAACAAATTCGTCAAGGCATTTGGGCTAATAAGGTTATACAAGGTAAAATAATCGGTAATTTTACCAGTAGCGCTGTTAATGTAGGATTAACTTATAACGAAGCACTTGAAGTTTCTAAAGCACTACAGTGGCAGATTGATTTGCGGAAATTAAAGCCAGGTGATAAATTTTCAGTATTGCTAAGTCGTGAAATGCTTGATGGGCACAGTGAACAAAGTCGCTTATTAGGCGTTCATTTAATAACAAACAGTAAAGATTACTATGCTTTTCGAGCCGAAAATGGACGCTATTATGATAGTGAAGCAAATGGCTTAGAGCGAGGTTTCTTACGTTATCCTACCGCGAAAACTTTCAGAGTCTCTTCCCCTTTTAGTCTGCGTCGGGTAAATCCAGTAACAGGAAGGCCAGCTCCACATCAAGGCGTTGATTTTTCAATGCCGGTAGGAACACCGATATTAGCAGTTGGTGATGGTGAAGTTATTGTCGCTAAATATAGTGGCGCGGCTGGTAATTTTATTGCTATTCGCCATGGTCGTCAGTATACCACTCGTTATATGCACTTACAAAAGTTATTGGTTAAACCTGGTCAGAAAGTAAAAAGAGGTGAACGTATTGCACTGTCAGGTAATACTGGACGTACTACAGGCCCGCATTTGCATTATGAACTATGGTTCAATCAGCGAGCAGTCAATCCATTAACAGCTAATTTACCTCACTCCGGTGGATTGACAGGTAAATATCGTCAACTCTATCTTGCTTCAGTTAAAGATAATAAATCGAAACTGAAAATTGATTAACATGGTTTTAATTTAGTTAGTAAAAAATATATTTTATTTACTCACCAAATTTTTTGTAAATCATAAGGTTAATATTATAATGTATCTCAGACTTTAGCTTTTTATATGTTGTATTTGAGTGTATTAATGAATAAAGAACAGGATACAGATAGTAAACTTGGTTATATTCCTACCTTTCATCGCATTTATCTACATCCCAAATATTGGGGAATATGGGGTGGAGCATTATTATTAGCTGGTGTGGCATATTTACCCATTAAATTACGTGATCCATTGTTAGCTAAAATAGGTAAGTTAATTGGTAAGATAGCTAAAGGCGCTCGTAGGCGGGCAAAAATTAATTTACTTTATTGTTTTCCTGAATTGACTGAGCAGCAAAGAGAAAAATATGTTGATGAAATGTTTGCAGTGGCACCTCAATCTTTTGCTATCTTGGCAGAGTTAGTGTTACGTGGTGTAGACAAAACTTTAGAGCGAACTCAGTGGCATAACGAGCAAGTTATTGAACGGTTGAAACAACAAAAACGTAATATTATTTTTATGGTACCTCATGGTTGGACAGTTGATATTCCGGCAATGTTATTGGCGGCTCGAGGCCAAAAAATGGCGGCCATGTTTCATCATCAAAAGGATCCAGTTGCCGATTATTTATGGAATAAAGCACGTTATAATTTTGGTGGTCGTTTACATTCTCGTGAAGCGGGTATAAAGCCGTTTATTGCCAGTGTCAGGCAAGGTTTCTGGGGATTTTATTTACCGGATCAAGATCATGGTGAAGAACATAGTGAATTCGTTAATTTTTTTGCAACCTATAAAGCAACTGTACCTGCAGTAGAGCGGTTAATGAAGGTTTGCAAGGCAGAGATTGTACCATTATTTCCAGTTTATAACTATAAAACTCATCAATTACATATTTATATCCGTGAACAAATGGCAGATATTGCTGGGCAGGATAATCACTATATTGCCAGACGTATGAACGAAGAATTGGAGTATTTAGTTAAACCTTATCTGGAACAATATACTTGGATATTAAAATTATTAAAAACCCGCAAGGCGGGTGAAATAGAACCTTATTGCCGCAATGATCTTTATCAATAAAGATACCGATTGATATTTTACCAAGCGGTTAAATTGTTGCCTGTTTAGTAAGTTAGTTTAGTTTTCTTTATTTTTTTGTCTAGATAACCGTATGGTAAGGATGTCTGTTTAAAACCAATTTCTCTTTTAGTTGCGCCAATATTTCCCTTATGATGATTAACTAAATGTTTAGTAGTAATATACATAATACATACCAGAAATTAGTGAGGTATCGCTGTTTGTATATGCCATAATGTTACTTTTATTGGAGATAAGATCGCTATTAATATTCATAATATTATGGGTGATAATTGAACCTTGATTATTCAAATATAACCCCTGACCATTAAAAATAGTCAGTTGGTTAGCATAGATTTGATTGCCTTTACCGATAGTAAATTTTGTTTTTATTTTTTCGCCCGCCATAATTCCTTTAACAGCAAAATCAAGATAGGTAAAATTATTATAATTACCAATGGCATAATATTGTTCAGTGGCGTGAATATTGGCATCATTTTTTAATTGTAGCTGGCCGGTATAGACAGATAGTTTGGCTAAAAAATTGCCTTTTTAATTAAGAAAATTTTCGTTGCTCTGCATACCCTTACCGGCAAAAATTATTTTTCCCTGATTTGTTTGGTAACTTATCGTATTATTTGCATAATTCATTTTACCTGCAAATAAACCAACTCCAGTTGTATTGCTAAATTGACAATCATTGCAGCTAATGCCATTAGGATTAACAATAACAACTTTTGCCGGCGATCCTTTTACCTGTAGCAAACCATTTAATTTGTTTTTTCAGTAGAATTAACTTGATTAATAATTAATTTTGCTGATTCTGTGTCTTGAGCAATCATATTTTTATTTTGCTTTACATCGTTATTAAACTGTACTGTTACCCTTTGCTAGTATTAAATCGTAGATATCGATTGTGTGATACACCATTATTGTCTGGTGCCTTAATATTGATATTAACTTCTCCTTGATCAGATATTTTGAGTTTATTTAATTTATTTTTTTCTCTCGGAGAGTCAATTATTATTCAGTTATAGCTTATTTTTTCATTTGCTGCTAATGCTGGTACTGATAATTAAGCATAGTTAAATCCTTTTAATAAATAAATGCTAAAGCAAGTCTTTTTCTTTAGTAGTAAAAAAAATTAGCTTATTTTGCCAATTAAAATCTAATTTTTATTAGTTTAATTAATTTAATATTTAATCATTTTATACTATTTTTTATAATCTATTGGTGAAAAATAATGGCTAAACCATAAAAAAATGATAGTAATTTTTGGCAATTAAAAAACCCCATATAAATAATGGGGTTAAATATATTAACAATAAGAAATCATTTGACTTTTAATATTCGGCAGGTATTGGTGCTACCAATTTACCCCATTTGATCACCTTGTATGACTAATACTAAATCACTTGATTCAATATAATTTTTACCACGCAGACATTGAATGGCATTTTTAACGGCATTACTACTGTTAGTGTCATTATTACAATAAATAGGTGTTACCCCACGATTTCGATATTGTCAAATAGATCATTGAAGTGATGTTTGGCTATATTAATTGCCGGCATTTTTTCTGCCCCAAGGCAAACCCGAGCCATAGTTTTCACAGTTTCTGCCGGATATTGGCAAGTGGCTGTCTCAGCAGACAACATTACAGCGTCGGTGCCATACAGTATGGTATTAGCAACATCCATAACCTCAGCACGAGTTGGCATCGGATTGGTGAATTGATTCCATCACTTGTGTAGCGGTGAATGGAGACACGATTTAGTTACCGTGTACGGTGTATCAGTTTTTTTGTACACCAATTAATTCAGGATCACCGATTTCAACGCCAAGATCTCTACGAGCGATATTACCACATTTGAAGCTAAAATAATTTCATCGATAATTTTGTCATTAGTAACCGCTTCGGCTCGTTCTACTTTGGCAACAATTTGGCAGTTATAACCGGCTTCACGAGTCAGCCGATGGGCATAATTTAGATCTTCGGCAGAGCGTGGGAATGAAACCGCTAAGTAATCAATACCAATTTGAGCTGTGGTGATGATATCGGCTTTGTCTTGTGCTGTTAATACTTGTGCTGATAAGCCACCACCAAGTTTTTAATCCCTATTATTTGATAGTAGTCCACCACCAGTTACTTCCGTCAGAATTTGATGATCCTTGACCTTAAGGACTTTTCATTGAACTCGTCCATCATTGAGTAACAGAATATCGCTTGATACAACATCATTAGGTAGGCCTTAATAATCAATGTCTACTTTCTGTTGGTTGCTTTCACCTTTGTCTAAATTGGTATCTAAGATAAATTTATCACTAACTTGAAGAAAAATTTTTTCATTTTTAAACGGGAATTTTAGGTCTTTATAAGTCACCAAGAATAGCCACATGTTGTGCTAATGATTTCGCAATTGTACGCACTTTTGTTGCGAGTTGTAAGTGATCTTCTGGTAACCCATGAGAAAAGTTAAGCGGAACAACGTTGACGCCTACTTTAATCACTTTTTTCAAGTTACTATCACAATCAGTCGTTGAGACCGAGAGTAGCAACAATTTTAGTTCTTCTAAGTCGTCTCAATATTTATGACTCCGCTGAGTTATTAAAATTGATGTTGATTGATAGGTTATTACATAGAAATAAAATTAATCCTTTTATTAAAGTATGCTGTTGCATCATTTAACTGACTTAGATGTGAAAAATATTTTTTGCAATAATATGCAATAAAGCGAGCAAAGTGACATTTTGTTTATGTTGATCTGCCTTGCTAAATGTGGCTAGTATTAGAGTTTATCAGGATATGGATCATGTAGTATATCTTTTACGCGCTTTAAGTTATCCCTAAATTTTTCATCTCGACGTAAAATAAAGCCAGTCGCTGACACATCTTATTAATGTCAATTATGCTAGCCGAGATACCATCAGCATAAAATATTGGTATATTCAGGTACGTCAATCGTGATAGCTAAGGTTGTGATTTATGCCAGCAGGAAATTAGAGGCGGTAATAGCGATGACGACAGCATAATTGTTCCTGACAAGCTTAGCTTGTTCAATTAGGTTTTTAGTGCATCCGGTATGAGAAATTAAAACAACAACGTCACTATCCCGACAATTGATACAATATATGTGTTGTATCATGACATCATCAAAATAGACAACTGGAATATTAAAACGGAAAAATTTGTTCATGGCATCATGTGCCACTGCTGCTGAAGAGCCTAAACTAAAGAAAGCGATCTTGTTAGTTTGTGTTAATAGATCGACAGCACGATTAACGTTCGTCGTATTTAGATTATCTTTTACAATATCTAATTCAGCTATAGCTGATTCAAAAATCTTTTGCGTATAGGAAGTAACAGTATCATCTTGATCAACGAGACAACTAACGTAGAATATTCACTAGGCTTTGAGCTGATCGTAATTTAAAATCAGGAAAACCTTTGGTATCCATTCTTACAGCAGAAACTGTTTACAGTGGGTTCACTCACATTGACCAGTTTAGCTAAGGTTGTGATACTAAGATAATAGCTTTTTGTGGGCTTTAAGGTATTGAATCGGCAACTTTCTTTTCTGATTTACTGAGTATTCAAAGCTATTATTTATTCTAATATGTTCATACTGAAAAGCTACCTGTTTTACTGATTTTGTTGAAAGTGAAGTCTTCTTACTTAACTCAAAATATACTATGTGTTGTCTGGTCAATAATAAAAAAAAAAGAAACTTGTTGACTGAATTTTTATTAAAAATATGACGAGAGTCTAATTTAATTTACGTTTTAGTTTAACAGATATGAAGAAGTAAAAATTATATATAACTAATCAAATTTGTTGATAATTGTCTTTTAAGCAAAATAAAATATGGTTACTTTGTTTACCTAATCGGAGCAAAAAGGTACATTTGCTTTCTCGATTCAAGCTATCACAGCATTACAGAATTTATATTTAAGGAGAATCCCATACCATGGCGATTAATAAAGCTGTTCAGGCATGTAATTTAATCATTTTCGGTGCAAAAGGAGATTTGGCTCGCCGCAAATTATTGCCTTCCCTTTATCAATTGGAAAAAACCGGTTATATCCATCTTGATACACGCATTATAGGGATTGGCCGAGCTAAATGGGATGCCGTCACTTATATAAAGGAAGTTAGAGAAGCATTAGAAACATTTTTAGATGAGCAAATTGAGTCAGTTTTATGGCAAAAGTTAAGTAAACGTCTTGATTTCTTTAATTTAGATGTTAATGATCTTAACAAATTTAACTTACTGGCTGAACATCTTGCGGGTGATAGCAAACCAGCCATATATTATTTTGCCATGCCACCAACCACTTTTGGCGCTGTCTGCCATGGGTTAGGTCATGCCGGCCTCAATAAAAAGCCCAATCGTGTTGTGATGGAAAAACCATTAGGTAGTGATCTGGCTTCTTCACAGCAAATAAATAATGAGGTCGCTAAGTATTTTAAAGAAAACCAAATTTATCGTATCGATCACTATTTAGGTAAAGAAAATGTGCTCAATTTATTAGCACTGCGGTTTGCCAACTCGCTATTTATTAATAATTGGGATTATCGAACGATTGATCATGTACAGATCACGGTTGCTGAACAAGTTGGGATCGAAGGACGGTGGGGTTATTTTGACCAGGCAGGTCAAATGCGTGATATGATTCAAAATCATTTATTACAGATCCTGACCATGATTGCCATGTCACCACCTGCGGATTTGAGTGCAGACCGCATACGTGATGAGAAAGTTAAAGTATTACGTTTATTACGTCGTATTGATCATAGTAATGTGCGTGAAAAAACCGTGCGCGGTCAATATACTTCAGGCTCTATTCAAGGCAAAAAAGTGGCCGGTTATCTTGAAGAGGAAGGGGCAAATAAAACAAGTAAAACAGAAACCTTTGTGGCAATCAGAGTTGACATTGATGACTGGCGTTGGGCAGGAGTACCATTTTATTTAAGAACCGGTAAACGATTACCAGCAAAATGTTCTGAGGTGGTGGTTTACTTTAAAAAACCGGCCTTAAATATTTTTTCTGACTCTTTTCACGATCTGCCGCAAAATAAATTAACCATTCGATTACAGCCAGATGAAGGGATCGATATTGAAATTTTAAACAAAGCACCAGGTCTTGAACATAAACATCATTTACAGACAACAAAATTAGATCTAAGTTTTTCTGAAACATTTAATCAAATACATTTGGCTGATGCTTATGAGCGCTTATTGCTTGAAGCTATGCGTGGTATTCAAGCACTGTTTGTACGTCGAGATGAAGTCGAAGAAGCTTGGGAATGGGTAGATTCTATTATGGATGCTTGGGCAATAGATAATGAACCACCCGAACCTTATCAGGCAGGCACATGGGGGCCAGCTGCATCAGATGCGATGATCAGTAAAGATGGTCGCTCATGGAATGAGTTTCAATAATTTTTGCTTTTTTAGTAGGGTAATATTCTAAGTTTTATTACCCTATCTGGAGTATTATTTTTGCATTTTAGTTGGGATTTATTACAATTAATTGAGTAAATCCAATAGTTATAATATAAATATTATATTAATTATTTCATCACTATTGAAAATTCATAGCATAGTATATGTATAGTGTAAATAAAATATCATGTCTAGCGTCAAAAATCAACCTAGTAACTACCATCTTTTCTTATCAAATATATCCATTATTTCTAGTGAGCATTATTGGTACGGTGTGTTATAGCGTCTCCTGTTGCTTAATCAGTTTTAACGGTTAATTGGATTTTTAATCTAAATCATCACTTAGTTTTACCAATTTAGGTAGGTATCCATGATATTGATGATTGGCAATAACGGGATAATATGATGATTTATTTGTTATTTTTAGAATTATATATTTTATCTAGGTCATTGATACGTTATCCATGAGCATTCCAGCGTTAGTGATGATATTACTGGTTTATTGGTGATGTATTTTATGATTAATTCATCTTATATATTATACTGGCAATGGCGGTAAAAAAGTTGCTTTTGGAGTAGCTTACGTTTTTTGGGAAGGGATTGGAGTAATTTTTATAACAACATTCAGTGTCATGTTATTTAATGAATCATTATCCCCAATGAAGATTACTGGATTAGTGTTACTAATTGTTGGTATAGTGTTAATAAAATCTGGGACTAAAAAAATGAGTTCTTTAGGCTCGATAAAGCAGATAAAAAAAATTACTCCAAAAACGCGATTAAATAAAATGATTAAGGTAGTTAAGACATAATATATTAGCAAAATATCAATAGTGGCATGGTGCCTTTCTATTTCTGGCGGTTATTTTAGAAATAGTGACTAATATTTTTTTAAAGTTATCAAATGGCTTTAAACGTTTATGGATAAGCATTTTATCTTTAATTGCCATTTTAGGTGCCTTTAGCACATTAGCTGTTATGGTAAAAGGGACTGAACTTTCCATTGCTTATGTATGCACTGTGGGGGGCTTTTGGTATGGTGGCCACTGTTGCTGCTGGCTGGATATTATTTGATCAACGACTAAACTGGATTTAAGATGCTGCTACAGCACAGTTTTCTGTAATTTTTAACCTAATGAAATAAAGGATTTATTTTTATTGGTGGCTCTATGTCCATTTTCCATTTTACGATAAATAACTCCTGATTTATAGGGGTTATTTATATTATTTTAATATTAGAGTAGCAAAATTCATGGTTGCAGTTTAATTGGAGACTGTCCTGTTAGCTGACTGAGCAATAAATCGAGCCATCGTTTTATGGCTAATGAGTATTACACCACAATTAATATCTAAGCATGGATAGAGTAATGCTCTTTGCTTTTACTTAAGATTGCTAATTGACCTATTTTGTTATTTGAAACAGCTAGAAAAACACAGTCTTAAATAGTAAAAATGTCGGCTGTGATGTTATTTATGTTGGTGGTGCATGGTATACAGCTGCTTATCGATTGAACTTGTGATAGTTAATGATCACAAGCCGATTATTTACGTTGATTTAATAAACTGTTCTTAATGCTGTAGATTTTAATTGCATTGCTACGACTTCAATTATTTACTAATTTATTAGGTTTTAGTTATTAATAAAATTTTAATTAAATATTTTTATCTCTGTACTTAAGTGGATATTAAATTTAATCATTTCTTATTTTTCCTATTTATCAAAAATCATCATTGTTAATACTAAGCTAGCTTGTTACAGAAATCACTAATACTTCAATAAGTTATTTATGGTGTATTTAGCATTATTTTTTTAAATGATAAATTGCTAGATTATATTTCAATATTTATAATAAATAATAATACATTATTATTATAATATTTATTTTTGCTTTAAAATTCTTTTACAAATATGGTTAATAAATTTTTTTATATTACACAATATGTAAGAAATAATATGTTTTATAACCATTTAGTTAGAATATAATTAGGCTGTAAGTTTCATAACAAAATAAAACTCACATAAACAGTTTAAATTATTTTGTAATTTTATTTATTAAATTATTAATAAAAATTTATAATAGAATATTTCACTATGGAAAAAATATATATACCCGCAAAAGAATATAATAATAATAGTTTTAAACACCATAATGTAAGTATATCTGTTTATGATTATGCATTAAATATATGGCAAGATCTTAGGGTAAAGATAAATGGAGATGATACCCAGAAAGACGATCGTATTGTCCAATCTAAAAAAGATATAGGTCCAATCATTCTTAAAATTTTTACTATTCATGATGGCAAATCCGCATCTTTCCATTTTTCTTTTAATGCAGAATATAATCACAATGGTAATGACTTAATTATTGGTAGCTATACTTCAATAAAAAATAAAGATACTGGTAAAGTTGAAATTATCGATTTCAAATACAATATCAATAGTGGACTTAACCTTGATTTATCACCTTTGTTTGAAGGGAGTAATGAAAATCCTAATTGGGATTTTTTAATGACATTAACAGAGTGCTAAGACAAATAATTTAATAATTAAAAAATAAAAATATATTCAATTACATATCAGAATATAAAGCAACATTCAGTATAATAATTAACCTTGATCATAAAACATATTATTATAATGGCAGGTTTTAATCCTCCGTTTATAAATAATAAAATTCATAAATTAAAATTCTATTTTATTTATAACTGTGGATAATTATATTAATTAATAATTATCTTCCAATTAATATGGTGAGACGATTTTATTCATCATTAAATTAATCATACGTTAATAATAAATTAGGTAGAAAATGATATTAATCAGCTAACATAAAATAATTAGTCTATACTATAGTTAAATGAAAAGATTTTTTATTTTATTAACTAGATAAAACTTTATGATAGTAGTAATTTCATTATCAATTGACGCTGGTAATTTTTTACATTTTATAGGGATTTTCTTTAAAAACTTTAAAATCAAAAGTTAGAAATAATATTTTTGTTAATAAAAGTTTATTAATTGATATATTAACCTAATTTAATATTTTAATAGGAAAACCTATAAAATTAAAAAATACTTATAATGTGTTTTATATTAACTGTGTCTACCAGTATATAGGTGCATGAATATATAAAATCACCTAAAAGTCGAGCATATAAATGCCAACTGAAAAAAATAAAGATTGTAGTGATATAAAATATGAACCTCAAAGTGTCGAACAACTCTCAGGATTTCCTGAAGGAAATTTTCCTAAGGATGGTAAATTAGCGAGTGGGGGAATTGCAAGATTTAGCTCGTTGGATCAAACTGGTGAAAATAGATGGGATAAAAATCAAATACAAGTTGGAGATAATAATTCTTTAGCATTTAATAGCTCGACACAGTACTGCTCGTTAGCATTATTATATTACTAAAAAAATTGGGATCCTAATTACCATTGAGTCGTGCAGCATTTGAATTAAAATCTTTCTGTTCGCAATTTGATCACGGATCAATGCCAAAAGCAGAAGTTAGCATAACTTGTAAATTGCTTGAAGATCGTACCGGCTATCATGTAATTTATGGTGTTTGGAAGATTGCTGATATCCGAAATAGTTTTTATCAAGAGGTAGATGTTAACTTAGCAGCTAAGACCGAGCACTATACAACCCACGGAACCTGTTACCAGCCCACCTACTAAAACGGTTACTACGCAAAACCGCAAGGCCAGTGACAACTCTTACTACTGAAACCAATACGACGCTAACTATTGCACCAGCTATGGCTATTGCTACTGGAGTTACATTAGATGTTAGTGAAATAGAGATTCTGCTTAATAAATAACTTTATCTTGGGAAGCGGAATTATTGACTAAGGCATATTAATAATGGGCTTTGCTGCAAAAATAGCTACCTTATTAAATAGTGATGAGGTAGCTAACTTGCTCAGCACAGTCACTATAATATTTCATGTTAATTTCCCTGTAAGCTTTATTCTTGACTGCAATAAGAGATTTATTGTCCACAATTTTTTCGACTTCTTTAATATAACACATTTGAAGAGTTTCAACTTAGATTGGCAAAACATAAAAAATAAGTATAAATTATAACTAATAATTAACTTTTGTTTAATAATGGTCGGAGGGGGAGGTAATGATGAGTTCTCATGTATATTTTAAACAGAATGAAACTGTATTGATACAAGGACCGACGAGGGCGACTGACACAACATTATTACCTCAAATTCGCAACGTTTTTCAGGTTTCAACCATTGCCCTAAAAGTAAAGGGCACTTTGGCAGAAGATCAGCGCGGTAATATTCAACCTATAAACGGAAAACCTTCATATGATATCGATCAGGCTGCTACACAAATAACACGGGAAAATTCTACTTGGAATGGTAAACATATCATTGGGCACTCAGCTACAGTAAACTATTCTTTTGACAAATGGAATAACTATGACGGTTATGAACAACTAACACCAAGATAACAACAGCAGGCAAGAATTACTCTGGCTAGCTGGTCTGAGGTTGCAAATATCCATTTTATTAAAAAAACCTGGAGAGCCGATAGATATTAATTTTCGTAATTATTACAAAATGCAGGGGCAGGCATTTGTTTATTTACTTAATATCGTAAATCATTCAGGAGAATGCTGGTTTAATGCACAAAACCATTCTGAAAATTTATTTCCTTATCCAGGAAATTACGATAGGTTAGTGCTTGTGCATGAAACGGGTCATACAATCGGTCTTTCCCATCCTGGTGACTATAATGCCGCATCAGCTGATCAGTCAAGGCAAACACTTACTTAAAACAATGAAGAAAATTTAAATTATTGGTCAAAGGCTATTTATGCAGAGGATGACCGTCAGTTTAGTGTAATGAGTTATTGGCCTGAAAATTTAACTGGTGCTAATTTTCTTGGTTATTATGCCTCAGCTCCACTTATGGATGATATTGCTGCCGTTCAAAAACTTTATGGCGCTAATATACATACCCGAACTGAAGATACAGTTTATGAATTTAACTCAAATACCAATAAGGACTCGTATAGCATTAGTGATCCGTGTATCGGCTGTATTTTCTCAGTATGGGATGTGGGTGGTAATGACACCCTAGATTTTTCAGGTTACTTTCAAAATCAACAGATTAATTTAAATATCGGATCATTTTCAGATATCGGTGGCTGGAAAAAGAATGTCTCAATCGCAAAGAGTGTGGTTATTGAAAACTCAATAGAGGCTACTGGGCACGATATTATTGTTGGTAATAATTTTGATAATATTATTAAAGGTGGTAGTGGTAATGATATTATTTGTGGCGGCTTAGGACAAGATACGCTTTGGGGTGGAGATGGAACCATAAGGCATAATAATATTGAGACTAATTATGTTGAAAATAGCGATCGTCAAAGCGAATTCTCTCCATCAAAAAATGACCGCATAGAAGAAGATACTTTTGTTTATTTGTCATTTTATTATTCATTAGCTAGTAGACCTGATAGAATCATGGATTTTCAAACAAAACAAGATAAAATTGACCTATCTAACTTACATAATTACATAAAACACATTGCACACCTCAACTAACGGTCAACATTTTCTTATTTTTGTGCATGAATTTCAGGGCAAGCCAGGAAAAATAAAAGTTACTTATGATGCAGCAAATAAACTAAGTAAATTTCTCATCAATAAAGATTATGATATTATTGCCAATTTCGCTATTGATATTCATGGTTATATTGATCCACAAACCGACTTTATCTTCGTTTAATGGGATGTCCTAATTTGATAGGGTTTAAAGCACATTATTTAAAACTAAGTTTATATTAGCTTGCCAAAATTGTCTATTGAAATCTATTTGCATGACAGTTTACTGGTTCTAGTTAACAGTGTAGGGTATTTCACCACCATTGAAAGGGCTTTATTTCGGTAAGGTTGGCAGTTTTGGCGATGTGAAAAAACCGCCAGCCTATTTTTCCACAATGAGTTGATATCGGGGCAAAACATGATGAAATAGCTTAATCAATGGATTGAATAAGAAATGATATGTTTTAAAGAATATTTTTTAGGTTATGAAAACTAATCGATTTCATTCTATTTACGATCATAACAAGCAACAATGAATAAACTATTTAAGGCATTACTGTTGCTTTCAACAATGCCTTATTATTTATTTTCTAAGCTAGCTTATTTGAAGATCTTATCACCAGGCCGGCGAGTTAATTTTTTGGAAAATATCCTTGCAGTACTCGCTGGCATGATCAGTCATTAGATTAACCAGCACAGCGGTATAAGTGAAGACACCATCTTTACCAAGTAATCGATTTTTCCAATTATTAAATTTACTTTCACTAAGCAGGGTGGGATCAAGTTTGTAAGCTTTTTCCAGTGAAGCGCAAGCATAATATCTCAGTATCAAAGGGGAATCAAATTCGGTGCCAAAGATAGCACTAATTCTTACCATCCTGAAAAGGAAAAATATTATTCCATTTTGTTTCTAGATTAGGTTGTAACATTAGATTAAGATCATTTTCTGTAACCACTAACACTCGGCCTGGTTTTGTTGGTGATAATAGTAAATAATTTGCCGCCTGATTATCTGTCCAGTCTGCATTGCCTGCATACATAATCACCAAAGATACTATTAATTTCTTCATGTTATAGTTATTGCTGAATATTGGGAAAATCCAAATACTTTTTATATAAGTGATGTACTGCAATCTTCACTGCATTAGTAGCTTTCGTTATAGCGGCCAATAGTGTTTGAATAAAGCCACTATGCCATTCTCCTGAAATCATCATATGGGGTTGTTGGTCAAAATAATTCAGAAGGGTTTTAATAATTGTCGGATGAGCTTCCAAATCATTTAGCAAATGTGATGAATAGTTTTTTAGGTAATTATCCATCAATTTGTTAACGAAACAATTAATCTCTTGGTTTTTTACGAATGGTGTTTTTCCTAAAATATCTAACAGCGCGAAGGTGACATGGACAAGATTAATAATAGGACGGTCAAGAGAGTGAATTAATTGCAGAGCCAGCATAGTTTTTAGCTCACTATAACTATTCCCGTGGCAATACTAAATCGACCACCAAATTGCGTGGTTAAGCCGAGAAAGGGTAAAAAACTGCCAATATACCATAAAGCCGCTTCAACAACTTTACCGGTATTATCTTTTTGCGCTTCAGTAATTGCCGTTTAGAAGGGAATAAGATGTAAGAAAAAATCGTTCACTTTTTGGCGAGTGGTCGCCTGATAACCTTGCTGATTGAGTTCTTCAACTAATCTAATCGCGATGTAATGTTGAGAGTTGGTCGAGTAAAATTTGCGGTTTCTGATCGGCTTTTTTTAGCAAAGAAGCTGAGTGGAATTTTAATTGGTCATCATTGTCGTGGCGAATTTTATCATCATGAGGAAACAGGTCGAGGATAGCATATTTATTATAATCGACCCGAGATAGCTGATAGCGCCCTATTTTTGTATTTGGTTCCTTGTGTGATGCATAAATCCGTTTTTCTCCATTAAAAAGTACATTTAAGCATGTCAATCACATCAGGTACATGAGTAATTAATCCGCCAGAAGCCGTTAAGCTTTGCCTTGCTGATGGTGACAGAGGGACGTTTCGGATACTATCCAAAGCATTAAATTCAGCTTTCACTCGATGAATGTCGGAAAGTTGAATAAATAGCTGTTCGGCTTCACTGAGCGAGTTAAAACCCAGAGTTAAAAGTGCCAGGTCTGTTTGCTTGGAGATATCAGCAATTTTTTAATTTTGTTTGTTAAAAATCGTATTAATATTGGGTAGTAAAACCTTATTACCCTGTTTATTGTTATACTCGGTTACGTTGTTTTGATACAGGTAGTTATATAACCACTCTGCTAAAATATCATGTAGTTTTAATTGTTCACGGGCTAGTTCTGGCCGACTTTTCCAGTTTTGTAATAGGTTAGTGAGTTGAATAAAGGGATTCTCGTTATTATGCTGCATTAAACGGTCAAAATAAGAGTGATAAACGGAGGCTATTTCTGTTTTATCGTCATCATTCATTCCTATTTGATGACTATTTGTTAATAGGTTATCGATCATGGCCGGTAATTTAAAATAGTAAATATATTTAGCTGCGATTTTTTCTGCCAGCATGGTTTCTAACCACATGCCGATATCGATAATCTAATCCGGACTCATGCTATGCAAATCAGCACCACTTTCGTTCAGTAATGCTGCTCCCACATGCAGGTAACACCATTCCGATTGATTGAACGCCAGGTTTTGCAGTCTTTGCTGTTCGTCAGGATTTTGGGGCTGCAATGCCAATGTTGGCATAATGCGATTTAATACCCGTTGTTGATAATAATCACAAAGCTCAGCGGATGGCAAAGTTGATTCGATATGGTCACGGTGGTCACTTTCTAGCGCTGCATGATGTAAAAGAAAATTCTCTGCCGATTTAATCTACTCTGTTTGCATTAAACACCAGTTATCTATTGGCATACCTGCTGCTAAAATCTGCTAGAGTTTATTGGTAATTATGGCCGCTCGAATAAAGGCTTCCTGCTGTGATTGGTGTTTTTTTTACCTGTGTTAGCAGACAGTCATCCACTGGCATAGTAAAGATTACATATTGTAACCAATCGGTAATAGCTGTTTGCTGACGTACATAAGGCACAGCTTCACCATTACTGGCACCATACTCCTCTAAAGGTCTTAATAGTAACCTGGCGAACTCTGTTATTTTATCATTGCTATGATCATAACGGTCAAGATAATCAATCACATGAGTGGCTAGCTTCTGCGTCAATATAGTCTTATCGTCTGGATTAATTATGTTTTCTTCAATTAGTAAAGAACGTAAAAACCGATTTTATTCATCATGGGCAACGTTATCAAATTCTTCAATAGATATTGATAGATTGGCTGTTGGTCAGTTAATAAATTGATTAGTTAAATTAAGGGTATCATTATTATGCTGGGTCTCATTATTATTGGACAATATATCTAGTTGTTTTTCTTTTTGTATTTGATCCTGTGGGTTTACTTGGCCATTCGCTAGGTTATTATTCAATCTACTTCCGAGCTCTCTTTTATCACGAGATGGAAGATCTAATATTGATGCCATCCCGGTTGCTGATGAGGGAGTGTGATTTATCGTTAGCATTATGAGTCCTGTGTTTAAGTTTAACAAATTAATTATATTGTAAATAAAATGTTAAAAAGAAGAAAAAACGATCATATTAACTAACGATATAAAAACTTTATTAATAAATTATTTCACTCAGGGCTGTTTTATTAGAGTTTAGTGTTTTATCTTATTTAAATAATGTTAATGGTTATTATCTAAGATGGTCCCTTGGGGAAAATTAAAACCACCTGAATAAGTTTTTATAAACGAGATTATAGTGGTGAGTTTAGTAATCTAGCCACGCCTGATCCCTAAAATTTATGTGAAAAACGCTGCCTTAACTATAACGAAAAAGATTGTTAACAGTAGTACCCGAGATGAGGGTCTGGTTTCTGACTTTTTTATGTAGTCAAGACCAACCATTAAAACAGCGCATAAATTAAAGCGCCGTATTTAGGGTGAAAGAGCAAGTCCACATAAACAGATTAAATAAACAGATTAATAAGTGGACCAATTCCCATTGCCAGATTAAGAAATTTCTGTCCAGAATTTTGAATTACCAGGCTCCTAGCTACAGTTGTTACTTATTGCAACACATTTTTTATTTTTCTAGCTGACTTTGTCACCTTTCATGTAAAGTTTATTCCGATCCCAGAGTGGAGAATTGGTTGTTGTGTCGGAATTAATAGTAACCCTAACTAATATATTTCTATCAATGTCTTTATAATAATGAGTATCTTTAGATTGTAATGGAATGATACCAGAAAAACCTTTTTTTAAATCAAGATGAGTGTTATCTTCAGGGTGGTAAGAAAGAATTAAATTTGTCGGAGGAGCATCTGCGCTATTGCTGCATGCACGACTGTTCATTGAATAAACTCTAAGTATATCGTTAAATTCAAATGATTTTTGACCCCTAAGATTAATAATTACAATTACAGTATCACCAACATTATTTTTTAAGACAGTTTTTACTGTGCAATATGCTCCTTCTGGTAAAGAATAATCCAGTTCCTGAGGACCCTCATCAGCATAAAGCGCAACATATCCATATTCGGTACCTACAGGTTTTGAACCATAAATTGGGGTTTCAATGGTTTTTACTTCTGTTGGATTAAGCACAAAATCAATTAATATCGCAGATTCAGGATCAAAAGGGTTATACTCGGTATAGATAATTCGGGTTAAATAATTAGCAATGGTATTGCCTTCATGCTCGATTCGTAAAGGCAACCAGCAGCGTTTTACAATATGATTAGTTGGATTGTTTAGTTTATAAGATTTGATATTAAGGACAACTTCACCTGATAAGGTATTATCACTAACATTAGTGGTACCATATTCTATTCAACTTCTACTTTAAACTTAATGTTAGTTATTTCGCTTGATGCTAAATTTAACGCTTCAACTTCAATAATGGAATATTGGTCAAAATCTTCCAGAATAACGGTATCAAAAGGCTTGATTCTGCAATGCTCACTTATGTTAACATGAATAATTGCGTGAGTAAATGGTTTCACTTCAAAGTTAAATGAAGTGACTTTTCTTTCACCTTTAACAGCAACATTATCTTTTCCGAGAATTGCCCCGATTTCATCATTTAATATTTGAGAAGGAACACCGGCTGGATAGTAATTGTCATTTCCTTTATTAAGAGTAACAAGCTCGTGAGTATCTCTGGATATAACCGGTGAGCCTGAAGAGCTGGGCTCTGTATCAGCATTATATCTTATGAAACTACTCCCTTTGACTAGCTCAATAATACAGCAATAATCGTTGTTTTTTGTTGCACTGATTTGCATAGAATCCGAATGGCTAAATTGAGAAACATAAATGGCATCCCCGACAGCAGGATTATTAACACTAAATTTCAAGCCACCAAAAAGCTTTTTAACATGAGCATGATAATAATCAAAACCATTTAGAGTAAGTAGCGCATAGTCTATCAAGACATTTGTTCCTTGTTTAATTATATAAACCATTGCAAGGTGTACCGGCTCTGTTGGTTTTGAATTTCAATCACAGTCCTCATTGAAATAATTAAGCCAAACTTCTCCTGGTAAGTTTTTATTTCCCCTTACAATATGAACGTTAGATAAAAGAAAATTACCAGAGCCTAATAATACACTGCTGCCACTGGCTATTTTTAATCTCAGTTTTGCTGTTGTTAAAGCGTGAATACCGATTTCTGTCCCAGAAAAACACCGATAAGTTTGGCATTCATCTTGGCCAATAATGGAATATGAATTATCATTACTTGAATACAGAACTGATTATTGGTTATACTTTCAGGAGAAATTAATTTAAGTGAACATCTTCTGGTAAATCTGAAGGATTTCGGTAACACGACTTTTATACTTACAGTGTCTGAAGGGATAATAACATTATTAATGTATTAATAAACCTAGAATATATACAGTTATCACAAATGCTTTAAATAGGGTTAGTGAATAAAAATGGATCTATTTGACAAATAGATAACTTAATAATTGATATAAAAATTATTGTTGTTTCTTATAAAGATTGGTTAAGTTTATTTTTTAGAGAAA
Organism: Arsenophonus sp.; assembly: GCA_045399315.1. Classification (GTDB taxonomy): domain Bacteria; phylum Pseudomonadota; class Gammaproteobacteria; order Enterobacterales; family Enterobacteriaceae; genus Arsenophonus. The sequence continues at coordinate 266,844 of DAYVGO010000005.1, forward strand.
TAAATACTCCAATATTTTTCTTCTATAATTTTTTTAATAAATAACCGCATTGTATTTTATGGTTATTTACTGTTGTAGGTATTATTTTTAATAATTATCAATGGATTGAATTAAATCATGAAAGGATAATTTTTTATGGCATATAAACTGGCAAAGTATATCAATTTGGCAAAAAATAATTAAATTATTTAAGGTTAAATTTAGTAAAATAGACATTCTATTTTTATTCAGAGATATAAAGAAATTGCAAATCTATCTAGAATAGATTAAGAATATTTTTAATTGATTTTTCTGTAAGAATTTATTTTTATAGAAAAATAAAACTGATTAATGACATGGTGAGTAAACTCATTTTTTATAAAAATTAACTCATTCTAATTATTAGTCTATTTATTTTATGGGTTAAATATTTTCATTCGTCTTCAACATTATTGATATTTACTACACAGAGTATAAGAAATGGCAAAACATAATATTGTTATTAAATTTAACAGAGATATAATTCAGTCAAGAGATAACCAAACGTTAATATTAAAACCTAGTGCGACTCAAGATAATTTTTTAAATCAGTTTACTTTCCGTTCTATTGTGACCGATGAAATGTTAGCACCGCAAAATTGCATTAACACGGTTAATTTTGCAAGCTTGGAGGGGATATGCTATGTACAAAATATTGTCAACATGTCTTTAATGGAGGAAGAGAGTCTTGTACAAAAAATGGCTGCTTATGAGTTTGTTAAGTATGCTTATATTGAGCCATTGAAGAAAATAAAATTACCACTAGCTGTTGATGTTAATAATAAAACATCTGGCCATAAAACTAAAACCACTGATAATCCCCTAAACTTTATTCACCTTCAGCAATATAAGATGGAATAACCTCAGCTCATATTGGTATTGATATGGAGTATGCTTGGTCTATTGGGATAGTAGGCTAAGGCGTTCGAATTGTATCTGTCGATGAAGGATTTAATTTTGAACATATAAATTTAAAAAGAGACAACTTTATTAATCTTACTCTTAGCATAGGTAAAGATGAACATGGTACTGCTGTAGCCGGAGTTATGTATGCTAAGGATATGGGATTAGGTGTAAAAGGAATAGTTCATGGTGCTGATATTTTCTATGGTGCTAGCGAATTTGAAAATGACGCACTAACCAAAGTTTTATTATATTTACGAGAGCAGGAGATGTCATTAATATGTATTTGGTGATGGAGTTAGCGTCCCCATAGACCATCTGTTAGGAATTTGGGATATAACAGCAGAAGCTTTACGGGCTGGTATTATTTTATGTATTTCTGCCGGAAATGGTAATGTTAATTTGGATTCCAAAGAATATGAAGAATATCGAAATCGTCCTGATTATGGAATAATTCATGTTGGTGGCGGAGATAAACTGTTGCAAGCATCAGAGTATACTATTTATGGTAGCATGGTACATGTTTAGAGTTGGGGTGATTGGAATGTTATTATAACAGGTTATGGCGACTTATGTTGTGATGGAGGACCTAATAACAATTATACTCATTCTTTTGCTAGTACTTCCTCAGCAGCCCCGATTATTACCTCAGCTGCTGTTGCTATTCAATCCTGGTATAAACAACTAACTGGCAGCGTACTTACCCTCCATCAAATGAGGGAACTTTTAATTAGAACGGGAACCACGCAACAACATAATGACGTTAATAGATATAAATATATTGGTCTTACCTAATGTTCGTAATGCTATTAATGAATTACGACGACGTTTACAACCCTCAGTGGTGATCGCAATGATTGAGGGACCAGTAACAGCTAAAGAAGGCAAGAATATTATATTATCCGTTGAAAAGTCTGCATCAAATGTGGCAGATATTACCACTTACTCCTGAAAGGTTCCTGACGACATTGTTGCAAAAGTACAGAATCAGCAACACTGTGCTTTAAAACACCAGCCGTCCTCCACGAGTAACACTTTTTCATTACTTTGACTGTGGTCGATGCTCTAGGTAATCACGATAGGGTTGATCATCATTTTATCGTTCTCGCTGGATATCCACTTTTGAGTTAGAATAGGGTTTACCAGAAAAATGATAGAGTCAGTTGGAAAAACAAAAAATGGCTAGCAATAATAGGAAACTAACCAAGGCCTTGGGCCAGGCATTTCAGATTACTGGACAGAAATTGTGTAATCTAGTATTGGTGGTGCATGTTTATTTTGGGGCCAATCAGCCATTAATAAGGCACTTTAAGTGTCTTTCATGTTATTAATTAGCTAGCGCAGTAATAATTTTGATCTCTATTTTATACTTAGGATTTATTAAGATAACTTGTACTGTACAACCAACAGGTGCTTTACCAGACACCACCCGGTTATCCCAAACTTGGTTCATGCCTGCCAAATCAGCTTTATCAGCCAGAAAAACGGTAGCATCAAGGATATTGTTTTTACTTGAACCAACACGAACTAAAATGTTATCAATAGCCTGCAGGGCACGTTGTTTGTTAATTAATATCACCATCAAGATTTTCAGAAACACTAGTGTAATGAAGTGTGTTGTTATAAATGGTAGCTTCTGACCAGCGATTTTCCGTATCAATATATTGGATAGGCATTATTATTCCCGTTTTTTAAACATGAATTCGTTGCTATATTATCTACTAAAATCTATTTTTTGTCATGATTAACATGTTATTGATTTAAGCATCTATATTGCAATAAATAGCACTAATTGAATTTTTATTAGCCATGCTAGTGTAATAATCAACAAAATATTTTACACCAATTAAGATAATGAGACTAAAGTGTTAGACGATTTTTCTATTGATGGCCTGCTATTTGATAGCATCCCTAGGTTTCAACCGCGTGATACACAAATTGAAATGGCACAAGCAATTATAACTGCAATTCAATCGCAACAGACATTAGTAGTTGAGGCGAGGACAGGAACGGGTAAAACTTATGCTTTTTAGTACCGACTTTGCGTTCTAACAAAAAGTCGTTATATTAACCGGTTCAAAAACTTTGCAGGATCAACTTTAATACCGTGATTTACCAATTATTAAAACCGCTTTAGCTTATTTGGGGCGTATCGCTTCGTTAAAGGGAGCGAGCTAATTATTTATGTTTGGAAAAGCTTGAACAACAATCATTAGCAGGAGGACATCTTGCCGCTGAAAAGATTGCTGAGATTGTTCGCTTGCGCAGTTGGGTGATAGAAACTGGAGATGGTGATATTAGTAATTGTCATCAGGTAGAATAGGATAGTGCGGTTTGGCCATTAGTAACCAGTACTAATGATAATTGTTTAGGAAGTCATTGCCCCTATTATCAGCGCTGTTTTGTGCTTAAAGCGTGCAAAAAAGCGTTGGAAGCAGATGTAGTAGTGGTTAATCACCATCTGTTTGTGGCCGATAAGGTGGTAAAGGATACCGGCTTTGGTAAATTAATTCGTGTGGCCGAAGTGATTATTTTTGATGAGGCAAATCAAATTCCTAATATCGCTAGTCAATACTTTGGTCAACAGCTTAGTAGCCAACAGTTATTTGAACTGGCTCGTGATATTACTTTGGTTTATCACACAAAAATAGGTGATCAGAGCCAGCTACAAAAATGTGCAGATAGCATTAGTGAGGCTGTTTTGGATTTTCGCTTAGCATTAGGTGAAAATGGATTTAGAGGGGATTTGCAGGAGTTATTTAATCAACAGCATGTTAGTCATGTGTTGCAATGTCTTGAGGATGCATTGGAATTTGGCTATGAAGTAATGAAACTGTCCTTGGGACGTTCTGTAGTGTTAGATGCTATTTTTGATCGAATAACAACCTGTCGTAATCGTTTAAATCGGCTGAAAGAGACAACCATCCCCGGATTTAGCTATTGGTTTGAAAGTTTTGGTCGCCATGTTTTATTGGCTTTAACGCCATTAACGGTGGCGGATAAATTTCATGACATGATAACGGCTGAAAAAGGCAGTTGGATCTTTACTTCAGCTATGTTAGCAGTTAGTGACCAGCTAAATTATTTTAGCCAGTACTTAGGATTGGAAAAAGCCAATAATTTAATATTACTGAGTCCGTTTGACTATCAGCGGCAAATATTACTTTGTGTGCCTCGTTATTTACCAGACACTGAACAAGCTGATTTTACTGAGCAATTAGTTGCCATGTTAAAGTCAGTTATTGAGCATAATCAGGGGCATTGTTTATTTTTATGTACTTCACTTCACATGATGTGTGAATTAACGGCAATATTTCGGTATTGCTTGGACTTACCTGTTTTAATGCAGGGTGAAACCAGTTAAAGAACGATTGTTGTCTAACTTTACCACAGTAGACAATTCATTATTGATAGCTACCGGAGCAGTTTTTGGGAAGGCGTTGATGTTAAAGGTGATTTTCTTTTTTGTGTTATTATTGATAAATTACCTTTTACTTCGCTAGATGAACCATTATTGAGTGCACGTATGCAAGATTGCCAGCGGCAAGGCGGCAACCCATTTTATGAAGTTCAATTACCTGATACGATACTTAATTTAAAGTAAGGTGTTGGACGGTTAGTAAGTGATGTTAATGATTATGGGGTCATTATTATTTGTGATAAACGATTAGTGGTTTGACTTTATAGCCAAGTTTTTTTAAATAGTTTGCCCACTTCCACAAGAACACGTAGTTTACAAGTGGCAATTAATTTTTTAGCCAAAGTGCCACCAAGTAATTGAATAAATAGCGGTCATAATATGAAAGTTTTTTATTTTTGACACCATTTTATTCAACAGAATATGTTAATATTAGCAATTACTTAGTCATCAAAATAGCCAGGATCTAAAATATGGCAACCCATATATTAGCCATTGATGCTGCCACTGAAGCTTGTTCGGTTGCCGTGTGGTGTGATGGTCGCGTCTTTGCTCAATTTGCCGTTTCACCGCGGGAGCATACAAAAAAAATATTGCCAATGGTAGAGAAGTGTCTTATTGATGCCCATCTTGATTTACCACATATTGATGTTTTAGCTTTTGGTCGAGGGCCAGGTAGTTTTACTGGCGTGCGTATTGCTGTCGGAATTGCTCAGGGATTAGCATTTGGAGCTAATTTACCGATGGTAGGTATTTCTTCTCTGTTAACTATGGCACAAGGAGCTCATCGTCAATTAGGCGCGGAAAAAGTATTGGTAGCGATAGATGCAAGAATGGGAGAAATTTATTCTGCTTGTTATGAACTACAGCCAGATGGTTATTGGCAATGTGAAGAGAGCGAAGCGGTAGTCAAGCCTGAGCAATTTTTGGCCAGAATAAATAACTTAAGTGGACAGTGGGCTATTGCCGGGACAGGTTGGTCAGCTTATCCTATATTAAAAAAGGCAAATTTAGATTTATTTGAAAGTGGTATTAGTTTACCTGATGCGCAAGATATGTTGCCTTTAGCCTTACAAGCGTGGCAAAAAGGTAAAACAATTAGTGTTGAAGAAGCCCAGCCAGTTTATTTACGTAATGAGGTTAGTTGGAAAAAATTACCCGGTCGTTGATACTTGTTTTATATTATTATGCTGTTTGAAGAGGTGGTTTATGAAAATTAAGTTAAATTACCAGGCTGCTCTGTTGGCTGGAGTTGTTTTATTAGCCGGATGTGTTTCAATTCCTGCTTCAATAAAAGGAACCACTCAAATCCCAGTTGAAAGTTTATCAGCGGTGCGTGAAATACCTGAGCTTTATATTGGTCAGGAGGGGCGCTTTGGCGGTAAGGTGATCTCGTTTTAAACAGTAATAACCAAACTCGGCTAGAGATTGTGGTAATACCATTGAGTAAATATGATGCTGCGCCAATATTAAATACGCCTTCAGTGGGGCGTTTATATGCTTACATTGATCGTTTTTTGGAACCTTCAGATTTTACCGGTCGCTATGTTACTGTAGTCGGCACAATTACTGGAATAGAAGCAGGCAAAATTGGTTCAGTTTCCTATCAATATGTAAAGATTGCTGTAACCGGTTATCAACGCTGGAATCAAATGCAATCAATTGTATTACCTCCTACTGGTGCGGGGTGGTATGGATCACCTTGGTATCCTAATTATCCTCATTCGCTTTATTATTGGAATTGGAGTCCTTGGGGTTATCCTGGCGGTGAAGCTGAGATACGAACTTATTTAACCGAATAATTACTATTTTTATTATTAGTCAGAGTACAGGATAAATATGTCAAAATATTTACCCTGATTAATTTTCATACTAAGCAAAATTTTTAGCCGCTTAAAAAGTGCTGTTGTGCACTAAGGTGATAAAAAAATTATGCCTTTTTGGGGAGAAAGCCGAACGATGTATAATTGATTCTTTATATTAATAATGTTACTAGTTTTTATATTTAACTGAAAATTAATGAAAATATTTAAGCTGATAAATTAGCTTAGTTAAACTTATTCGAGATTTGAAATTAAATAGTGATATATCTCTCAGCCTTAACATAGAATAGTTTTCAAACTGGTATGCTGAGTTAATATTTTGTTAATAGGTTGATTTTTGTCGGTTACTTCACTTAGTTTCAAATCAGGAGAATATTGTTACTGAATATACAGATCGCACAGCTTTTATTAATATGGGTGAAATAATGACATATCGTAAGTTGGAAGAACGTAGTCGAGCGTTTGTTGCCTATTTACAAAATGGGCTAGGTCTGCAAAAAGGCGATCATATTACGCTTATGCTACTCAATTTATTGCAGTATCCGGTTACGCTTTTTGGCATTTTACGTGCTGGTATGGTAGTGGTTAATGTTAATCCGCCTTATACCCCAAGAGAATTAGAACATAAACTCAATGATAGTGGGGCAATGGTGATCTGTTATTGTATCAAACCTTGCTCATACATTAGAAAGGTGGTTTTTAATACGCAAGTTAAAACATGTCATTCTGACACGTTTAGGTGATCAACTTTCTCAGCTAAAGGCGACAATCGTTGATTTTGTTGTCAAATATATTAAACGCTTAGTACCTAAATATTACTTGCCACAAGCGATCTCTTTCCGCCGTGTTATGTAATTAGGCTATCGTATGCAATATGTGAAACCGATATTGCTGGTAGGGATTTAGCGTTTCTCCAGTATATTGGAGGAACTACAGGTTCAGCAAAAGCTACATGCAATGCTTACTCATTATAATATGTTGGCAAATATCGAACAGGCTTGCATTACTTATCTGCCTGCTATGTAGCTTGGCAAAGAGATCGTTGTGACAGTGTCGCCATTATATCATGTTTTTGTATTGACGGTAAATTGTTTACTATTTATTAAAATTGGCGGCACCAATTTACTGATTACTAATCCACGCGATATTGCAGAACGGTTAAATAACTTGCTCGTTATCCTTTTACTGGCATCACTGATGTTAATACATTATTTAATGCTTGGGTACATAATGAAGAATTTAGAAAGCTTGATTTTTCTCATTTGCACATTTCTGTGGGTGTGGGGGAGGGGAGAAATGCCAGTGCAAAAAGCGGTAGCAGAAGAATAGCAATGAGTGACGGGTAAGCATTTACTCGAAGGCTATGGTTTAACAGAGTATTCGCCACTGGTAACCAGTAATCTATACAATTTAAACCAATATAGTGGTAGTATTGGTTTGCCTGTGCCGTCAACTGAAGTCAAATTTGTTTATAAAGATGGTAATGAAGTTCCAATTGGTCGGCTGGGTGAGATGTTGGTACGTGGCCCACAAGTAATGAAGGGTTATTGGCATTCTCCGATTTTGACTAACGAAATACTGCAGGATGGTGATAGTTGGTTAGCAACAAGTGATATTGCGAAAATAGACGAAAAAGGATTTGTAAAAATTGTTGATCGCGAAAAAGATATGATTTTGGTGTCTGGTTTTAATGTTTATCCTAGTGAAATTGAAGAAGTTATCTCTACTCATCCTAAAGTCATTGAAAATACAACCATTGGAGTGATAGATGAAAATATCGGTGAAGCAGTAAAGGTATTTGTAGTAGCAAGTAATCCGTGTTTGACTGCGAATGATTTAAAAGCCTATTTTTATCAATACCTTACTGCCTACAAGGTGCCTAAATTTTTTGAGTTTCGTGCTGAATTATCCAAATCGAATGTTGGTAAAATATTACGGCGACAATTACGAGAAGAAGAGCAGCAAAAATATCAAACTAAGCCCTCAGATAATTATCCAGTAACACAGATATTAGAAAGTTAATTTAAGAATTTTGATAAACAACATCGGTAAAATGGCGCGCTAAGCCGGTGTTATTAAAAATAAATCATGAAGAGAAAGACGTTTTGAATTATCAGTTGATTACGACAGATGCTCAACTTAAGAAAGTTTGTCAAGCAGCATCGGAAGCTAACAAAATAGCACTAGACACAGAATTTGTTCGGGTAAAAACTATTACCCACAGCTTGGCCTTATTCAGTTATATGATGGTAATCAACTGTCATTGATTGATCCTCTTGCAATTACTAACTTGGATCCGTTTAAGCAATTACTGACCAATGGCAAAATTACTAAAATCCTGCATGCCGGTAGTGAAGACATAGAAGTATTTTTACATCATTTAGCTTGTATTCCACAATCAATGTTAGATACTCAGATTATCACGGCATTCCTTGGTCATCCAATTTCTAGTGGATTTGCCATATTAGTAAATGAATATTTAACTATTGCCTTAGATAAGAATGAGTTACGAATAGATTGGCTTATTCGTCCACTGAGTAATAAACAGTGTCAATATGCGGTAACCGATGTATTTTTCTTATTGCCCTTGCTAGAAAAGCTACTGCCGTTGATTGATAAATTAGGCTATCTATCAGCTATAACCGATGAATATCAGCGTATTTTATTACACCGGCAAGAGATTTTAACATCAGCATATGTTTATATAAGTATCAAAAATAGTTGGTAATTACGAGGGCAACAGCTAGCTTGTCTTAAGCAATTAGCTGCCTGACGTCTTAACCAGGCTCGTCGGCATGATTTGGCTGTCAATTTTATTGTAAGAGAAGAGCATCTATGGAAAATAGCGCGTTATTTACCTAATTCTTTAGCAGAACTGCATATCATGGGAGTTAACTGGACAGGACATCCGCTGCCGTGGGTAGGATTTGTTGCAAATAGTAGCCAATTATTGTGATTTGCAAGAAAAAGAATGTCCCCCGCCACTTTATCATCTTACTTGATCATCCAAAATATCGAGCAGCTTTTAAGGCAATTAAATCATTAACTAAACAAATTAGAGAGCAACAAAAATTGAATTCTGAATTATTAGCTTCACGACGACAAATTAATCAGCTGTTAGCCATTCATTGGAGACTGAAAAAAACCAATCATACCCCAGATCTGTTGGCTGGCTGGCGTGGTCAACTGATGGCTGATATTTTGAAGCAATTATTGGTATTATATGGTTAGCTGATTTTACTGGCGGGTATTATTAATTTTGATTAGCAAAGTTTTCAATCGAATAACAAAAATTTATCAGCTTAAAGACAAGCTAGCAGAAATTATGACATTATTAATAAAGCAAAAAATAATTACAAATAATTTTATTAATGAAAATAACTTAACTAGCAAAATAATAAACCTAGCTAGTGGAACTCTAAAAATAGCGTAATAAAAATATTTATTTTCTAATCATTATGGTACCAGCCCATCACTGCTGATGGGCGTTTTGCTGTTGAAAGCTGACTATTTTACTTTTTTTTCATCTGTTTCAGGTAAAGTTACATTTAACTCTAAAACAGAGATGTCATCATTCTTTTGTTCAAATTGTACGGTAAGCATTTCCGGATTAATTTGTACATATTTGCAGATTACCTTTAAGATATCATGTTTCATTGCAGGTAAGTAAGTCGGCCCACTGTCATTACGTCGGCGTTCGGCAACAATAATTTGTAGCCGTTCCTTGGCAATATTGGCCGTTGATTTTTTTTTCGACAGGAAAAAATCTAATAAAGCCATGTCTTATCCTCCAAACAAGCGCTTTAAGAAGCCTTTTTTTTCTTCTTCAATGAAACAAATAGGGCGGTTTTTACCTAAGATGCGGTCAACACAGTCACTGTAAGCTTTACCTGCATCAGATTTAGGATCGAGAATAACGGGTTCTCCTTGGTTAGATGAACGTAGAACAGATTGATCTTCAGGGATCACACCAAGGAGTGGGATACACAGAATTTCAAGTACGTCTTCCATACTCAGCATATCACCATGGGTGACACGACTAGGATTATAACGGGTAAGCAAAAGTTGCTCCTTGATGGGTTCTTCACCACATTCTGCACGGCGTGATTTAGAAGCTATAATACCGAGAATGCGATCAGAATCACGTACAGAAGAGACTTCAGGGTTGGTGGTAATAATTGCTTCATCGGCGAAATAAAGTGCCATCAATGCACCACTTTCAATGCCTGCGGGTGAATCACAGATAATGAATTCGAAATCTAATTTTTTCAGTCCATTTAGCACTTTTTCAACGCCTTCACGTGTTAATGCATCCTTATCACGCGTTTGTGAAGCAGGAAGTATATGAAGATTTTCAGTCCTTTTATCTTTAATAAGTGCTTGATTAAGAGTACTATCACCTTGGATCACATTCACGAAGTCATACACTACGCGGCGCTCGCATCCCATAATTAAATCGAGGTTACGTAGACCAATATCAAAATCGATCACAACAGTTTTTTTCCCTCTTTGAGCCAGGCCAGTAGCAATGGCTGCGCTGGAAGTGGTTTTACCTACGCCACCTTTACCTGAGGTTACAACAATAATGCGTGCCATGGAGTCATTCCTGTAATAAGGTCTAAATGATATTATCAATCGTCAATTCATTATTTACCAAACAAAGTCTAGCTGCTTTCCCGATAAAATCTGCTGGAATTTGTTCACTTAGCCAAAATTGGCCGGCAATGGAAACTAATTCTGCCTGTAAGTGGGTACAGTAAATTTGACAATTGTTATCGCCAGATGCGCCAGCAAGTACTCTACCACGCATCATTCCATAAATATGTATATTGCCATCAGCGATTAATTCAGCACCTGCACTAACATTGGCATTAACAATTAAATCACAATTAGCGGCGTATATACGCTGTCCAGAACGAACATGGGTGGTAATAATACGGGTTTTGCCATGTTCAGTGATAGCTATATTATTCGCTGCTTTTTTATTTTGCGTTTTTTGATTTTGACCTTCACTAAGCAAGGGTAGACCAGCCTTAGTGATAGATTGGCGCAATTTGGTATTGGTACATCCACTAACACCGACTATCTTTAAACCTGTCTCACTAATAATTCTGTAGCAGGATAAAATAGTACTGGCTTCAGATATATCAGTAGCATTGAAGACGACAGGAGCATTTCTCAAAAACTCAGGCGCTTGGTCAATTTTTTCCTGAATTGCTTTTTTAATAGCTTCAGGATCTTCATCATGAATATGAAGAACAGTCAGAGTGAAGCTACTGCCTTTTAGTTCGATTGGTGATTGTGCCATCTGTATTCGACTCAGCATATTTAACTGACCCATAGTGGAATCTTGGGTGATGATATTAGGAAACACAATATTATGTTATAGTTACTTAGTTAGTCAGGCAAGTCAAAAGTGTTAATAAAAAAGAGCTAAATTGAATGTTTTGTATAGCTTATTAGTGCAAAAAAAAGAATAAACTTATCTTTATGTAGAAAAAAGACGATTTTTCACGAGTTCCTAAGCCATTATCACAGCAATTTGGCACACCTCGATTGATCATGACGCTTTGTCTGTCCGAGCGAAAAAAATTAGTTAATGCTTATATTGACAGGGTTAAAAGGGAACTCGTGGAGATTGGTTATTATCTCCAGTTTCCGCTTCTGGTTGAAAATATAATGGAAGACTATCGTCAAATGATAGATAAATTGGAAAATCAACTATTGGCAGAGCAAAAAAAAGATAATACCGAATTAAAAGTTTTTGAGGATTATATGTACGAGACTCAAACTTGTTTATGCAGTAATTAGTAGTTTCTTACTGATAGGTGATTCGATGTTAGCGATGCTGTCTAAAGAGATTTTCTTAATAGCAGTACCGCAAGCAATAGCGACGCAATTCAGTAAAATTTCTTTAAGTAAGGCATTTCCACTTAAACAACGTTGTATGGCGCAATTTCCAGCATACGTGGAACTTTTAAAACGGATGACAAGACAACAAGAAATAAGTGAAACAACGATCACACGTGCATTTGCTAATATTTATTTTGTTCAGCGAATTGTAGCGGCGGATCGGTGGCAACCAGAAAGGCGGGCTAATATCAATTTAGAGAGTTACTTATAAAAAGTTTTATCAGCATCTCGTATTAGCATGGCAATACTTCAATATCATAATAACAAGCATTAACTTGATGTAGCCAGTGAACAGTATGGAATTCTGGTGCAATATATTGTTGTGCTTTGGGGCTTAGAGAGTAAGTTTGGTGAAATTCAAGTGCAAGAAGATGTTATTTTTGCCTTAATGACTTTGTCTTTCGATGGCCGCCGGGAATTTTTCTTAGTAAACAACTGATGGCAGTCTTTAAAATTATGGATAAATGTTATGTGCCTAAACAACATCGCTTAAAAGGTTCTTGAGCCGGCGCAATGGGACAACCTCAGTTTATTATCTACAATATGGTAAAGATGGCAGTGGTAATGGTCAGATTGATATTTGGCATAACAAAGCAGATGTTTTGCTTATGTTGCTAATTATCTTAAGCAGGAAGGTTGGCAAAGTTATTTACCTTGAGGGCGCAGGTCAAGTTACCAACAGGTTTTGATGTCAGTCTGGAAGGTATAAAGAAAAAAGGAAAATCAGTTGAGCAATGGAAAAAGCTCGGAGTACAAGTGCCAGTAATGGTCAATTTGGCACCAAATACCCAGACTTGGTTAATTATGCCAAAAGATCCAAAGAACCGGAGCTATCTGGTTACTAATAATTTTCGCACTATTATGCATTGGAATCGTTCTTATTATTTTTCCTTGTCGGTCTGTTTAATGGCTGACGACATTGCTCAACAAATATAATAAACTGAGTATACCTAGTAATAAATAGGAGTAGGTCTATGTATCAACATCATGATTGACAGGGAGCTTTACTTGATGTATCGGCTAATAAAATGATCTGTGTCGGCAGTAATTATGCCCAACACGTTAAAAAGATGAGCGGAATGCGGCATAAAGAACCGGTAATTTTCATTAAACCGGAAACGGCCCTTTTGTGATATTAATCAACCCATTTTACTACCCAAAGAGCTGGGAACTGTACATCATGAAATTGAATTAGCCATTTTGATTGGCGCTACCCTGAAACAGGAAAATGACGAAGAAAGAATTAAAACAGCGATTAAAGGGTTTGCTATGGCACTTGATTTAACATTAGTGATTTATAGCAAATGTTAAAAGAATCTGGTCAACCATGGGAAAAATCCAAAGCCTTTGATGGTGCATGCCCAATATCCGGATTTATTCCTGTTTATGAGTTTGGTGACCCACAAAATGCCCGATTAAGTTTATTGGTGAATAACGAAATGAAACAGCAAGGGAATACCGCAGATATGCTGACTGCTATATTACCTTTAATCAGTTATATATCACGTTTTTTTACTTTACGGCCGGGTGATGTTATTTTAACCAGTACTCCGCATGGTGTTGGCCCATTAAAAGTCAATGATGAACTTACCCTACATTTAAACGATCGTGTATTAAAAACACGTGTTATCTAACTTACAAGGATTTTTATTTTATATGTCTTAGTCTTTTTGGCAGCTCAAAACGTTAGAACAGATGACCGATGAAGAGTGGGAATCATTATGTGATGATTGTGGGCAATGTTGTATGTATAAGTTACTGGATACAGATACTGATACCATTTATTTCACTAACATTGCATGTAATCAATTAGATCTTAAAACTTGTCAGTGTAAACACTATGCAGAAAGATTTCGTTATGAACCGGACTGTATCAAACTAACACGGGATAATTTGGCCACCTTTCATTAGTTGCCGATCACTTGTGCTTATCGTTTAATTGCTGAAAGAAAACCATTGCTAGTTTGGCATCCACTAAAAACCGGCTTCAAGTTAGCCATGCACCAGACAAAAATATCCGTTCGCCATATTGCAGTTAGAGAAATTGAAGTGATGGATTGGGAAGATTATATCATTAGCACTATTTAATTTTAGACAATAAATGAAAGAGCATTATTTAGAACAATATATAAAATTTGTAATGAGTGCTTGATAGCACTCATTACGATAATCGACAGAAACTATACAAGTCGCATATAACTTAAAAATTAAGCTTCAATTTTGTTAGGACATGGTTGACCTTGTGCGATCTGTTTAATATTTTGTAATGTCGTTTCACTAATGTTATTGAGTGCTTCTTCTGTCAGAAAAGCCTGGTGTCCAGTGAATAAAACGTTATGGCAGGCAGATAAACGGCGAAAGACATCATCTTGGATCACATCGTTAGATTTATCTTCGAAAAATAGTTCTCGTTCATTTTCGTACACATCCATACCTAAGGCACCCACTTTTTGTTGTTTTAGCGCTTCGATGGCAGCATTAGAATCAATTAAGCCCCCTCGACTAGTATTGATCACCATAACCCCATTTTTCATTTTATTGAATGATTGTTGGTTAAGTAAGTAATGATTTTCTGCAGTTAATGGACAATGTAGACTAATAATATCTGAATGTTTTAATAAAGTATCTAAATCAACATAGTTAACGCCTAGTTCTAATGCGGTTTCACAGGGATAGGGATCATAGGCTAGTAGCTTCATGCCAAAACCTTTAAGAATGCGTAATGTGACTAAACCAATTTTACCGGTGCCAATAATTCCGGCGGTACGATTATGCATATTAAAACCGGTTAAACCTTCCAGGGAAAAATTGGCATCCCGAGTACGTTGGTAAGCACGGTGAATACGTCTATTCAAACAAAGCATTAAGCCCACAGCGTATTCAGCTACAGCTTCGGGAGAATAAGCCGGTACCCGAACAACTTGAATACCAAGTTCTTTAGCGGCGGGTAAATCAACATTATTAAATCCGGCACAACGTAAAGCTAAAATTTTAACTTCTAACTTGGCAAGTTCTTTAAGTACTGTGTGGCTAGCATCATCATTTACAAATATACAAACAGCATCGGTGCCGCTAGCATTTTTAGCGGTTTGTGGTGTCAACGGAAAATCAAAGTATTCAATATCAAAATTACCCTGTTTGTTAATTTGTTCGAAATGAATGCGGTCGTATTGTTTTGTACTATAAGAAGCGATTTTCATCAGTGGCTCCAATATAAAATGATTATTACTCTTGTATCTATAGTGATAATTGTAGCTGGGATTAATAGAATGACACAAATAGTAGATTATATGAATTGATTGATAAAATTTGTTTATAATATCAATAGCATACATGAGCATAGACCTATAAGATGGATGAATATTAAAAATCCCTTATTATCTGTTACTAAGATTAGTTAAAACAAAGGAATAGTAGAGTGGCTAAGCTAATAAAATATATTATTTTGCTATTCATCATTTTGTTTTCTATTGCAATTGCCAGTTGGTTTTCACTACCTTATTGGTTACCTAAAGCTAGCCAACTATGGTTACCGAAAGGAGCATCACTCTAATTAACTTTACCAAAAATCACTAGCAAAGGTATTGTTGTTAGCAATATGAAAATCGCACTTGGCACATGTGAATAGGTCAAAGTGAATAAGCTAACTATTTCTCGTTTTGTCAAATAGTCAACAAAATGGATAACTTATGCTCAGTCGCTCGTCAGTGACAATAATTGTTTATCTCAGTTGAAAGAGCCTCAGGCAGAACAATCAGCCATCGACATATGGCAGATTTTAGCAATAATCCCATCGTTAGAGGTAACTATTAACCAGCTTATTTTACATCCCTGGTCATTATTTGCTGGGAAACTCCATCAGGGTCATATTCTGCATATTAATTATCAAAGTGAAAATATACAATTTGTCGCCCGTACCACTGCGGTAGATTATTTCAATATCAAACATCTTTTTATTTGGTTAAATGAAGATCGCTTAATTTAACCGGCAATATCACGCTACCGTTGAACAGCACACTCATACCACACGATGGAAAAATTACCGTGGTTTTAGTCACCAATCGCTATGCTAATCCGCTGGTTGCACAATTAACTTAGTCAAATCGTTCAGGTACCTTACAATTAAAACAACCGCAATCTCAAGTTCCATTAGTCAATTTAACCTGGCAGAGATGATCAATATTTGACTGTTAAGCAAGGTGAATGGAGTTGACAAAGTAGTGAGCAAGTGTTGTCTGGTTAAATGGACTTTCGATTGACCAATTGGCATAATAGCTTAGCAGAGATACGTATTAGTGGGCAAGCCAATATGCTAATAGTAGGTGAAAAAGGTAAAGCTAATTTAGTACTATTGGTTGAATAGCCATATTCCATTTCAATTAATGGGACAAGTTAAGATTGATGATTTGATTATTGATACGTGATTACCAACCTTGATTTCTGGGCTATTGCTGTCACCATGTATTACTTTCCTTCCATCATCCTTGTAAGAGTGTATGGCAAGATAAATAAAACTTTAATGCTTAAGAACTACGTTTACCTTTAGCAGGTACTTATTTGACGTCGTAAGCGGTCACTGGATGTTTGCAGGCAATAGTTGCCACCACAGATAGTTACTGGGGTAAAGTAAAGTTACGATTTGATGGTCAAGCCAATAACTGTAAACCTGACTAAGGTTATTGGTGATGGTGTTATTGGGGAAATACCCAGTTGCACCCCTCAGGTCTAATTGGGATCTCAGTGGCGATGGTTACTGGATAAACTCTTTATTGGTATTAAACCGATTAAATACTGGATTTGATAAAATTCAGTATAGCATGATGAAAATGTTTCATCCTATTTAACACTATTAAAACCCTTAACATGGCAACGTGATGTCAACCAGGCTAACTTGGCCAGTGAATTCATGTTACGCACCAATCGAATACAGTTTAGTAAAGAAAGCTTTTTATCTGCTACCACAATCATGGGTAAATTAGTTGGTCAAAACCCAGCCGATTTTCACTTAACTGGTGCTCTTTCAGAACAACAAATCGGCCCGATCCCGCGTTTTTTATCCGTTGTGATGGTAAACGATTACGAGGAAATGCGCTTTGGCAAAATCAGGTTGCGATGTCAGGTAAAATTAGTGGTCAATTACCTTTCTTTCTGAATAATCCTGATTGGATAGTGAAGGATGAGTGGTTAGAAAACTCTGGCAATATTACATTACGATTAGGAAAAGAGTTAGTGGATTCTATTGGTGAAAATAATTTATCTGCTATAGTTGCTATGGCATGGTTACGTTATTTAGAAATAAATCGTAGTCGAACCAAAATTAGTCTCAGTAATCTGAGTGATATAACGATCAACGCTCAAATTCATGGATTTAATCCTTTAGAGAGCAAAAATTGGCAAGTGCTCTTAAATTATTGCCAGCAAGAAAATATTTTTCAATTGTAGCGCAGCTTATAGTTTGCTAATAATTTAGGTGATGGTTAGAAAAAAATATTTCAATAAAAAAGTGAAAACCAGTAATAAAAAAACAAATTTGGTATATGCTGATATTATTAGCGGTATTTTTATTAACCAGCTGTGTTCGGTTTAAGCCGATAAATATTAATATAAATGTCAAAATTGAACATGAAATTAAAATTAAAGTTGATCGCCAGGTAGAAGGGTTACTAAAAAATAATAGCGATCTTTTTGGATAATAAATTAGATGATGAAAAAATATATTTTACCTGTTTTATTAATATTAATCAGCCTAGTTGTTAGTTTTTCTGCGTTAAATTTGCCAGTTACTGAAGTTAAACAGCCTGGGCTGGTTGGTGAGACACTAAGCGGTTATTTGGCGGCAGTAGTAAAAAATAATGCTGAAGTGGATTCATTAGTCAACAGTATTAATCATGCTCGAGAACAAAAATATGCCGAGATTGCGCAAAATAATCAACTTAAGACTGAGCAAGTGGCAAAAATTGCTGGCCAAAAATTAATTGATGGTGCAAAAAAAGGTGAATATGTGTTAGGTATAAATGGCCGTTGGATACAAAAATAAGTTACTATATCACCAAGTTATTTTGACAAAAAAAGAGTATGCATCTGTAGTGTCTTGTTTTGATGGTCAACTCAGTAAAAAAGCCCATTTAGTAAGGTCTTGTTAACAGTGAAATTCGATTTGACAGCATTATATGCTGATATTAACCAACTATTATTACGTGATCAATTATTATTAAAAAAGTGCTTAGCAGGGATAAAGAAAATAAAAAATAAAAAATGAAAAATCCCGCCAATCGGTTATTGAATTAGTTAAAACCGCTATAGTCGCTGGACAGAAAAAATCGCCAGTCGGCAAAATAATTGTCCGACAATAACTTATCCAGAAAATCTGCCGGTCATTGAAAAAAACAGGCAATTTATCAAGCTATACGTGATCATCAGGTCGTCATTATTGCTGGTGAAACGGGTTCGGGTAAAACAACTCAGATACCTAAAATTTGTCTAGAATTTGGCCGAGGTATAAAAGGTTTAATTGGTCACACTCAGCCTCGTCAGTTGGCTGCTCGTTCAGTGGCTAACAGGATCGCTGAAGAACTTAATATCCCATTAGGCAGTGCGTTGGTTATAAAGTTCGTTTCAATGAACAGATTGGTGACAATAATTTCATTAAATTAATGACAGATGGGATTTTATTAGCAGAATTACATAATGATAAGTTATTACTGCAACTATGACACGATAATTATCAATGAAGCAAATGAACGTAGTTTAAATATTGATTTTATTATGGGCTATTTGTGCCAATTATTACCTAAACGTCCTGATTTAAAAGTTATTATCACATCATCGACCATTGATCCTGAGCGTTTTTCTTGCCATTTTGCTCATGTACCGATTGTTAAAGTGTCGGGACGAACTTACCTGGTAGAAGTTAGATATCGGCCAATTATTGGCGACAGCAACGATAGTAATCGCGATCAACTTGACGGTATTATTGATGTGGTTAATGAATTAAGTCAAGAAAGTAGCGGTGATATTTTGATTTTTATGAGTGGTGAACGCGATATCAGTGATATTGCTGAAGCACTTAATAAACTAAATTTAAGGCACACAGAAATATTGCCGCTTTTTGCGTGCTTATCTAATAGTGAACAAAACTGTATTTTTCAATCTCATTTTGACAGAAGGATCGTACTAGCGACCAATGTAGCAGAAACATCATTGACTGTTCCTGGTATTAAATATGTTATTGATACTGGATATGTGCGTGTTAGCCGTTGCAGTTATCGCACAAAAGTTCAGTGCTTACCGATTGAACCGATTTCTCAAGCTTCGGCTGAACAACGAAAAGGACGATGTGGACGTGTCGCCGCCGGTATCTGTATTCGTTTATACTCGGAAGAAGATTTTTTAGCCCGACCAAAGTATACCGATCCTGAAATTTTGCGTACCAATCTTGCTTTGGTTATTTTGCAGATGATGGCTGTGGGATAAAGCATCGTCGTTTTATCGATAAACGTTCGGATTTTTGCGCTTAAGAGAGTGACAGGACATATATAACCAGCTGCGACAAGTGATTAAAGAATTGTGTATTGCTATCAATAGTGATCCTGCTGATTACCAGGCTATACACATTTCTCTACTGTCAGGTCTGCTTTCTCATATTGGCCAAAAAGCAGCTGAAAAAGCTGACTTCATGGGCGTCAGAAATGCTCGATTTATGATTTTTCCTGCTTCGGGGTTATTTAAAAAACCGCCTAAATGGATCATGGTGGTGGAATTAGTTGAAACCAATAAGCTTTGGGGACGTATTACAGCAGCGATCGAACCTGACTGGATAGAACCATTGGCCGGACATTTAGTAAAATATCATTATGGTGAGCCGCTTTGGTCAAAAAAACAAGATGCTGTTATGGCGTCAGAAAGTGTCACATTGTTTGGTTTACCTATTGTGACTGCTCGCCAAGTTAATTACAGTAAGATCGATCCTTCATTATGTCGTGAGCTTTTTATTCGCCATGCACTGGTTAAAGGTGATTGGCGAACCAGCCACACGTTTTACCGACAAAACTTAACCTTATTAGCTGAAGTAAAGGAGTTAGAGCATAAATCTCGTCGCCGGAATATTGTGGTTGACGATGACACCCTTTTTCGTTTTTATGAACAACGAATTGATCGCCAAGTTATCTCTTCTCGTCACTTTGATCGCTGGTGGCATGAGGTCAGTAAAACACAACCTGATCGCCTGAAATTTAGCAAAAATATGTTAATACGGCAAACGGCTAATAAGGTTACTTTAGCTGAATATCCTAATTATTGGCAGCAAAATGCTTGAAATTGCATTTAACTTATCAGTTTGAGCCTGGCACCGTGGGTGACGGTTCATATTCCATTATCAGTACTCAATCAAGTTAAAGATGAAGGTTTTGACTGGCA
This sequence comes from Arsenophonus sp., assembly GCA_045399315.1. Classification (GTDB taxonomy): domain Bacteria; phylum Pseudomonadota; class Gammaproteobacteria; order Enterobacterales; family Enterobacteriaceae; genus Arsenophonus. The sequence continues at coordinate 287,334 of DAYVGO010000005.1, forward strand.
AATTCCGGCAGCACGCGAAGAGTTAGTTGTTACACTAATTAAATTATTACCAAAATCGTTATGGCGTAATTTTGTGCCGGTGCCAAATTATGCCAAAGCATTTTTAGAACGTATGCCTGTTCCGCAAGGTAAGTGGTTAGATTGTCTGACACGTGAGCTGCGGCGTATGACAGGACTTACCATTCAGTCTGAGGCCTGGCAATGGGAGCAATTACCTGATCATTTGAAAATAACCTTTCGTATTGTTGATGAAAACAATCATAGTATTACTGAAGGCCGTGATCTATCTGCGCTAAAAATACAACTAAAGCAGCAAGTTCAACGAACATTAGCTGCAGTTGTTAATGATAGTATTGAACAAAGTGGGTTAGATAGATGGAATTTTGCTATTCTACCTCAGCTTTATGAACAAAAGCGCGGTAGTTATTTGGTTAAAGCTTATCTAGCGCTGGTGGATGAAAAAAACAGTGGTGCTATTCGCGTATTTGAAACCCAGCTAGAGCAGCAACAGGCGATGAATAAAGGATTAAGGCGACTTTTGTTGCTTAATATTCCTTCACCGATAAAATACTTGCATGAAAAATTGCCCAATAAATCTAAACTGGGACTTTATTTTAATCCTTTTGGCAAAGTGCTTGAACTCATTGATGATTGTATCAGTTGTGGAGTTGATAAATTAATTGCTCAATTTGGTGGTTTAGTATGGACAACAGAGGATTATGAACAATTGCAAACTTATGTTCGTTCCGAGCTTAATGAGGTAGTGGTCGAGATCACCAAGCAGGGTGAAATGATTTTAACTAGCACATTTGCCATTAATAAGCGTTTGAAAGGTCGAATTGATATTTAAAGGTTTTGTCACATCACATGGTTGGAAAAAACTACCTGATATTATCCGCTATCTTAATGGTATTGAGCGTCGTTTGGAAAAGCTAATGATCGATCCCAACCGAGATCGGGTGCATATGGTGAGAATTGAGCATATTAGGCAGCAATGGCAGAGTTAGCTAACTAAGTTGCCTGCCATACAAAGACAGCAGCCTGAAGTACAAACAATATATTGGATGATAGAAGAATTACGGGTAAGTTTTTTTGCTCAACGGTTGGGAACATCTTATCCTATCTCTGATAAACACATTTTACAAGCGATGGCTAAAATTGGTTCGGTGTAACCGTGATCGCGGTGTTACCAGCGCTTTTTCAATGATAATGAAGTTCAAAGGTAACTGTAGCGTTCGCTTTACCGGGTTTTATTTGATTTGTTGTTTGAATGTATCTAGCACGAAAGGGTAAATTCAAAAAACCTTCTGCTGACAGTTTTCCTAATAGGATCGCTTTATTAAATAGGATAGTTCTATCTCCAAAATTATGTAGCAAAACTTGGAGGCCGATACCTTGCGCTGTTTCTAGCGAATGACTGTTATTTAAAGCGAGTGTTTCATCATTACCAGCTAATGTCGTGCCGTTCATTTTGATACTGATTTTGGTTGGCCGTATACAATTTATGCTAAGATTAAAATCGGTGTCTCCCGCGGTGCTATTTAATCCTTTGAATTTATTCTGTTTAATATGACCTAAGTTTACGGTTAATCTTTTATTATCTAGTGAACAACTCGGTTCTGGTGTGATAATTTTAGTATCTGCTAATTGAAAATTTATTATAGGTAAATTATCTATTGTTGCTTCAGTTAATAGTTGGGAAAAAATATAACCAGCTTCAATCCTTGGCTTCTGAACCAACCCGGGAATCTTGGAGACTAAATAGTCAGTCAAAAGGAGACCCAAATGTCGTCTAATCGTTATTCCTCTGAATTTCGGGAACGAGCAGTAAGGAATGGTGCTAGAGCAGCCTAATGAAT
>DAYVGO010000043.1:0-38644 GCA_045399315.1 Arsenophonus sp.
CGCTACGCTTTTCACCTGTAAAGTCAAGTAGTTATTTCTACTTTTCCGTTGTACTAAGTTGCTAAAATCCACTACTGCTGATTCGTTCTACACTGACTCAGTGGGAGCGCATTATAGGGGGTTTTCTGAAACTAACAACTATTATTTGCATTGTTTCTGTTTGAATGCTCATTTATTGAGCTAATTTTAAACTAACACCATTAATAATAGCGACTAAAGATGTGAGTTAATAATATCTATCATTAATCAAAGTTATTGTATTCTTAATACCATTGAAGAGGCAATATTTACCTCTTCAAATAAAATTAATCAGCTGATTTTATTTATTGCTTAGCAACAATAACACCTTTTTTAACCTCTAAAGTTATTTGTTTGCCTGGCACTAACTTACCCGATAACATCTGTTCAGCCAATGGATTTTCTATCTCCTGTTGGATTGCACGTTTCAAAGGACGTGCGCCAAATACCGGATCAAATCCAGCCTCACCTAATTTTTCCAAAGCGGCAGGCGTGATTTTTACTTTATAGCCTTGCTCTTCCATACGCTTATATAACCGTGATAATTGGATCTGCGCAATTTCGCTAATTTGCTCTTTATTAAGTGGATGGAATACCACAACTTCATCAATACGGTTAATAAATTCTGGCCGGAAACTACGACTAACAACCTCCATCACGATGTCTTTCATTTCATTATAACCCAAAGTACCAAATCGCTCCTGGATCAAATCAGAACCTAAATTTGATGTCATAATTACAACCGTATTACGAAAATCGACTGTTCTTCCCTGTCCACCAGTCAAACGCCCATCATCAAGAACTTGTAACAAAATATTAAATACATCTGGATGGGCTTTTTCAATTTCATCAAGCAAAATAACAGAATAAGGGCGGCGTCGAATGGCCTCTGTCAAATAACCGCCTTCTTCGTATCCGACATAGCCTGGAGGTGCGCCAACCAACCTAGAGACCGTATGTTTTTCCATGAATTCTGACATATCAATACGCACCATCGCATCGTCACTGTCAAATAAAAAATTTGCCAATGCTTTGCAGAGCTCAGTTTTACCAACACCAGTAGGCCCTAAAAATAAGAATGAGCCAATAGGACGATTTGGATCTGATAAACCTGCGCGACTACGACGAATGGCATTTGATACCGCATCAACCGCTTCATTTTGGCCAATAACTCGTTTATGCAGATCCTGCTCCATATGGAGTAACTTTTCTCGTTCACTTTCTAACATTCTTGAAACCGGAATTCCTGTCCAACGTGCTAAAATTTCAGTAATCTCAGCATCCGTCACTTTATTACGCAACAACTTCATAGTCTTATTTTCAGCTTTGGTGGCAGCTGCGAGTTGTTTTTCTAATTCAGGAATTTTACCATATTGCAATTCTGACATTTTGGCTAAATCACCACTACGCCGAGCTTGCTCCAAACTAATACGTGTGTTTTCTAATTCCGCTTTTATATGCTGTGTCCCGGTTAGCTCTGCTTTTTCCGCTTTCCACTCTTCTTCTAATTCTGAATATTCTCGCTCTTTCTCCGTTAATTCGTCCTCAAGCATTTTAAGACGCTTTTTACTGGCTTCATCAGATTCCTTTTTGAGTGCTTGTTGTTCAAGTTTTAACTGAATAACCCGACGTTCTAAACGATCAAGCGCTTCCGGTTTGGAATCCATTTGCATCCGTAAGCTAGCACCTGCTTCATCGATTAAATCTATCGCTTTATCAGGTAGCATTCGGTCAGAAATATAACGATTTGATAAACTGGCGGCAGCAACAATGGCAGGGTCAGTTATCTGTACATGATGATGCAGTTCATAACGTTCTTTTAATCCCCTTAATATTGCTATGGTATCCTCAACCGTAGGTTCAGCAACATAAACTTTTTGGAAACGTCGCTCTAATGCAGCATCTTTTTCAATATACTGACGATATTCATCAAGTGTGGTTGCTCCAACACAATGTAATTCCCCTCGCGCTAGGGTTGGTTTTAACATATTACCGGCATCCATCGCCCCTTCGGCTTTACCCGCACCAACCATAGTATGCAATTCGTCAATAAATAGAATAACATTACCTTCTTGTTTGGCCAGATCATTCAAAACTGCTTTTAAGCGCTCTTCAAACTCACCGCGATATTTTGCGCCAGCCAGTAAAGCACCCATATCTAAAGAAAGAACTCGTTTACTTTTCAAACCTTCAGGTACTTCACCATTAACAATCCGTTGGGCAAGACCCTCGACAATGGCTGTTTTACCTACCCCAGGTTCACCAATCAAAACCGGATTGTTTTTTGTTCGGCGTTGCAGAACTTGTATTGTTCGACGGATCTCTTCATCACGACCAATAACAGGGTCGAGTTTGCCTTGTTCAGCTCTTTCAGTTAAATCCACTGTGTATTTTTTAAGTGCTTGACGCTGCTCTTCAGCCCCTTGATCATTAACATTTTCACCACCACGCATTTGTTCTATCGCCTTTTCTATGTTTGCTTTACTCGCTCCCATTGCTTTAAGCGTATATGTTAGCGAGGTTTTGGCATCAAAAATTGCCAGAAGAAATAGTTCTGAGGAAATAAATGTATCACCGTGTTGTTGTGCCAATTTATCACACAAATTTAAATGCCGAATAAGATCATTTGATAGCTGGATATCACCAGCAGTGCCATGCACTTCCGGTAAGATATTGAGAATATCATTTAACTTGGTACTCAGTTGATTAACATTAATCCCTATCGAGGTTAATAATGGACGTAGAGTACCGCCTTCTTGATCTAACAAGACAACCAGTAAATGTACCGGTTCAATAAATTGATTATTTTGTCCAATAGCTAAAGATTGAGCATCAGCTAGTGCTTGTTGAAATTTGTTGGTAAGACGATCCAAACGCATAATACCTCCAAAATACAATTGTAATCATTTCTGCATATTAGATGAGGTTTTATTTCACATTATTCAAGTTACATACTATAAGAATCAGATATTGCTATATAAATAATTATTAAAGACTCATTTTAACCAAATCAATGATGCCATCCGACCTGTTACTCCATCACGCCGATGGGAAAAAAAACGGGTTGGTTCATTAACCGTACAATATGTTCCACCATAAATATCTTTGATACCAACTGCAGTCAATTTCAAACGCGCTAGTAAGTAGATGTCGGCTAAATATTTGCCATTATTCTGACCTTTAAATCCTTGCGCTAAGTTCACATCACGTTCAATAAAAGCGGCTCTTACTTCACTACCTACTTCAAATTTTTTAGCACCGATTGCCGGACCTAACCAAGCCATAATAGAAGAAATCGGTGATTTAAATTGTTTTATTGCTTTCTCCAGTATTCCGTCACACAAACCTCGCCAACCAGCATGTATAGCAGCAATTTCTGTTCCTTGTTGATTACAGAGCAAAACTGGCAAACAATCAGCTGTCATCACGACACACACCTGTCCTCGCTGACAACTGTAGGCGCTATCCGCTGGCGTGTTACCATTATTTTGCTTACCTAAATCGATAATACGAGTACCATGCACCTGATTGAGCCAGCAAGGTGGTGTTGGTAATTGCGCCATGTTTACTAATTTATGGCGATTTTGTTTAACTAATCTCGGATCATCACCAACATGTAACCCTAAATTGAAACTGTCATAAGGTGACAAGCTCCCGCCACCAATACGAGTTGTGCTGCAAGCAATAACTGTTTCAGGTTGTGGCCAATCAGGATAAATTAATACTTCCATTTACCAATCCATCTCATCTTTATGCATCAATGCATCTTCTTTGAATATATTAATTAGTATAACCATATCTGCAGGAATATCTGCGTGCCACTCCATTTCAACCCTAGTAATAGGATGATACAGACGTAACATATTGGCATGGAGTGCCTGGCGGTTAAAATTCTTCATTGTTTGACGAAATTCTTCCGACACACCTTTTAAGGGACGCGGACGACCACCGTATATTGGATCGCCAACTAAAGGATGATTGATATGTGCCATGTGAACGCGAATTTGATGGGTTCTACCCGATTCTAATCGCAACATAAGCCTGGTATGAGCACGAAAATGCTCTATTACTCGATAATGCGTAATTGCAGCTTTTCCAAACGGATGAATAGCCATATGCGTTCGCTTGGTTGGGTGACGAGCAATCGGCTCATCTACCGTTCCACCAGCAGTCATATGACCATTTACCACCGCTTCATATTCACGTGTAACTTTTCTTAGCTGCAAAGATTCAATCAAATGAGTCTGTGCCGGAATGGTTTTTGCAATAACCATTAACCCGGTAGTATCTTTATCTAACCGATGAACAATCCCTGCTCGTGGCACATTAATAATTTCAGGATAGCGGTACAAAAGTGCATTTAGTACCGTTCCATCTGGATTTCCAGCACCGGGATGAACTACCAAATCGCGAGGTTTATTAATAACTATTATGTCATCATCTTCATAAACAATATTTAATGGAATATTTTGTGGCTGCCAACGCATATCTTCTTCAATTAATATATCAATGGCGATTTGTTCGCTGCCAAACACTTTTTCTTTCGGCCTATTTATGATCCTGCCATTAACGTGCACTCTATTATCTAAAATCCACTCTTTTATCCGTGAACGAGAATAATCAGGAAATAATTCAGCTAATGCCTGATCTAAACGTTGTCCAAGTTGTGATTCTAGAATTTGCGCCTGAAGTTGTAATTGTTGAGCCATAAAATTATCTACAGTAAAGTTTACATTTTGATGGCAGTGCCATTTTAATTAAAATATGTGCTATTGTAACTCATATTCCGTTAGGGAGCTTTATGGAGATCTCCCCAAAACATTCAGAGGAAATAACCACGTGATAAGACGTATAAAATATCTGCTGGCAGCAGCCACATTAAGTTTGCTTGTTACTGCATGCTCCAGCAATAAGGATTCTGTACCAGAAAGCTCTCCCACTGATATCTATACTAAGAGTCAAGAGAAACTACAAAACGGTAATTATAAAGGGGCAATAAAATTATTAGAAACCCTAGATAATCGTTATCCATTTGGTCCTTATGCCCAACAGGCTCAGCTGGATATGATTTATGCTTACTATAAATCAGCCGAGTTGCCATTAGCGATAGCAACTATTGACCGATTCATTCGCCTTAATCCCACCCATCCCAATATTGACTATGTTTTGTATATGCGTGGCCTGACAGCACAAGCGTTAGACAACAATACACTGCAAGATTTTCTTGGCATTGACCGTTCCGATCGCGATCCTCAACATGCCATCGTAGCCTTTAGGGACTTTAGTCAACTGGTTCGTTTTTATCCAAATAGTCGCTACGCCACAGATGCTAGCAAACGTTTAGCCTTCCTAAAAGAACGTTTAGCAAAATATGAGCTGGCTATTATTAAATATTATAATAAACGTGGTGCTTATGTAGCTGTTATTAATCGCACTGAGCAAATGCTCAAAAATTATCCCTATACTCAGTCCACACGCAAGGCACTAGAATATATGGAAATAGCCTATAATAAACTAGGTTTAACACAGGAAAAAAATAAGGTTGTAGAATTAATCACAGCAAACCCTACCTAGTCTCAAAATAATCGTTAAAATCTATTGACCAAAACAGCAAAACTATTTTGCTGTTTTTAATGTTAATCAATAAAAAATAACTTTAGAAGATATACGTTATTTTTAACCGATAAAAATAAAGTAATCAGTTAATAATGCAAAAAAACTCTCCTATGTTGCAAGCCACAAGCATCTTTTTTAATAATCCATCACAGTCCCACAATTAGTTTGACGAGAGAACAAATAAAACCGATCAAGATCACTTTTTTTCTAATAATTATCGTTATTATAAAAATATCCATAGCTCAATGACCAGTGAGGTAGTGATATGATAGTTAATATAACAAGCAAGTGTGTAGAAATTACCCCTGCTATACGTTGCTATATTGAAGAACGTTTGAGTAAACTTAGCAAATGGCGTGTTTCTTTAATTAATCCTCACATTGTGCTATCAAAAGAGCCTCAAGAGTTTATTGTCGATGCCAATATTCATACCCCGAATGGAAAATTATTTGCTAGCGCTAAAAATGGTAATTTTTATATTGCGACGAATGAGTTAATCTCTAAACTTGAAAAACAACTTAATAAACGTCAACATAAAAACGAGGCTAGGCGGGCTTACCCAGTTGCAAAAGAGATAGATCTTACCATCCTGTAATAAACATTTCGCCGTTTTTATCTTCACTCTAAGCGTACTTTATTTAATAGTACGCTTTTTATTATTATATTTGGTTTTATTTAACATAAAATTCATACTGATTGAAAATATTATTAATCAGCAAACGTAATCGTTATACTTACTGAGCTTCTTGATAACTATTATAAAGACATTTTTTATTATCATTCACGGCACAATAATAAAAAATAAAACAGCAGAGAAAATAATTATGGACAATAAATCTAATCTATTAGAAATGCAGAAAAAAATAAATAAACTAGATAGTAAGTTATTAAATTTACTGGCTGAGCGACATCATCTAGCAGCTAATATTGTTTATGCTAAATTAAAAACGCAACAGCCTATTGGTGGACACAAATAATGAACAGCAATTACTAAATACATTAATAGCTGAAGGGAAAAAACAGGGTTTAGATAGCGATTATATCACTCACCTGTTTCAAACGATCAACCAAGATTTTGTGTTAACTCAGCAAACTGTTTTACAGCAAAACTTAAATCAAGTAGCCAATGATTCTGCCAGAATTGCTTTTTTTAGGATCCAGTGGATCCTATTCTAATATTGCTACCCGCCAATATTCAGCTCACCATTTTAGTCAATAAATTGAATGTAGTTGTGATAAATTCCAAGATGTATTTGCATTAGTCGAAACAAAACAAGCTGATTATGGTATTTTACCTTTGAAAATTCCAGTTCTGGCTCAATTAATGATGTTTACGATTTATTACAAAGTACTCAACTTTTAATCGTAGCTGAAATGCGTTTACCCATCAATCACTGTTTATTATAGATAACAAAAGTCCCTTTGCAAAGTATCGAGACAGTGCATATCCATCCACAACCATTTCAACAATGTAGCCAATTTCTACAACAATATCCTAATTGGAAAATTAAATATTACGATAACAGTTCCAGCACAATTTAAAAAGTGGTTAAAATCAATTCCGCAAAGTTGCAGCATTGGGTAGTGAAATAGGTAGCGCGTTATATGGTTTGATGATCTCAGAACACAATATAACCAATCAATCTAATAATATGACTCGCTTTATTGTTATCGATCGTAAAGCGGTACAAATAGCAGAACAAGTGCCGGCTAAAACAACATTGTTAATTGCTACTAGCCAACATGCCGGCACTTTAGTCGATGCACTATTAGTACTGAAAGAACACCATATTGTGATGAGTAAACTAGAATCACGTCCTATCAATAATAAACTATGGGAAGAAATGTTTTACATTGATATACAGGTAAATTTACGCTCACCAGAGATGCAGTATGCATTAGAAAAATTATCGACAATTACTCGTTCAATAAAAATTTTAGGCTGTTACCTAGCTGATAATTTATTACCAACCAATGTTACTAACTAAAAAACCGGTAGTATAACTGGTCTTTTAAAAGTATTAATTAGAATAGTGAATTAGCTGCTAATATCATTAGCCTGTTGTAATAATGAATGGCTTTCTTGCAAGAATCGTTTGGCATCTTGCCCAAACCATTTACTAATCTGCTCAAATTGAGAAATAAATTTTTCCTTATTTTGCTCTTTAAGCAACACCACTGAATTACCAAGACTTTGATAATATTTAACAATCAAATCAATGTCGTCATCAGATGCCATAATAATATCGGCATAAGGCTGTGGATCCTGTGCAAATAGGCGTCCAAACATTGCTAACTCTAATCGATAAATAGGCGATAAAAGTGCTAGTAATTGTTGAAGGTCAACTTTTGGTCATATAAATATTGCCCATAAGCAAAAGTAGTAAAATGACGCAGCGCCTAAATAAATCCCATGCATTTATCATGTTCTGTAGCATTTATTTTATGTAATCTAGCCCCCAAACAGTCAATTGTTCTAATAGCCATTGGTACGCTTGTGGATTTCTGCCGTCACAATAAATAAATGATAACCTGTTTAGTAATACTGTTAACATCAGAACCAAACATAGGATGTAAACCAATAACAGGTCCCTCATGGACTAACATAGCTTCAAGGGGTTGTTGTTTAATAGAAGAGATATCCATCAATAAGGTATCTTTAGATAACTTCGGCAACCTATGAATAACTTCTACTGTTAAATGGATGGGCATGCTAATCATTACTAAAGCCGCATTAGACAATAATTTATCGGCAGTGTCCCAATCCTCTTCACTCAAACTATAAACCTCATAGCCTGAGAAGCTAAATAATCGACTAAATAATTTTCCCATCTGGCATTTTCCGCCCACAATGACAATAGGCCCCAGATCAGTATTTACTTTTTTAAGTCCTTAATTATTTTCATGCAGGTAAGATTCACGCATAATGCGACGTAAGATATCTTCAATAAGATCAGGTGAAATCCCCATCTTTTCCGCTTCTTTGCGACGTGCCTCTAACATTGAAGCCTCACGCTCTGGTGCATAGATGGGTAATTCTTGTTGGCTTTTTACTTCACCAACTTCTGTCACTAAATGCATTCTTTTGGCTAGTAACTTTAATAATGCTTTATCGATTTCATCAATTTGTTTACGTAATTGTAATAATTCTGTTGACATCTAATTACCTTGTATTAGCTTATTATTTCTAGTGTCTTAATACGCTCTGTGAGTAGTGAACGAATTTTTGTATATAATTTTCTTAGTACCGCGTCTGTTGTTTCCCAACTAATACAAGCATCGGTGACAAAAACACCATATTTCATTTCAAAACGTAATTGTTTCGAAGATTGACTTCCTTCATTAATATGGCTTTCAAACATTATACCCGTAATTGACCGATTACCATTAGTAATTTGTTCAATAATAGATTCAACTACTAGCGGTTGTTGACGAAAATCTTTTCTCAAATTACCATGGCTACAATCAATCATTAAAGAGGGCAATAAGCCAGCATTGCGCATCTGTCGTTCACAATCTGCAATGTCTTCCGCACTATAATTTAGCTTTTCACCTCCTCTTAAAATGATATGACCATCTGGATTACCTTGAGTTTGTAATAAACAAACTTGTCCTGATTGATTAATTCCCATGAAACGATGTGGCATTGCTGCTGCTTTCATCGCATTAATTGCCGTAACCAAATTACCATCAGTACCATTTTCAAAACCAACCTGCATAGAGAGTCCTGAAGCCATTTCTCGATAGGTTTGTGATTCAGCAGTTCTAGCATCTATAATGGATCAACTAAATAAATCATCTAAATATTGCGGACTATGTGGATCAAGCGCTTCTGTTGTTAATGGCAATCCCATATTCACAAGTGATAATAGTAACTTTCGTGCAATATGCAATTCTTTTTCCATATCAAGAGAATCATCCATTATAGGATCACTAATCAGACCTTTCCAGCCAATAGTAGTACGTGGTTTTTCAAAATAAACCCGCATCACAATATATAAACTATCTTCAAGTTCTATAGCTAACTGTTTCAAACGACGAGCATAATTCAGCGCTGCCTCCACATCATGTATCGAACAACGGTCGCAAATAACTAATAGTCGAGGATCACGATACTGAATAATATTAGCAATGGTCCTACGTGAATGTGCAATTATTTGCTGATTATCATGATCCAATGGATAAAATTTTTTAAGTTCTTTCGGTGTAATTAAAATCAGTTCATCAGAAATATTAACATTATTAAGCTCATCTTTTTGCATGATCATCATCTTTACCTGTTTAACTTTCTATCTCGCTTTACATTACACCGATTTCGCTATGCTATACGATAACATGAACTGTAAATATTATAATCCATTACTAGCCACATATAGTAATATTTACTTTACTAATAAAATAAAAATAGAAAAATAAATCATAATACTTTGAAAATAAAATAAAAAATTATGCAACTTATAAAGAAAAATAATTTTTTGTTTATAAAAAATTACATAAAAGATTTAATAACAAACCACGACTATTAATAAAATAGATTAAAAACAGATAGTAAAAAAGCTCGCAAAATCTACGAGCTTTAAAGATTATTTAGGATGTGGCAGAAAGCGAATTATTTAATGTTCAAGCGCTCTTTAATACGAGCTGCCTTACCAAAACACTCTCGCAGGTAATACAATTTAGCTCTGCGAACAGCACCACAACGTTTAACTGTGATACTATCAATAACTGGTGAATGTGTCTGGAATACCCGTTCTACACCTTCACCATTAGAAATCTTACGAACAGTAAATGCTGAATGCAAACCGCGGTTACGGATAGCAATAACCACGCCTTCGAATGCCTGCAAACGTCTTTTAGAACCTTCAACCACCCATACCTTAACTTCAACAGTATCGCCTGGACGAAATGAAGGAATATTTTGCTTCATCTGTTCTTGTTCAAGTTGTTTAATAATGTTGCTCATAATTACTCTTTACCCTAGGTAAACTGATATATACAAGACAGTGTTATACAATGTCTCAATTAATATGTTGCTGTTCTTCTATATTCCTGTTGGAATTCTGCCAACAACATTCTCTGCTCGTCAGTCAGAGCTAGGCTTGTTAGAAGTTCAGGTCTTCTAAGCCATGTTCGGCCTAATGACTGTTTTCTTCTCCAACGCTCTATTTCAGCATGGTTGCCCGATAATAAGACACTCGGAACTTCCATACCTTCTAACACCTCAGGACGGGTATAGTGTGGACAATCAAGTAACCCGGTCATGAAAGAGTCCTCTTCCGCTGATGCATGATGACCCAATACACCAGGAATAAACCGAGAAATTGAATCGATCATCACCATAGCCGGTAATTCTCCGCCACTAAGAACATAATCACCAATTGACCATTCTTCATCAATTTCGCTTTCGATGATCCGTTCATCAATACCTTCATATCGACCACAAACTAAAATAAGCTTTTTATTTGCCATCAATTCACAAACACCTTGTTGATTAAGTTTGCGTCCCTGTGGTGAAAGATAAATCACTTTAACGTCTTCACCGATCTCAGATTTTGCTGCATGGATAGCATCTCGAAGAGGCTGAACCATCATCAACATACCTGGACCACCACCATAAGGGCGATCATCTAAAGTACGGTGCCTGTCGTGAGTATAATCTCGCGGATCCCAACACTGTATATTCAACAGGCCATTCTTCACTGCTCGACCTGTGACCCCATATTCGGTTATTGCGCGAAACATTTCTGGAAACAGGCTAATAATCCCAATCCACATATTTCGTTCCACTCATAAAACCTTTAATCGGCGTTTAAAAACCAGGATCCCAATCTACTTCAATTGTCTTAGTAGTAAGATCAACTTTTTTGATCACCTGCTCATCAAGAAATGGCACTAACCGTTCTTTAATACCGAATGCATCTTGCAGATTTGCTTTAATTACCAGCACATCATTTGAGCCTGTTTCCATTAAATCCTGAACATAACCCAAACTATAACCTTTAGTGGTTATGACCTGGCAACCAATCAGATCTTTCCAATAATATTCATTATCTTCAAGTACAGGCAATTGTGCTGAATCTACGATAATTTCATAATTAGTCATTAAATTAGCAGCACCCCTATCATCAACATGCTTTATTTTGATGATAATATCTTGGTTATGATGTTTCCAACCTTCTAGTCCTAGTTGCTGCCACTGACCTGAACGTCGAATAAACCAAGGCTGATACTCAAAGATATTTTCAATATATTCGGTGGATGAAAAAACCCTGAGCCAACCACGAATGCCATGGGCAGAGCCTAATTTTCCTAATACAATAGGATTAACAGGGATCTTAAGGCAAACCTCTTTGCTCATCACCAACACCATAGTAAATTAAGCTACTTTTTTGCTTGTTTGATCAGTGCTGAAACACGATCAGAAACCGTTGCACCTAAACCAACCCAATGCTCAACGCGATCTAAATCTAAACGCAATTCTTCCGCTTTACCTGATGCGATAGGGTTAAAAAAACCTATACGCTCAATAAAGCGACCATCACGTGCATTACGGCTATTAGTGACAACGATTTGATAAAATGGACGCCTCTTTGCGCCACCACGAGCTAAACGAATTGTTACCATAACATCCTCATTAGTTAACAAAACAACCAGGCCCTATCGAGGATATAGAGTCTGGTTGTTATATAAAAAGCCCCAAGATTCTACTCTTTTTGATATAAAAAGCAATCAAAAGTACTAATTGTTTATTTAACGCTTGGTTATTAAGCTCCAGGAAAACCGGGTGGCATCATACTTTTCATGCCACGCATCATCTTAGCCAAACCGCCTTTTTTTATTTTTTTCATTATCCGTTGCATATCATCAAACTGCTTAAGCAACCGGTTAACATCTTGTACCTGTGTACCTGACCCGGTTGCAATGCGCCTTTTGCGTGAGCCTTTAATAATTTCTGGTTTTTGTCGTTCTTTAGCAGTCATAGAGCTAATAATAGCTTCCATTCTGACTAACGCTTTATCATCCATTTGTGACTTAACCGAATCAAGAACTTGGGATATACCTGGCATTTTACTTAACATACTTGCCATACTACCCCCACCCATATTTCGCATCTGTTTAAGTTGCTCTAGAAAATCATTTAGATCAAAACTATTTCCTTTTTTAAGTTTATGAGCAAACTTTTCAGCCTTTTCCCGATCAATTTTACTTTCTATCTCTTCAATAAGCGATAAGACATCTCCCATACCTAGTATACGGGATGCAATCCTATCAGGGTAAAAAGGCTCTAATCCATCAATTTTTTCTCCTTTTCCCAAAAATTTAATTGGCTTACCGGTAATGTGACGTATTGATAAAGCAGCACCACCACGAGCATCACCATCAATTTTAGTTAAGATAACACCGGTTAATGGCAACGTTTCATTAAAGGACTTTACGGTATTAGCTGCATCTTGTCCGGTCATTGCATCAACAATAAATAAAGTTTCAATTGGGTTAATGGATATATGGATTGCTTGAATTTCTTCCATCATGGCTTCATCGACATGCAGACGCCCAGCGGTATCAACAATCAACACATCATAAAATTTTAATTTTGCATGTTGTAGCGCCTTGGCCACAATCTCAACCGGTTTTTCACTAGCAGTTGATGGAAAAAAATCAATCCCTACCGTTTGAGTGAGCATCTCCAATTGCTTAATAGCAGCGGGACGATAGATATCAGCAGAAACTACTAAAACTTTTTTCTTCTGTTTTTCTTTTAATAATTTTCCTAACTTAGCAACAGTGGTAGTTTTACCTGCACCTTGCAAACCCACCATAAGAATAACCGCTGGAGGTTGTACTGCTAAATTTAAAGCGTTGTTCTCCTCACCCATCGCTTTAGTGAGCTCATTTTGAACAATTTTAACAAACTCTTGACCTGGTGTTAAACTTTTATTGACATCTTGACCTACTGCACTTTCTTTTACCGATTGAATAAATTCACGTACTACAGGCAAAGCAACATCAGCTTCTAATAGCGCCATGCGAACTTCACGTAATGTTTCTTTAATATTGTCTTCAGTCAATCTTCCACGGCTACTAATATTGCGCAAGGTACACGAAAGTCTGTCAGTTAAATTATCAAACATGTGCTTAACTCAATTTTGTTAAAGGGATCTACTGTCAATTAAATTTTATTATAACACGATGATAATTCAATCTCTGCATAGAATTTCATGAGATTAACCAACAACAGTTGGAGGCAATGCTAGCAAACGCTATACTAACTTATTCACATTTAATAAATTAGCTAAGAAATAAAATATTATGTCTGTATTCGCTATTAGTACATACTTTTTGAGTGTGATACTCATGATGCCAGGTTTAGCCGGTAAACAAAAAATTTATGCCAGGCTGACACTATTATTAGCTGTTATCGCCCTAATAAGTCATGGTATCGTATTAAAAACATTGATCTTTGTTAGCGGAGGTCAAAATTTAACCTTATTAAATTTAAGCTCCATCGTTAGTTTGTTAATCAGTATCATTATGACAATTGTCGCCTTTAACAACCGAGCATGGTTCCTGCTGCCAATCGTTTATAGTTTATCTATTATCAACTTACTATTAGTAACCATTATGCCAGGTGAGTTTATTACCCACTTAGAAACTAGTATTACAACTTTTATTCATATCGGGCTAGCATTATTAGGTTACGCAACTCTTATTATTGCCACGTTGTATGCTCTACAATTAGCTTTATTAGATTATCAATTAAAAAATAAAAAATTAACATTTACTCCAGATGTGCCACCATTGATGGCCATTGAACGTAAAATGTTCCACATTATACAAGTTGGTGTCATTTTATTGACACTCACCCTTGGGACAGGGTTCATTTTTATGGATAATGTATTTAATAAAGAAAATATCCATAAAGCTATTTTATCCATTTGTGCTTGGTTTATTTACATTATTTTATTATGGGGCCATATCCAGCGAGGATGGTGTGGTAGAATAGTGATTATTTTTAATCTGATTGGCGTAGTTATTTTAACCTTGGCTTTTTTTGGTAATCGATTATTACAACATGTCACAATAACTTAATTTTTATAAACTATCTTATGATCAACTGATGAACAACATAGGAATTTTACCTTGGAGCAGGTACCAACAAGTACTTTAATTATCATACTTATTGTTATGATCATTTTATCAGCTTATTTTTCTGCCTCAGAAACCGGAATGATGACCCTTAATCGATATCGATTACGCCATTTAGCTAAATATGGCAATCATGCTGCTCGCCGAGTTGAATCACTATTAAAACATCCAGATCGCCTAATCAGTCTTATTTTGATTGGTAATAATCTTATTAATATACTAGCCTCATCATTAGCAACCATTGTAGGTATGAGGCTTTATGGCGATGTTGGTGTTGCCATCGCTACCAGTATCTTAACTTTTGTGATACTGGTTTTTGCTGAAATATTACCAAAAACAATGTGGCACTCTATCTAGAAAAAATTGCTTTTCCCAGTAGTATCCTACTTAAACCACTTCATAAGTTGATGTTACCCATTGTTTGGTTATTTAACACTATTACTCTGATGTTCATGCATTTCTTTGGTATTAAATCGCCCATTATCAATAGCGATGCTATCAGCAAAGTTGAATTACGTACTATTATCAATAAATCCAAAGGCAAACTTTCTCGCCGTAACCAGGATATGCTCATCTCAATCTTAGATTTAGAAAAAGTTACCGTCGGAGACATTGTGGTTCCTCGCAATAAAATTGTTGGTATCGACGTTAATACAGATTGAAAATCAATTATCCGTCAATTAACTCATTCTACACGAGGTCGAATTGTTCTCTACCAAGATACCCTTGATGATATTATCGGTATGTTACGTGTTCGTGAAGCCTATCGGCTGATGGTGGAAAAGAAAAAATTTAACAAACAAAATCTGATTAGAGCCGCTGATAAAATATATTTTATTCTAGAAAGTACGCCATTAAATATACAATTAATAAAATTTCAACGTAACAATGAAAAAGTAGACATTATTGTTGATGAATATGGCGATATTCAAGGAGTAGTAACAGTAGAAGATATTCTTGAAAAGATTATCGGCGATTTTACATTTTACCACTTCAATGTCTCCCAGTTTAGCTGAAGAAGTTTTACCACAAACCGATGGCTCAGTGTTAATTGATGGTACCACTAATATACGAGAAATTAATAAGGCTTTTGATTGGCACTTACCTGTTGACGGTGCTAGGACTATCAATGGTTTATTATTAGAAGAACTGGGTGACATTCCAATGTTAAATGCTGAAATCCAGATAGGTAAATACCGTTTCGAAGTATTAGAGCTATTAATGGTAACATGATCAAACAAGTTAAAGCAACGCCTATTGATTTAACCACCACGATAGAACAAAAATCATCTTAGCTATCATGTTATCATTTTTTATTAATTTATTTTATGATGATAATTGGAACAATTTTTCTTTTGGTAACGTTAGTTCTTCATTTTTATTAATACCGATCCCATTCTCGATCACCATGTGAACAATCTGCTGAGCTTCAGCTAAAGAGTGCATTTCATAAGTACCACATTGATACTGGTTTAATTCAGGAATTTGGTGTTGATCTTTCACTGTAAGTGCATCTTGCATGGCCATTTTCCAGGCATCAGCAACGTGTTGTTCGGTAGGGTGGCCAATTACACACTCATATAAAATCCGGTACGACACCCCATCGGTGAGATATCAATGATCTATATATCGCCACTATTCAGGTGATCACGCATAAAACCGACAAATAAATGTTCTAATGTATGGATCCCTTTTTCGGTTAATAACTGTTTATTTGGTATAGTAAAACGAAGATCAAATACGGTGATCATATCACCATGAGGAGTCGTCATCGTTTTAACAATACGCACAGCCTGTGCTTTCATCTGAATATGATCAACCATAAAACTATCAAGTAATGGCATTGAGTAATCTCCAAAAAATTAGTTTTTTACAAAATAAATGGAACTTTCACAGTTATCACAAGCCTTATTTAGGCAAGACGTAAAGTTATCATCCTATTTCTTTAAGAGATTTTATCTTGGCCACCTCACCTAAGTGGCCATTTTCTTTTATTGTCGCCCTTAAGTAACTGTCAAAACTTATTTTATCCGCTTGTTCCATTGCTAATTGTTGGCAAATCGATTCATTCCGAGCATTAACAAAATCTGTATCCGTTATCACTTCATAGGGTTCATTGCTTAATTTTTGATAATAGGTATTGGCTAATTGTAAACCATATTGACTAATACCTTGCTCAATCATAGGAGATAGTATTTGACCAGAATAAGTAAGCGCTGGATTTTCAAACATTGTTATCAATTGAGAACAGATTTCACGATATCGGGTATTACCACTAATATCTAACACATTGGCAACTCTAATCAAATCATCAAATAATATTTGCCCTACCTCTTTTAAAGGCCTCATTGATTCACCACAACCAGCCCCAATGAGTTGTCCAGGTTTACGACCTTCAAGGATCACTCGATTCCAGTTCATGCGACAATAATACAACTCTTTTTCATCCATCATCGGTGTGTCGGCTAACACACACCAGATTAATAATAGATCCAGAAAATGGATCTGAGCTTCATCAATACCAATAGCTGTAAATGGGTTAATATCTAAGGCTCTAACTTCAATATATTCAATTCCTCTTTTTAACAGTGCATCTGATGGTGACTCATTACCAATGAGCACTCGTTTGGGACGAATAGGGGTATATAATTCATTTTCAATTTGCAAAATATTGGTATTAAGTTGCAAATATTTACCATCTTTATTGTATAAACCTAATTTTGTAAACTCAGGTGATGGTTTATGTATCGCTTGTTTGAGGCCTGCCACATAAGTCGTTAGATCATTAAAGGTGATCTTCAGCTCACTTTGGTATTTATTCGTATATCCTAAGTCACTCATTCGTAACGATGTTGCATAAGGAAGATAATAGGTTCCTTTCGGTGTCTTTTCAAAAGGAAGATGCCTTGCTTTCCCTTGCAAAAAAGAACCACAAATTGCAGGTGAAGCACCAAATAAATAAGGGATCACCCAACCAAAGCGATAATAATTACGAATGAGTCGGAAATAGCCATCAGAAATTTTATCCTTACCACTTTCAGCATCTTTAATTCCAACTAACTCTTGCCAAAATTCAATCGGTAAAGAAAAATTATAATGAACACCAGTAATAGTCTGCATCAACGCCCCATATCGATTCTTTAATCCTTCCCGATATAAAGTTTTAAAGCGACCAACATTAGAAACACCATATTGAGCAAGTTTAATTTTATCCTGGTGCTCCATAAAACAAGGCATACTTAAAGGCCACATTAATTCATGATCTAGGTGACGTGCTGTATAACGATGCAGATCTCTTAAAAATGCCAGAACGTGCTCAATATCATTATCAACTGGTGTGATGAATTCCAATAAAGCTTCAGCAAAGTCAGTCGTGATCCATGGATGAGTTAACGCTTTCCCTAGACTTTCAGGGTGTGGAGACTTAGCTAACCCTCCTGTTGGCGTAATTCTCAGTGTTTCACGTTCAATACCTCGACAAAGACCATGTACAACATTAGGACGTGCCTCTAACCATGAGAGCGCTTTTGATACATTCGGGATCAAATTGACCTCCCGTTATCCGTTCGTTATTTTTACTTTTAAAAAAGTTATTTTAGCGTAAATAACTAGCATTGTCGCCGTCTAGATCAACTACACTGGATTACTAAAGTAATCGTTATATTTTATTTATAAACACATTTTAAGTACAAAACAAAAAACCCTGCCGTAGATTGACAGGGTTTTTTTATATGGCGCATCCAGAAGGATTCGAACCTCCGACCGCTCGGTTCGTAGCCGAGTACTCTATCCAGCTGAGTTATGGATGCAAATTCTGTTTCATCATTATTAAATGATATTTCAGCTATCCTTAATAAACAATATTCTTTATTTATAAAGTAATGGCGCATCCAGGAGAATTCGAACCTCCGACCGTTCGGTTCGTAGCCGAGTACTCTATCCAGCTGAGCTATGGATGCACTATCAACATGGCGGTGAGGGAGGGATTCGAACCCTCGATGCGGCTATTAACCACATACTCCCTTAGCAGGGGAGCGCCTTCAGCCTCTCGGCCACCTCACCATCAAACAACAACGAGACAATATTCAGCTATCTATCTGTTGCATGGCGCTCATATTACTTTTCCAGACTTAGAAGTCAAACAATTTTTCCAATCTTTTTACGTTCTTTGGCTTGTTTACACATTTCACAATCAAGATGAATAGTTTAACAACGAAATATGACAATATCGGCATGTTAAATTCATCAACAAAAAAAGACAAAATAGCAAGTTTAGTAGATAAAAATAGATCAAAAGTAGGTTTTTATTCTTTAATAAAGAAAATTATTCCATAGTAATATAATTAACTAAATATTTACTTTTATAAACTACGTTAGTTAATGATTTATTTATAAACATTTTTAAAATGCTTTGTCACGTTACAACCCCAAGACCAGTATTTTATTAATAAATATTAAAAAATACTAAAAAAAGACATTTTTTACAATCTATATAACCCATTTTATGGGATACTAAACCTGAAAAATACAGTCATAAAATAAACGGTAAAAGAAATAACGCTCATTCCACAAATATAATTAACATATACCTAAGAATGAACGCCTTACCAAAAATTACTGATTATTGGGCTGGCATTTTTCAGCTTGGATCCGTTGATAAATTTCTTCACGGTGAACAGAAACCTCTTTAGGTGCATTAACCCCTATACGTACCTGGTTGCCTTTTACACCCAGCACCGTTACTGTTACCTCATCGCCTATCATGAGCGTTTCACCAACTCGACGAGTCAGAATAAGCATTCTTTGCTCCTTGAAAATTAAAAAGAGTCGGGTCTCTAGGTTTCCCCGCTATTATCCATCACACACCGTGAAAACGTAAAGCAATGATATTCACCTAAAGTATTTAACCTAAGCAATCATCATACTAATATTGTAGCTAAAAATATAATTTTGTACTTAGGTCATTTAAAAACAATCAGTTAAAGGTTGCATAACTTAATGATGCAACCTTTATGGTTAACTTACGTCAGGCGTAAATTAACCCACTCCTCAACTGATGCTAATGCAGCAGGAAGTGCTGTTACGTCAGAACCGCCCGCCTGAGCCATGTCAGGGCGACCACCTCCTCTTCCACCTATTTGCTGTGCAACAAATGAAATTAAATCACCAGCCTTTATTTTAGTAGTCAAATCATTGGTTACACCAACAATTAGACTGACTTTATCATTACTTATAGCAGAAAGTACAATAATTGCTGATTTTAATTGATTTTTTAAGTCATCAACGATAATACGTAGCTGTTTAGGCTCAGTGTTATTTAATTGAGTAACCAATAAATTAACTCCCTTAATTTTTTTAGCTCGTTGACGTAAAGAAACGCTTTCTTGAACAGCTTGTTGCTCTTTCAATTGATTTAACGACCTTTCCAATAGCTTAACTTTATCTAGTGTCACTTTAATCTTTTCCATTAAACTATTAGCATCACCTTTCATTAATTGGCCAATATTAGCCAATACAATGGATTGCTGGTGAACATCATCTATAGCAGCTTGTCCTGTTATTGCTTCGATTCGGCGAATTCCAGCTGCGGTACCCGATTCACTTCTGATACGAAATAATCCTATATCACCGGTACGATTAGCATGGGTACCACCACACAACTCAATAGAAAAATCCGCTATACTAAGAACACGCACCTGGGCATCATATTTTTCACCAAAAAGTGCCATTGCACCTTTTTCTTTTGCCGTTTCTAAATCCATCAATGTCGTTATAATAGGGTCATTTTTACGGATTTGATAATTTACGATATCTTCAATTTGGCATATTTGTTTAGGCGTCATGGCTTCAAAATGAGAAAAATCAAAACGCAGATATTCCTCATTCACTAAAGATCCTTTTTGGCTAACATGATTCCCCAAAACATCACGCAAAGCCGCATGCAACAAATGTGTTGCAGAGTGATTGAGACGAATAGCGCTACGACGGTCAATATCAATTCTACCATCAACTGTATTACTTACAGCAATTGAGCCAGTTATCACCTTACCAATATGGCCAATTGCTTGAGCATATTTTTGTGTATCAGTAACAACAAATTGGCAATGGTCATTGATAAGTATTCCGCTATCACCAATCTGACCACCAGACTCAGCATAAAAAGTGGTTTTATCAAGAATAATAATTCCTTCTTCACCTTGGTTTAAGACATTAACAGGCTTACCATGATGAAAAATAGCCGTTACTTTAGCTAATTGATTGTTCTTCTCATAGCCTGAAAAATCACTATGACTATCTACTTTAATCATATCATTATAATCGGCCGTAAACCCACTAGACTCTCTGGCTCGATATCTTTGCTGTTCCATCGCAGCATTAAAACCTAATTCGTCGACTTTAATATTACGCTCACGACAAACATCTGCGGTTAAGTCAAATGGAAAACCATAAGTATCATAGAGGCGAAATGCTATTTCGCCGGCTAAAGTGTCACCTTTTAATTCCGCTAACTCGTCATCTAACAGTTGCAAGCCACGCGCTAAAGTACGAGCAAACTGTTCCTCTTCATTCTGCAGCGTTTTTTCAATCGTCGTTTGCTGAGATTTTAGTTCATCAGCCGCTTGACCCATTACCTGAATCAATGGTACAACTAATTTATAGAAAAAAGTCTCTTTAGCACCTAGCATATATCCATGACGAACCGCTCGACGGATAATGCGCCGTAATACATAACCACGCCCTTCATTGGCAGGAAATACACCATCACCAATAAGAAAAGCACTTGATCGAATATGATCAGCGATGACTCGTAATGATTTATTATTCAGATCTGATGAAAGGATCACTTCTGCAATCGAAGCAATTAATTTACTAAATAAATCAATCTCATAATTTGAGTTAACATGTTGTAATACAGCAGCAATGCGTTCAAGCCCCATTCCTGTATCAACTGAAGGGGTTGGAAGTGCCTTTAGAATGCCATCAGACTGACGGTTAAACTGCATAAAAACTATGTTCCAGATTTCAATATAACGATCACCATCTTCTTCAGGTGAACCAGGCGGCCCTCCCCAAATATGTTCACCATGATCATAAAAGATTTCCGTACAAGGACCACAAGGACCAGTATCCCCCATTTGCCAGAAATTATCAGAAGCATAGGGGGCACCCTTATTATCACCTATCCGAATGATATGTTCAGCCGGAATATCAAGCTCCTGATGCCAAATATTATAGGCTTCCTCATCAGTATGATAAACAGTGATCCAAAGCCTCTCTGCTGGTAAATTAAACCACTGCTCACTTGTCAGCAGTTCCCAGGCATATTTGATTGCATCCTGTTTAAAATAGTCATCAAAGCTGAAGTTACCTAACATTTCAAAAAAAGTATGATGGCGCGCAGTATAACCAACATTATTTAAATCATTATGTTTACCTCCAGCTCGAACACAACGTTGCGCGGTTGTTGCTCGAGAATAAGCTCTTTTATCCAATCCCAGAAATACATCTTTAAATTGGTTCATTCCTGCATTAGTAAACAATAATGTCGGGTCATTATTTGGTATTAATGAACTACTAGGTACAATTTCATGCCCTTTAGTGTGAAAAAAGTCGAGAAACGCTTGACGGATCTCAGCGGTACTTTTACTACTCATAATTATCCTGAAATCAAGCTGGAAAAACAGATTCATGACTTGATGATATAAACGCATTTTTATCATCAATCAAGTTACCGCAGGCGTTTTTACCTGGCAAAATCGAGAAATCCTTAAATTGTTTTATGGCTAAATAGGTGATAAGGATTTGCTAGCTGATGTTTATTAATACATCGCTCAAATGCCCAAGCTTTATAGGTACACCTTTCCTTAACCTAAGTATATCGTTTTCTAACTAGCTCAACAGCTACTAGTCTGGTTAGTTTAACACAAAACAACCTAACTATTATGCAGCGAAATTAACACTACATTAACACTATTTAACTATATTTATTTTCCTATTTATCGGGACAAAACAGTTAAATTTTTTCTTTATCTACATCGGAAAGAGAATTCCCAATAGTTAATCCCATTGGCTAATTTCATATAGTTTAAATTACATATAAGCTATAGTTATCAGCTAAATAAAAGATTAAAAAAGCAATAATGTAAGTCTAACACAAATTAATTAAAAATTACGCCTGAATATATTAAGCCAATAATAACAATTTACTATCTATAAAAAAACAAAGCACTTTTTGTGAAAAATGAACTAATTATATCCATTAATTACTAATGATATTATAAATCTTAATAGTGTTTTATTAAAGTGTGTTGCAAACCATAACTAAATTTAATTTGTATCAATAACTAATTCATAATAAACAAAAGGCTATATCCACCTCGAATATAGCCCATACATTTAATCAATTTTATTTATTAATTTAAAATTCTTCTGGTAATG
Source organism: Arsenophonus sp. (assembly GCA_045399315.1). GTDB lineage: Bacteria > Pseudomonadota > Gammaproteobacteria > Enterobacterales > Enterobacteriaceae > Arsenophonus. The sequence continues at coordinate 23,221 of DAYVGO010000043.1, forward strand.
AAGTTTCTTCTACTGCTTCCGTCACGAAATCAGAAGCTGCACTGCTAAACTCACCAGTGTGATTAAGCAACATAGCCCGTAATTTTTTATCTAATTCAGCATAAATTTGCGGGTGTTCTTTCAAATAGACTGTGGCATTTGCTTTGCCTTGCCCTATTTTTTCACCATTATAACTATACCAAGCACCCGCTTTTTCAATCAATTTATATTTCACACCTAAATCAATAAGTTCACTATAAGTATTAATCCCTTCACCATATAGGATTTGAAATTCTGCTTGTTTAAAAGGAGCGGCAACCTTGTTTTTTACTACTTTGACGCGAGTTTCACTACCAATAACTTCTTCACCATTTTTGACCGAACCAATACGTCGAATGTCAAGTCGCACTGAAGCATAAAATTTTAACGCATTTCCACCTGTCGTTGTTTCAGGATTGCCAAACATAACTCCAATTTTCATCCGAATTTGATTAATAAAAATTAATAGAGTATTAGAGTTTTTTAGATTTCCGGCTAACTTACGCATCGCCTGACTCATCATACGAGCAGCTAATCCCATATGGGAATCACCAATTTCACCTTCAATTTCAGCTTTTGGTGTCAAAGCCGCTACAGAATCAATGATAATAACATCTACCGCCCCAGACCGCGTTAAAGCGTCACAAATCTCCAGTGCTTGTTCACCCGTATCAGGCTGTGAACAAAGTAAATTATCAATATCAACCCCCAATTTTTTCGCATAAATAGGATCTAAAGCGTGTTCTGCATCAATAAAAGCACAAGTCTTACCTTCACGTTGAGCTGAAGCAATAACCTGTAATGTTAAAGTGGTTTTACCGGAAGATTCTGGACCATAAATTTCAACAATACGACCTAACGGCAAACCTCCCGCACCTAAGGCCACGTCAAGAGATAATGAACCGGTAGAGATAGTTTCTACATCCATAGAACGATCTTCACCTAAACGCATAATTGATCCCTTACCAAATTGTTTTTCAATTTGACCCAATGCTACAGCAAGAGCTTTCTGTTTGTTTTCATCAATAGCCATTGTTTAACTCCCCCCGAGCAATGAAGACAATACTTCACTGCAGATAAGACGATTTGATATCGGTTGTTAATAATTATACTGTATAACCATCCAGTATCAAGTTAATTTCTGATTATTTCTTTCAATAGTGTCGTCAGTGAAAATATTACTGCTTGGCGTCGGATCTGAATGCGCTCTCCTTTAAACAAACAACAACGGGTTACTATCCTATCGATAGCATGAGACTTGCTAGCAAAACCAAACCAAATTGTACCAACTAGTTTCAAGTCTGTACCACCAGCGGGACCGGCAATACCACTAACTGAAACCGCAAAATCAGCATTAGCTATAGCTAATGCTCTTTTGGCCATCTCTATTACAACTTGTTCGCTAACAGCACCATATTTATCTATGCTAGTTTTACTCACTCCTAGCATATCATGCTTAGCTTCATTGCTATAGGTAACAAAACCTCGCTGAAAATAAGCAGAGCTACCTGCAACATCGGTAATAACTTTGGCAATCCATCCTCCCGTACATGACTCTGCACAAGTCATTGTTTTACCTTGTTCCTTTAGGCTATCACCAAGATTATTACTCAATTCATAGAGCAACCGCTCACTATTAATTTTAGCCATTTTCCTTTTTCATACATCTTATGATATAAATACCAAATCCAGAGGATCCCGATTGCTATCGCAAATGTTATACCAAATATTATTCCTATCGTAATGATAGAAATATTAGTTTTAAGCACTGATGAATATAATCCTAACATAATCAGCATAGTGGTATTTTCACTTAAATTCTGAAAAGCAACAGCGTTTCCAGCCCCAATCGTCTGTTTCTCTCTTTCCTGTAGCAAAACATTAAGCGGAACAATAAATAAACCACCTAGAACACCTAAAATAATAAGGATCAAATAAGTCACTAAAAGATGTTGTTACATTGACAAAATAATAATTACCAGACCAATTAAAGATCCCTACCGACATACAGCGGTTAACCTTATTGAGTGTAATAAAATGCGCCGTAAAACCGGCGCCAATTATGATGCACATGGCAACCACCACATTGAGCAAAATTGGTGTAGTATTATTGGCAATGGTGAAAACTACTGACACCCAAAACACTAATAAAAAATATAGTGTTACACCGACACCCCAAAAAAGACTGGTACCAATTAAAGAAAACTGCCCTGCCTGATCACACCAAAGCGTTTTAAATAGACCAATAAAATCTAAAATTAACTGGCGAGAAAACCACTTTTGTTTACTTTTAGCTTGTGCTAATCGAGGAATATACAAATTAATCACTACCGTGGTTGCATAAAATAACACACACATAACTAAAGCAAATAAGAGGTCAACATCGAAAAAAAAACACCAGCAACAGAACCAAGCAAAATTGCCGCTATCGTCGAAGCTTCAATAAAGCCATTGGCCTTAACTAAATTATTACCCGTCGAGATCTCAGCTAGAATGCCATATTTTACTGGTGAGTAAGCCGCTGTGCCAATGCCAACTAAGCCATAACAGAGAAAAGAATCCACTCCTAATAGAATGCCTAACGCCCCGATCAACTTACCAATATTCGCCAATAACATGACTCGGCCTTTAGCAAAACAATCCGCTATCTGTCCAACCAAGGAGGCTAATATAATATCAGTAAAAACAAATACAACTTAATATGATAGGTTGGCTCCAATCTGGATAAAGTGCTGCTTTTAGTTGCGCTAAAATGACGAACAACAGGGCATTATTAGCAAAAGCAGAAAAAAATTGCGATAAAAGTAACGCTTTCATACCCCTAGTTAATAACGGTGGTGATACCATTAAAACACCCATGAAGATTCCTCTGCCAACCTATTTTTTAACGCCACCAAATCAGGTTTTCCACTACCAAGTACAGGAAATGTTTTCAAGTAGCGTATATCCCTTGGTACCGCTAATTCAGGCAACCCTTTTTCTTTTGCTACAGCTAATAATCGAGAACAATCCAGAGTATTATCCATGGTATATAAAACCAGGCTTTCCCCCCTTTATTATTGGTAGTTTTGATGACAACGTCATGCTGAGCATATGCTGATATACTGCCGACAAGCTGCTCTACTGTTTCTAGGGAAACTATCTCACCCGCTAGTTTGGCAAAACGTTTTGCTCTACCCCGAATGACACAATAATCGTCACATTCAAGTTCGACAATATCGCCCGTATCATACTATCCTACTTCATTCTCTCCTTAACTATTTTCTGCCAGTAGCAGCTCTAAATAATTAGGATCCTCCACTCTTAAGTAGCCCTTTTATGACATTCGGGCTTCGTAACTGTAAACGACTTGCATGCTCAATACCAGATACAGGTAATAGTCTAGTTTCGATACTAGGTAAATTTGACCAACAGTATCAACTTTAGCTGTCATAGGCACATTGATGGAGACAATGGAGGCACATTCGGTTACACCATACCCTTCAAGTATTTGGATACCGAATTTGTCAAACCAAAATTTTTTGGTGTTATTAATAAGTTTCTCAGCACCGGCAACAACATAACGTAAACGTGCAAAATCATAAGGATAAGCAAAACGGGCATAATGGGCAAGGAAAGTGGGAGTAGCAAAAAGTACGGTACAATTTTTATTATAGACCAACTCTGGGATCAACCGATAATGCAGTGGGCTAGGATAAAGCAATACATAACTACCTGAAAAAATAGGAATAAATAAGCCTACCGTCATACCAAAAGCATGAAAAAGGGATAATTCGGACATAAAACGATCTTTAGGGGTAAAATCAGCAACCGTTTTAACTTGTTCAACATTAGTTAATAAACTGCTACGGTTATGTACTACACCTTGAGGTGTTCCCTCAGATCTTGATGTAAAAAGGATCAATGCCACATCGTCCGGTTGTGCTCGTACCTGTGCTTTTGTTGGCAATAATAAGTGATACAAAATCCATTTTTTATCTTGCCAGGTCAGAATATCTTGTAGATCTTCTAAAAAAATCCAATTAACTTCAGTAACTTTTTCCGGTAAATGTGACAACTTACCTTTTTCAATAAACTGACGAGAGCTAAAAATGGTCTTGATTGATGCCGTTTTTATAGCATTTTTTAACCCATTGCTACCGGCAGTATAATTCATCATGTTAGGGACACGACCGCACATTAAAGCACCAAAAATAGTAGCAGCAGTGATTGTTGCGTTAGGTAAAAGTAACCTGATATGTTCATGCTGTTTAGTATAACACTCAATAATACGCCCAACAGCTAAAATTTTTTTGAATAAACTTTGATAGCTATCTTTTTTAAAACTAATATCTCCGATATAATAAGTGAAACGACCAAAACGTTTCATTGCATCGAAATAAACCTCCATCAGTGTTTGATGATGGTGATTGTGCAACCGAGCTTCTTTCATAATCTTATACAGTTGCGCGCGGCCAGCCGACGACGCTCTGCCGCATGTTTTGTCTCAGGCATAGTAATTTTTGTTGCCGGTAAAATTGTTAATGTTATTTTAGGCAAAATTCTGAGCTTAAAAATCCCTTTTAAGCGACTGAAATAACTCAGTTCTGGGCCATCAATTCTGACTGGAACAACTTTAGCACCCGTTTTGGCCGCAACAAAAGCCATGCCATCGTAAATTTTCATCAATGAACCATGAACGCTAATTCTTCCTTCAGGAAAGATGACAATCGGACGTCTTTTTTCTACTTCTCTAACTAAAGTTCGAATAGCCATTGGGTTGGCAGGATCAAGGGGAACAGCATTGGCATAGGGTTTTAATAATTTAATAAGGCGTGGTGTACCTATCGATGAATAAACAGTAAAAAGTGGGCAAATAGGTAAAAAAGTGAGCAAGATATTATTGAGAAAAGAGACATGGTTGGGTGTTATTAAACATCGTTCATAAGCCTCATGTTTTATTTCACCCACAACCGTCACACGGAAAAAAACTGGAATATTACCCGCAATAATTTTATTAGCATATCTCTTTCCTTACCCCTTAATGCTATTTATCATTTTAGAGTACATCTATCACAAAAGATGACTAACATTGCAAAATTCACATTAGACAAAGTATTTTTTATCACTTTGCAAAACACTGTCTATCTGGTAAGCAATTGTTGTTGCAGGTAAAGCGGCATCGATAATGTAATCAGCGGTATCTAAATAGTAACCTTCTCTTTCTTTCATGACTTTAACCATCTCTTCTGCCAACGGTTTACCTGTTAATGTTGGTCGTTGCGAAATTACCGGATCAGCAGTTAAACGAGCAATCAAGACATCAGAGGAGGTTTGTAAATAAATAATACAGCCATTTTTTTTCATAAAGTCACGATTTTCTTTCAGTAAAATAATCCCACCACCCGTTGAGATAACCGAATTTGGCTGTTGTATTGATTGCAAAGCAGAGGATTCCAGATCACGAAACCGAGCCCAACCGTCTCGCTCGACTAATTCTGCAATACTTATTTTAGCATTCTGTTTAACTAACGAATCAGTATCAAAGAAATGACACATCCTAGATTTAGCTAACTTCTTTCCTACTGTGGTCTTCCCTGCACCTCTTGGCCCAATAAGATAAAGCATATCAAGTTATCCTAATTGATAATTTATTTAGTTAGAATATATATGTCAGCTTACAAGTGTGATTTAAAATTTACAAAAGTAAAAATCCTAATTTACCGCTATTAAAATAAAGCCGCACGACATCAGTGTAGCTCAAAATATCGTAAAGTAATGACTCAAAAACGTGTTAAATTATCGCTGTAACCAATCCATTTATAGGTTGTTAATGCATCTAATCCCATCGGACCTCTAGCATGAAGTTTTTGCATACTTACCGCAACCTCTGCACCTAATCCCAATTGCCCACCATCAGTAAATCGTGTACTGGCATTGATATATACAGCTGCAGAATCAACATGTTACACAAAATAATTAGCTTGTTAAATTGATTAGGTCAAAATAGCATCAGAATGGGCAATTCCATAATCCCTAATATGCTTGATAGTGGCATCAATATCTTCAACTACTACAACGTTAACATCAAGCTATAACCATTCATCGTAGTAATTTTCCTCCATCACTTCAACAACCCTTGCCAGCGCTGACTTTAAATAGCTCATCGCATGCTGACTAACATACAATGTCACATTTTGCTCGGCTATTTTCTGCGTCAAGAGCGAGAGAAATGTTGCTGCAATACTTTGGTGCACTAATAAAGTTTCTAATGAATTACAAGCGCTAGGACGCTGAACCTTAGCATTAACAATGATCGACAGTGCTTTGCTAAAGTCAATATGCTCATCGACATAAATATGACAGACACCAATACCACCTGTGATCACTGGGATGGTTGCTTGTTCACGGCATAATTTATGTAATCCAGCAACAGCACGTGGGATCAACATATCCACATAACGATCCATTTTTAGCAATTGAGCTACTAATTTTCTATCCGGATCATTAATAGCCTGAACTACTGCTAGCGGAAGATTATTTTGTTATAGTGCATGTTGAATAACTTTAACTATCGCCTGATTTGTTTGAGACGTTTCTTCACCACCGTGTACACCACATTATCAGTTTTCAAACATAACGATGCAACATCGATCGTAATATTTGGACGTGCTTCATAAATAACGCCAATCACACCAAGTGGCACACATCGACGTTGTATATTTAAGCCATTATCTAATAAACCGCCATCAAGTATAAGCCCAACAGGATCAACTAATTAACATACCTTTGTTACATCCTCAATAATGGCATCTAATCGCTTAGTAGTCAGCAACAATCTGTCTTGCATAGCTGTAGTTAAATTGTTGGCTTTCGCACGCAGCAGCTATATCTTGAGCATTGGCGTCTAAAATCTCATCACGCTATTTTCTCAAACAATCAGCGATACTCATCAAGGCACTATTTTTCTGTTTTGTGGTTAGAGCCACTAAATACCATGAAGCTTCTTTAGCCACTTTACCTATTTTTTCCAACATCATTTACTCACTATCATATTGTCACGGTGAACGGCAACAGCACCATACTCATAACCCAAGATTTGATTAATTTCTTTGGAATAATGCCCTGCAATAAGACGTAAAGCATCGCTATTATAATGTGTCACACCATGCGCTAAATCTTTGCCTAATAAATTAAGAATACACACAACATCGCCATGAGAAAAATTACCACTAATTTTCTTTATTCCTTTTGGTAATAATGAACTACCTTTTTAGTTGGATGGCCAAGGCAGCTCCCTCATCGACAACAATTTCGTCCACCAAAGGCGCACAAAAATCCAACGTTTACGATTTTCCATCAGGGTTTTTAAACGATGAAATTTTGTTCCTACTAGTTGACCATCGAGCACATCTGCGATCACATTAGGCTTATTACCTGCGGCAATGATCACCTCAATTCCTGCTCGGCCAGCTATGCCTACTGCTTGCAGCTTAGTTGCCATTTCACTGGTGCCTAAACCGGTCACGCTATCGCCTGCCATACATCGTAATTCATTTTTAATATCATGCACTTCGCTGATTAGTTATGTATTTGGATTGTGGCGCGGATCGGCCATATATAGCCCTTCCATATCCGTTAATAATATTAATTTGTCCACATCAGCTAGAATAGCAGCCAACGCCGATAAATTATCATTATCTGCAACCTGAATTTCTCTTGTCGCGACAACATCATTTTCATTGATAACAGGAATAATACGATTATCGAGTAACACTTGTAATGTATCACGTGCGTTCAAAAAATATTCGCGATCTTCAGTATCAGCTCGGGTTAATAACATCTGACCAATTTATGAATACCATAAATTGAAAACAACCGTTGCCAAAGTTGGATCAGATGGCTTTGGCCAACCGCGGCGTGTAACTGTTTCGAGGCAATGGTCTGTGGTAATATTGGGTAACATAAATACTCTCGACCCATAGTAATAGCACCTGAAGTCACAATCACAATCTGGTGACCTTTTTCATACTGCTGTGCGCATTGTCGCACTAGTTCAACCATACGTGCTCGATCCAAACACGAGATCCCCCCGTTAATACACTTGTTCCTGATTTTATTACAAAGTTTGGCTGTTGTTCATTATGCTTTTGTCATTAACTATCTATAACAATAAAAAGTAGCCATCAGTTTTATCAAGTGAGAAGCGTTATGCCAGTTGGCATAACGCAATTTTAATGAGAAGTTGATTTTGCAATAGCTGCAAATAATACAATCTATAAATTAATTGCAACCATTTTCGGGCAAGGTGTTAATGTTAATTCCAATGTATCAAGTGAATCGCTTAAACGTTTATGGAATTCTTGCAGTGTATTTTCAAGAGACTTGATAATGGCTGATTTATTAATTTCAATATGTTGCCAAATTCCTGCTTTATCAAACATACCTAATTTATAATGATATACAAATCCGTTAAGTTCTCGTCTTAATTCCAACCACCATCCCCAAAACTCACGCTTTTCAGGAGAAATTTTAGCATTAACACAGATCGCCAGACAGTCGAAAAAAAAGACATCACCCTGACATTGAGATTCACGGAGATAAGGTCCTAACCTGGTAAAATGCTTCAATAATTTACTTTTAGAATAATTTGAAGTTAAAGCCATAATAAGGATCTCCTTGTTGTTAAGCTACCTTTTTAGCAAATAAGGAAAAATAATCAAGTAATCACAATAATTATTCAATTTTGGTTTTCAACCAACTCACTACTGCTGAAAGTGACTGATGAAAATCTTGATATAGTGGCTTAACTGGTAACGTCAATAACTTACCTTCAAATGACGAATCCACGATAAATAATGCGTCTTCCTTAGGACTAAAAACATCATTTTGTCAGTTAACAACCATAAACGGTACAGAACAACGACGTCCTAATAATCCCTGATTTTTTAGCGAGTAACAGCTAAGTTCTGAACGTAAAACTGCTTCATTTACCTGATAGAAGCCTAATCGGGTGGCAAAGATATCGATATTCATTACCGGTATACGATCTTGATATTTTTGTTCATTGAGTAAGGTATGAACAATCGGCCCTAAAACCGCTATCTCTTTCAAGCGCTTGGGTTCTAAATAAGCTAGTCGCAGAGCGATATTCGCGTCAAAATGTAAGCCAATCAAACCTATTCGAGTATGATCGAGCCATGGAATATTAGCCAGTTAATTAAGCACCGGTTGATGCAGTGCACGGTGTCTTGGGAAAGTTTATATTTAATAGAATAACCAATTGATGGCATATCCAACGTTAACATAGCAAAACCATAAGGTGCTAAATACTCGCTGAAAAGACGATAGTAGTCTAGCTGTAAACTATCTAATCTACCACAAACCAAAATAGTGGGATAGGGACCTTGGTTGGTATCAGGTAAATGTAAAAAACCAATCATCTCTTTTTTTTTGCCACCTTCTATCTTAAAAGCAATTTTTTTCAAGCGAAAATCGGTCAATTGCGCTACAGCTTCATAAGCCTTGTTCGCCAATAACACCGCTTGTTCAGCAAGATTATCACCTTTAAGATGAGGATAAGCGGCAATACTATATAAATTAGCTGCCCATAACCAAGCTTCATTAGCAGCTATTTTTGTTGGTAATTCAATAGCTTTTTTCTGCTAGGCCATTGCCTATTGTGACCATTCATAAGCCCAATTTCCTGACTGATAAGCTGATAACCAATTACGGTATCAAGTAAACTTTCACAACTACAAACACGATTATTTGCCACCATTCAACTCAATACCTATTCAATCTCCAACCCAACAGTGCCGCGTCAAATCCATATTAACCTGTTAATCATACGATAACAACTAACATAACTCGTCCCTTCGAATGTTGAGCTATTTTTCAATAAATGGGTTTTAGGCACACTATAGGTAACCAGTACAGAGGTCTCAGTTTGTTGCAGTTTTGATTTAGGCTTAAACAACTTTTCTAACAGATTTTTTTCACTTATATTTACTTTTATTCGGTTAAAAACTTCAGCATTGAAAAAGGGATGCAATTAGCATCCCCTATATATCATATACTTTATTTCTGTAATTAAAGCGAAATAAATAAAATAATTATTGCTGCTCATAAAGTGGCTTAACAAAAACCTCTTTTGTCATATCTCATGGCTGTTCTATCCAGGTATTTTGCTCTATATCAATAACATAATCATCAACCAATGGACGCCCTGTGGGTTTAGCAAAAATAGTGACAAAATAGCCTTTGGGATACATATCTCTGATAACTTGAGCTATTCCTCCGGTATCGACTAAATCGTCGACCACAATATAACCTTCAATCACCTGCCGCTCGCTTAATAATATTAAGGTCTCTCTATCTATTATGGTCGTAATTTGAAATACAGACGGTATCGATATAGTGTAGACCTAATTCACGAGCAAGAATAGCACTTGGGACAAGCACACCTTGACTAACAGCAATAATGCTTCTCCATTGGCTGGCAGGTAATAAGTGTTGTGCCAAAGTACGGGCATGCATTTGCAACACATCCCATGTTACGATGTATTTTTCGCTTATAAAATTTTGATCCCAACGACTAGGGACTATTTTTAGAAAAGCATATTAGTGGAAAAAATATTGTGTGAGATTATAGTGACTTCTAACCGTAAAAACCAGAGATTAATTAATATTGTCACAATTAACTAAAGTAATAGATGCCAGAAGGTGATATTCTAAACCGATAGCATATATGATATTTGATTACAAAATTGATTAGCAGTCTTAATAATATAGTAGTAACAGGAGATAAAACGTGTCTGAACTTTCACCACAACCGCTTTGGGATATTTTTGCACAAATTTGTGCAATTCCTCATCCCTCTGATCATGAAGAGGCTCTTGCTTGCTATATCGTCAAATGGGCAGAGAAAAAAAAGCTTAGTGTTGAACGTGATAAAGTTGGTAATATTCTTATTCGTAAGCCTGCAACACCCGGCATGGAAAATCTCCGCTCTGTTGTCCTTCAAGCCCATTTGGATATGGTACCACAAAAAAACAGTGATACTCAGCATGATTTTACTCAAGATCCTATCCGTCCATATATAGATAATGAATGGGTAAAAGCTCAAGGTACCACATTAGGTGCAGATAATGGCATCGGTATGGCTTCTGCCTTAACCATACTTGCTGATGAAAATGTTAAACATGGACCAATAGAAGTTTTACTTACCATGACGGAAGAAACCGGTATGGTTGGTGCTTTTGGCTTACAGCCAAATTGGTTACAGGCTGATATTCTGATCAATACCGATTCCGAAGAAGAAGGCCAGATTTACATGGGTTGCGCAGGTGGTGTTGATTTTACCACCACTTTTGCTTTGACTAGAGAAGCAATTCCAACCAATCATAAAGTTTTTAAAATAACACTTAAAGGTTTAACTGGTGGTCATTCTGGCGGTGATATTCATTTAGGATTAGCCAATGCCAATAAACTATTAGCACGTTTTCTAGCAGCCCATGTCAGGGAACTACAATTAAAACTCATTCACATTGAAGGGGGTACTCTACGTAATGCGATCCCACGTGAGAGTCATGCGATTATTGCAGTACCTATCTCAGTAGCAACTAATTTAGTAACTAGTAAAAATCATTATCTGTCAGTACTAAAATCTGAATTTGCGGCGATTGAAAAAAATTTAGTCATTACCCTTAATGAAACCACAACGGAACTATTAGCACTAACAGTTGATTGTCAATCTCGATTATTACATTTTCTTAATGCTGCCCCTAATGGTGTTATTCGTATGAGTGACGATATAAAAGATGTTGTTGAAACTTCACTTAATACCGGCGTTGTTAATATGGATGAAGAAAATGCAGAAATTATTTTTTTAATTCGTTCATTAATTGAAACGGGCAAAGATTATGTAGTTAACATGTTGACATCATTATCAATACTTGCAGGCGCTAAATTTGAACACAAAGGCAGTTATCCTGGATGGAAACCCGATCCGAAATCACCAATCATGGAGCTGGTTAGCAACACCTATCAACAATTATTTGGCAAAACACCGCAGATAATGGTGATCCATGCCGGTTTAGAATGTGGATTGTTTAAAAAACCTTATCCGCAAATGGATATGGTTTCCATAGGACCAACTATCCATGGCGCCCACTCACCTGATGAACGAGTTAATATTAAAAGTGTCAGTAAATATTGGCAGCTGCTAACATCAGTGCTCAAATCAATACCTAAAAAAAGTTAGCAACACTAGCAGGCTAGGTGTCACTAGCCTGCTTTTCACCAGTTCAATATTAACTGCTTTTCTAACTGTTGATTTTGTAAAGTGATATGTAGCCCGACCAATCTAACACCACGATCGGTTCGTCTTTGCTGCCAAATTTGTTGCGCTATTTTAATAAGATCAACTTTACTTAAGATTGGATAACTATGGTTCTTGATTAGTTAATTGAAAATCTGCAAATTCCATCTTAACACCTTGACTCGCAATATAAAGTTCTGGTTTAATTTTTGCCAATCGACTCTCAAGCTCAGGATATAGTTGTTCAATAATTGTCATACAATCATCCCAGCGATTTATATAATTAGCGACGGAACGCTCTACGTTAACTGATTTGCGTAAACGTTCATTATTGATCTGGCGCTCATCTACCCCATGACTACACGCTCATAAAATTTGGCCAAACTTACCCAATTCTTTCACTAATATAATCAAATCAAATTCTTATATATCGCCACAGGTCTCCAATCCCATTTTCTGTAACCGTCGCACAGTAACTCTACCAACTCCTGGAATTTTTTTTAATGGTAGTCGCTGAATAAAATTAGCTACTTGCTCAGACGTAATAACATATTGCCTATTGGGTTTATTCATATTGAGGCAATTTTAGCGAGAAATTTAACCGGGGCGATACCAGCTGATGCGGTAAGCGATAATTCATTGTAAATCCTCTATCTGATCACATTGGCTATCAAAGTGGCAGACCCGTGATAATGGGGACTATTTGTCACATCAAGATAAGCTTCATCTAAAGAAACCAGTTCAACTAACTGAGTAAGATCGTGCAAAATTTACCGTATCTGACATAATATTTCTTTATATAAGGACATACGACCTGGGATAATTTTCAACTGTGGGCAACGTTTGAGTGCCAGCGCTGTAGTTGCACTATGGACACCATAACGACGAGCCAAATAATTGGCTGTACTAATTACTCCGGACCATCAGCTCTCCCAACAATCCTAGCGGTATATTGCGTAGAGAAGGATTGTCACGCATCTCAATAGCTGCATAAACAATCCATATTAATATGGATAATTTTGCGCACACCTTCTCCCAATAGCATTGTTTAAACAAATAATATAATGCTGATTTTATCAATGGTAAATAAAAAATTTGATTAAAATAACAACTCAATAATAGGATTATGGCCATAAAATACTTTATTAAAATAGCGTATTATTTTTTATTAGATTAAATAATTTTTCTTGTTAGAAAGAATGATAACCTGTTTGAGATAATTGATAAGGATTGCCTAGTGCATATTTTAATATGCCATTTTTAGTATTAATACTAATTGTTAATAAAGTTTGCCAACGCTCAGTATCCGGTTGTGAACTATCAAGCAAAAAACAAATTGGTGATTGCTCACCTTCAGGGCCACACATTGCATCGGCGTGTGCCATAATGCTTTTATTTTTCATATTACTAGATACGCTTTTTAGATGTTCATAACGTTTATAAGTAGTACCATCAGTAGTACCTTCCCCCGCCTAGCAACCAATTCAGACGCTAGAAAATAATTAGTATTAAGTAACCAACTATTTTGTTGTGGGTAAACAATCGCTGGTCGAAATGGACTTAAATACTTACTGCTCAGCATCGTGCAGCGTGATGGCAAAATACACTTAATACTGAAGATACACTTACTTGTGCAGAAAATGCTAAAGCGATAGCCTCTTCTATGGTTGTTGCTTCTTCTAATATCCGGTGAGCAACAGCATGTACAGATACACCACCAGAATCATTATCACTTGTATGATGTAAGATATTAAAATGTAAATCTAAGCCGGTACTGTTAACACCAATTTTACCTAACATGCCAAATTCAGTAAGAAGCTTAAATTGCATCCCTTTTTTATCCTGTAATTGAATCATCAATCCATTAGGCGCTAAAACATCGTGCCAATCCCAAGTTTGTACGGTTTGTGGCATATTAATATCAGCAGCTGCATAAATTGCGGTAGAACACTCACTCAAATAGGATGTTGACTTTGTCGATAAAATTTTAGTTCGTGTATTTAAACTTGCTAGGTACCAAACCGGCAGATCAGTTCCCAGAGCTATTGCTTCAATTTCACTAGCCAAATCCGGATACCAATACTCCAGAACAGACAAACTATTTTCTCCAATTGTTCTCGCCTGAACGCCAATTATACCAATACGAGAAAAAAATCTAAATAAAGCATCACTGTCTGTTTTATTTGTGGCGCCCAATATTCTCCAATCTGTTTTCCTCGACAAAAAAGATCTTTTACCGCATTATTAAACGTATAAGCTTTCATGATTAATAGCCTTTTAAATTAAAAAAATAATTTAATTAATAGTGATTACTACTATTTGTTAATTTAAAAATTTAATAATACTATTTTACTATTATCTATAAGCCAATAAGCCCATCTAGAACTTTATAATTCTAATATCCTATTTAATATTCAGCAATAATTATTTTCAATATTAATAAAAATAAATTTAAATTAAAAATAACAGAATATAAAAAGAATTTTTTTGTAATTTATTATTAGTCTTTATTAAAGAATAAGTTATGGTTATAATTTTTAACACTTTTTACAAACAACTAAAGTGAAAATTTTCAATAAATATAATATAGATCACATAAAACAATATAAAAAGTTAGGCTATACTCATATAGTCCATATGATGAAATAAGATTATTCCACTACTCTTTAATATTTTGTGATAATATTGTTACTGATTTTACCCAAAAAATAATAAACTCCATTACAGTAATTTATCATTGTAAATATAAGATAATTTTAAATAATATATATTTTCTATTTAACAATAGAAAATATTATCTAACTAGTAAATTACCTACAATTTTTAATTATAAGTAAAAATAAATAATTTTATAACTAACATAATACTAAGTTATATTTTTTAATTGCGATAAAAAATAATAAAAATATGCTATATTAATTTATATTTAATATTCTATTTTAAAAATAAAATGAATTTACGATATTTTTCATACACACAGAACCACCCCGGGAATCTTGGAGACTAAATAGTCAGTCAAAAGGAGACCCAAATGTCGTCTAATCGTTATTCCTCTGAATTTCGGGAACGAGCAGTAAGGAATGGTGCTAGAGCAGCCTAATGAAT